>PXRJ01000024.1 GCA_003021705.1 Halobacteriales archaeon QS_3_64_16
GTGGCTGGGCGCTCGCCGAGGAGACGAGCGAAACGCGCTTCGAGCTGCCGACGATGCGCGTCGTTGCCCACACCCGCCTCTACGAGGACGCCGAACTACGCGAAGCGGTTCGCGACCGGGTAGGGATCGATCGACCGTGGCGTTTCTTCTTCGCCACACGACTGGCGTTCAGGCCCTCCCTTGCGCCGGGAATCGGGCCGGCGATGGTCTACAGCACGGTCTCGAGCGAAGCCAAACGGGAGTTCGCCGCCGATCTCGCCGATCGGGGTTTCGAGGACGTATCGCGCGGTCGCAACCAGCGGATGCGCACCGAGACCGGCGATCGGGCCTCGCTTATGAAATACGACGCGAGCTACCGCCTCGATCCCGCCGGCGGGGACTCGACGGGCGAGAGAAGCGGGACGGGCAGTGGCGATCGACGGATTATCCCGGTGACCGGCTGGCTTGCGATATGGACCTACGAGAACGCCTTTCGCCTCGCCGGCGGGGCCTACCCCGAACGCTCGCTCGCGGACGTCCTCGACGTCGCCGACGAGCGCCTCGACTCCGGGCGGGAGACCTACCGCGAGGAACTACTGGCGCTCGTCCGAGCGGTTCGCTGATCGATCCTCGGGCTCGTTCCCGAGATTACTCACATCTTCCCGCTCACTGATCGAGAACTGCATCGAGCAGTGCCCTCGCGAGTTTCCCGTCTCGAATCTCGACGTGTGGGCCGATCCGTCTCGCGAGCACCCCCGGTTCGGCCTCGGCCCCGAGAATCGCGACGCCGGTGCCATCGATGGCGATCCCGACCGTGAGATCGGCGGCGGCGAGCACGCTCGCGACTTCGGGGAGGTACTGGCCACCCCGGCGGGCGAGCGCGAGCGCGAGGTCAGTCGAAGGGAGATCGACGAGCGGTTTGTCAGTTCGGGATCGCACCCGCACCGTCTCGCCGTCGACTCGGAGCGTGAGATCGGCCTCGACGTCCAGCGAGGTGAGGTCGGCCGCGGCCATCGCTTCGAGAAGGGCCGCGACGCTCATCCGTACCACTCCGAACGTCTCCGCGGCCGCCGTGAGTTCCCGTTCGGCGAGCGAGAGCGGGGAGGCTTCTGTCCGACTGTAGCGAGTGTAGGCGAGTCAGTCGGCACTCGAGCCCTGTTCACGGCTCGCGAGTCGTGATGCGGATCGTGCCGTCGACCCGCCGATCTCCGCGCCGCGGCCGGTCAGTCGATCGTACAGGCCGATCGCGAGTTCGGGCCAGGTCGTCGACTCCTCGGCTCGCTCGTCCGGTCGTGCGTCGCTCATGCTATGAACGGAACTACCACCGAGATGGCCTTATAACTACGGACGACCGAGGCGGTAGCCACTACCCGCTGGCCGGCCGACCGTTCCCGGCTCACCTCCGACGAGTGTGTATCGTCCTCGAGTGCGTATCGATAGTCCGGAGGCGAAGTCGAAGAAGGAGTTGCTGAAGCACGGAAGTACACCCGACGAACCCCGAACCTGGTTGTGTGGCCCCTAGGGTAGGTAACCCGAGGGACCTCATAGAAGACACTACGGAGAACCCTGTGCCGGCGCGGGGTCACCGAGTGCCTCGGCGACGATAGCGATATACTCGCTCCGCTCGCGCGTGGGGATCGCGGGCTATCGGCGCTTCGCACCGACGGCAACGTCGCTCCCACACGCGGGGCATCGGAGGTCGGTCACTCGGTGGGCGTGAGCCCATTCGTGATCACAGTTCGGACAGTGGTTGACGGGCATCGTCTCTCGATCCGTGTCGCCTGCTCGTTCCCGGGTCCATCGAACCGAGTCGGATTCCGGGACCGGAGTTGTTCGCTTCTCATTGGGACAGCGCCGGGGTGGGTGAAGGTTCTCGCTTTCGAGGAGAGGAGGACTCGAGAAGGGGACTCACAGCTCGCGGACGCCTTGCCACTCGGCGACATCGGGGCCATCGACACCCCCTTCCCAGGAGGGGTCGGTGCGTTTGCCGTTCACGAAGTAGCCCTGTCGCTTCTCGGCGGCGCGGATCTCGAGGTGGGTGTTTCCCCGCTCGTCGGTTCGCCAGCTCACCCAAAGTTCCTCCTCACTGTCCTCTAAAGGGTGGCCAGAACCGGATGGGTCCCCGCCATCGGTAACGTACTCGACGTATTCGCGAAGCCGATCGTCCGTGATCATAGGCGATCTACACTAGGGAGGAACATATCCTCCCTGCCTGACTGACAAGGCTTACCATACCCGGCAGACGCCTGACGGTCTCGAGCGACCCTCCCGAAGAGAACTCGGAGCTCCGCGTCGGCGATCGAACCCGGGACGCGACAGTGTAGTCCTACTAGCGAGACCGTCGGTCCGGGCTGGGAACCCACTCCGAGACTACTCGAACCGACAGATGGCAAGAAAGCCCGTGTGGCCGACGCCCGCGGTGGTGGGTCGGGTCCCGCGCTCGTCGATATCGAGTTCGCGCTGGATCGTCTCGTAGGTATCGACGGCGAGGCCGGCCGCCCGCGCCGTCTCGACTACCTCTCGAGTACTCTCGACGAACGGGCTATAGACCGCACAGAAGCCCCCTGGAACCAGTAGCTCGGGCGCTCGCTCGATCGCCGCCGGTGCGTCGGCCGTATCGAGGGTTAGGAGATCGAACGTCTCGTTGCCCCCGCTCTCCGCAGCGTCGTCGCCCGGCGTTTCTCGCCCCTCGGCGCTACCGTCTTCGCTCCCGTTATTGTCCGTGCCACTGTCATCGGCAATCGGCCCGCCGCTCCTTCGATTCGGATCACTGGCGTCGGTCTCGACACCGCCGGTCCCCGCTGGCTGCTCCTCGGTGGCCTCGAGAACGTTGTTCTCCCGAACGTCGACAGTATCCTCGACCTCCGCCAGCGCCATGTTCTCGCGGGCGATGGCGGCCGCCTCGCTGTCCTGCTCGTAGGTCAGGACCTCGGCTCCGAGCCGGCCGAGGTAGGCCGCGAGGACGCCGGTTCCGGTGCCGGCATCGAGTACCCGGTCGCCGGCCCCGACACCAGTATGGCCGATCACGAGGCCGATGTCGCGGGGCAGCATCGGCGCACCGCTTCGCTCGAAGTGACGGACGAAATCGGGTCCTCGTAGCTCGCGGACGGTGAACTCGGTTCCCAGGTGCGTCTCCAGCGTCTCGCCGGGAGCCGGGTCCTCGGGTATCTCGAGCACTCCCAGGTCGGTCTCTAAGGTCTCGCCCGGTTCGCGTAGGTACTCGCGATCCTCGCGAACGAGCAGGATCACTCCAGTCGCTCGACGGCTGCAGCCAGATCGCCGTCGGCCTCCACGAGCGCCTCGCGGGCGTCCTCCTCGCTTGCGCCCGTCCGCCCGGCGACGATCTCGACGTCCGTATCGGGGATGTCGGCCGCCCCGCTCCCTGCCTCGCTTCCGGCCTCGTCGCCAGTACCAGTACCGGCGTCGACATCGATCGGCTCGCCTTCTTCACTGGCGCTTCCTGCGCCGCGCGGGCGCGTTTCTGGTTCGCCGACGATCTGGTAGGTCGCCTGGCCCTGGGCGTCCATGCGCTGGACGTCGGCCTCCTCGAAGACCAACTCCTCCTCGGAAGTACGGATAACGATCTCCTCGGCGTCGATCTCGGTGACGTCGATCCCCATCTGTTCCATCATCTGTTGCATTTTGCGCGGGTCGAGCCCGCCGCCTCCTCCGAACATAGCTCCCCGGAAGGGAGCCGACGGTTTGGTCCTTCGGGTTTCTTCCGTCCTTCGACCGAACCGCTCGAATACGGGCCGGCCTTTCTCTACTCGAGTGCCCCGATGCCCGTTCGTACCTTTACCGCCATCCCGGTCTCGAAATCATGCATGGCCTCCGCACCGAGTTCGGCCCGGCCGACTGCTACCACCGTTCCGGGTTCGACCGTTGCCGCTTCGCTCGCGGGCCCCTCTTCGTTGCCTTTCTCGCCGTTTTCTCCCGTCCACTCTTCGGTGTCCTCCACCAGGACGACGAGCACTTCGTCGCCAGGCCGGATCTTCGGGTCGGCCTCGCGGACGAACTTACAGAAGGCGTTCTTCCCATCAGCGACGAACGGGACGCTCTCCGCACCGACGCTCACCCGACACCGGGGTGCCGGGAACGCTCGGGCGAGGCGCTCCCCACCAATTAGCCCCAGGGTAAACCGCCCGTCGACGCCGTAGGAAACGATCCGACCCTCGCTCGCGAGCACCTGCTGGGGGCGTCCGCTCGTCGAGCGCCTGGTCGTTCGCTCTTCGCCTGGTGGGAACAACGCCGTCCCGGCCCCGGCACCGAACTGGTAGTTCGCGACCGTTCGCAACTCCTCGCTGCCCGTGGCGGCCATGATCGATCTTCGATAACCGACGTCAAAAGCCCACTGCCCGGCTCTCGCCGGACGACAGCGAACGGAACTCCCCCCGTCCACTGGCGGAAGCCCGCCAAACCCACTTCGAGGAGCCGTGATCTCTCACGGTCGATCGTCCTCACGAAGACGGTTTAGGGGGCTTTATTACCGAGCCTGACGTGTTCCCAGTATGGACCTCAGTGGGAACCGAACGGCTATCGGCGCTCTGGTACTAGCAGTGAGTTCGGCGCTGATCTTCGCGATCATCCAGTTCTCCGCACTACCCCTCCTTCTCGGGTCGCTCGCGGCGGTCGGGATGGCTGCCGGTGCGCTACTGATCGGCACCGACGGGACCGGCCGCCCGGTCTAATCGTCGAAGCGACGATCATGGCCGTCGCGACTCGGGCGTATCGCCTCTTGTTTCTCGGATCGCTCTCTTCGCGTTCTCTCCTCGTGTGAGGTGCTATCTCGAGCGTTCGCTGACGAGCCGCCGATAACCCAGAGGGCACAGCGAGTCGCTCGCCTCACAGGAGGAATCGGTCCGAGTCCTCGCTGAGATCGGTAAACCCGTCGACGCTTGCTTCGAGTTCCTCGGCGGCGGACTCCCGAAAGGCCATCGCCTCCACGCGGACGCCCGCGTGGCGCAGGTGGGTACACAGCCGGGCGAAATCGCCGTCACCAGTACACAAAACGACCGTATCGACGTGGGGTGCCAGCGAGACCGCATCGAGGCTCATCCCGACGTCCCAGTCGGCCTTCTTCGAACCGTCGCCGAAGGTCTTGATGTCCTTTATCTTCGTCTCGAAGCCGATGCCACTGAGTGCGTGGAAGAAGCGCTCCTCATCGGGCGAATCGGCGCGAATGACGTAGGCGATCGCTCGGGTGAGCCGGCGATCGGAAACCGCGCCGTCGAGCAGTGAATCGTAGTCGATCTTCTGCGAGTAGACGCTCTGTGCGGAGTGATAGAGGTTCTGCGCGTCGGCGAGAACGGCGACGCGCTGACTTGAGTGGACCGCATCCATGCCGGTAGTGGCGCACTCGCCGTGAAATGACTTATCACTTCGATCCGTTTGCCTGCCGGCATCTCGGTTCGTACCGGTTCGACTCGAGCTTCGACCCGCAGGTACCGTCCCCGTTGGCACCGTCGCCGGGTAGTCGGTGTCGACCCCCCGATCGGCTGTCGTGCCCGGCAGGTATCGCACGCGACACAAGAGATAAACCACCGGCGACCTCGCAGGGAGGTATGCGACCGACAGCAACCTGTAGTCATCGCGGAGTAGGCTACGGTCCCCTGTGGGTCTGCGCGCTAACGAGTAAGAAACGGAGCTGATCTTTTGGCTCCCGGCGGGCGTAGCGCCCCCGTCGCGGGCCGCCTTCGATCGGATCGATATCGATTGCCGATGTCCGCTCGCGATGGTATTTGATCACGTGACCGCGCGACGAACCCGAACCGACGACTACCTACCGAACGCGCGACGATCGACTGCCGGCCGCCGACGGCGGCCACCACCGATGACTGACCGGACGGCTGACGGACCACGACCGCCGACGCTAACCACGAACCCGATTCCAACCACAACCGCACATGACACGACACACCGACTTCCGCGGGGTCTATCCCGCGATCACCACTCCCTTCCGGGAGGACGACCGCATCGACGTCGACTGTCTCCGCGAGAACGCCCAGCGCCTGGAAGAGGCGGGCGTCAGCGGCCTCGTTCCGGTGGGCACGACCGGCGAGAGCGCGACGTTGACTCACGACGAACACGTCCACGTCGTCGAGACGGTCGTCGATGCCGTCTCGATTCCCGTGATCGCCGGAACCGGCTCGAACTCGACCCGCGAAGCGATCGAACTCGCCGGCCGCTCGGCCGACGCCGGTGCCGACTCGCTCTTACTCATCTCGCCGTACTATAACAAGCCCGAGCCGGCCGGCATGGAGGCCCACTTCGAGGCGATCGCCGACGCCGTCGATCTGCCCCAGATCGTCTACAACGTGCCCGGTCGCACCGGTCGCAGTATCGCCGTCGATTCGGTCGTCGATCTCGCGAGCCACGAGAACGTTCGGGGCTACAAGGCCGCGAGCGGCGATCTGGGTCGCGTCGGCGAGATCGTCGAGCGCACCCAGACAGAAGAATTCGATGTCCTGTCGGGCGAGGACGCACTCACCTTGCCGTCGCTCTCGCTCGGTGCGAGAGGAACTATCAGCGTCGTCGCGAACGTCGAACCCGAGCGGACGGTCGCGATGGTCGAGGCGGCACTGGAAGGGGAGTTCGACCGGGCCCGCGCGCTCCATTGCGAACTCGGCCCGCTGATGCGCGCACTATTCTGGGAGACCAACCCGATCCCGGTCAAGGAAGCGTTGCACCTTCGAGGGCTCGCTCCGGCCAGGATGCGCTCGCCGTTAAGCCGCCTTTCGGCGGATCGTCGGGAGGCCCTCGAAGCGATCCTCGCGGATCTCGACGATTCCGGGGATGCCGAAACCGACGCCGGCCACGGAACGGACGAAGGGACCCCCGAAACGACCGAACCCGCCCCCGAACGATGAGCGACGGTACATCCACACCGACGACCAGGGCGGCCGAGAACGATACCCTTCGGCTCGCGGTGACCGGCGCGACGGGGCAGATGGGTCGAGCGGTACTCGACGCCGCGAGCGACCGCGAGGAACTCTCGGTCGTGCTCAGGGTCAACCGTGATCCGGACCCCGAGGGCTCCGATGACTTCCCGGAACCAGTCGACCCCGCGGCCGACCTCTCGAGGCTGCTCGACGAGCGCAGCCCGGACGTCCTGGTCGATTTCACGGGTCCGGACTCGGCGATCGAGTACGCGGAGACGTGTGCTAACAGTGGTGTCGCGTTCGTCTCCGGTACAACCGGATTCGACGACGCCCAGTTAGAACGGCTTCGCGAGGCTGGTAAGAAAACCCCCCTGCTCCACGCGACTAACTTCTCGCGGGGGATCGAAGCGCTCTCGGGAGCCCTAGAGGACGTCCTGGGAGCGCTGCCGGGCTACGATGTCGAACTCACCGAAACCCACCACAACCGGAAACGCGACGCTCCGAGCGGCACCGCGAACACGCTTCTCGATCGGATCGAGGCGAGTCGTGAGAATCAAACGGGTACCGATGCGAAGAGAGGCATGAACGAACGAACCTACGGCCGGGAGGGTGCCCAGCCTCGCGAGGGGGGCGAGATCGGCGTCCACGTCCGGCGGGCGGGCGATGTCCGGGGCGAACACGAGGTACTGCTCGCGGGCAACGACGAAGTACTCTCCCTCACCCATCGTGCCGAGAGCCGTGCGGTCTTCGCTGCCGGCGCGCTCGACGCCGCGCGATGGCTCGCCAGCCGTGAGCCCGGTCGCTACGAGTTCGGAGAGGTGCTCGCATGAGTTCAGGGAGTGCGGGCGAATCGGACCTCGAAGCCGCAATCGAGACGCTTTGGCAGCGCTCGCAGGAAGGACTGACCGCGAGCGACGTCGGTAGCGAGGAGCGAGACACGCTCGATCGCTTTCTCGACGCGCTCGAAGCCGGCGACGTCCGTGCCGCCGAGAAGCGAGCGGGAAGCTGGGAAGCAAACGAGTGGGTCAAACGCGGCGTCCTCCTCAATTTCAGCCTCCGGGAGACGAAAGCGCGCGAGCACGGCGGGGTCACCTACCACGACGTGTTACCCTTGGGCGAGACCGAGCGGCTGGGCGAGCGCGGCACTCGCAATACCCCCGACGGCACGGTGGTTCGCCGAGGCGCTCACATCGGATCGGACGCCATCATGATGAGCCCGAGTTTCGTCAATATCGGTGCACACGTCGGCGACGGCACCCTGGTCGATTCGGCCGATACCGTCGGCTCCTGTGCACAGGTGGGTAAGAGCGTAAAACTCGGCGCGAATACCTTGGTAGGAGGGGTACTCGAACCTGTCGAGCAGGCCCCGGTCGTGATCGAAGAGGGAGTCTCGCTCGGGGCGGGGTGTCGGGTGACGAGCGGGTTCGTCGTCGGTCGTGAGTCGGTCGTCGGCGAGAACACCTTGCTCACCCCACGGATCCCGATCTACGATCTCGTCGAAGAGGAGATCCTGTATGGCTCGCTCCCGCCCGAACGCCGGGCGTTTACCCGCTTCGTCGAGTCCGATATCGGCGAACACGATCTGTTCGACGGTGGTGCGTACAAGCCCGCCGTCGTCGCGACCGACCTCGAGGAACGCACCCTCGAAGCCAGCGCGCGCGAGGAGGCGCTCCGGGAGTGACCCGATCGCAAACGGCGGACGATGGACCGGCAGCGGACGAGGGTAAGGACGCCGAGAGCCCGCCGGTTCGCCGGCTCGACGACTGGTCGGCCGGTCGATTGGAGGCTCTCGCCGCCGAGTACGACACGCCCCTCTACGTGATCGACCTCGATCGCGTGCGCGAGAACTACGCCCGCTTCGCCGCCGCCTTCCCCGAGGCGACGGTCATGTACGCGGCGAAAGCTCATACCGGGCGGGCGGTGCTCTCGACGCTGGTAGATGCCGGCGCACCGATCGAGTGTGCTGCCTGGGGGGAGTTAGACAGGGCGATCGACGCCGGGGCCGATCCCGACGAGCTACAGTACACGGCGGTCAACCCCCCGGATCGGGACCTCGACTATGCGGTTTCGCTCGCCGCCGAGTACCCGGGACTGACGATCACCGCCGGGGCAACAGATACCCTCGACCGACTCGCCGAGCGTGGCTACGACGGCCGGCTCCCGATCCGTATCAACCCCGGGATCGGCACCGGTCACCACGAGAAGGTCGCGACCGGCGCGGACGCGAAGTTCGGGATTCCCTACAAGGGGGTTCCCGCGGTCGCCGAGCGCGCTCGCGAGGCCTTCGATCTCGTCGGCCTCCACGCCCACGTCGGTAGCGGCGTCCTGAACGACGACCTGGAGGATCACTGCCGGGCGATCTCGCGCGTCGGGGAGATGGCAACGCGAGTCGCTTCGGGAGGGTCGCTCGAGTTCGTCGACGTCGGCGGTGGCTACGGCGTTCCCTACAGACCTGACGAAGAGCCCCTCGATTTAGAGGAAGTGAGCGAGCGCGTCCGAGAAGCACTGAGCGACGTCGACGCCCAACTCCGGCTCGAACCCGGTCGCTACGTCGTCGCCGACGCCGGCCTCGTGCTCACCGGAGTCAACACGCGAAAGGAAGCCCCGGAGACGACCGTCATCGGCGTCGACGCTAGCTTAGGGACCTTGATCCGGCCGGCGATGTTCGACTCCTATCACCCGATCCGGAACATCAGCGCGCCCGATCGCGAGCGCGAGGCCGTATCGGTCGGCGGACCGATGTGTACGAGCGCAGACGTCTTCGCGACCGACCGGCCGATCGCCCGCCCCGAGCGCAAGGAGATCCTCGCGATCGGGAACGCCGGGGCGTATGGTTACGAACTCGCCAGCCAGTTCCACTCCCAGCCCCGTCCCGCCGAAGTCGCTCTCGAGGGTGGCGAGGCACGTGTCGTCCGCCAACGCGAGACGTTAGCCGACGTGACGCGCGTCGAGCAGTGATCAGTCGGTGCGATCGAGGTCGTCGAGATCGTTGAGATCGTCGACGAGTTCGCTTGCGAGCCCGGTGTACTCGGCCGGCGTCAGCTCTCCCAGCCGCTCGCGAGTCTCCTCGTCGAGCTCGAGATCGGGATCGTCGAGAATCGACGAAAGGGTCTCGCGGGTGACGCGCTGCCCGCGGGTGTGATCTTTGAGTCGTTCGTAGGCGTCGGTGTGACCCGCCCGGCGCAACACGGTCTGGATCGCCTCGCCGAGCACTTCCGGATGGGCCTCTAAGTCCGCTGCCATCCGCTCGGCGTCGGGTTCGATCTTCGTGAGCCCGGTGCCGAGCTTTCGATAGCCGACGAGACAGTGGGCGAGGGTAGTACCAATAGTTCGTTTCACCGTCGAATCCGAGAGGTCGCGCTGGAGCCGGGAGGTCGTGAGCGTCTCGGCGAGAAAGGCGAGATCAGAACTCGCCTTTTCGAGGTTGCCCTCGCTGTTCTCGAAGTCGATGGGGTTTACCTTGTGGGGCATCGTCGAACTCCCGGTCTCACCTTCGCTTCCGCTCTGGAGAAGGTAGCCCTGGCTGACGTAGAGCCACGCGTCGCGATCGAGATCTAGCAGTATCGCGTTCGCCCCGCGCAACGCGGCGAAGAGATCGGCGAGATCGTCACAGGGGTTGACCTGCGTGGTGAGCGGGAGGTGACGAAGGCCGAGTCCTTCGACGAACTCGCGAGAGAAGGCCCGCCAGTCGATCTCGGGGGCGGCGACGCTGTGGGCAGCATAGGTCCCCGAGGCCCCCGCGAGCTTGCCGCCGAGCTCTTCGGTGCTTTCCTCGATCCGGTCGATCGCGTCGTCGAGACGAGTACCGTAGACCGCCATCTCCTTGCCGAAAGTCGTCGGCGTCGCGGGCTGGCCGTGTGTACGTGCGAGCATCGACAGGTCGTGGTTCTCGCGAGCCAACTCGGCGAGGCGCTCGCGAATAGCGTCGAGTTCGGGCAGCAGGACCTCTCGAACCCCCTCCTTCACGAGCAGGCGATAGGCGAGGTTGTTGACGTCCTCGCTCGTGAGCCCGAAATGGATCCAGGGCGCGATCTCGGAATCTTCGATCGCGTCACGCAGGAAGTACTCGATGGCCTTCACGTCGTGGTTCGTCGCCGCCCGACCGTCGGTGCCCCCGGTCTCAATGCGTTTGATTCGGCGAGCGTCGGCGACCGAGAAGTCCTCGTAGATCCCCTGCAGTGACTCGCGCTCCCCGGCCGCGAGTTCGAGCGAGAGGGACTCGCAGTCGGCTAGTGCGAGCAGATACTCGACTTCGACGCGGGCGCGGGCACGAACGAGTGCGGCCTCGCTCACGTAGGAAACGAGCGCGCCGGTGTACCGAGCGTAGCGCCCGTCGAGCGGCGAGACGGCTTCGAGCGAACTTCGGTCGTCGGTCATGGACGTGAGTGTGTGATGAGGGTGTGTGAACCCGTCGAAAAACCGTATCGATCGGGCGCTCGCGGGCCATCGGCGACTGGACCGGCGACCAGGGTCCAGGCCTCGAGGGTTCAGGTCCGGATCTCGAAGCGTGCTCCGCCGGTCTCGCTCTCGGCGACCGCTATCTCCCAGTCGTGAGCGTCGGCGATCGTCTCTACGATCGACAGGCCGAAGCCAGTGCCCGACTCGCCCGTCGTGTGACCGTGTTCGAGTACCTGGTCGCGCTCCTCAACGGGGATTCCAGGGCCGTCGTCCGCGATGGAAAACCCCTTGTCCGACCGGCCGATCCGAACCACCACGTCCTCGCCACCGTGCTCGATCGCGTTCCGAAAGAGGTTCTCGAAGAGCGCTTCGAGGCGGCCCCCGTCGGCCTCGATCGTGCCGAGATCCCGGTCCCGGTCGTCCCCGATCGATAGCTCTCCGGCCCTCGTCTCGACGTTCCCCCAGGCCCGTTCGGCAGTAGCCGCGAGATCTATAGTACTCTTCTCGCCGATCGATCGCCCCTGGCGGGTTAAGGCCAGCACGTCCTCGATGATCCGTTCCATCCGATCGTGGGCGTCTCGAACCTTCCTCAGGAACTGCTCGTCGTCCTCCTCGGAGACGAGTTCGAGATTGCCCTGTGCGACGCCGAGAGGGTTTCGCAGATCGTGGCTGAGAACGCTCGCGAACTCCTCTAAGCGCTCGTTCTGCCGTTCGAGTTCCCGTTGCTGGCGCTCGAGGGGGTTTTCATGCCTGACACGTTCGATCGTTGCGGCGACGTGGGCGAGAAGGGTTTCAACCAGTTCGAGGTCGGCCTCGTCGAACTTGCCTCGTTCCTTCGAGACTGCTTGGAACACGCCGATGTCCCCGATCGGGCTGCTAATCGCCGAGCGGTAGCTCTCCTGACCCGGCTCAGCTTCGTTCGCCTGTGCGACGTCTTCGATCAAGCACGAGGTCCCAGTCTGGAGGGTTTTCCCAGCTAATCCCTCGTCCGTGGCCATCGTCCGCGCGTGCTCCGGACCGGCGCGGGACGACCGCGCCTTGGGAACGATCGAGTCGCCTTCGACCACCCCGACGTAACATAGGTAGAGGTCGAGGATGCGCTCGGCAGCGTCAACCGTTAGCTCGTAGACCTCTGTCTCGCTTTGGCAGGATACGAGATTCGTCGCGACCCTGTGAAGGGCCTCGACCTTATGCTTCTGTTCTTCGAGGTCGCGTTCGTGTTGGCGACGTTCGAGTTCGCTCCCAATGGCGCGGGTAACGAGATCGACGAAGGCCAGCTCGACGGCCGAGAAATTCCGCTCACGGGGCGTTCGATCGGCGAAGGAGACCGTCCCGTACAGCGCGCCGTCGATCGCGAGCTTCGAGCCGACGTACGCTTCGAAACCGAACTCTTCGTAGGCCGGATCGTCCTTCCAGCCGGCCTCGGCGGCGTGCTGGAGGGGCAGCGGCCTGTCGGTCTCGATCGCTTTCCGACAGTACGCCCGCGGGAGCGGACACTCGCTGCCCGACTGGATCTTTTCGTGCGGTCCGGAGGCCTCGACGATCCGCTGGGTACCGCCCTCGATGCGCGTGAGGTAACTCGTTTCGAGGTCGAGGCGCTCACTGCCCAGTTCGAGCATCTCTCGCACTCGCTCCTCGGAGGTCAACTCCGTGTCAGCGAGGATTTCGTAGAGCCGGCGGCGGTACTGTTCTGCCTTGTGGCGCTCAGTGATGTCGGTGTAGATACCGAACCCCTCGTACCCGCCTTGCCGGTCGATCACCACGTCCCGGAACAGGAACTCGCGCCGCTCGCCGTTCGCCGTCTGCCGGGACACCTCCCGAACGACATCGCTTCCACCGACCACGGACCGATCGATCTCCTTTGCCCCATCCACTCGATCGGGCGGAACAATAAAGTCGTTCAGCGACCGGCCGACTATCTCCGTGGTGGTGTATCCGAAGACGTCCTCGAACGCCGGGTTCACCGACTGTGTGATCGGTTCGTCGCCGTCCATCTCGACGACGACCGAGGGGTCCGGAACGTTCTCGAACAGCCGCGCGAAGCGATCACGCTCGCGCTCGAGTTGGGCATCCCGGTCGCGAAGTAGTGCCTCGCGTTCGGCGCGTTCCAGCGCGGCCTCGGTGTTGGCCGCGAGGATTTGGGCCGTCGAGACGTCGATGTCGCTGAACGCCCCAACATCGGTCGAGCCGCTATTGAGAACCCCATATTCGCCGAGTGGAACGATAATCTCGCTTGCGATCGGTGAGTCCGGGTCGTACGTGGCTGACTGGTTGCCGACCTCGTCGTAGATGGCCGGTTCACCCGTCGCGAAGACCTCCCAGGAGAGACTGTTACCTGCTGTGTAGGTCGGGAACTCCTCGAACAACGCGTGGCTCTCGTCGGTGAATGCAGTCGGGCGGAGACAGTCCTCATCGGGGTCGTGCAACCAGAGTCCAGTGAGGGGTAGATCGAGCGCGTCGTGAGCCGTCTCGATGGCGATCTCGCCGACTTCCTCGGGCGTCTCGGCGGTCATCATCGCACGGGTCCCTTCGTGGAGTGCTTCCAATGCCCGCTCGTGGTCGATCCGGTCAAGTGCGGCCTCGGCGTTCGACGCCAGCACCCTCGCGAGCGCGGCGTCGGATCGATTGAACCGATCGGCCGCCGTATCGGCGATACTGATAACGCCGTACTCGCCGAGCGGGGCGTACATCGCCGATCGCGCGTTGCCAGGGTCGTAGTTCTCGGCGAGTTCGTCCCCGTCGAGATCGGCTAGATCGTCGTAGATGCGTGGCGTCCTCTCCCGATAGGCACGGCCGGCAGGTGTATCGCCGACGGGGTAGGCAGGGCGCTCGCCGATACGCTCGTGCGTCTCGCCGGTCCGGGCGACAGGCACGAGCGTCTCACCATCGGCATCGAGTAGTCGAACTACCGTGATCGAGTGCCCGAGTACGTGCTTGGAGGTCCGCGCGGCGATTCCACAGACCTCCTCGTGAGTCGTCGCTTCCATCATCTCGCGGGTCCCTTCGTGGAGCGCTTCGAGGCGGCGCTTGTTGCGCTCGTAGTCGGTGATGTCGCGGGCGATCCCACAGATACCGGTGATCTCCCCGTCGGCGTCGGTCAGGCGCACCCCCCTGAACTCGTAGGGGATGGTCTCGCCGGACTTCGTGCGGAGGGCGGCGGTGAGCGAGGTCTGACCCGTCTCGAAGGCCTCATTCATCACCGCGGCGACACGCTCGTGATCTTCTTCGTCGACGAACGCCGTGACGTGCGTCCCCGCGATCTCTTCGTCGGCGTACCCCGTGACGTCGGTTAGACGGTCGTTCCATCGGACGAACTTCCCGCTCGCGTCGAGAACGTAAAAGACGTCGTCGAGCGCATCGAGCGTGGTGTCGATGAACGCCTGTTCGTCCCGAAGTTCGTTCTCGGCGCGCTTGCGCTCGGTGATATCCCGGACGACGTATATCAGCTCACCCGACGAGAGGGTCGTAAACGAGACCTCCTGTGGAAAGGGGCTTCCATCACGGCGGCGACCGACCGTCTCCCCTCGCCACTGGCCATGCCGGTCGAGGGCCGATCGTACCTCCCCTTCGAGATCGCCGATCGCTTCCTCGTCGTAGCACAGCCGCCAGCTCTCGCCGAGAAACGCGTCCGGACTGTCGTAGTCATAGATGTCGGCATGAGCCTCGTTCGCGTATATGTACTGCCCATCGGGATCGAGGATGGCCATGCCGTCCATCGAGGCCTCCATTGCTTCGGCCCGCTCGAGGACCTCCTCGGCGCGCTTGCGCTCGGTGATATCGACGAACAGCACGATCGTACCAACGACGGTACCCGCCTCGCTCATCCGCGGGACGGCCCGCATCAGCGTCTCGACGATCGCCCCATCGCCCGTGACCAATCGGCGCTCTTCGCTCATGAACTCGCCGTCGAGTGCCCGTTCGTACCCGTCGTCATCGAGTAGATCGGCCGTCGACTCGGGGCTGTAGTACTCCGCCAGTGGCCGACCGACGACCGTCCCGTGTGGGTCGCCGAGCGTCGCACAGAACCGTTCGTTGCAGTCCTCGATGATCGGTTCGCCCCCGCGATTGCGAGTCGTGGCGTACATGACCGGCGCTTGCTCGAACAGCTCTCGATACTGTTCCTGGAGTCGATCGCGTGTCTCGGCGGCGTGGATCGCGTGACCGATCGTTTCCCCGAGTTCCGTGAGCACTTCCCGTTCGGTCTCGTCGAAGGCGTCGGGCCGGTCGGCATACGCCGCCAACAGCCCATAGGTTTCGCTCCCGGAGACGAGCGGGATCGCCGCTACCGATCGGTAGCCACGCTCCTCGATGGCATCCTGCCAGGGATCGAACGAGGTATCCCGACGCACGTCCTGGGAGACCTGTATCGTTCCCGTCCGGATCGCTCGCCCGGCCGGTCCACTCCCGGTCGGGCTCTCGTCGGTAGTGATGGTTATCTCGTCGAGATACCCCGCTTCAGTACCCGAGTGAGCGTGCGGGACGATCTCTCCTGTCCCCGTTCGTACCCCGCCGCTTTCGGCCCCCGCTTTCGTGTTCCTATCGGCGACCCGGGTACTCGGGTCGGGTTCGCCGATCCAAGCGAAGGAGTAGGGCTCGGCGGCGACCAACCGGTCACAGACGGCCTGTTCGATCCCCGCGCGGGTCGACGCTTTCACGACGGCCTGTGTGACACCCCGGATCACCTCGATGGTCCGTGCCTGGTCGGTCGAGCGCCGTTCGATCCGGCGAGCCTCGACGGCGTTGTCGATGCAGTTCGCGAGCACCGTGTACTGGTCGGTACCCGATCCCTTGTTGAGATAGTCGGTGACGCCGGCAGTTATCGCCTCGCTGGCGATCTCCTCGCTTCCTTTGCCCGTAAAGAGGATGAATGGGAGGTTCGGGTGGTCCTCGCGGATCGTTTCGAGGAACTCCAGCCCGTTCGTCTCGGGCATATCGTAGTCGCTCACGATGCATTCGATGGGCTCCTCGGCGAGGATCGCGAAACCCTCGGTGGGACTCCTCGCGGTGTGTACCTCGAATCCCTGGCGCTCGCGTTCGATGAACGTCGCGGCCAGGTCAGCGAAGTCCGGTTCGTCGTCCACGTGGAGTATGCGAACCGGAGCCGACCCGGACCCGCTCATTCGTTTGCGTCCGCTGCTGGCTCGAAATCGTTCGTGGTCGCGGTCCCACTGGCGCGAGTATGGGTCATCGGTGTGCTATCGTCTAGATAGGTTCCAACTCGATATAAACTTCCCGTCGCCGCGCTCGCGCCCGGTGAGGGATGGTCGTCCCGGACCCGGATCGAACTTCCCGCACGCTCGCTCCCTTGCCCCCTCGTCATCCGCCGGCGAGAACTGGCCCGACAGGAGTCGCCCGTATCACAACCGCTTTGGGAGGGCCGCTCGCCCTCTCACGCATGACTCGAATCGCGGGCCTCGCGGGCAATCGCGGTCGAAACCTCACCCACATCGCCGATCTCGAACCGGGAGGCGCACAACTCGCGGTAGTGCTCACCGACGAGGAGAGTGCTCCGGTACTAGAGAGCACAAAAGAACGAGGGGTTCCGACCGAGGTTATCGCCCACGAGGAGGGTCAATCCCGCGTCGATCACGAACGCCGGCTGCTCGACGCGCTTGCCGAGTACGAGTTCGACCTCGTCTGTCTGGACGGGTATATGCGCGTGCTCACATCGACCTTTCTCGATAGCGCGGGACCCGTGCTCAACGTCCACCCTTCGCTTCTCCCATCGTTCCCCGGTCTCTCGGTCCACGAACAGGTCTTAGAGGCCGGCGTGCGCGTGAGCGGGTGTACGGTTCACGTCGTCACCGAGGAGGTAGACGCCGGCCCGATCGTTACCCAGGAGCCGGTACCGGTCTTCGAGGACGACACGACAGCCTCGCTCAAGCAGCGCGTGCTCCAGGAGGGCGAGTTCAGAGCCTACCCCCGAGCCGTTCGTTCGGTCGCCGAGGATCGAGTGGCGATCGACGACGGCGAAGTATCGATCGAGGCCGACGACAACCGAGCGGCGGTCGATAGCGACGGTAGCGACGGTAGCGGCGAGGAGACGGGTCGGTTCCCGGCCCGACGACTCGCGAGTACCGACCGCTCCCGGAGCCTTCGCTATGGCGAGAACCCCCACCAGCGGGCGGCGCTGTATGCCGACGCTGGGGCACCTACCGGCGGGGTGATCGGTGCCGAACAGCTGAACGCGGGCGCGAAAGCCCTCTCGTACAACAACTACAACGACGCCGACGCCGCCCTCGGTACCGTTCGGGAGTTCGACCGGCCGGCCGCAGTGGTCGTGAAACACACCAACCCCGCCGGCTGTGCGGTCGCCGACTCGCTGGAAGTCGCCTACGAGCGCGCGCTCGCGACCGACCCGATGAGTGCCTTCGGGGGGATCGTCGCGCTCAATCGCCAGTGCGACCGACCGACCGCCGAGCAGGTCGTCGACTCGTTCAAAGAATGTGTCGTCGCGCCCGGCTACACCGACGATGCCCTCGACGTGCTCACCGAAGAAGAGAACCTCCGCGTGTTAGACGTCGGCGATCTCGCGAGCGACCCGCCGGCAGTCACCGAGCGGCCCTTGGTCGGGGGGTCGTTGCTCCAGGAACGGGATCACCAGCGCCTCGCGCCCGAGGACCTGGAAATCGTCACCGATCGGGAACCGACCGACGCGGAGATAGCGACGATGTGCTTTTCCTGGCAGGTCGCGAAAAACGTGAAATCGAACGCGATCGTTCTCGCCGACGGCACCGAGACCGTGGGCATCGGGGCGGGGCAGGTCTCGCGGGTCGATGCGGTCCGGCTGGCACGAATGAAAGCGACCGAACACGCCGAAGGCAAATCACCTCAGGGGACGGTACTGGCTTCGGGCGCCTTTTTTCCCTTCCCGGACGGCATCGAGGTGGCCGCAGAAGCCGGCGTCGAGGCAGTCGTCCAGCCGG
Organism: Halobacteriales archaeon QS_3_64_16; assembly: GCA_003021705.1. Lineage (GTDB taxonomy): Archaea > Halobacteriota > Halobacteria > Halobacteriales > Halococcaceae > PXQR01. The sequence goes on from PXRJ01000024.1 coordinate 18,182, forward strand.
GCGGGTCGGTCAACGACGAGGACGTAATCGAGGCAGCGAACGAGGCCGGCACGGCGATGGCGTTCACCGGCACACGGGCGTTCCGACACGACTAGTACGACACTTTCGGCTCGGGACGACCAACCGGCTCAGACGAACAAGAGAAGCAGAAGGTAACTACAGACAAGCAATAGGCTCGCGACGATCAGCAGCGCGATACCGGGCGCTAAGGTCCGCTCGAGCGTCGTGGGGATCGTCGACCCGGTCAGCCACTCGTTACCGTTTTCCTCGCGTTTCTGGCTCACGGTACTACTACTGATTTCGATCCCACTCGAATATACTTTCTCATTACCGCAGCCGAAATATATTGGGGCGCGCGGGACTACGTCGCGCTCGGTCGCTCGATGATCGCTAAAAAGGCGTGGTACCCCAAACACGAAAACTAAAACGCTCGCCGTCGCCACACCGACTATGAACTTCCCTGAGGCCGTGAGCTTTCTCTTCGGCCTCCGACGCTATCCGCCCCGGTCCGGCATCGAGACCACACGCGATCTGCTCGCGTTTCTCGACGACCCACAAGAAAAAGTCGAATTCGTCCAGGTCGCGGGCTCGAACGGGAAAGGCAGTACCGCCTGCATGACCGAGCGCGTCCTGCACGAGGCCGGACTCGACGTCGGGCTCTACACCTCCCCGCACGTCGAGAGCGTCCGCGAGCGCGTGCAGGTAAACGGCCGGTCGGTCCCCCGGAAGTCGATCGTGGCGTTCGTCGAGGAGGTACGGGAATACGTCGTCGAGCAGGCGGCCGAGGGCGAACCGCCGACCTTTTTCGAGGCGCTCACCGCGCTCGCCTTTTTCGAGTTCGGGCGGCGAGAGGTCGATGTCGCGGTGCTCGAAGTCGGCATCGGCGGTCGGTACGACGCGACGAGCGTTATCTCCCCGACCGCGAGTGCCGTGACGAGTGTCACGCTCGAACACACCGACTTCCTCGGCGATACGGTAGAGGAGATCGCCGCCGACAAGGCCCAGGTCGCTCCTTCGAAAGCGCCGCTCGTCACCGCGGCGACCGGCGACGCTCGCGCCGCGATCGCTGCGGAAGTCCAAGAAATCGGGGAGGTGCTCGTCGTGGGCAACGAGGGAGACCCTGCGGCCGACGTGAGCGTGAGCTACGAAGGCCGCGAGGGGATCGAAGGTCGCGTCTCGCTCGCGGGCGAGGAGTGGGACATCGAGACGCGGCTGGGCTCCCTCGGTGCCCACCAGGCTCGAAACGCCGGCGTGGCGGCGACACTCGCTCGGCAGGTCGGCACCAAATTAGATATCCAGGTCGGCGAGGACACCCTCATCCGCGGCCTCCGGCAGGCACACTGGCCCGGGCGCTTCGAGGTCATGGGTCGCGATCCGCTCGTCGTCCTCGACGGCGCGCACAACCCTGGTGCCTGTGCAGCCCTGAGCGAGACCATAGCGGAGTTCGACTACGAGGACCTCTCTCTGGTCTTCGGCGCAATGGAGGACAAGGACTACCGCGAGATGAGCACTGTACTACCCACGCCAGATCGCGTGTTCACCGCACGGCCGGCGACCGACCGGGCGGAAGATCCCACGGTGCTCGCCACCGTCTTCGAGCGCGCGGGGGCGGGTCGCGTCGAATCGAAGGGAAGCGTCGCCGCCGCGCTAGAGACGGCACTGGCCGAAAGCGATCCGGAGGACTGCGTGCTCGTCGCGGGCTCGCTCTATACCGTCGCCGAGGCACGCCCACGATGGACGCGTCACCCCACCCCGAAGCGGGTCACCGACCGGGCCGACGCCGAAGAGATCCTCTCCCGGGCTGGCGTCGCCGAAGTAGAGCGGGAGCGCGCCGCGGAGAGTTTGTGTCACCACACCGTCGAGGTCCGGGCCGATGGCCGCGAGGCTCGCGCGCTCCGCGAAGCGATGGATCGTCTCGGCGGGGTCTGTGCAATCGCTGGTATCGACGCTGCCGACCGCGAGCGCCGCGACGTCGTGCTGGCCGGCACCCAGGATCAGTTCCTCGAGCTGCTCGGGGCGATCGCGAGCGACAGCTTCCCCCCTCTCGGGGACGATCGCGCTCGCGACCTGCGCGCCGTGATCGACGGTGCCGATACCGTCAGTCCCGGTGCCGTCAGTTCCAATAATTCCGATACCGAAGCGAAAGCTGACGATCGCGGAGAACCGACCGAGAGCGGCGACTCATCCGGTAGCTCCCCGACCTATCCCTGGCAGGACCGCACGGCGGTGATGGGCATCCTGAACACGACCCCCGATAGCTTCCACGACGGCGGGCCGGCGCGGACGTCGTCGACGTCGGCGGCGAGAGTACCCGCCCCGGAGCCGATCCCGTGCCGGTCGAAGAGGAGATCGAGCGCGTCCGCCCGGTGATCGAACGCATATCAGAACTCGATACGCTCGTCTCGATCGACACCCGGAAGGCCGCGGTCGCCCGCGCGGCGCTCGACGCCGGCGCGGACATGTTAAACGATGTCTCGGGACTCGAAGACCCGGAGATGCGCTTTCTCGCCGCGGAGTACGAGGTCCCGATCGTCATCATGCACTCGATCGACGCGCCGGTCGTTTCCGGGAGAGAAGTCGAGTACGACGACGTCGTCGCCGACGCGATCGCCGAACTCGGAGAGCGCGTCCGGCTGGCCGAACAGGCGGGGGTTCCCCGGGAGAACATCGTCGTCGACCCGGGCATCGGCTTCGGCAAGCGTTCGGCCGAGAGTTTCGAGCTTTTGGGTCGGATCGAGGAATTCCACGCGTTGGGTTGTCCGGTGCTCGCGGGCCACTCCCACAAATCGATGTTCGACCTCGTCGATGGCTCCGGGACGGAAGCGGCGGATCATGGGCTGGGAGAACGTCGCGGCGGTCCGGGTCGCCGAAGCCGCGGACGACCCCGAGCGGTTCGCCGACCGGGAGTGATCTGGCGGCGACGGCCCGGAGATCGATGCGAAACGCCGAACACTACTCGATCCCTACGACCCGCATGGACACCGAGCAGTCGGGAACCTTCCTCGTCACTCATGCCGACAGCGATTCGGCCATGCTCAGAAACGTCGCAAGCGGGCAGGTCCACGCGCTCGCGTCGAACCCCGGTATCGAGGAGGGAGAGGTAATCGAGGGTGCGGTCGGGAGCGAGCCGCCCTTGGACGTCGCTTGGAACCTCACTGACGTCGAGTCGCGCCGATCGATCCCGGTCGAACGCGGCGAGGAGCCGCCGACGAGCCAGGAACGCGAGATCGCCGCCGACGTCGCGATCGGCGAGATCGCCCGCGAGGAGCGAGCCGGCACCGGCGAACTCCACGTGCTCTCGGTGCCGCCCGAGGAGGTAGAGGATGCACTCGCGGACGTCCTCGACGACGAGGAGACCCTCGCCCGCGCGGCCCGTCTCGGCGTGAATCGCGTCGAGGTCCGGAGCGACCGTGAGGAGGGCGTCCTCAGCGTTCGCTATCTCCCCTGAACTCCCTGGATAGTCGGGCGATCGAACGACCGGAGAGCGATCGATCGCGGTGATCGAGGGCATTCGGGGCGTCGGCAGTCCGCCCTGTTTGCGGCACTTTCCGTCTCGAGGCTTGGGTCCCGGCTCGGGAGCGCTCCTGTCGTCAGCTCACAGGGCGGATAACCCGGTATTACTCGCGCTGTGAAGTGAGAAACCTTATTCGAAGGCAATGCTGACCTCGCTCATGGCCTCGATCGAGGTATCGAGAATCGACTACGCGCGCTACTCCGACCGCCAACTGGCGGCCATACCTCTGATCGTCCTCCTCCTCGCGCTCGCCGTTCTCGGCGGGTGGTATCTCACGACCGGTACGCCGGTTACTCCGGGCATCGAGTTTACCGGTGGTACCGAACTCCAGATCCAGAGCCAGGCCTCCGCCGACGAGATCCAAGCGACGCTCGGGGCCGAATCGGTCAATTCCGTTGCCTCCGCGCCGAATACGTATCTCGTCACCTTCCAGTCCGGCGAGGCCGACGCGCCCGTCCAGCAAGCACAGCAGGCCGGCTACGAAGTCCAGTCAGTCCAGTCGGTATCGGCGAGTTTCGGCGGTGATACCCAACGCCTCGCGCTCATCGGTATCGGGATCGCGTTCGCCGGGATGAGCGTGCTCACCTTCGCGCTCTTTCGGAGCTTCGTGCCCTCGGTCGCGATCGTGGTGTCTGCGTTTTCGGACATCGTTGTTCCGCTCGCGCTCATGAACCTCTTCGGTATCCGGCTTTCTTTGGGTACTGTGGCGGCGCTGCTCATGCTCATCGGGTATAGCGTCGATTCGGACATCCTGCTCAACAACCACGTCCTGCGCCGATCAGGCGGATTCTACGAGTCGGCCTACCGCGCGATGCGGACCGGGGTGACGATGACGCTCACCTCGATCGCGGCGATGGCCGTCATGGCGATCACCGCGACGCTGTTCGGGATTCCGCTGCTACCGGAGATCGGCACAGTTCTAGTCTTCGGGCTCACGGCCGATCTGATGAACACCTACATGCTCAACATGAGCCTGCTGCGCTGGTACATGTACGAGGGGATCGCGCGATGAGCCGGCTCCGGGAGAACTGGCGGATCGTCCTGCTCGTCGTCCTCATCGTCGCGAGTGCCGTCTCGCTGTTCGCCCCGGCAGTCGGTGCTGGTGGGGGCGGAGCGAACGCTACGAACGGTACTGACGCGACCGACACCAGTGCCCAGAACGAGAGCGGCCTCACCAATCTCCGGTATGGGCTCGAACTCTCCGGTGGCACCCGGGTTCGAGCGCCGCTGGTAGGACTCACCGCAGAGGAGGTTCCGGTCGCTGCTAACAATAGCACGAACGTCACCAACACCCTCACCGAGCGATTAGGAATTCCTCCGACCGATATCCAGATCAGACAACGCGGCCAGCGAAGCGCGGACGTCGAGGTCTTCGCCGAAAACGTCTCCCAACAGGAGTTCGCCCGGGCACTGCGGGCAGCTGGGGTCCAGGCCTCGCCCGACGATATTCGAGAAGGGGTGACCGACGAGACGATCGGGACGGCCGTCGACGTCCTCGATAGCAAGGTCAGCCAGGCCGGATTGTCCGGCGCGACGGTTCAAACCGTGCAATCCGGCCAGCAGACCTACATCCAGGTCGAGGTGCCGAACGCCAATCGCTCGGAGGTACTCGATCTGATCGGCGACCGAGGGCAAGTGCGGCTCGTCGCGCACTTCCCCACCCGACAGAACGGGAGTACCGTCTACCGGAACGAGACGGTTCTCACCCAGGAAGAGCTCGCGTCGATCGGTACCGTCCAAACCGAACGAGGCCAACCCAGAGTCCCGATCACACTCACCGACGGGGCCGCCGAGCCGTTCGCTCGATCGATGGAACGATTCGGGTTCACGCAGAACCCTTCGAGCTGTCGGTACCAGCAGAACCCCGAGGATGCGGGCTACTGTCTTTATACAGTCACCGACGGGGAGGTCGTCTATGGAGCCGGCGTTAGGGCGAGTCTCGCACAGGACTTCGCGAGCGGCGCGTTCGCCCGCGATCCCTCCTTCGTTATCACCGCGTCGAACGTCTCGGAGGCCAACCAGCTCCAGATCGACCTCCAGGCCGGTGCGCTGCCGACCGAACTCGACATCGAAGACGAGGGCACCACCCAGTTCATCCTCCCGAGCCTCGGGGACCGCTTCAAGCTCTACTCGCTTCTCACCGGGATCGTCGCCGTGCTTGCGGTGAGTCTCGTCGTGTACATTCGGTATCGCGAGGCCCGAATCGCCCTCCCGATGATCGTCACGGCCTTCTCGGAGGTCTTTCTCCTGTTGGGTTTCGCCGCTGCGATCGGCTATCCGCTCGATCTGTCGGTGATCGCCGGGTTCATCGCCGTCATCGGTACCGGGGTCGATGACCTGATCATCATCGCCGACGAGGTCCTCCAGCAAGGCGAAACCAGCACCCGGAAGATGTTCCGGCGGCGCTTCCGGAAGGCCTTCTGGCCGATCGCCGCCGCGGCGGGGACGCTGATCGTCGCGATGGCTCCCCTCTCGGTGCTCTCGCTGGGCGACCTGCAGGGCTTTGCGATCGTGACGATCGTCGGCGTGCTCATCGGTATTCTAGTCACGCGCCCGGCGTATGGTGACGTGCTCCGGAGCCTGATGACGCGGTAGCGAGGCGAAACCCGATCGATCACCGACCTACCGACCCACCGAGCTACCGGTTCTCTCGGTTCTCGACGAGTGACTTCCGATAGACTACCGCCTCGAAGGATTCGCTTTCGGTCTCGACACGTTCCTGACCCACCTCCTCGAAGCCACGCTTCGCATAGAGGCCTCATGCGCTGCGCTGCTCCGGGTTCGTATCGAGGACGACGTCGGCAAACCCCCGTTTGCGCGCCCATGCTTCGAGCGTGGCACAGAGCGCCCCGCCGTGACCCCGTCGCTGGTGGGCAGGCGCGACCCGTAACCGCTTGATTTCGGCCGTGGCGTCGGCGGGTTCGTCGACGAGAGTGGTCGTGTAGCCCGTCACCGGTCGGAACGCTCCCATCGCGACGATCCGGTTTTCAAGTTCCCCGACCAGGAAGGCCCCGCCGGCCTCGGTGTATTCCGCTGGGATGCAATCGGGGTCCGTCTCCGGGACGCTATCGGCGAACGCGTCGGTCACCTCCATCGTCGCCGCATCGAGGTCCCGAACGCGACCGGCGTCGGCGGGGCGATAGCGCCTGACGACCAGCGTGGAGGACACACAGTGGCTCTGCCCGGCGTCAGTGAAAGCCTGCCGACGCGGATCGAGCAGGATCATCGAGCGCCCGGGAGAAGAGTCAGAAGTCCCCGAGTGCGGACTGTTCGGCCGCCTCCAGTACGTCGCGACTCGTTCGCCAGGACGCCCGCGCACAGGCCGGCAGGCCCCCCTCTCCTCGGACGTACCCCCGAAGGAAGTCCCTCGTCCGGGGATCGCTCGGGTAACCGCTTCCCACCGGGCCGTACTCACCGTATTCTCCTCCCAGATCGGCCATCAGCGAGTCGCGCTCGACTTTCGCGAGCACGCTCGCGGCCGCGACGATGGCGTGGGTCTCCTCGGCCCGGTGCTCGGCCGACAGGGCGACTGTGACTGGAATAGCCTCTCGCACTCGGCGAGCAAAGCGCTCGGGATCGGGATTACAGGCGTCGACGACGCCTCTCGGTACGTCCTCGCTCGATTCAGCCGTTGGGTCATCGCCTGGAGTCGTACCCGTACCGTCCTCGGGGTCGAGATCGAGGGCTTGGGTACTGGCCTCGGCCTGGGCAGTGACGGTGAGGGAGTTCATGTCCGTAGCAGGGTCGTCGATGCGATCGGTCGAGATAGTCGCGATCCCGACCGTAATCCGCTCGTTCCCGGTCATCGTCGCGGCGAGTGTCTCGCGCTTCGCTGCCGTGAGCGCCTTCGAGTCCGCGACTTCCTTCGGGAGGGCCTCGGGGTCGGCTGCCACTGCCGCGGCGACCATCGGTCCGAGTACCGGCCCGCGACCCGCCTCGTCGGCACCGAAGCGCATACTCGCTCCACGTGGGCAACGAACAAGCCAGTTCCCATCGCTGTCAGTCACCAGCGCAGCGATCGAGGACGACCGCCGTTACCGCCGCTCGAAGCACACTGTAATGGAGTCGGCCAGGACGGCGGTCGCGCTCGCGAGGATCTCGATCGGCGCGTCGGTGCGTGACTCGACGGCGAACTCCTGGGCAAGCGTCGCGACGATCAACCGGGCTTCAATGGTCGATCGCTCCGCTTCGAGCGGCCACCGTTTCGTTTCCCTACCGAGTTTCGTCGATGGTCCGCCCGACATCTATGATCCGTGCTGATCTTTAATACTACGGCAGGAGGAAACGAACTATGAGCACCGTTGCCGAGTTCCGAGTTCCGGTCGAGGAGTTCGCACTGGAGCGAACGCTCGGGAAGATTCCCGACGCGGAGTTCGATATCGAGCGTGCGGTCCCCGTGAGCGCCGATCGAGTGATGGTCGTACTCTGGGCGCATGGGCCCGACTACGACGACCTCCGGGCGGCACTCGAAGCGGATCCAGCGGTAACGGACCTCCAGGGCCTCGTCGATCTCGATATCGACGGCTCTATCAGATGCACTGGACGGACTACACGTACTCCGTCCGGCCCTCACCGATCACGACGGGACGCTGATGCACGCCTACGGCGATCGTGAGGGCTGGCATCTCCGCGTGCTCGTCCCCGAGCGCGGTGCGGTCACCGCGCTGGCGGAGTGGTGTAAGACGAAAGGACTGATGCTCGATATCGATCGGATCTACGATCTCGACGACCGCTTGGAGAAACGATATAGCCTCAACGAAAGCCAGTACGAGGCGCTCGCGCTGGCCCACGAGCAAGGGCACTTCGAGTCCCCTCGAGGAGCCAGTGCGACCGAACTCGCCGCCGATCCCGGCATCTCCCAGCAGGCACTCTCCGAACGCCTCCGCCGGGCCACACGGAACCCCCTCGACGAGACGCTCGCGACCGACGACCCGTCCGGAGACTTCAACTACCCCGATCGTTGGCGGACCCGCCACTCGTGAATTCCGGAGTCGTCGACTATCCACACGACCGGTCACGAACGCCGATCGCCCGCATGGCCGAATCTTCAACGTTCGCTGCCCCGGGTTCGACGTTCACGAGCCGACCGCCGCCGGTTCTCATCCCGAGTCCGTTGTGTATACAGGGGAAACCGACAGGCGTGCTTCGGCTGTGTAAACGAGTGATGTCCCCCTCAGGTTCCGATGCCGATCGATCGCGCGATCGGTGTCGACGGTGTGGCACGGTGAGCGCGATCGAAGCGGACGGCGGATCGCGACCGGTAGCTTCCCGGCCGGGTCCGACTCCGGTACCGTCCCCGATCCGAACTCCGAGCTGTGTTCGGAGTGTTACCTCCACGGGGACATCGTGGCCTTCCTCCAGTAGCCGGCCTCGGCCTCGCCACCGATCGTCCGCGAACCGTCGCGGAGGGAAACGGCGCTACTCGGCGTTCCGATCGAACATCCCTGTTGAGAAGTACCGCTCGCCGCTGTCCCAGAAGACGGTGACCACGAGCGGACACTCGGTGTAGGCGGAATCGGTGGGGTCCCGGGGCGGGCGATCAGCCGCCGTCGCCTGGTCGGTTCCGGTCGATCCGCCGGTCCGGCCGCCGGTGTTCGCGTCGTTCTCGCTGCTCCCGTCGTCCCCGATCCCACCGTCGGCGCTCGCGACCTGCGGGGCCGGCGGGCACTCCGCGTCGGGATCGGCCAGTCGCGTCGCGACCCCCGACCAAGATTCCTTCCTCGCGTGCGAGCCGACGGCTCTCGCGTTCGGCCTCGGCGAGGCGGACGGTCTCAACCGAATCGATCAACTCGGTATCCAGAATATCGCTCACGAAGCCCGCACCCATCCCCTGGAAGTCGTCCCGTCCGGCCTCGCCGGTCGAGAGCACGGCGTTTGCCGCGGGTTCGACCGCGACGACCTCCATTGCGGGGAACGATTCCCGCAGCCGGCGGGCCGTTCCGGTGAGCGTGCCCCCAGTTCCGACGCCCGCGACGAGGGCGTCTACCTCCCGGTCGCCGACCTGCTTTAAGATCTCCCTACCGGTGCCCCGGTAGTGCGCCTCGGGGTTCGCACGGTTCTCGAACTGCCGGAGTTGGGTCGCGCCTTCGTCCTGTTCGATCTCGTTGGCGCGCTCCTTCGCCGCGGAGATGTCGCCCTCGATCAGTTCGAGGTCCGCGCCGTAGGCTCGCATGATCGCCCGGCGTTCGGCGGAACTCGACGACGACATGACGATCGTGAGGTCATACCCCTTCGCCGCGGCGACGAGGGCGAGCCCGATGCCGGTGTTCCCACTAGTAGGTTCGACGAGCCGATCGCCGGGTTCGATCTCTCCCTCGCGTTCGGCGGCTTCGACCATCGCGAGCGCCGGCCGGTCTTTGGCCGACCCGCCGGGGTTCTTCGACTCCAATTTCGCGGCGATCGTCGCGCCCGCCGGCGAGCCGATCTGGACGAGCGGCGAGCCGATGGTATCGAGGATGCTGGTGTCCATTTCGCTTGGCTACCGGCCCGAGAACTAAACCGGTGACGACGACCGGACGACTGCCGATCGTTCGTGTCGTCCGCTCTCAATACGGGACGTCTGATATCCCGCGATTCCGGTCGAATTCTACCGTCTTCGACGCCCGACCCCCACTCTTATACGCGGGACGGGAGAGCGCCCATTCGATGGCACGCAACCGCTTCATGGCCGGTATCGGAGCTCTGTCGCTGGCAGTGTTGATCGGAACCGCTCTCGACGCCTATGGGGTCGTCTCCGTTCTCGCCGCCCTCCTCATCGTCGCCGCCGTTGCGATCGGGGCCGCCGAACAACCGAACGCGGAGTTCGACTTCTCGCCCTATCGCGGGTTGCTCGCCGGCTTACTCCTGACCTTTTTGCTGGGACTGGCTGGCATCTGGCTGTTCTACACACCAGGGCAAAGCGAGTATACCTTCGTGTTCGGCGTGCCGGCCTCGACACTGTCGTATTTGATCTTTATTTGGATCCTGCCGCTGTTCGGCGCGCTCTACTATTCGTATCTGTTCCCCGCGGTCGGTGGCGAGGCAGTCGTCGAGGAAATCATGACCGAAGCACGCACTCGGCAGGCGGAGGACGATCGGGAGTACCCCCTCACAGCCGAGCGAACGCGGAGTGATGGGGAGTTCGAACGATGATCGAGCCTCTCGCTCCAACCGCTCTCAGCTCTCTCAGGCCGCTCCAGGCGATCCCGGTCGCGGACAACCCGTTCGTGCTGGCTTTCGGGACGGTCTACTTGCTGCTCGTCCTCGCTATCGGGGTCTGGGGGTACTTCCAGACCGAATCGACGAGCGATTTCCTGATCACGGGCAAGTCGATCGGCACTTGGGTGCTGGCGATGACGGCGTTTTCGGTCATCCAATCGGGGTTTGGCTTCGTCGGCGGCCCGGAACTCATCTACGCCTACGGCAGTACTTCCTTCTGGATCTTCCTCACCGCGCCGCTCGGATTCCTCCTGACGTGGGTCGTCCTCGCCAAACGGATGCGCCTGCTCGCAGACATCAGAGACGTGCTTACGCTCGCCGACGGTATGTACGTCCGCTACGAGAGCGACTGGGTGCGCGGGTTGACTGGTATCGCAGTGGTCGTCGGCGTGATCGCCTACCTCGCGACGAACTTAGCGGCCCTACAGTTCGTGATGCGAGCGATCTTCGGCATCCCGGTCATCTGGGGGCTGTTCGGCGGCGCGGCCATCCTCCTTCTCTATAGTCTGCTCGGCGGGATGATCGCGGGCGTCTTGACCGACTTCGTCCAGGCGATCACGATGATCGTCGGGGCGGTCTTTGTCTTCTTCTTCGCGATCTCCTTCGGCGGTGGCGTCGGGTCGATCGCGAGCAATCTCGCGAGCGCCGATCCGGCGTTGATCTCGCCCTTCGGCGCGATCGGCGAGACGGCCACGACGGCGATTTTCACCGGGCTCGGGTGGTGGCTCCTCTTTGGAATCGGTGCGGCGGGCCAGCCGCACCTCATCACGAAGTTCTACATGAGCCGCAATCTCGAGATCCTGCGGTGGGGCGCGCCCATCGCGGCGATCTCCTATGCGATCTCGAGCCTGCTCGCGCTCTCGACGGGCCTGTCGATGCGCGCGATGGTCGAAGCCGGCGCGGTCGCCGCCCCCCAGAGCGCCTCGATCGTCGGTCCCGTGTTCGTACTTCGCTACACGCCCGGGGTGATCGCCGGGCTCATCCTCGCGGCACTGCTCGCGGCGATCATGTCGACGAGTGACTCGTTCCTGAATATCGGGGCGGCGGCCGTCTCGCGGGACATCCCTCGCGCGCTCGGCCGACCGATCGAATCCGATCGTACCGAGCTACGCCTCACCCAGGGCGCACTCGCCGGACTCACGGTGCTGTCGGTGCTCGTGGTCTTTTATTCCGACGCGCTCGTCGGCATCCTGGGGACGATCGGCTGGGGCTTTTTCGCCGCCGCGATCTTTCCGATCGCCGCCCTCGGGCTGAACTGGACCGGCGCGACGAGCGAGGGCGCTATCGCGGCGACGGTCGGGGGCATGGGGGTCAACCTACTGTTCAGCGCCGTCCCCCGTATCGCCGAGGCGACCGGCGCGACGGGACTCGCCGATTCGGTGAGCGGGTTCTACGGGTCGTTGTTCGCTATGCCGGTCGGGGCGGTGGCACTGCTCGTCGCGATCGTCCTGTTCGTCGGCGTCTCGCTCGTCACGCAGGATCGCCACACCGTACCAGGGGACATCGAGGCGCTGATTCGCCGATGACCGACTACGCTGGAGATGTCGGTATCGATGCCGATGCGATCAAGCATTCCGATACGGGCGGAGATTTGGACGCGACTCGAGAAACCCAGGTTGGCCGCTTCACCGAGTGGTTCCGGGTGCGTCCGACGGCGCTTCACTTCTGGGAGGTCCTCGCGACCGACGAACGCCTCGTGTTCTGTTTCGCCGGCCAGTCGTTCAGCTCGGCGCTTTTACGCGCGGACATGGGGACCCGAACCCGCGACGTGCTCGGCGAGTGCACGATCGACGAAGCGCTCGTACTCAGTGATCGCAACTTCGCCGTTTCGCTCGCCGATCTGGAAGCTATCTCCCTCAGAAAGGGAACGCGGACCCGGAAGGCTCGCCTCACGATCGAGTGGATCGTCGACGGGGATCGGGAATCCTGGACTCTCTCGAACACGAAGGGGGGCGAAGAAGGGATCGGCGTCGTCGAGAACCTCTCTTCTCACCGAGCGTACGCCGACACGTCGATCGAGGTCGAGACGCCCCGGCTGGCTTTTTTCTGAACGGCGCTGACCTTTTCTCCTCACTGGACCCATGAACTAACATCGGGGCACTCGGAGCCAGCGTATGGCCTGGTACTGTACGCTCGACGCCGACACCTACGACGAACAGCGCGAGACCTTCGAGTGGGACCTCCCCGCCGACTACAATCTCGCTCACGATTTCCTGCGGAAACACGAGGACACCGATCGGGTAGCCCTCTATCAAGCTTACCCCGATGGCCGCCGCGAGAGCTACACCTTCGACGATCTCGATCGGCGTTCGAACCGGCTGGCGAACGGACTTCGCGAGTTAGGTATCGAGCGCGGCGACCGGGTCGCGTGCGTGCTCTCCCAGCGCCCGGAAAACCTGCTCACCCACCTCGCCTGTTGGAAACTCGGCGCGGTGTCGCTCCCGCTCTCGGTACTCTTCGGCTCGGAGGGCCTTCGCTACCGGCTCGACGATAGTAGTACGAAACTAGTCGTCTGTAACCCCGATCGGGCGGCGGTCGTCCGCGAGGTCGCCCCGGACTGTGCGGCGCTCGAACACGTACTCGTCGCCGGAGCCGATGAGGGCGACACCGGTGACCGAAATAACGGGAGTGTCGATTCCAAGCGCGACGGGATGCCGACCGTCCGCCGGTTCGACGAGGCCCTCGCGGCCGAGGACAGCTTCGAGATCGTCGCTACTGACGCCGACACGCCTGCGATCGTGCTGTATACGAGCGGCTCGACGGGCCCGCCGAAAGGCGTCCTGCACACGCATGGCGTCTGGGTCGGGCACTGCCCGGCCTTCGCGATGTACTTCGAGCGCGATATCGAGGGGGTCTACTGGACGCCCGCGGACTGGGCCTGGATCGGTGCGCTCGGCGATCTGGTCTTCCCGGCCATTCATTACGGCCAGCCGATCGTCGGCTACCCGATGGGCAAGTTCGACGCCGAGACCGCCTTCTCGCTCCTGGAGGAGTTCGAGGTTACGGGAGCTTTCCTCCCGCCGACCGCGATTCGAATGCTGATGGACGTCGAGGCACCGACCGAGCAGTACGATCTCTCCCTGGAAGCGATCTGTTCGGGCGGCGAACCCCTCACTCCCGAGATCCTGACCTGGGCCGAGGAGACGCTGGGTGAAGTCCCGGTGAACGAACTCTACGGGCAGACCGAGGCAAACCTCTTAGTGACGAACTGCCAGGGGTGGTTCCCTGCACAGGCCGGGTCGATGGGCAAGCCCGTCCCCGGCCACGACGTTGCAGTCCTCGACAACGAGACTGGGGAAGCGATGCCGAAGGGGGATGTCGGCGAGCTAGCCGTGAAGCGACCGGGCGACCCCGTGGTTTTCGAGGAATATCTGAACGAACCGGAAAAAACCGAGGCCGCGACGATCGGCGAGTGGCATCTGACCGGGGATCTGGGCTATCGCGACGCGGAGGGCTATTTCTGGTTCAAGGCCCGGGATGACGACGTAATCATCACCTCGGGCTATCGTGTCGGGCCCGGCGAGGTCGAGAGTACCCTGCTCGAACACGAGGGAGTTTCCCAGGTCGGCGTGATCGGCGTGCCCGACGAACAGCGCGGCGAAGTCATCAAGGCCGTCGTCGAACTCGCCAGCGGTATCGAGGGAAGCGACGCGCTCCGCGAGGAACTGCGCGATCTCGTGCGCGAGAACTTAGCGAAGTACGAGTATCCCCGCGAAATCGAGTTCAGCGAGGCACTGCCCCAGACGACGACCGGGAAGATCCAACGGCGCAAGCTCCGCAAGCGCGAAGGAGCCGACGACGGTTCCGGGTCCTGATCGGTGGTCCAACACCGGTTCCTCCCGGAGTCGGTCGTAGCGACGGCCGGCGTCCAGTCCACGTCGGTTGGAATCGCCGTCGGCGGGGTTAAGCCGCCCGAGGACCAATTGTCAGTATGAGCCTCGAAACGATGGACCCGAACCCGGTGTGGGACGCCGACGCCTACCCCGAAGCCGTCTCGACGTTCGAGCGCCTGCGAGACGAACTGGAGGTTTGGATCTGGGGGGCCGATTGGTGTGGAGACTGCCGGGCCGTCCTCCCCGATTTCGCCGCCGCGCTCGACGCTGCGGACATCCCCGACGAGCAGGTCGAGGAATTCGCCGTCGAGAAGAGCGATGACGGCACGAAGACCGGCCCGGAAGTCGAGGAGTACGACATCGAGCGCATCCCGACGATCGTGATCGAACGCGAGAACCGGGAAGTCGCCCGCTTCGTCGAGAGCGAACCCGAACCCGCGGTCGTCTTCCTCGCCGACCAGCTCGACGCGCCCCAGACAGCGACCTGAGCACTCGACAGCCAGTGTGAACTGGTGTTCGCCACCGCTCCTATACTTCGGATCCTAAACGATCGAGTCTTCGTCCGGATCGGTGAGATCCGAATCGGCATTCGATCCACTGCTCGGCGCGAGATCCTCTGCCCAGTCGAGGGCTGCCTCGACGTCGGTCTCGGGGGGCGAACAGGTGAAGTCACGACAGACGTAGATCGTCGGGTCGCCGCCCTGCTGCTCCCGACTCGCCCAGATCGGCGGGGCTTCCGCCAAATCCAGCGCGTCGAGCCATTCCTCTAATCCATCCTCGGTCGGCGGGCGCACCGAGAGCAGCCGGTCGGAGAGGTAGGTCCCGCCGATCCGCTCGCGCCAGGACTCGGGGAGCGCGTCGGCGGCGACGGTGCATTCGAGCCAGCCCGCTGCCCGCCGATCAGCCGCGAGCACAAGCGAGGCGCGCATTCGCGGGTCCGCACGGATCGTATCGGCGTGGGTCCCCAGGACCGCCCCGGCGCTCTCCTCGAAGCGATCATGATCCGCGAAGCTCGAGAGCGCTAAGAGCGTCTCACAGGCCACCCCGGTACTGGAAGGAGTCGATTGGTCGCTCAGCTCCTGGGGTCGGGCCACGAGGTCCTCGCCGCCCGCAGGCGTGAAGTACAGCGTCTCGGCTTCGGCGTCCCAGAACTCCGCTTCGATGGCACCAGCGAGATCGAGTGCGAACTGCAAGTGAGCGACCTCGCCGGTCACCTCGTAACACGCGAGCGCGCCGCGCGCCAGGAAGGCATAGTCCTCCAAATACCCCTGAATCTTCACCTCGCCGTCCTTGTACCGGCGCTGGAGTCGCTTTTCCTCCGCGTCCCAGAGGTGCTCGCGGCAGAACTGTAGAGCTTCGACCGCTGGGTTCGCATACCGCCCGCCCAGCACGAGCGCGCCCTCCGCGAAGGCCGCGATCATTAGCCCGTTCCACCCCGCCAGGACCTTCTCGTCGCGCGGCGGTCGCGGACGCTCGGCCCGCGCGGCGAAGACCTGCTCGCGGGCGCGCTCGATGTCCGCTTCGATCTCCTCGACAGTAGTGTCGTGTTCCTCGGCTAGCTGATCGATACTCGCACTCTCGGTGAGGACGGACTTGCCCTCGAAGTTCCCGGCCTCGGTGATGCCATACCGCTCACAGAACAGCTCGGCGCTCGTCTCGTCGTCGACTGCCACGCGGACTTCCGCCGGCGTCCAGACGTAAAACGCCCCCTCCTCGCGCTCGGGGTCGTGTGCCTCCTCGTCGGCCCCGCTCTGCCGACGCGAGCCGGGCGCGCGGCTCTGGGCGTCGAGCGTGCTGTAAAATCCCCCTTCCGGATGGGTAAGTTCCCGTTCGACGAACCCGAAGGTCTCGCGGGCGACCTCGGCATACTTCTCTTCGCCGGTGGCCTGGTAGGCCGCGAGATATCCTCGAGAGAGTTCGGCGTTGTCATACAACATCTTCTCGAAGTGGGGCACCACCCATTCCCGATCGGTACAGTACCGATGGAAACCACCGCCGACGTGATCGCGAAGCCCCCCCTCGGCCATCGCGTCGAAGGTCTCGCGGGCCACCTCGCCGGCGACCTCGCGACCCGTGCGCTCGGCGGTTCGCAAGAGGAGATGCAACCGGCCCGTCTGGGGGAACTTCTGACCGGTGCCGAACCCGCCGTACTCGCGATCGGCGCTGCGAAGGATCGTCCCCGCGGCGTCGGCGAGCAGCTCCGCTCCCGGGGGCTCCCCGCCGCTCCCGGGGGTGTCCTCGAGTTCGCCGCTGATGGCCTCGGCCCACTGGTCGGCTCGGTTCTCGATTTCCTCACGGCTCTCCTCCCAGGAGTTCGCGATATTGGTAAGCAGGTCGGCGAAGCCGGGCCGGCCGTGCCCCTCGTTTCGGGGGAAGTAGGTGCCGACGTAGAACGGTTTTCCATCGGGTGTGAGCCACACCGAGAGGGGCCACCCGCCCTGGCCGGTGACCGCCCCACAGATGGTCTGGTAGACGCTATCGACGTCCGGGCGCTCCTCGCGATCGACTTTGATAGGCACGAAGTTCTCGTTGAGGATCTCCGCGACCGCAGGGTCCTCGAAGCTCTCTTCGGCCATGACGTGACACCAGTGACACGAGGAATAGCCCACCGAAAGGAAGATCGGCACGTCCCGTTCCTTGGCGGCTTCGAGGGCCTGGTCGTCCCAGGGCTGCCAGTCGACCGGGTTGTCCGCGTGCTGGCGGAGGTAGGGACTTTTCTCTTCGGATAATCGATTCTCGTCGGTACTGCTCATGGGGCGCTATCGGCCCTCGAAACGGGTAAAACGTCCGCACGCAGCGACACTGCTCTGTTCGGGTCGATTCGGCGGCTGGAAGGAAATGAGTCCGATTAGGTGAGGCGTTCGGTCTTTCGCTTTCGCGTGACGTAGCCGGCGATGCGATTGCGGACGGGTTTGGAGTCGATGTTCGTGAGCGCGCGCACGCTGCCTTTGTTGTGATCGAAGTCCGTCGAGAAGGCATCGGGGTACTCTTCGAGCAGCAAGCGCCCGGTTTTCTTGATGTAGGACGGTTTGATCGGCATTACTGACGTTCAGATCGGCCACCATGTAAAAGCGTTCGTTCTCCGCGCGCCGGCCACGTCGCCTACCTGTCGCGCCGCGAATTGCCGGTACCGGCGTATAACCCGACCGATTCGATCCAGCTGTGGACTACTCGACATCCGAAGGAGGGCGATCCCGACAGCGTCGGAAGAGCCGAGCTGTCGGCCGAATTCGATCGTTGCGTTAGGCTGTCGGGAACCGAAGCGAGAAGCGTGCTCCACTCGGTTCGTTGTCGGTAACACCGACCTCACCGCCGTAGCGTTCCACGATCGATCGGACGAGAAAGAGGCCCATCCCCGCGCCGCCGCCCGGTCCGTACTCGGCCATCTCGAAGGCCGATTTCCCGAGCGTCTCGGGAACGCCCGGCCCGTCGTCGGCGACGATCACCGTCGTCCACTCCTCGCCGGTCTCGACCGTTACGGTCACCAGCGGGCTATCGGT
Source organism: Halobacteriales archaeon QS_3_64_16 (assembly GCA_003021705.1). Classification (GTDB taxonomy): domain Archaea; phylum Halobacteriota; class Halobacteria; order Halobacteriales; family Halococcaceae; genus PXQR01. The sequence goes on from PXRJ01000024.1 coordinate 36,226, forward strand.
ATCGGCGTGGGTAACCGCGTTCTCCATACCCCACCGAGTGCGTCCTCTAATAGATGATCGGCCACGACCGCGGCGTCCTCGGGCAACCCTCGAGCCTCGAAAGTCCCCTTCGAGTAGGATTCGCTCCCCGGTCGAGTTGGGTTTCGAGGAGGGCGACCAGATTCATCGTTTCGAGAGCGTCCGCGTCCTGGAGCGCTTCGGCGACCCGGCGGATATCCGTCACCGTGTCGGCGGTCTCGGCGGCTTGCCGCGCGATCAGCTCGCGGTGGGTCTCGCCGTCGGTATCGGTGTGGTCATCGAGACCTTCGGCGTGAGCGCCGATAACGTTGAGCGCGTTGAGCAGGTAGTGGCGCAGCGCCCGATCGAGCACCGCGAGGGTCCCGCGCTGGCGCTCGGCGTGTTCACGGCGGGCCTTCGCCCGCGTCGCTTCCTCGGTAGTCCGGCACGCCCGGACGCTATACCAGCCGACGACGACGCCGAACAGACCGCCGGTCGCGACGTTCGTCAGCAGGGAGTACGGCGTCGAGATTGCCGCCGGATCGAGTAGCTCCATCGTGAAGTACCACAGCCCGATCGCCGTGTTCGTCGTGATACCGAGGAGAAACCACTGAAGGACCGTTCGCGCGTGTGAGGGCTCGGGGCGGCCCGTCGCGAATCGATAGCCCAGATAACAGACAGCGAGGGTCACTCCCCGGGCAGGAGGAAGGTAAGAACGCTCGCGATCGAGCGGGTCTCGGTCGTGAGCGCGAGCCATATCACCCCACAGAACATCGCCGCCGCACTCGCCGGGACGACCCACTGGAGCGCCCGCCGACCCGGGATCGCTGGCCACGACGCGTTCACGATAGCCGGCGTTCGTTCCCGATTAGTACTTGTACATCGACCCGCCGATCGATGGCTGATCCGAACCTGAAACCCCTCCGCTACGATAGCGATCCCGGGTGTTCCGAACGGCGATCGACGCCGACAGTCACCACTGGCGGCCGACGGTCTCGACGAGTCGAGAGAACGCCTCGCGCTCGCGCGGGCCACCACAGCGCTCGACGACGCGTTCGGAATAGGCGAGGCGATCGCACAGCTCTTCGGTGTCGTAGGCCGGGACATCGAGCCGGGAGGCGGCGATCGTTGCCTCGATCACGGCACCGTGCCCACGGTCGATCGTCGGAACCCTTCTCTCGAGGACCTGTCGTTCCCGGGGGTGAAGCGCCCATTTGACCCACTGAGTTCCTCCTGACTCGCCCGCGTCGATCCTCTCTACGTCGACGCGAACCCAGGCCGCCGCCGCGTCAAGCACGGGGGACCGCTCCTCGTGGATCGAGAGCGCCGCCTCGGTGAAGACGACCGGATCACGAACGAACTGGACGTAGCCCTCGCCTTCCTCGCGGAAGTTGCGCCAGGTCCGGGTTCGACCCCAGGTACGGGCGGTCACTCTGGGAGGGCCGGGTTCGGCCGTCGCTCCGTCGCCATTGCCGTCCTCTTCGTTCTCGTTCTCGTCGTTGGCGAGCAAGCCAAGCGCCGCGCAGTTCCAGCGGTCGTTGGGCCCGAGCGTGGCGACGACCGACTCGGTGACTCCCCGGAGGCAGACCGGCCAGCCGACGCTTCCGTCCGCCTCGCCGCCGTCGATATCCGTCGACTCGGGATCACGATCGGCGTCGGTCATATTTCGAGCCCGCGTTCCAGGGCGACGAACAGCCCAGCGGCGGTGATGTCGGCGGTCGTCCCGGGGTTGATCTCCCGCTCGATCAGTTCCTCGGCGAATTCCTCTACGCTCTCCTCGCCCGAAAGCACCGCCGCAGCACGGTCGGTGACCTCGTGGGCGGTCTCTACGTCGTGGTTGATCGCGACGAAGGTGTCGGGTTCGGCGGCGAGGGCTTCGAGGTAGGCCCGTGCGGCCCGCTCGGTGACCGATCCCTCCAGCGCTGCGAGGCGATCGGCGAGGCGAAAACTCCGCTCGAACCGGGCAACCCACTCGCGGGCGACCCCGTCGCGCTCGGCGCTCGATTCCATCACGTCCTGTAAGGTGAGATCGCGCTCGCGCAACGTTGGAATCGCCCGTTCCCCGCGGCGAACGTCGAGATCACCCCAGCCCTCCGGTGGGTCCGCAACTGCGACATCGACGTGCTCGAACGCCCGGTAAAAGTCGCTTGCGTCCTCGACCGTAGTCGAGGCGACGACCGCCGCCACCCCACCCGACGTGAGGTCCTCGGCCGCGGCGGCCCGGACGAGCGGCGCGAGGAGGAGCAGCGCGCCGAAGTGGGTGTTCCCGCCGCGCTGGGTCGCCATCCCCCTGACCGCGCGCTCGAAGGCCTCGCCTACCGGCTCGCCCGCTTCGGCCATCGCTAGGCCTTCGCGCGCGCCGACTGCCCCCGCCAGGAAGTGCTCGAAACGCAGGTCAGGATACTCGTGCTCGCGATCGACGTTGCCCGGTTTCGGCGTGCCCGCGACTTCGAGCAACAGGGCGAGCTGGGCGTTCTCGGCGGGCGTTCTGGACGTGTCCCGATTCGTCCGATCGGGAAACTCGCTCGGCTCGGCAGGCTCGCTCGAGTCGGTCATCCTCGGGGCTCGGCCCCCGCGTCACGTTCGGCTACGCCACCACCGGCGTCGAGCCCCTTGGCGTCGGGTTCGGTTCCCCGTACTCGATCGCCATTCTCGACAGAAGCGTCTCGTCCGTCGAACCAGGCGTCCGTCGTCTCCCGAACGTCTTCGAGAACCGCCGGCCGGTCGCTCGCCCGCCCGACGCTCACGGCATCCGCCCCATAGGCGAGGTACTCTTCGGTGCTCGCCCGGTCTCTGACCTCGTTGTTCGCGATCACGAACAGCTCCGACGTTTCGGCCACCTCGGCGATCGCTTCCTCCGAATCCATCGCGTCGACGTGGATTGCGTCCGCACCCGCGGCCTCGATCCAGCCCGCGAGCGCCCCGAGATCGACGCCTGGGACTTCCGCACGGACTTTTACTGAAACGTTCGCGCCGGTCGCCGCGACGGCCTCTACTTGTTCACAGAGGCGGTGGGCGTCCCGGAGCAGCGTCTCGCCGACGCCGGCCGCACAGAGTTCGGGCTGGCGACAGTGGGCGTTTAGCTCACAGATCGCGCCGTGGTTCGCACAGATTGCCCCCACTTTCCGTAAGGGATGGCGTTTCGCGCTGCGGACGTTGATTCCTGGAGTGAGCGACGCATCCTCCAGTTTTCCCAGTTCTCGACCGACGAACCGGAGGGGATCAGTAGGCAAAAACTCCTCGCGGTCGCGTGCCTCGGCCATCCGGCGAGCCGCCCGGCGAGTACCCGCACAGAGCGCGATCCCGCCGAGAAAGGCAGCGCCAGCGTGGTCCTCGACCGCTCGAGCCCACTCGGCGTTGGCGGCCCCACTGAGGCTCGCGAGCGCCACGCGTGGTTCGAACATATCCTGACCAGGGTATCCACGAACAAATCTCTCTCGTCCGGCCTGTGGGTGCCGGAACTTCTAGGCGGCCCACAGTGGGGGCGGAGGAGCGACCGACACAGGCCGCCCACGAGCATCCACCAGTGGGTTACGGACGAACCGACACAATGAGGTAGGCGCTGGCCGGACTCCCGGCAAATGTTCGAGAAGGTCTTAGTCGCGAACCGAGGGGAGATCGCGGTGCGGGTGATGCGTGCCTGTGAGGAACTCGGGATCGAAACTGTAGGGGTCTACTCCGAGGCCGACAGCGACGCCGGCCACGTCCGGTATGCCGACGAAGCCTATAATGTCGGGCCGGCACGGGCCGCCGACTCGTATCTCGACGGCGCAGCGATCGTCGATGCCGGCGAGCGCGCCGGCGCGGAGGCGGTCCACCCGGGCTATGGCTTCCTCGCGGAGAACGCCGACTTCGCCGCCCGCGTCGAGGATAGTTCACTCACCTGGATCGGCCCGACGAGTGACTCGATGCGCCTGTTGGGCGAGAAGACCAGCGCCCGCCGGGAGATGGACGCGGCCGGCGTGCCGACCGTTCCTGGTACTACTGATCCGGTCGATTCCGCCGAGGAAATAGAGACCTTCGCGGAGGAGCACGGCTACCCGATCGCGATCAAAGCCGAGGGTGGCGGTGGCGGCCGCGGAATGAAAGTCGTCGAGAACACCGAGGAGGCCGACGACCAGTTAGAAAGCGCGAAACGGGAGGGGGAGGCATACTTCGACAACGATTCGGTCTACCTGGAGAAATACCTCGAGGCCCCCCGACACATCGAGGTCCAGATCGTCGCCGATTCTGAGGGCAACGTCCGGCACGTCGGCGAGCGCGATTGCTCGCTCCAGCGTCGCCACCAGAAGGTCATCGAGGAGGCCCCGAGCCCGGCGCTCTCCGAGGACCTCCGAGAGGAGATCCGCGCGGCCGCCCGCAAAGGCGTCGACGCGGCCGATTACACCAACGCGGGGACCGTCGAGTTCCTCGTCGAGGAGGGGAACTTCTACTTCTTAGAGGTCAATACAAGGATCCAGGTCGAACACACCGTCAGCGAGGCACTGACGGGCATCGACATCGTGAAAGAACAACTGCGGGTCGCCGCGGGTAAAGCGGTGAGCTTCGCCCAGGAGGACGTCTCGCTCGACGGTCACGCAATGGAGTTCCGAATCAACGCCGAGAACGCAGCAAACGACTTCGCACCGGCGACAGGCACCCTGAATACCTATGACCCGCCCGGCGGGATCGGGGTGCGGATCGACGACGCGCTCCGCCAGGGCGACATCGTAGGAGGGGATTACGACTCCATGATCGCGAAGCTGATCGTGAAGGGCCAGGATCGGGACGAGTGTATCGCCCGCAGCGAGCGCGCGCTCGGCGAGTACGGGATCGAGGGGCTGGTCACGATCATTCCCTTCCACCGGCTGATGCTCACCGACGAGCAATTCACAGCCGGCGAGCACACCACGAACTACCTCGACGAGGAGTTAGATCCCGAGCGGATCGTCGAAGCACAAGAGCGGTGGGGACCAGCCGAGTCCGCTGGCCAAGAGGGCGACGACGAGGAAGAAGAGAGCGTCGAACGGGAGTTCATCGTCGAGGTAAACGGCAAGCGCTTCGAGGTGAACTTGGAGGAGCGTGGCGCGCCGGCCGTCGAGCGCGCTAGCGGAGCCGGCGGTGGCGGCGGTCAGTCGGGATCGGGTGGCCGGTCGCGTTCGGATCGGGGCGGCGGTGGCGGTGGCGGTAGTAGCGGGGGCGGCGGTGAGGGCGACAGCGGCGAGGACGGGACGAGCGTGAGCGCCGAGGGCGACCAGGTCACGGCGGACATGCAGGGGACGATCCTCTCGGTGGACGTCGAAGCGGGCCAGGAAGTGTCTGCGGACGATACGCTCTGTGTGCTCGAAGCGATGAAGATGGAAAACGACGTGGTCGCCTCCTTCGGGGGCACCGTCGCGGAGGTCGCGGTCGCGGAGGGCGATAGCGTGAACATGGGCGACGTGCTCGTCGTCCTCGAGTAGCGCAGTAGTACTCGCGGTCGATCGTCGGGAAGTCGTCGTGCAGTCTGGTACGTCGCCCGCGGAGGTGAACATCTAACACCGAGCCGGCTCGAAGAGGGGAGGATGACCTACCGAGTCGTACTTAGCGACCAGAAGACGATCGACGTCGAGACTGGACTCGAGGTCCAAACTCCCTCGCCCCGAACACCCGAGGCGGTACTCGACGCCCTGGAGGGTGCTGATGGACTGATCGTCGATGCGGCGACGCCGGTCACCGCCGAAGTCCTCGAACGTGCCGCGAGCCTCCGGGTGATCGGGCGTGCCGGCATCGGCGTGGACAACGTAGACGTCGTCGCCGCGGCCGCGAACGACGTGGTAGTTCTCAACGTTCCCGACTACGCGATCGAGGAGGTCTCGACGCACGCCCTGGCCCTGCTGCTTGCCTGCGTGCGGAAGGTGCCACTCTACGATAGAGAAGTCAAAAACGGGCACTGGAGCTGGGAGGACGGCCGCCCGCTTCACCGGCTCCAGGGGAAGACGGTCGGCTTGCTCGCTTATGGAGCGATCGCCCGCCGGTTCGCCGAGAAGCTCGCGGGCTTCGGCGTAGAGGTGATCGCTCACGATCCCTACGTGTCGAGCGAGGCAATGGCTGACGCCGGCATCGAAAAGGTCGATCGCGAGACACTGCTCGAAACCTCGGACGTTCTCTCCGTTCATGCACCGCTGACCGACGAGACCGAGAATAGCCTCGACGCCGAGGCCTTCGGTACCATGCCCGAGGACGCCATCGTCGTCAATACGGCTCGGGGCGGGGTGATCGATAGCGACGCGCTCGAGGAGGCGCTCTCCAGTGGTGCCATCGCTGCCGCGGGGCTGGACGTCTTCGATCCCGAACCGCCCGAGGATTCTCCACTGCTCGATCGGGAGAACGTCGTGCTGACGCCACACACTGCGTGGTACTCCGAGGAATCCCGGCGGGAACTCAGCCGGAGTATCGCCGGGGACGTGCTCCGCGTGTTGAACGGCGAGGAACCGAACTCGCCGGTCGATCCCGACTCGGGCTGGTTCTGAGGAACCGACCGAGACCGAACGGACGCCAGCCGGCGACGCGAGCGATCCGGTCCTCCGGGGGTCGGTGCGGGAGATACGAGAGGAAGATGGATAGGACGTATCGAGCCGATCAGGCGAGATCGACGTCGACCCAACTACCCGATCGGGCGGACTCGTAGGCGGCCTCGGTGACGGCGGTCACGCGCAGGGCGTCCTCGACAGTCGCGGGCGGTTCGGTGCTCTCACTGATCGCCTCGATGAACGCATCCGCTTTCGATTGCTGGTCGTCGCGGTCGATATACGGAGTGTGATCGGTGCTATCCGCCGAAATCTCGGTGAGGGTCCGGGGCTCCCACTCACGGCCCTCGAGGTAGATCGCGCCTTCCTCGTCCCAGATATGGACGTGCTCGCGGACACACGGGGCGTCGGAGAAGACCGAGACGTCGGCGGTCGCGCCCTCGGCGAAACGGATCAATACGTTCGCGCGCTCGTCGACTCGATTCTCGTCGTCGGCGAAGTCCATGTCCGCAGAGACGCGCTCGGGGGTCAGATCGGTCGTCCAGAGCACTGCGTCGAGTAGGTGGCTCCCGGTATCGTAGAGGTTCCCGCCGCCCGAGAGGTCGGGATCAGTCCTCCAAGAGTCCTCGAAGCGGGGAATCCAGTTCTGGGTGATCGAGGCGGTGATCGACTGTACTTCGGGACCGGACTCGCCCTGCCAGCGCTCGCGAGCGCGGATAAAGGCCGGGTTGAGGTGGCGCTGGTAGCCGATCATCACCGTTCGATCGCTATCCTTCGCTCGTCGGCGGACCTCCCGGGCGTCCTCCAGGTCGACGGTCAGGGGCTTGTCACAGAAAACGTGCAGATCACGATCGAGACCGGCGAGGATCTGTGCGTAATGGAAAGCGTGTGGCGAGCCCACGACGATCGCGTCGAGACCTGCGCTCTCGTTCTCCAGCATCGCTTCGTGGCCGGCGTACCGCGCGTCCACGGGGATGGCATACCGCTCGGCGGACTCGTCTCTGGCGTCCTCGTCCGGGTCACACAGGGCCTCGACGCTCGCTCGTGGATGGGGGTGGAACTGGCGTCCAAGAACGTTCCCGATGAATCCCGTGCCGATTAGCCCCACTCGGAGCGGATCGCTACGCGATGGGGTCACACTCCCGCCCCGGTAGTGTCGTGTGCGCGTCGCTTCCCCTGCTTCGCTTCCTTCTCCCGCGTTCCTCTCTCCCCGCCGATCCGATACTCGTTCGTTCGCACAGCTCCGTTTGCGTGAGGGCGCGCATGAACGTTCCGTACCCCACACGAGATCCGGTCAGGGTGTCTTCGGCGATCGTCGGATAGAAGGGGAGTAACGAGCGGGAAAGGCGTCTCTGCCCGAACTCCTTGCCATATAGCGTAAATTTTAATATCTCTTAGATACGTAAATATAGTATACGGATATGTCTGACTCCCTAGAGGCACACGTTCTGCTCGCTGACGATCAGCCCGAAGTCAGGCAGATGTTAGAAGCCAAGTTCCGCCGGGAGGGCTACCGGATCACCACGGTCGAGGACGGCGCGGAGTGTCTCGACGTCCTGACCGACGAGGAAAGGGAGCTGCCGGATCTCGTCATCTTGGACGTCATGATGCCCCGGATGGACGGTTTCCGGGCTCTCGATGAGATCAGGGAGACCCATGGTCTCTCGATGCCGGCCATCATGCTCACCGCCCGGGGACAGGAGGAGGACACGGTCCGGGCCTTGGATGCTGGCGCGACCGACTACGTCACGAAGCCGTTCAGCCCGAACGAACTCCTCGCTCGCATCGCCCGGCACCTCTGAGTCAACGTGGCGACGATCCCAGCCGTCCCGGTAGGGCTGTTGCGCGCTGCGTTGCTGTGGGTCACGCTCTGCGTGCTCGTCGCGCTTCTCCTGACCGCCGGGACGACGATCGCTCGCTCCGTCCGGGGGGCACTCGAGGATCGACGCCGGGAGGAAGCCACCGAACGCCTCCAGCCTACCCTGTTCGAGCGGATCGGGCACGAGGATCCCGATTGGAGTACGTGGCTCGCCGAGTGCTCGCCGACCGAGCGGCGGGTACTCGAGTCCGAGGTCGACCGCCTGTTACGACTGTTCACTGGGACCGACAAACAGCAGCTACGCGCGCTCGCGAACCGCCTCGAACTCGGCCGGCGAGCCGAACGGCCTTTCGACGTCGCGAGTCGCGTCCGGCGGTTCGAAGCGCTCACCTGGCTCGCGCTGCTCGATCACCCGATCGACGTCGATCGGCTCCGCGAGCGCTGCTCGGACGATCCGGACGAGCGCGCGGCGGTCGCCAGGGTGTTTTACGAGCGCGAGGTCCCCGAGGCGAGTACCCTTGGCACGGAGCTACTGCTCCGAACCGGGAGGCCCCTGCCGCTGTTCGGGCTCGATACACTATATAAACTCAATGAGACCGATCCGACGGCGCTTCTCGAAACGGGAGCCATCCAATGGAACGGATGGACCGATGCGATTCTCGCCCAGGTCCTCGAGACGCTGCAGTACTGTGATCCGGCCGGCACCGACGCACCCCTCGAGTGGGTGTTTTCCTGTCTCTCCCACGAGGCTCCGACGGTGCGGGCGGCGGCGGTCGGCGCACTCGGGACGTATGCCTGGCGGCCGGACGTCGAGTCCCGTATCGAGGTCACCTGGCTCGTCGCCGATAGCGATCCGCGGGTGCGTCGGGCCGCCTACCGGCACCTCGCAGAGTGGGGCGATCCGGCGGACGTTCGGACCATGGTGAACGCGGCGAGAGCGGAGTCGGACGATCGGGCGCTATTAATTCTCGCCAGTGAACTGACCGAGGGGCTCCGGACTGCCGACCAGGACCTCTCACCTCGGCTGCGCCGGTGTCTCGACTGGGTCGTGGCCGAACGGGCACGAACCGGATGATCCGTGCGGTCCTCGTCGAGGGACTCACGCTGGTAGGGTGGCTCATCCTGGCCTTCTATCTGGTCGTGACTGGCGTGTACGTCCTGATTTATGCCTCCGGGGTGGTCGAACTCCGCGAGCACCTTCGCGAGAGTCGGGTGAGTCCGCCGTTCAACCGCTTCGCCAGCCCCTCGCTCCCGACGATTGCCGTCATCGTCCCGGCGTACAACGAGGCCCCGACGATCGTCGATAGTATCCAGGCGCTCACCGATCTGAATTACAGCCGGAAGGAGCTGCTCGTCGTCAACGACGGCTCGACCGACGCGACCCTCGAGGAACTCGTAGCGGCCTTCGAGCTACGGGAAATCGAGGCCGAGGTACCCATCGACATCGACTGTGCGCCGATCGAGGCGGTCTATCGGTCGGAAACGATCGAGGAACTGCTGGTTATCGACAAGGAAAACGGCGGGAAGGGCGACGCGTTGAACGCCGGGGTCTGGTTCACCGACGCGACGCTGTTCTGTGCATTGGACGCCGATTCGCTCATCGATCGGGACGGTCTGCTCGGCGCGGTCGAGCCCTTCCTCAGACGGCCGGACGAGATAGCCGCGACCGGCGGCTCGGTTCGCGTTGCTAACGGCTGTGAGATCGAGTACAGTCAGGTGAAAGCGGTCGGGACCTCCGGCTCGTTTATCGCTGGGCTGCAGGAAGTCGAGTACCTTCGGGCGTTTTACGCCGGGCGGCTGGGCTACAGCCGGCTCCGAAGTCTCCTGATCGTCTCCGGGGCCTTCGGGCTCTTTCGGACCGATTTCGTCCGGGAGATCGGTGGCTACGACACCGAGTCGGTCACCGAGGACTTCGATCTCGTGGTCCGACTGCACCGCCATTTGGTCGAGCGCGGTGAGGAGTATCGCGTCGAGTTCGTCCCCGAGCCGGTCGTCTGGACCCAGGTGCCGGCGAACTGGGGAGCACTCGACCGCCAGCGGCGGCGCTGGTATCGGGGCCTCCTCGATACGCTGGTACGCGAGCGCGACGCGATCGGGAACCCGCGCTACGGGCGCATCGGCCTGTTCGTCTTGCCCGCCTACACGTTGACCGAAGGCCTGGGCCCGCTCGTCGAGGGCGCTGGATACGTACTCGTTGGGCTCTCGGTCGCGCTCGGGATCGTCGATCCGACGCTATTCGTCCTCTTTCTGGCCGCCGCGAACGGTATCGGCATTCTCTTCTCGTGGATCGGCGTTCTGAGCGAGGTGCTCAGTTTTCGCCGGTACGACGATCCGGCCGACGTCCTCGTGTTGATGGGCCATGGCGTCCTCGAGAACCTCGGCTATCGCCAGTGGAAAGCGGTGATCGCGTGGCGCGCGCTCTTCGAGTACGCTCGTGGGGATACGTCCTGGGGCGAGATGACCAGAGAGCGCTTCACCGATCCGGAGGCCACCGACACCGACCCCGAGGACGCCGACTGAGCTGTCGACACAGACGGTTCGCTCGTCGATACGATCGGGAGATCCTCAGTCGATCGCGCGAGTCACCGACCCGACAGCGACCCGGGACGACGACGCGCGCTGTCTCGTTCTCATTGGTACGGACGGCGTGCTCTGTGCCGGCGCGGATCTAGGAGTTTCGAGGGCGATTCGAGCGACACCCCCTGGCTCCGACGGCTCGCCTCGACGCTGCACGACGCGATACTCGCCGTACACCAGGCCGAATTCCCGGTCGTCGTGGGCATCAACGGCGTCGCGGCGAGGGGCTCGGTCGGCGGCTGATCGGGGCAGTTGTTGACCACCCCGAGCTAACCGGAACGCGGGGGCTCTCGCTTCTGTGTCGAGAGGGATTGGTACCGTTCTACGAATCCTGTGGGTTCGAGATCGGCGACGAAACCGTTGCACATCCCGACGGCGCACCGGAGCCTCTTCGATGGATGGGCTACCAGCGCGAGCGAAAGTGAAGTGCGGGCGTTGCTACACATCTACCCAGCTCGCTAAAGCCGATCAAAAAAGGCGAACTCAGCTGGACGACGAGGGATCGCGCTTTTCGTCCTTGTAGACTCTACGAGTTGTCCTCCTCTTCGTCGTCTTCTCCTTCGAAACGCGAGCAAAGCGAGCGTTCCGAAACTACGGAAGACTCGCTACGCTCCTCTTCCGAGTTGACGAGTCGTCGGACTCTACGAGTCGTCCTCCTCCTCGTCAACGTCTTCGAAGTCGGCGTCGACGTACTCGTCATCGTCGCCATCGCCGGCACCGTCCGGGCCACCGGCGCCACCGGGACCAGCGTCGCCCATATCACCCATGCCGCCGGCACCGCCCGCGGCGGCTTGCTGCTGGGCCTGCTGGTCGTACATCTGCTTGCCGATCTCCTGCAGTTCCGTCGAGAGACTTTCAGTACTCTCCTCGATTTCCTCGGCTTCGGCGTCCTCGTCCTCCAAGACCTCCTCGACGTCTTCGATCGCCGTGCGGACGTTCTCTTCTAGGTCGTCGTCGACGTTCTCTTCGTTCTCCTCTAAGAGGCTCTCGGCGCGACGAACCGCGCTCTCGGCGTCGTTGCGCGCCTCGATCCGGCGGCGACGGCGCTCGTCTTCCTCGGCGTGTTCCTCGGCTTCTTCCTGCATTCGGTCGATCTCTTCGTCCGACAGGCCGGCACCGCCTTCGATCGTGATGTCTTCTTTGTTACCCGAGCCCTGGTCCTCGGCGGCGACGTTGACGATGCCGTTCTCGTCGATCTCGAAGGTCACCTCGATCTGGGGCGTGCCCGCGGGCGCGGGTGGGATGCCCGAGAGCTGGAACTCACCCAGTAGTTCGTTCGACTCGGCCATCTCGCGTTCGCCCTGGAAAACCCTGACCTGCACGGAAGTCTGGTTCGCCGCGGCGGTCGTGAAGATCTTCGACTCCTCGGTCGGAATCGTCGTGTTCTTCTCGATGAGGCGCTCGAACAGGCCACCCTTCACCTCGATACCCATCGACAGCGGCGTCACGTCGAGCAGAACGATGTCGTCGACGTCACCGGAGAGCACGCCACCCTGGATCGCCGCGCCCAGCGCGACGGCCTCGTCAGGATTCACGTTCTTCTTCGGTTCTTTTTCGACTAGCTCCTCGACCTGTTCTTGGATCTGGGGCATTCGGGTCGATCCGCCGACGAGAATCACCTCGTCGATGTCGCCCGCCGAGTAGCCGGCGTCCTCCATTGCCTGCTCGGTCGGGCCGACCGTACGCTCGGTGAGGTCTTCGGTGAGGGACTCGAACTTCGCGCGGGAGAGCTTCTCCTCTAAGTGCACAGGACCGGAATCGGTCGCGGTGATAAACGGCAGGTTGATCGTCGTCTCCTTGCGACTCGAGAGTTCGACTTTCGCTTCCTCAGCCCCTTCTTTGAGGCGCTGGAGGGCCTGGCGATCGTTCCTGAGATCGAAGCCGTGATCGGACTCGAACTCGCGGGCGAGCCAGTCGATGATCGCCTGATCCCAGTCGTCCCCTCCGAGATCGTTGTCGCCATTCGTTGCGACGACTTCGTAGACCCCACCACCCAGATCGAGCACCGAGACGTCGAAGGTCCCGCCGCCGAGGTCGAAGACCATCACCGTCTGATCGGAGTCGTCGTCGAGCCCGTAGGCCATCGACGCGGCGGTCGGCTCGTTGATGATCCGTTCGACCTCGAAGCCGGCGATCTCCCCGGCGTCTTTGGTCGCCTGCCGCTGGCGGTCGGAGAAGTATGCGGGTACCGTGATGACGGCCTTCTCGACCTCGTCGCCGAGGTACTCCTCGGCGTCGCGTTTGATTTTCCCGAGCAGCATCGCGGAGATCTCCTCGGGGGTGTAATCCTCCCCGTCGACTTCGACTTCGTAGTCGGCCTCGCCCATGTGACGCTTGATCGAGGCGATCGTGCGATCGGGGTTCTGGATCGCCTGGTTCTTCGCGGGCTTGCCGACGAGTCGCTCGTCGTCGCTGAAAGCAACGACCGACGGGGTGGTTCGATCGCCCTCGCCATTGGCGATGATCTCGGGGTCGCCCCCCTCCATCACTGCAAAGGCGCTGTTCGTCGTGCCGAGGTCGATTCCGAGAATCTTGTTACTCGCCATCTTGTGCGTTCGTATCGGGTTGTGGCGGTTAAATGTTGCTGGATGCACTCGCCGTGTGTCCGTTTCGCGCACGACCCGAACGATGTCGAGACGGAGTGGCAGCAGGTACAGCAGTTCCCGTCCCATCCGGGGACGATCGACGGCCGCCGACCGATGATCGCCGATCGGCTATCGGTTACCGATTACCGCCCGGTTTATCGTTCCGATCGAGGGCGATCGCGTTCTCGACGAGATTGCCATGGCCGCGCCGGATCCGCTCGGAGAGAGCTTGGTGACTGATGTCGAGTTCCTTGGCCAGTCCTTTAGCCATTGCGCCCCGCGGAACCCCATAGTAACCCGCTTCGAACGCGAGTGCAAGCGCCTCCCGTTGCTCGTCGGTGAGCCCGAAGCGGCCCTGCCGGCCGTCCTCCAGGGCGTAGATCCGTTTGAGATCGATCGTCACGCCGGCCTCCTCGCAGCTCTCGTACGTTCGCGCGAGCGTGTCGCGATCGGGGAGTAGCACGCGGAACTGCCAGTGATCCTTCGCCGTTCGCATCGTGAGCACCGTCCCACCCCTATCGACGAGCAGGCCGCCCACCACGTCGACGCGCTCGGCCCAGTCCATCCGGTAGAGGTAGTCGTTGCTTGTTTCCTCCTCGATAGCCGCGAAGCACTCGAAGGTAGCGACGCTCCGGTCCTCACGGAGTGCGTCTTCGAGTGCCTCGCGCTCGCTTCCCCTCGCCCAGACCAGCGGCGCGAACCGACCGTCCTCGTGGGCAACGACGCGTTCGACCTCGAAGGCGACGTCCTCAAGCGCGGCGACGGTCTCACCGAGTGCGAACTCCGCGATCGGTATCGCGAACTCGACGACGACGGCAGCGCCGTCGCTCCCTCTTTCCCTCTCCGCTTCCACTTCGGCTTCGCTCTCGATCGGCGTTCGGGTGTTCGTTTTCATGTCTTCGATGGTCGGCGTCGGATCACCGTCTCGTTCGTTTCGGTCACTTCGATCAGCTCGAGCGAGTTCACGGGCGATCGTCGACCTGGCCGAGCAGCGCGGGCGAGCCCTTCGAGAGATCGTCGCCGGTCGAGAGCTCGAGCGCGTCGACTTGTGCTTTGTAGTGGTTGCGAACGGTGGCGGTCGTGACCCCGGCGGCGCTCGCGATCTCTTTCTGGGTTCGGTACTGATCGCAGAGCAGGCCCGCGATGTAGATCGCCCCGGCAGCGAAGCCGGTGGGTGATTTGCCCGAGAGCAACCCCTGGGCGGCCGTCGCGTTGATGACCTCCTCCGCCGCCCGTTCGACGGACTCCGTGAGTCCGAGTGCCGACCGGAATCGCGGGACGAACTCCTTCGGATCGACCGGTTCGAGTTCGAGGCCGAGTTCCCGCGCGAGATACCGGTAGGTGCGCCCGACCGGCGTGCGCTCGATCCGCGAGACGGCCGTGACCTCCTCAAGCGACCGGGCGATACCGGCCGACCGACAGGCCGCATAGAGCACGGCAGTCGCGACCGCCTCGATCGACCGCCCCCGGATGAGATCGTCGGCGAGCGCGCGCCGGAAGAGCACGCTGGCTACCTCCCGGGTCGATCGATCGAGTCCCAGCGCCGAAGCCATGCGATCGATCTCGCCCAGTCCGAACTGGAGGGTGCGTTCGCTCGGCTCGCTCGTCCGAATCCGTTCGTGCCACTGCCAGAGCCGCGAGACCTGCTCGCGTCGGCGCTCCGGGAGCGCTCGACCGGCCGCGTCGGCATCGCGCGGGTCGATCGCCGTGGTGAGCCCCTCGTCGTGGAGCCGCCGCGTCGCCGGGGCTCCCACCCTGGATTTCCGTCGGCGTTCCTGTGATCCGTACGCGCGCCACTCCGGGCTGCGATCGATTTCGTTTTCGGCGACGACGAGCCCACACTCCCCACAGGCGAACTCGCCGTTGGCGCTTCGCTCTACGGTCGCCGATTCGCATTCCGGACAGCTTGCGGGTCGGTCCAGGCTCGGTTCCTGACTCTGCTCCCGATCCCCGCTCTCGCCCTCGCGATCGGAGTCCTGGTGATCGTGGTCGAAGTCCTGCTCGCGCGCTCGCGTTCGCTCTCGAGTCCGGGCGTCGGATCGGGCTAGGGTTGGTGATCTCATGGCTAGTGCCGTCGATCAGTATCGGAGCGAGCGCGTTCGACGGTCGGTGCGGTCCCCGAAGCGGGCGAGCGATTTCGGGTCGTTCGCGCGGGAAATCGCTCTCGTCGCTCTCGTAGCTGCCACGCGACTCGCCCGCAGGACGCAAGCGGGCCGGGATCGCGCTCCGGGCCGGTCGAGTGAGCGGACGGTCGTCGCCGTTCGTGAGGAACTCCCCCCGTTCTCACAGGTAACCATCGCGGGTGAGTACTGCACGAAGCAGTACACTAACTCTACGGGTTGCGTGTGTACCTCGGGTTTCCCGCGATCGCTCCGCGCCGGATGCGCTCGCGTTCGTCGCTCGCCACGACGACGAGTCCCGACCTACGACCGAGCGATACCCTCCGCTAGCGACCCTCTCGGTAGTTTCACTCCGTACGTCGCGCTCGGTTCGATCGACTTCGAGTGAGAGCAGAAGAGCCTCTCAGTGCGTGTGCAACCCGATACTACAAGCAGGTACGGTATCGTAGTACACGGTGGCGGCCGAGCGGGCAGGACATTGCACCTGAGGGATGCTCGATCGGCCGTCATTACGCTCCCGCCGGGGTGTTCTCTCGGAGACCTCGACCGGGAGGCGAGGGGCGGTCGATCACCGCTACCGGCGACGTAGCTCAGCTCCGCTCCCGACGGCCGACCGGCGTTCGTCCCACGAACAAAGGATAGGTGTTTTCGCCAGGTGCGAATGCACCGGTTGCTTCTTTACGCTGACCACGAATGGTGATCCGTAGCCGAAGCCCGTTCTTGGAGGGATCCACTCGTCAGATCGGCGTAACGTCGTCTGTACCGCGGCGAACGATCGTGTGCTTCGCGAGCGATACCGACCGTGTGGCGGGGCGCGTCGATCCCTCGAAGCCGGGCGTGCCCGCGGAGACCAGGACCCATGCATCCCACGACCTCGATCCGACCGAACGACCGATCGTTCCCAGGCCCGGCCGACGCCACGGGGGCCGCCCGGTGAGCGTCCTGGCGGTGATCGCGGTCAACACCGAGGACTTCGCGCTCGGGCAGGTACTTGGCGACGGCGGGACCGGGACGCGGGTCGAACTCACACAGTTCGTGCCGGTAGACGGCGACCTCGTCCCCTACTTCTGGGTCACCCACAGCGCCGACCTCGAGGGCTTCGAGCGCCGTGTTCGGGCCGACTCGCGGGTCTCCCGGCTCACGGATCTCGACGGCGGGGCCGATCGCACGCTCTACCGGATCGAGTGGGCCGAAGAGGGTCTCGATGGCTTCCTCGACGCGCTTGGCGCACAGCCCGTCCTCGTCGAACGCGCCGCCGGCACCGCCGCGGAGTGGGTCTTCCGGCTGCGCGCCGGTGACCGCGAGGGTTCGCCGTATCGTCCACGACCCGGAACCTGGTGGTCCCGATCGCTACGGGATCACCGATAAACAGGCCACAGCCCTACGACTGGCCTTCGAGGAGGGATACTTCCGGGTTCCGCGCGAGGCCTCACAGACCGATCTCGCCGATCACCTCGGCATCTCTCGGCAGGCGTACTCCCGGCGGCTCAATCGCGCGCTCGATAGCCTCGTCGAGGGTACGTTCATGACCCACGCCGATCTCGACGGCAAGGCCGACCCTGATGTCAACGATGTCGACGTCAACGCCGACACTGACGGCAAGACCGACACCGAAGCGAGCGCACCCGAGGACTGAGCGAGGATCGGGGATCAGGGATCGGAGATCGAGATTTTCAGGGTTCCGAGAGTTCCCGGGCTCCCGACGGGAAGCGAACAGCGAGGACCGATCGACTGACTGTGCCCTATCGCTACGCCGCGCCGATTGCAGAAGCGACGAGCAACGAGCACGAAGCGACGAGCAACGAGGGCTACGGGAGGCTCCCGGCCTGAGCCCAGAAAGGTAAGTAGGGCGATCGGACCGGGAACGTGACGGACGACTGTCGTCCGCCCGACAGTGCTGTGTGCAGACACGACACAACGGACACGCGCCCGTTGCATGGCCGAAAAGAGCCTCACGGCCGATGACGGTTCGGGGTACGATCGTACCTGGTTTTAGTACCGGAGGCCGGTGGCGGTGACCTGCCCCTTCGAGCGAGCACCGTCTGAAGCGACGGGCTGCCGTGAGCCGAGCTACGAGCGAAAGGAAGTGAGCGCTTCCAGCCTCGGGCGGTCCCAGGAAGGTGAGTGGGTCGAACGCGGGCCGGAAGCGATGCGGACGGGTGGCACGCCGTCCACGTGTCGACATAGACACGGTGTGCAACAGGTTCGGAGCTGTTGCGAGCCATATCGAGAGCGAGAACTGAAAGGAGGTTTGGGGTGCGTTCGTGCACTGGGTCGCGGCCCTGACCGCTCGACGCTCGTCGCCGGGTAGGATCGCCCTCAATTCGAGGCCCGGTTCGAACGCCGAACTACCGTCCCCATCTATCGCGTTCCAACCGGTCCGGGCCCGATGCCGAGCCCGCTTCCCCCGCCGTTCGCGGCGCTCGCTTCGCTGCCGGCCGCTTCGTTCTCGGTCGTCTCCCCTAAGTCCTCGCCCTTGAGCGGGATCTCGAAGTAGCTCTCCGCGTCTACACTACTCAGATCCGGGTCGGCCGCCAGTGCTTTCCAGGTCTCCTTGAACCCGACCCGCGTGGCTTCGAGCTTGAGGCCAAAGCCTCTGGAACCCACCTCGTCGGACTGGCCTGCTATCTCATAAAGCATGCCCGCTGCGCCGGTCCGGGGACAGAGCGTATCGAGATAGGATCCCCAGAGGCTGCTGTAGCCGTACCGGGTCACCGAGTCGAAGGCGTCCCACGGGCCAGTGGTTTCAGCGAGGGCGTCGGCGACCAGCGTATTGAGCCGGAGCGATCGCTCGCTGGTTTCCGCGGAGAGGAACGGATTGGCGTACTCCTCGACCGGAGCGTCGGCGTCGTAGTACGGCGCTCGTTCCTCGTAAGCCGGCCCGAAGGCTGCCATCACGCTCAACACCGACGGCTCGGGGGGCGAGCCCGACTCAGGCAGCGTCGCGAGCCCCTGATGGTGGTGGGTGATCGCGTAATCGGGATCCGCCCGGAAAAAGGAATCGACGACGGCGCTCGTCTCCGGTGCCAGCAGGAGGCCGCTCTTCGAGAGGGTCCCGTTCTCGTAGGGCATGTTCAGTGCCCACTCAGCCTCGCTGCTCTCTTCGTCCTCGCCCTCGCGTTCCAGCTGCGACCACCAGTCACCCTCCCCGTCGGGGACGCCCTCGAAGTCCGTACGAATATTGAAATCCCGGTTAAGATCGTAGCCAGGGGGTCCATCGTCGGGAGTCGCGTGGTAGTATGGCTCGTACT
Source organism: Halobacteriales archaeon QS_3_64_16 (assembly GCA_003021705.1). Taxonomy (GTDB): domain Archaea; phylum Halobacteriota; class Halobacteria; order Halobacteriales; family Halococcaceae; genus PXQR01. The sequence continues at coordinate 55,063 of PXRJ01000024.1, forward strand.
GGGAGGCATCCGAACTCCACCCCTGGGTGTTTTGTCGGCGGCTCAGTCGCTCGGTCTCACTATCGTCGTCGGTATCGGTCGCGTACATCGCCCCATCGGGGTTGACTCGCGGGATAACGGTGAGCGTCAGTGCGTCGAGCGTTCGATCGATTTCCTCGGTGTTCCCGTGGGCGAGTCGGCGCAGCTCGAGCAGTGCGGCCTCGGTGCCGACGGGTTCGTCGCCGTGGATCTGGGTGATGAGGTGGACGTTCGTTTCCCCCTCCCCAACCTGCACCTCGTGGATCGGGTCGCCCCGTCCCGTGGACTGGGCGAGTTCCCGCAGCGAGATCCGTTCGCTACTGGCGTCGAGGGCTTGCAGATCCCGCGTCAGCTGCTCGTTCGTCCGGTAGGGCCCCGCGCCGAGGTCGATCGGCTCTTCGTCTTCGGTGCCGGCCCCGCGAACCGAGCCCACTGCCGTTAGACTCGCCCCGACGCTTGCGACCGCCGTTAGAAATCCTCGTCGTTGCATGGTGTGTTCCCCTCCGCCGAGCGAGTCGTGATCTGCTAGCGGACATCGCTCGTCCGTGAGCAGAAAGCGTGACTCGTTCGGTCGGCTGCTTCTGCCCAGCGCAGTGATATAAAAACGTCGAAGCGTGTTAGCTAGGCACCAACGGTGGCGACGATCGAGTCGTGGGAGAGGACCACGGTGTGGTAGCTCTAAGGCTCCTCCGCTACTCGCCGCCGTCGGCGCTGTTCCCTTCATCAACCGTTTCGCTCGTACCGTCGCCCTCGCTGACGGTGACCTGGGCCGGCCGGAGGACCTTCCCGCCCATCTCGTAGCCCGGCCGGAAGACCTCGGCGACCGTTTCTTCGGGCTGCTCGCTGTCGACGCGCAGCATCACCTCGTGGCGCTGGGGGTCGACGTCGGTACCGGGCTCTGGCCCGATCTCACTCACCCCTTCGTCGTCGAGCACGCGATCGAACTCCTCGAGGGTGGATTCGACGCCGCCCCTGATCTCGGCGTCGCCTTCCTGATCGAGTGCCCGCGCGAGGTCGTCCCGAACCCCGAGCAGGCGAGTCACGAGGTCCTCGGTGGCGCGCTCGCGCTCCTGGGCGCGCTGGCGATTCATGCGCTTTTTGAAGTTCTCGAAGTCAGCCTGCTTCCGGGCGAGTTTGGACTGGAGCTCCTCGATCTGCTCGGCGGCGGTCTCTGCCTCGCCCTCCGTCGTAGCCTCCGTTTCGCCCTCCTCCCCGTCCGTCCGTGCCTCCAGATCCGCGACCAGCGAGCGCAGCGAGGCGATCTCGCGGGCGACTTCCTCCTCCGAAGCCGCCGCGATGCGCTCGGTGAGGTCCTCTACGTTCTCCGATTCGACCGTGACCGCCGCTGAGGCGGACTCCTCGTCCGCCTCGGCTTCGCTCTCGACGCCGGTCGTCCCCTCACCGTCGTCCGATTCTCCGGCTTCCTCGGCGTCCGTGGCGTCGCGTTCACTCATACCTACAAACGGTCCACACGCGGGTAAAAGGATTCAGGAATCGAGCGCTCGACGGGCGGCTCGGCCTCGCCCAACGGGTCGGCTCGGCTTTTGCGGACAGGACGGAGCCTCCCGGCTCAAGGATCGACCGAGCAACGCGAGGGAACCGGTAGGCGAGAGAGGACGCCTGTGCGCTGCCCTGGAAGCCGACCGACCACCGAGACCGTCTTGCGGCCGATCTTCTTTCTTCTCGTGCCTCCAAGTCGAAGGCGTCCCAGTCCCGCTCGATATCGCTCGTGATCGTCTGGGGGTTAGATCACGGATGCATAAAAGCACGAAACCACGGGAAGCCGACGAAGCGTTGACGGTCGCCCCGCTCAATGGCCCGACAGTGTCCGGCGTCAGACTCGTCTTCGAGAACGGAACCGTCCGCATCGACGTCGCGACCGACGCCGCCGACAGCAGGGGAAACGACGCGACCGACGCCGAGTCGATCCTCGAGTCCCTCCCGTTCGTCGAACGCGACCCCCGGAGCGAGACCTACAGAACGCCCGCCTATCGCTACGCTTCGCTCCGCGAGGCGCTCGCGGCGGCAGGAATCACCCTCGAGGATCGGGTGTTCGACTTACCCGATCTCGATCTCGAGACGGCCTACGAACTGCGCTCCTATCAGCGCGAAGCCCTTGATGCCTGGGGCGCGAACGACGACCGAGGAGTGCTCGAGCTGCCGACCGGCAGTGGGAAGACCGTGATCGGGCTTGCGGCGATCGCGTCCCTGGGGACCTCGACGCTCGTCGTCGTGCCGACGATCGATCTCCTCGGCCAGTGGCGCGCGGAGCTCGAAACGGAGTTCGGGATGGCCGAGGGGAAGGCCGGCGACTCGGCTGAAAAGAGGGAGATAGGCGAGATCGGTCAGCTCGGTGGCGGCATCCAACAGGTCGGATCGATCACCGTCTCGACGTACGATTCGGCCTATCTGCGCGCCGACGAGTTGGGCGATCGATTCGGACTGGTGGTCTTCGACGAGGCTCATCACTTGGGCGGGGAGGGCTACCGGGAGATCGCCCGGTTGCTCGCCGCGCCCGCCCGCCTCGGGCTCACCGCGACCCTCGAGCGTCCCGACGGCGCTCAGGAGGTCGTCGCCGACCTGTGTGGTCCGCTTGTCCATCGCGTTGCGGTCGACGACCTCGCGGGAACCCATCTCGCGGACTACGATGTGAAACGCATCGAGGTCTCCCTCTCCGAGGCCGAACGCGCTGCCTACGACGACCACCAGGGAACGTTCGTCGAGTATCTTAGGAACTCGAACCTCGATATGCGCTCGGGCAACGACTATCAGAAACTGGTCATGCGTTCGGGCAACGACCCGCGTGCCAGAGAAGCGCTGCTCGCGAAACAGCGCGCCCGCGAGGTGATGATGAACGCCGATGCGAAAGTAGCGACCCTCGCTTCGATTCTGGGTCGTCACCGCGAGGACCGCGTCCTGATGTTCACCGCGCACAACGATCTGGTCTATCGCCTCTCCGAACGATTCCTCCTGCCGGCGATCACCCACCGGACCGGCGCGGCCGAGCGGCGCGATGTCCTGGAGAAGTTCCGTTCGGGCGAGTACTCCCGGATCGTCGCGTCGAACGTCTTGGACGAAGGGATCGACGTACCCGACGCGAACGTCGCGGTCGTGCTCTCGGGTAGTGGCTCACAGCGGGAGTTCACCCAGCGGCTCGGGCGAATCCTCCGGCCGGGCGAGAGTAAGCGGGCACTGTTGTACGAGGTCGTCACCGAGGAAACCGCCGAGGAGCGGGTCGCCGACCGGCGGCGCTGATCGGATGGGAGTTAGTCCTCTCGGCCGAGCGATCCTTTCGACTAGAACAGAACTGATGGGACGAGAGACGGAAGACTACCCGCTCGTATCGAGGTTCGCTATCGCCCGCTCGACGAGCGCGCCGGTATCGCTCACGATCTCGTCCCACGCCTCGCTATCGGGAGCCATTCCCATCAGACGAGCGATCCGCATGATCGAGACGTGATAGACCTGCTGCGTTCCGGGACTCTCCTGCCAGACGATCACGTTACAGGGAAACAGACCGCCGATTTCCAGGCTCTCCTCCAGAGCGCGATCCGCCATCTCGGGATGACAGGCCCCGAGGACGTAGTAAGGATCGCGGTCGGCGTCTACCTTCTCGTTCAACATCTCCGCAGGCGAAAACTCCGCGGGCACGCCGAAACCCTCCGCGACGAAGGCCTCGCGGACATGTTCGATTGCCTCCTCATGATCCATAGCCAGCGTCGCACGCTTCTCGCCGCGATCCTCGGCCGCGATCTCGCTCGGGTCGATCGGCAGTGGCATACGGGATGGGAGTCTCGGAGCCATTCGAGCCTATCGGTTCTTCGACGAACAGGAGTCCCAGTGACGCTTACCGTCGACTCCTCGGGCCACGTCACGGGGATCGCTCGTGGGTCCCACAGTGACAGTTCCCGATACCATAGGTGCTCTCGCCACCCTCGGAGAGCCCGACGGACGCGAGAACGGCCATCGCGTTTTGTGTCCGGGTCGGTGCCGGCCGGACGGCCCCGGCGGTCGCTCCGTAGGGTTTCGAACCGACCGGGATGGTCGCCGTAATCCTGCGGGTCTCGTGATCGATCACCCGCACGACGTTTGCGGTCTGTACGGAGATGTAGAGCTTCCGGCGGCTCCGATTCCAGGTGCCGGTAAAGGCCTGCCCGCCGAGGTCGATCCGGGTCGCTACTTCCCCTGCGTCGAGATCGAGAACGGTGAGGTCCTCGGTTCCCGGCGTGAACACGTAGGAAGTTCGGCTATCGGGTCCGATCTCGTTGGTCAACGGACTGCGACCCAAGCCGTCCGCCTCGGTCAATCGACCGCGCTCTTCCGGACGGGTCGGGTCACTCACGTCCCAGATGCTCTCGGTGCCGGAGGCTCCCTCGTCGTTCTCGACGACGAGGTACTCGCCGTCCCAGGAGACAGTCCCCATGTAGGGGTTCGCGCTCTCCGCGCCATCGAGCACCGGATCGACCTCGCGCTGGGCGACGACCTCGAAGGCTTCTATGTCGAGTACAGTGAGCGTGCTGCCGTACAGATCGGGCACGAACGCGTAGGCACCGTCGGGGCCGATCGTGACGTCACAGGGACCGGGACCGCTCCGCGTGCCGGCGTAGTCTTCGGTTCTGTCGATCCGTCCGGTCACCGCGCCGAATTTTTCGGTTTCGGGATCCGCGCCGACCTGGAACTGCGCGTGAGCGGGTTCGCGGGCGCTGACGAGCAGTCGATCACCGCTCGGGGTGCGTTCGAGCCAGTTAGCGTCCGACCCCGTCTCGACGTACGCGACCGTCTCCAACGAGGTTGCGTCGATCGCCCGCACCCCGCCGGCAACGTTCAACCAGAGCGCGTCGTTGGACGCATCCACGAGCGTCGGAGTGTACTGGTTCGAGGGGAACGAAGCAGTCGTCCCGATCATCGTCGTCGCGAGGCGTTCGTCCGTCGTCGAATCGATGACGCTCATCGTCCGCTCGCCGGTGTTGAAGACGTACACCGTCAGTTGCCCATCTATCGGTTCGTCGGTCGTCGTTTCGCCGTCCGTCGGCCCGCTGGCTGTCTCGTTGTCCGTCGTTCCGCTCGTCGTCGGTCCACTGGCCGTTGTTTCGTCGCTTGCCGTGGCGTTGCCCGGCGTCTCGCTCTCGCCGCCGGAGGGATCGCCGAGACAGCCAGCAGCCGCACCGACAGTACCGGCGGCGGCCGACGATCGCAACAGCCGTCGCTGGGAGACGCCGTCGACGTATGGGTCCTGTGCGTCGGGATCGAACTTCCCGGGACGGCCCTGCCCGTCGGAGTCGGATGCCATTCGCTCGGCTGTTCGAACGCTCGCCCTAAATCGACACGTGATCGAGCGCGCTGACGACGGCTGCCTGTCGGCGGGACCGACCTTTTTAGCCCGAGAGCGTCGAGAGGCGCTGTGCTGACGAAGGACCTGCTGCGGGTCTCGCGAGCCGGCGGCGGGTATTACCCACAGTTCGCCGACCGCGAGGATCGTCCACTCGCCGCCCGAGTGATCGAGAGCTACCGCGAGAACGTCGGCGAGACCCGCGGGACACTCGATGATGCGCTCGCCGATTTGGAGAGCGAGTACGATTTCAAACTCGTCCGCGGGCTCGCGAAACTCCTCGAGCGCGACGCCACCTTCGAGACTCGAGCCGCGGTCGATCCCGAGCGCGCCCGGACGGCCGCTTTCGGTGCTGCTGAAGACGTGGGTGTGATCAGCGAGGCCGAGCGGGAGCGTGCGCTCGAGGACGCTGCCTCCGCACTCGACTGTACGCCTGCGGCCCTCGAGAACGCCCTGTTTGCCGATCGCGACGAGCGGGCGATACTCGCCGATCTCGACCCGCGCTGGAGCCCCGAGGAACTGTGTGTCCAGTACGACCTCTCGCTCGCCCAGACGGCCCTCTTCGACGCGACCGATCTCACGGTTCGCACCTCCGATCCCCGCGCGCTCGTTTCGTCGATCAAACGTCTCCGACTCATGTACGAGATCGAGAAAACCCCCGAGGGTCGCGTTATCGAGATCACCGGTCCCACGCGACTCTTCCGCCGCACGCGGCGCTACGGGACTCGTTTCGCCCGCCTGCTCCGTTTCGCCC
>PXRJ01000025.1:0-18511 GCA_003021705.1 Halobacteriales archaeon QS_3_64_16
CCGAGGAGGTCGAAGACCCCGGTCGGAACATTCCGCTGAGCGTTCTCGGCTCGGTCGGCCTGATGATGGTCGTCTACACGCTCGTCATATACGTCATCGTCGGCGTCAGCCCGGCCGGCGACCTCGAAAAGGCGCTCACGCCGATGGCCGTCACGGCGGGCCAGTTCCTCGGGACACCTGGTCGAATCGGCATCGCCGTTATCGCCGTTCTCGCGCTGGTCAGCATGGCCAATGCTGGGGTGCTCTCCTCCTCGCGCTATCCCCTCGCGATGAGTCGGGACGCGCTCGCCCCGCCCGCCTTCGGCGAGATCAGCGAGCGTTTCAATACCCCCGTCTACTCGATCAGCTTCACCGGGACGATCGTGCTCGCGTTGATCGCGTTCGTGCCCGTGGTGAGCCTCGCAAAGCTCACCAGTGCGTTCCAGCTCCTCGTGTTCGTCTTCGTCAACGGGGCGCTGGTCGCCCTCCGCGAGAGCGGACTAGAGTGGTATGACCCCGCCTACACCGCGCTGGGCTATCCGTGGGTCCAACTGTTCGGGATAGGCGGTGGACTCCTCTTGCTTACCCAGATGGGGGCGCTCCCGCTGGCCGGTGCGGTCGGGATCGTCGTCGCTGGCGTGATCTGGTATCGCCTCTATGACCGAGCGCGAACCGAACGCGAGGGAGCCGCGCTCGACGCAATCCGGCGTACGACCGGCGAGTACTCGCTCGAAGGCGTCCGCACGCTGTTCGCCGACGGCGGGAACAGGGGCGTGCTGGTGGCGCTCGGCCCGGACACCGACACGGACCGCGAGACGACGCTGCTCCGGGTCGCCGGCGGCATCGCGACCCAGCGCGGCGGTCAGGTCAGAGCGATCCGGTTCGAGGAGGTGCCCGATCAGGTCACGCTGTCGAGCGCGTCGGCCGAACACACCGCCGCCGACGAGACCTTCGAGCGCGAGACTGCCGTGCTCGCCGATCGGCTCGGCGTGCCGGTGGACGTCGGCGAGATCGTTAGCCACGACGTCAAACACGCCGTCGCCAACTACGCGGCCGAAACCGGCGTCGACGTCATCCTCGGCGAGTGGCACCCGGACGTCTTCGGCGGCGAGTTGCTCGGCCGTGACGACGACTGGTACATCGAACACGCGTCCACCGACCTCGTGTTCGTGCGCGCTCGCGAGCTCGATGGGATCGAGGCGATCGCCGTGGTATCCGACGGCGGTCCCTACGACCCGCTCGAAGTGCTCGTAGCGAACGCCATCGCCGTCGAGAGCGGGGCGATGATCCGGTTCCTCCACACGGTCGGCGACGGCGCGAGCGACGAGCAGCTCGAAGCGATCACCCCGTACCACGAGGCGGTAGCCCAAGTGTGTACGGTCTCGACCGAAAGCGAAACGCTCGTTACGAACGACGAGGCCGAGGCACTGCTCGAAGCGACGGATACCGTCGATCTCGTCGTCGCCAGTACGTCGGCCCACCACTGGCTTTTCGACGTCGTGTTCGGGGCCGTGCCCGATCAACTGGCGGCGAACGCTCGCGCAACGGTTCTGCTCACTCATTCACAGGCACCACGCCGATGGACATTCATCCGCTATCTGCTCAACGAGTCCGTGTTCTGAACGGCCCGTCGATCCCGCGTCCGACTGCCCTTTACCCCTCGTCGTTCGGTGAAGTCCTTCGACGTCGAACAGCGTTGGCCACCGCGCTCGGTAGCCGCCGGTCCCGATCGGAACCTGTGAGCCCTCTGGTCGGGCTCCCGCCGTAGAATCGGTCGAGATCGACGGTCGTTAGTCCGCTCGCCTCTACCCCAGGAGCATGCCAGGCCCGGCCTTCCTCGAAGGCGACTCGGTTGCGCTACGGACGATCGAACAAGAGGACCTCGAGTTCCTCCAGCGAGGGATCAACGGTTCGGAAATCCGGAGACCGATCGGAAATTCCACCCCGTATAATCGCGACCAAGAGCGGGACTTCTTCGAGAACGTCGTCCGTGATAGCGAGACCGTCCAGTTACTCGTCGCAAGCGAGGGGACGCCGGTCGGTACGATCGGATTAGCTCCGATCGACCGGGAGGCCGGCGTGGCCGAGGTCGGCTACTGGATCGTGCCCGACCGCTGGGGCGAGGGGATCGGAACGGAAGCCGTCGAGTCGATCGTCGGGTACGCCTTCGACCAGCTCCGAATGCACAAAGTAATCGCACGAACCTACGGGTTCAACGAGGGCTCGAAGCGACTCCTGGAGAAGGTCGGGTTCGCCGAGGAAGGTATACAGCGCGAGCAGACGTTCGTCGATGGCGAGCACTGGGACGTCCACTGGTTCGGGCTCCTGGTCCGGGAGTGGCGAGAGGGCTAGCCCGACGTCGACCGCGGACATCGGATTCGACGAGACCTACTATGCAGGGAGACCGGTAGAGGCGAAACTCAGCAGCGTAGCATCCCGGGCTGATAACGAGGGAGCCACGGCTGATCGGACGTAAATAACGGAAAATCGTACTCGATCGCTCGATAACGCCTTCGTGCCGTACTGCGGGAGTCGACTTACAGTCGGGTGAGGTTCGTTGCGCGCGGGCCCTTAGGGGCCTGCTCGATCTCGAACTCGACCTCCTGGCCTTCTTCGAGATCGTCGCCGCCGACGTCCTCCATGTGGAAGAACACGTCTTCCTCGGAGTCTTCGCTGTCGATGAAACCGTAGCCGCCCGTGTCGTTAAAGAAGTCGACCGTACCTTGCGCCATTGCTCTTGAATAAAAGCCCCACTCACTCATAAGAGTTGTGTGACCGACGCTACCACCAGCCCCGAGAAACAAGTGCGTGGGCCGCTCTCATGTCGCTTTCACGACGGTAGTTACCGGTTGTTGGCCGAGTGCTACCGGTTCGGCCGCTTAGCCGCCGTCGAACTGGCGGCGGACCGCCGCTGCGACCGCCGACCGAAACGCCCGGTCGTCGAGCGACCGATCGCCCTGAAAGAGCCGTTTGTGTTCCTCGCGAAAGACGTCCTCGAGGACACGCTCGTAGACCCGATCAAACGTCGGGGAACGACCACGGTCCTCGATCTTCGCAACGGTCTTTCGGACCCGGTGTAAGGTAACGTATCGCTGGGCGAGGGTCTCGAGATCGCCATTTAGAGGTGTTGTCTCGTCGACTTCCCGGTATTCGGGATGGAGCAGCTTCGCCCGCGTGCCGGTCTTGTTCCTGAGGACGACGCCCTCGGCCGGGCCGTCGTACCAGCGTGAGCGAGGAATCGCGTAGGACGCTGGATCGAAGTCGACGGCTCGAACCTCCTTCGCGAAGGTGTTCACCGGTTCGAGACCCAGTCGTTCGAACGCGCGCTCGACGGCATCGGGCGGCAGGAATCGCTCTTTCGTCGCCGAGTAGATGTCGAACCCGAGAAATGAGGGCAGCCGATCGAAGTCGTAGTCGATCGTATGGCGGTGGGTCGCCTCGCCGAAGAAGGTGATAGCCTCGACGGTCTCGGTGGCGGCCCGGACGGCTTCGCTATCGAAACGCTCGCGGACGTGGCGAGCGGCGTGTCGGTAGGGCCCGGGGACGTCTTCCTCGTAGACGCGACTGCGACCCCCGAAGACGAGTCGGCCCGACTCCCGGAGTTCGAACCGGAGGTTCGCGCCGTCTACTTTCTCCTGGATCCAGAGATGCCCGCCCGAAAGCAGGTCCGGCGGGGCGTCCTCGATCCGTGGAATCGAGGGGAACTGGTACATCGAGTGCTTTCGGTCCCCGATCCGGTCGCCGGCTACCTAACGCCTCGCCTGTGAATCAGGGACCCGGCGAATCGGGGACCCGGGATCGGGCTGCGCTCGCGAGCGCGTGCGGTGTCTGAAGATAGGATCGCGTCGGCGACCACGGGCACGGACGACAGCTGAGCCGAGGGCGAAACCCTTGAGCCAACGGTGACTGTACGTAGAAGGGATGGCAGTCGTCCCCGCTCGGGCGTTCGCCGCGGCGCTCGACGAACTCGACCGGGCGGCCTTCGGCGAGTTCGTCTGCGATCTCCTCGAAGCACGCGGACGGGAGGTCGAGTTCCTCGACGAGCGGACGCTGCGGGTCGCCGAGGAGAGCCGCGAGCGACTACTCTGTCTCTATCGGCCCGGCCGACTGAGCTTCGGCTCGCCGACGCCACCTGACCAGGAGATAGACGTCCTCCTCACGAACCGCGCCGAGTCCGACCGGGCGCACGCGTTCGCGGCCGACCTCGAGGCCGACCTGCTCGACGGGACGGACCTCTATGACCGCTTGGCCTACGGGCTCGATCTCGAGACCGCCGATGAGATCGCACAAAGACACTTCGATCGGCCGCTGTCGGCCCCGAAGGAATGGGCCGCAGTCGAGCGGTCGAAGCGACCGGCGATCGATGCGGTGGGACGGCTGGGGAGAGTGGGCAGCCCTCGCGGGGCGCTCGTCGGTGCGGCCGCACTCGCGATCGTGCTCGCGGCCGCGATAGTCGGGGCTCCGCTCCTCGATAGCTCCTCCGGGGGTGCCTTCTCCGAGGGGGCGGCTGGCGGTGCAGTAGGGGGCACAGCCAGCGCAGGAGAGCGAGCCGGAAGTGAGGTGTCGGTGACGCCCGCACCGGCCGCGAGCGCCGGCCCGGAGCTCGACGCGACGAACGAGAGCGTAGGGACTTTGCCGCCGGGACTGGGCGAGTCGGGGATCGCCGACGCCGAGGCGCTAGCAGACGCCCACGAGGCGGCGGTCACGAACCGGTCCTATCGCTGGGTCGTCACCTACGAGGAACGCGTTGACGGCCAAGGGGTGAGTACGGTCCGGGAGGTCGTTACGGCCGAAGCGCCCGACGTCTACACGATAGCCTTAGAGCGAGAGGGCGACCAGACGTACGCAGCCACGCTGTTCTCCGAAACCGAGGCTTACGCCGACGGCGAGCACCGCTACGAACCGGTACGCGTCGCGGGCTCGCGCGATGACGTCCGGGAGACGACACTCGGCATCGAGGACGGGACTTTTCCCGACCGCGCGGAGACCTACGTCGAGTGGTACCTCTCGGCGACACGCTCGGCGATCACGGACGTTCACGAGCACGATAATCGAACCATCTACCGAGTCGAGACGATCGGCGATCCCTACCCGGGCGCGGAGAACGCACGAGCGAGTGCGATCGTCGGTTCGGAGGGGATGGTCTACCGGCTCCGATCCGAACGGGAGATTCCCGACAGCGATCGGAAAGTCGTGTTGACCTTCCGGTATACGGACATCGGGAACGCGACCGTTTCGCCCCCGACGTGGTACCGAACGAACGCCTCGAACAGCAGGCGGACGACGACTGCCACGGCCACTGGTTCGGCCAATGCTGTGGATACAGCCGAGGACGACGAGAGCGACTGAGGCGAGTCGAGCGAGACGGGTTGGGTTCGACGTCTCGTAATCGGGCAGTTGGGAAAGGGGGTTAGTGATCGGGCGGCGGCGAACGCTTACATCGACCGCGGAACCCCAGGGAGGCATGAAGCGGGTTTCGATCGTCGGGGGCGGGGTACTCGGGACGGTACTCGCTGCCCGACTGGGCGAGGCGGGCTTCGAAGCTACGCTCTACGAGCGTGGGGCACTCGGCGAGGGCGCGACCGCGGCTTCGATGGCGGTGTTTACCTGGCAGTCGCTACATCCCACTGGTCGGGGAAGCGGGGCCGGTGGGCTTTCTGGTGGTCTGTGGCCCGAGCGGACTGAGAGTGACCCGAGACCCAGCGATCGCCGATACCCTCGGAACCTACCTCGAAACGGGGCGGGTCTCCGAGGACCTAGAGGCACTCTCACCGACGCGCTTCGGTGAGGAGGGCGCGAGGGATGCCATGCACTGAGAATCGACGGAACCGAACGACCGGGAGAGGTCGGCGTTCCGAGTCGGCCGGACTGGCTCGCGGCTCTATATATGAGCCGTACTGGATGGGAGTGTTTTAGGTATCGTAGGAACAAGAAGTGACATGATCCCACCTGTCGCGAGCGATTTCGTCGCTGGAGAGTCACCGGCCGAAGCTATCGCCCACGTGAGGGAGATCAATCAGGGTGGGGTCGGCGGGATCGTGAACCTGCTGGGTGAACACTACGAGAAGCGCCCGCCCGCCGACGCCGATCGGGACGCGTACCTCGCGCTGCTGGCCGACCTCGGCCGCGAGGAGGTGAGCGAATCGATCTCGGTCAAGCCCTCCCAGATCGGCCTCGATGTCGGCGAGGAGGTCTTCGAGGAGAACCTCACACGGATCGTCGAGCGCGCAAGCGAGGAGGGGGTCTTCTGCTGGATCGATATGGAGGATCACACCACCACCGACCTCACCCTTGATGCCTACGAGCGCCAGGCCACCGAGACGGACGGCGGGGTTGGGGTCTGTCTCCAGGCGAACCTGAAACGGACCTCCGAGGACCTACAGCGCCTCGCTTCCCTCCCGGGGAAGGTCCGTCTGGTCAAAGGAGCCTACACCCCGCCGGAAGGGCTGAGCTATCGGGACCGCGACCGGGTGAGCGAGGCCTATGAGGACCTACTCGAGTTCGCGTTTCGTGAGTTCGACGACGGGGTCGCCGTTGGCAGCCACGACCCACGGATGATCGACCGGGCGAAGGAACTCTACGAGGAACATCGAACGCCCTTCGAGATTCAGATGTTGATGGGTGTGCGGACAGAGGCACAGTTCGAGCTGGCGAAACAAGGCTACGACGTTAGCCAGTATCTGCCCTATGGCGGTCGCTGGCCCTCCTACTTCTACCGGCGAATGCGAGAACGCAAGGAGAACGCCCTGTTCGCGCTGCGGGCGATCGCCGGAAGCTGAGTCGAGCGATCGGTCGGCGTCCCTAACGATCACACCGAGGGATGTCGACCGGTCTTCGGGGAGGATGGAAAGAGAAGGGAAAAAAGGGAGCGAATCGGGACGATGGGCTAAGGCCACAAGTTAAGTATAAACACGTTTTCGCTCCGCGTATCATGGCAGATACTGACGCGCGTACCGTTCGCGAGGAGTGGGGGACTCGCTTCGGCTTCCTCATGGCGATGCTGGGGGCGATGGTCGGCTCGGGCAACATCTGGCGGATGCCCTATACGACGGGCCAGAACGGCGGCGGAGCCTTTCTGGTAGCTTACATCCTGTTGTTATTCTTGATCGCGATCCCGGGACTGATGGCGGAGACCGTTCTTGGATCCTATACCAACCGGGGGGTCATCGGTTCCTTCCGAGAGGTTTTCGGCCGCGGTCGGGCGGAGGGGCTGGGCCTCGTGGTCGTACTCGTCACGGTCGCGCTGATGTCCTATTACGCGCCGATCATCGGCTGGACGATCTACTACGCTGCCCACGCGCTGCTCGGTACGTTCTTCGAGGCCGGCTTCGGCCCGGAGGCCTTCTGGAGTTCGTTTTCGGGATCGCCGCTGCTCACCGTGGGGATGCATACGATCGCGGTCGCGGCGATCGCGGTCGTGCTCGCCTTCGGCATCAAGCGGGGGCTCGAGCGGGTCGTCAAGTGGACGATCCCGATCCTCGTCCTCACGATGATCGTCGTCGCCGCCCGTGGGTTGACCCTGCCCGGCGCGATGGACGGACTCGCCTTCGCCTTCACGCCCGATTGGAACTACTTAGTTCGGGGTCAGACCTGGATCGCCGCGCTCGGCCAGGCCCTCTTCTCGACCGGGTTAGGCTGGGGGATTGCCCTTACCTTCGGCAGCTACCTCCGGGAGAACGACGACGTCCCGCTGGGCGGTGGGATCTTCACCGCCGTCGGGAACACGGCGATCGGCCTGCTCGCGATCTTCGTGGTCTTTCCCGTCGTCTTTGCCTTCGGCCTCGAACCGACCGCGGGCTCACAGCTCACGTTCGTCTCGCTCGTGAGCGTCTTCCCGCAGATGGCCGGCGGGCCGATCTGGGCGATCCTCTTCTTCGTCGGCTTTCTCTTTGCGGCCTTCTCGACGGGCATCGGCGTCACGGAAGTCGCCGTCACCACTGTCGCCGAGGAGACGCGTCTCGACCGCACGGAAACCGTGCTCGCCGTCTCGGGGGTCATCTGGCTGCTCGGGATCCCGAGTGCGTACTCCGCGGAGTTCTTAGGCATCATGGACTTCATGTTCGGCAACTGGGGGCTGCCGCTCGCGACGCTTCTGATCATCGGCACGATCGGCTGGAAGGTCGGCCCCGAGCGCATCCGCGTGCTCGCGTTGAATCGCAACTCCGATATCCACATCGGGGCGTGGTGGGACTCGCTGATCAAGTACGTCATCCCCGGGGTGATGGTCTTCATTATGGCCTACTATTTCGTGACGAACGTCGGGGCCTCGACGTTCCGAACGGTCGGCGGCCTCGTATTGATGGGGGCGCTGTTGGCCGGTGCGGTGTTGCTTATGGGGTCGGTGCGCCGGGGCGGCAGCGAACCGACCGAGACTGATACCGCACTGGGGGACGACTGAGATGGTAGCGTCAGTAGCCTTAGTAGTACTCGTCCTCTCGGCGAGTGGCTGGCTCGTCATGCTCGGCGCGATCGCGGTGTTGTGGGTGCCGGCCGTTTGGGCACTGTATCGGTCGCTCTCCGACGAGGACCGCAAGCTCGAGCTACTGGACGAACAGGGCGAGATCGACACCTACTCGCCTCGAGCGCTTGCGGAGCTGCGCGAGTGGGTCGAGTCGAACCCCGAGGACCCCCTCGCCGAGGAAGGCAAGGAACGATACAACGACTGCGTCGAGATCCTCCAGCGGGTGGACGAGACTTTCTACGACCGGTCTGACAAGGAGATCGACTCGCTGGAGAAACTCTAACCCGTCACTCGGACCGGTCGAAGCGATCGAGCCCGAACATATCGATCGGGTGGTCGGTCTCTCCTTCCCAGGCGAGGTCCGCGAGCACCTCGCCGACGACGCTCGCGAACTTGTAGCCATGCCCCGAGAAGCCCGCACCGACCGCGACCTGGGGGTGCTCGGGCAGGGTATCGAGGACGAAGTGTTCGTCCGGAGTGTTGGTGAACATACAGGTCGCAAGGCCCATCGTCGGCCCGGCGGCCTCAGGGAAGTATTTCCGGGTGAA
The DNA here is from genome assembly GCA_003021705.1 of Halobacteriales archaeon QS_3_64_16. Lineage (GTDB taxonomy): Archaea > Halobacteriota > Halobacteria > Halobacteriales > Halococcaceae > PXQR01. Next base: position 8,989 of record PXRJ01000025.1, read on the forward strand.
ATCCCGCAGGAGACGCTCGTCGGCGGCGTTCGGTTCCCGATCCCAGTCGTCGGGATCGACCTGCTCGTCGAAGTGGTGGTATTTGCCTAACTTGAACCCCGGCACGTCGTAGACCGGTAAGCCGTAAAATCGGCCTTCGGGAGCCCCGAGGTTCCAGACCGGGAAGTTCTCGGGTTCGAATCGCTCGGGAGTCTCAGGCTGGAACCACGCCAGTACCTGGCGCTCGGGGACGGCGAGGCCATCGAGCGCGTCGGCGAGCGTGTAGTTCCAGGCCCCCGCGGCGAGCACGAGGCTGTCGGCGGTGTAGGTTCCCTTGTCGGTCTCGACGCGAACCCCCTCGCCCGCCCCACCTATCTCCGCCCAGTCGAGGACCTCCTCGCGAGCGTGGATCTCCGCGCCTGCAGCCTGGGCGGCCTCGGTGTGGGCGATGATCGACTGCTCGGCGGTGACGAACCCGCCCTCGGCCTGGTAGAGCACCTCGTACTCCTCGGGGAGCCCGTAGCCCGGGAACCGCTCGGCGACGTCTGCCCCGGAGAGGACCTCGTGGGGGATGTCGTACTCCTTACAGGATTCCAGCGAGCCCTCGAAGACGGGATCGCCCGGCGGCCCGCCGTCGATCGAGCCGGTTCGGCGGATGACCTCCCGGCCGCTCCGTTCGGCCAACTCGTCCCAGAGTTCGTAGGCGCGCTCGACGAGCGGGATGTAGGAGGGGTGTTCGTAGTACGCCCGCCGGATGATCCGGGTGATGCCATGCGAGGAGCCCATCGCGTGTGGAACGTCGTAGCGCTCGAGCCCGAGGACGCTTGCGCCGCGTTCGGCCAGATGATAGGCCGTTGCGCTGCCCATGCCGCCGACGCCGATCACAATGGTATCGTATCGATCGGTCGAGGAGTGCTCCCGTCCGCTCGCCGTGCTCATTGGACCGAGGAGGGGAACGAGGGGCTAAAAGCTTCGCCGGTCTCGATGCGGCCGTTTAAATCCGATCCGCTTCGAGCACCGGTATGCGACCACGGGACCTCTCGGCACACACCGCCTACGAGGCCGGCAGAGGCATCGAGGAAGTCGCCCGCGAGCGCGGGCTCGATCCCGACGATCTGGTGAAACTCTCCTCGAACGAGAACCCACACGGACCCAGTCCCCGAGCGAGCGAGGCCATCCGGGCGGTCGCCGATTCCGTACACACCTACCCGAAGAGGTCCCACACCGATCTCATCGCGGCACTGACCGAGCAGTGGGGCGTCTCTCCGAAGCAGGTCTGGCTTGCCAACGGCGGGGATGGCGCGCTCGATTACCTCTCGCGGGCGCTGCTCGACCCGGGCGATGAGGTACTCGTCTCGCAACCGGGCTTTGCGTATTATGCGATGAGCGCACGGTATCACCACGGCCGGGTAAACGAGTATCACCTCTCGAAATCCGAGGACTTCGCTCAGACGGCCGCGGGCGTACTCGAGGCCTACGACGGCGAGCGGATCGTCTATCTCACGAGCCCGCACAACCCGACCGGCAGCGAGATCTCTTCAGAAGGGGTGCTCGAGATCGCCGAAGCGACCGACGGGAGCACCCTGACCGTCCTTGACGAGGCCTACGGCGAGTTCACTACAGCCACGAGTGCTGCCGGGCTAATCGAGGGCCAAAGCGAGGGCGAGGGTGAGGAAGAGGTCAGAAGAGATCGAGCGACGGGTAGCACGGTCGATGGTAGTGGTGAGAACGCACCAACCGCCGAGCGCGAGGACGTAGCCGTTCTCCGGACGTTCTCGAAGGCGCATGGACTCGCTGGGCTTCGCCTCGGCTACGCGATCACACCTGCGAGTTGGGCCGACGCCTACGCTCGGGTGAACACCCCCTTCGCCGCGAGCGAGGTGGCCTGTCGGGCAGGCTTGGCAGCATTGTCGGATGCCGAACACGTCGAGCGCACCGTTTCGAGCGCACGATGGGCCCGGGAGTACATGCACGAACACATCGACGCCCCGACCTACGAGAGCGGCGGCAATTTCGTGCTCTGTGAGGTCGGCGACGCTGCCGGTGTAGCGGCGTCGCTCCAGGAGAAGGGGGTCATCGTCCGGGACTGTTCGAGTTTCGGGCTGCCCGAGTGCATCCGGATTACCTGTGGTACCCGCGAGGAAACCCACCGGGCGGTCGGGGCGCTCGACGAGCTACTGAAGGGGCAGTGAAATGAAAAGGATACTAGAGGTGAGAATATGAGAGTCGCCGTCACCGGGACGCCCGGCACGGGCAAGACGAGCGCTACCGAGGCGCTCGAACGAAATGGTGCTGGCGCTTCCGACGGGGACGGCGTAGATGACGTGGACGACGTTAAGATAATCCACCTCAACGACCACGTCGAGACCGACGACCTCTATACCAGCATGGATGAGAGTCGGGATAGCCTCGTCGCGGATCTCGAGGGGATCGAGGCGTGGCTCGACGAGCGAGAGAAGGCGGAGGACGGAAAAGAGACAGGGACACTCCTCGTCGAGTCCCACCTGGCCCACCTCTTGCCCGTCGACCGGGTGGTCGTGCTCCGCTGTCATCCCAAAGAACTGAAACGGCGACTCGATGAGCGCGGCGCGGAGGAATCCAAGGCAAGCGAGAATACCGAGAGCGAGGCACTCGATGTAATCCTCTCGGAGACTGTCTCGCGCCACGGTACCGAGAACGTCTACGAGATCGACACGACCGACCGAACCCCAACCGAGGTGAGCGAGGCGATCGCCGCCGTCGTCGTTGGCGAGCGCGCGCCGAGTGCCGGGACGGTGTCGTTTCTCGACTACCTCGGATAGCTGTGAGAGGGCCCTCGCCCGCTCGTCCGTCGCTCGACGGTTCGTCGTCGGTTTGGAGTCGGGCGCCCGTATAATCGACGAGGACTGCCGTTTATAACGACCGACTTCGTAGGAGCGGCCAGTCCATGGCCGGTGATCGCCCGTGACGCTCGATGAGTTCCGTCCCGCCGCGGACGAACTGCTGAAGCCGTTCGTCTCGCTGTCGGTGCGATTAGGACTGACGCCGAATGGGGTGAGCCTGCTCGCCTTCCTGCTCGCGGCCGCGGCGGCCGGGACCTACTATCTCGCGGCCAACGCGGCGACCTGGTATCTGCTCGGGGCGGTTCTCGTGCTCGCGAACGGCTGGTTAGACCTGCTCGATGGTGCACTCGCCCGCCGCCTCGAGGTCGACTCGGAGGGTGGGGACCTACTCGATCACGTGCTCGATCGCTACGCCGACATCCTCATTATCGCCGGTCTCGCCGCGGGGCTCGGACGCTACGGCCTGGGTCTGGCGGCGGTCACCGGCGTCCTGATGACCTCCTATCTCGGCACTCAATCCCAAGCCGTGGGGCTGGATCGGGTCTACGGTGGGCTGCTCGGACGGGCCGATCGGCTCGCGCTCGTCGGCCTGGTGACCGCCGTCGCCCCGGCAATCGGCGGGCAGGTAGTCGGACTCACGCTCGTCGGCTGGCTACTCGTGGTCTTTGCGATCGTCGGGCATCTCACCGCCCTCCAGCGGTTCTACGGCGCGCTGGGAGCGCTCTCGTAGTCGATAGCGATGGACGAGCGGCGGTAGGCCCGCGCGAAATCGGCGCACGACTTATGCCCGGTCGCGCGTTAGGAAAGTCATATGGCGCAATGTGAGATGTGCGGTGCGGAGACGCCTTCGCCACGAACCGTCGAGATCGAGGGGGCTGAGCTGGACGTCTGTGATGACTGTGCCGACTTCGGCACCGAGGTCCGCCAGGAACCCTCGGCGAACACCTCAACGAAGTACTCGACCGGCGACTCGGGCTCCGACTCGAACGCGGGAGCTTCGGCGAGTGGAACCGCGAGCGGCGGGACGGCTTCGACCGGCAGCTCGGGCGGCGGTGGTGGCGGTTCAAGCCGGCCGGACCCCTTCGACGACGATACGCTCGCCCAGGACTACGACCAGCGCATCCGTGAAGCACGGGAGGGGACGGACTTGGATCAGGCCGATTTCGCCAAGCAAATCAACGAGAAGGCAAGTCTCATCCGAAAGCTCGAGCGCGGCGAGATGCTACCCTCCGATAGCGTCCAGACGAAACTCGAACGCGAACTCGACATCGACCTCACGGAGGAAGCCGGCGGTGACACCGAATGGGAAGGTGGGGCCTCGACCGGCAGCTACACGCTGGGTGACGTCGTCGAGCGCAAGGACTCCTGATCCGTAGGCGGGATTCGGCACTAGTCGGGTGAGATCGTAGCCGACGAATTCGATCACGAATGGGCAGAGCTATTGGTCGGTCGGGCGTGGATGGGAGGTATGTTCGTACTGCTCAACCTGAAGGCGTATGACTGTGATCCGGTCGCGATCGCCGAAGTAGCCCAAGAGGTAAGCGAGGACTCGGGGACTCGGATCGCCGTTGCGCCCCAGAGCGCCCGCCTCGAAAGCGTAGCAGACACCGGCGTCGAGACTTGGGCCCAGCACGTCTCTCCGGTCGATCACGGCAGCCACACCGGCAGCGCGCTCGCCGAGAGCGCCGCCGCGGCCGGGGCGTCGGGCACCCTGCTCAATCACTCCGAGAAGCGCCGCCGGCTCGCGGACATCGACGGTGGGCTGCAAGCAGCCGAACGGGCGGGCTTGGAGACCGTCGTCTGTGCGAACAACCGCGAGCAGTGCAAAGCGGTCGCCGCGCTGGGACCCGAGGCGGTCGCGATCGAACCGCCCGCACTCATCGGCGGCCAGCAGTCAGTAAGTACCGCCGACCCCGACGTCGTCACCGAAGCCGTCAAAGCAGTGGACGAAATCGACGACTCGATACCGGTGCTCTGTGGCGCGGGGATCTCGACCGGTGAGGACGTCGAAAGCGCGCGGGGCCTCGGCGCTTCGGGCGTCCTGCTCGCGAGCGGCGTCGCGAAGGCCGACGAGCCCGAAAGTATCCTCCAGGACCTGGTCGCGCCGATCTCCTGACTACTCGGTAACTGGCTGTACCGACACGCGAGCGCCCGACGTCACAGGGGTCGGACACGGCACAGAGGAGCTGAGAAAGCGGAAATCCGAATAACCGGCGAGCGACCCCTCTAGCGGTCCACCGGTGAGCCAATACTTTTGCAGCGTGGGTGTGTGATTTACACTGTAATGGCACAACGCGAGGTAAGAGAGGAGCTGACAGTCGATCGCTACACGGCAGGGCTCGTCGGCCCCGACCAGGAGTCGGCCGGCACCGTCGCGGACGGCGGGACGATACGAACGCATACCCCGCCGGCCTGCTGGGGGCCGATGGTCACCCCCGAATTCCGGGGCGGCCACGAGGTCACCCGCCCAATCGATGTCGAGGGCGCTGAGGTCGGCGACGCCATCGCCGTTCACATCAGAGACGTCGAGGTCACGAGCGCTGCCACCTCGACGGGCAGTATGGCCGAACGCGAGGGGGCCTTCGGCGACGATCCCTTCGTCGATCACCGCTGTCCGGAGTGTGGCACCGAGTGGCCCGAAAGCGTCGTCGAAGGCACCGGCGAGGACGCGATCAAGTGTGCGGAGTGCGGGGCGAACGCCTCGTCCTTTGGCTTCGAGTTCGGCTACACGGTCGCGTTCGACGACGATCGGAGCGTGGGCCTCACCGTCGACGCCGAGGCAGCCGAGGACCTCGCCGAGCGCGCCGAGGAGGCGATGGCACTGCCGGAGAACTCCCGGCAACACCCCATTCTGCTCTACAAGCCCTCCGAGATGCCCGGCGCGCTCGGCCACCTCCGACCCTTTATCGGGAACATCGGAACGACGCCGGCCGTCGAGCTACCCGACTCGCACAACGCGGGCGATTTCGGCCAGTTCCTGATCGGCGCGGGTCACGACTGGGGGCTGGAGGACGAAGCCGCGCTCGAAGCGCGCACCGACGGCCATCTGGACTCGAACGACGTCCGGCCCGGTGCGGTGTTGATCTGTCCAGTGCGGGTCGAGGGCGGCGGCTTGTATGTCGGGGACCTGCACGCGAATCAGGGCGACGGCGAGCTCTCCTTGCACACCACCGACGTGTCCGGGAGAACGGAACTCGGCGTCGAGGTCCTGAAAGACCTCGATCTCGGCGGCCCGCTACTGCTGCCGAACGCCGAGGACCTCCCGGAGATCGCTCGGCCCTTCTCGGCCGAAGAGCAGGACAAAGGTGAAGCGCTCGCCTCGGAGTACGGCACCGCGCTCGAGGAGTCGGGGCCGATCCAGGTGATCGGCAGTGGCGCGACCATCAATGACGCGACCGAGAACGCCTTCGCGCGCGCCGGGAACCTGCTCGATATGGACGAAGGCGAGATCCGCGGGCGCTGTACCTTTACCGGGGGTGTCGAGATCGCCCGCCTGCCCGGCGTCGTGCAACTGACGATGCTCGCGCCGATGGAGCGACTCGAAGCGTGCGGGCTCGCCGATCTCGTGCGAACGCACTACGACGCTTGAGCCCGGACGACCGCTGCGCCCGGACGAAAGGGGACACACAACGCGACTCGATCCGCCGATCGGTGTCGATTCCGATGTGGGCGGTCAAGTGCTCGCGTCGCCTAACTACAGGCGGACTATCGAGATCGTCGTCGGCCATCGCGTGATCTTGCTACTGATCGAGAACCGTTCGGTATCGTCCTCGTGAGCGTCTACCGATCGAGTCCGTCGAGACCGATGGGTGTATCGAGGCAATCCGGAATCTAACTGGATGGTCAGTTTCAAGACGGTGGCGACACAACTAATGTATAGAAACAGATGCGCGACTTCCGGTCGATCGATTCGCCGACAGTGAATCGAAGAGCGACGAACGCCGTCCGCCAGCCGGTCACGACGAACACGCCTCGCTGCGGGGAATGGGTCGCCGGTCACTCGGTCGATCGGCGGGGGCGCTGAGAGGGTGCTCGGCACCGACCGGCGGGTCTTTACGCTTGCCTTCGCCCGGATGGCGGATGCCGTTAGCAACTCCTTTCTCATCATCGTTCTGCCGATCTACATCGCGAGCGGCGGGGTCGGCATCGAGGGGCTCGTTGGTCGGAACGTAGGGGGATTCGTCCTCGGCGAGCAGTTCCTCATCGGGCTCGTGCTCTCGCTCTTTGGCTTTCTCAACAGCTTCGGCCAGCCGTTTACCGGGCGGCTCTCCGACCGGACGGGCAAACGACGGATCTACATCGTCCTCGGACTCGCGATCCTCGCGGTCGCGAGCGCCGCCTATCCCTTCGTCGAGGGCTACGGGGGAATACTCGTCGTCCGGGCGTTCCAGGGGCTCGGGGCAGCCTTTACCATTCCCTGTTCGGTCGCGCTGGTCAACGAGTACGCCAACGTCGATAGCCAGCGCGGGGGGAACTTCGGCGTGTTCAACACGTTTCGACTGATCGGTTTCGGCTTCGGCCCGATCGTCGCGGGAATCGTAGTCGCCGGCGGGTTCGGCCGCGAGGCGATCGCGGAGTACGCTATCGGGGGAGTTTCTTTCTCGGGGTTCGAGGCAGCCTTCGGGATCGCGGTACTCGGCGCACTGATCAGCATCGTACTCGTAACCGTGTTCATCCGCGATCCCGACTCGACGGAGGCCGCGGTGGGCGATCTCTCGATCGCGGTCTTCGACCGCGAAGGGACCCAGCTGTTCGACCCGGTGTTCGTCCTCGGGATCGGGAGTTTCCTCATGGCGGTGACGATCGCGCTGTTCGCCACGCTCGAGGGCCCCTTGCGAGCCCGGCTCGACGAGGGCACCTTCCTGTTCGGCGTGCAGTTCGCCTCAGTGGTGATCGCGAACGTCCTCTTGCAGGTACCCATTGGCCGGGCCTCGGATCGGTACGGCCGGCGGCCGTTCCTGGTCGCGGGCTTCGCACTGTTGATCCCCACCGTGTTCGTCCAGGGGATCATCACCTCGCCGCTCGTCATGATCGTCGCCCGGCTATTCCAGGGGGTCGCAGTGGCGCTGGTGTTCGCGCCCGCGCTCGCGCTCGCGGGCGATCTCGCCGGAGAACGCGAGTCCGGAACCACGCTGTCGGTGCTGACGATGGCGTTTGGTCTGGGGGTCGCAGTCGGCCCGCTCGCCTCCGGCTTTCTCTACAATATCGGCAGCGTCTCGACGCCCTTCACGTTCGGGGCGGTACTGGCGGCACTGGCCTTCGTAATCACGTACTCCCAGGTCGAGGATTCGCTCTCCGGGCCGGGGACGAGCCCCGAGCACGCCCCCCAGGACTGACTTCGAACCTAGACGGCCCAGACGAGCGGAGAGCGAAACCGTCCCAGCGGCGACCGTCGACGCATCATCGAGCGGGGAAAACTATTGATACCGTCCCCCTCGATACCTTCTCACACGATGGTGACACACAACCTCACGGACTACGAGGAAGCACGGGAGACGTTCAGCTGGGACGATATCTACGCCGAGGCCGATTGGAGTGCTCCAGAAGAGATGAACATCGCTCAGGAGGTCTGTGACCGGCACGCCGACGCGACCCCTGAAAAGACGGCATTACAGTATACGGGGGAGACAGGCGAGCGCGAGGAGGTTACCTTCGCCAACCTCGCCGAGCGATCGAATCGCTTCGCGAACCTCTTGGAGGGCCAGGGCATCGAGCGCGACGATCGCGTGTTCAGTTACATGCCGAGAGTTCCGGCGCATTACGTGGGCCTGATCGGCACCCTCAAACGCGGCGCGGTCTTCGGCGGGATCAACGAGCGGTTCGGGCCCAGTGGCATCTCCTACCGGCTCGCGGATTGCGACGCCAGAGCGATCCTCACGACCACCGAGAACCGAGAGATCGTTTCCCGAGCACTCGAGGACGCCCCGTCGGTCGAAACGGTGATCGTGGTCTCGCGCGAGGGCGAGGGGGGGACCGACCGAGACGAGGACGTCGAGTACGGGGCGGCGATGGAAGCGGCGAGCAACGAGTACGATATCGCCAACACGAGCGGCGAGGACGACGCCCTGTTGTACTACACCTCGGGAACCACGGGCCCGGCGAAGGGCGTGCTGCACAAGCACCGCTGGGTCGCGGGCGTCGCGGCCACTCAGCGCTACGCAGTCGATCTCACCGAGGACGATCTCTACTGGTCGACCGCCGATCTGGGCTGGCTCACCGGCCCGATCAATACCTTAGGGGCCTGGTTCTGGGGGACGAGTCTCTTCACGTACGAGGGGGAGTTCGACCCCGAGGCCTGGGCAGACCTGCTTGACGAGTTCCCGATTACTGTACTCTTCTCGGTGCCGACGGCCTACCGGATGCTCCGCGAGCACGAATCGGTTCTGGCGGAAGCGGATCTCGATATTCGCCATGCTCTCTCGATCGGCGAACCCCTCTCCGCGGGCGTCGTCGAATGGGGCCAACAAGCACTCGGCGTGACGATCTTAGATACCTACGGCCAGACCGAGACCGGCAACATGATCGTCAACAACTACCCGACGATGGACGTGCGGCCCGGCAGCATGGGCAAACCCCTGCCGGGGATCGAAGCGACCATCGTCGATCCCGAGACCGGCAAGCCTCTGGAGCCGGGCGAAACCGGCGAGATCGCCCAGCGCGGCGACTATCCCTGCTTCTTCGCGGGCTACTGGGATCAACCGGAAAAGACCGACGCCTGTTTC
>PXRJ01000025.1:18580-23324 GCA_003021705.1 Halobacteriales archaeon QS_3_64_16
GAAGGCGCGGTAGTGCCCAAACCCGACGACCAGCGCGGGAACATCGTCAAAGCCTACATCGTCCTGAGCGAAGGCCAGGAACCCTCGGCGGAACTCGAAGAGCAGATCAAGACCCACGTTCGCGAGGAACTCGCAGCCCACGAGTACCCCCGCGAGATCGAGTTCGTCAAGGAACTCCCCAAGACCGTGACCGGGAAGATCCGCCGGACGGAACTCAGGGACCGCACTGAAGCCGACTGAGCGGACTAACGAACCGGAACGGAAAATGGAGAACGAAATCCGGACGCTTGCGCTTTCGATGGTTCTACCAGCGGAGTTCCCGCCGACGATAGAGATACATCGGGATCAGAACAAATGGCGCGAGCGCAGCGCCGAGGACGTACAGCCCCGTATCGCGCTGCCAGCCAGGACTCACCGACTCGAGGTAGCGCGAGTCGAGGTGGATGGTGATCGGCGTGAGGACGTAGCCGACGACGAGCGGGACCAGAGACCACCACACCACCCCAGCGATCAGCAACGCGGCAGCGAGATAGATCCCGTAGTGCCATCGCTGCCAGTGTGGGGACTGGCCGTTGTACGCCGCGGCAGGGACCGTCGAATCGCCCCGGTAGGGGAGGTCCTCCGACCAGTGAGTCCCCTCCCGCGAACCGTCCTCGGGAATCGGTTCCTCGCGCGTCACGTCCTCTCGGAGTGGACGGTCGGACAAAAGCGTTCGCCGCCACGCCGGTCGACACGAGAGGGCCAAGAGGCTGCGCCGAGGCAGGCAATAGCTACCGGAGCAGGCTCTCGACGAACGGCTCGTAGTTCTCGGGGACCGTCTCGCGCAGTGCAGCCGGGTCGGTCTCGCCATCGATGTTGACTACTACTGTCCGACCCGCTACGTCGCTGTAGGCCCGCTGGAAGTCGTAGACGAATCCATAGAGCTCGGTCTCGTCGGCGACTTCCTCGCTCTCCCGGAGGAACTCGATCTGTGCGTCGACGTTGTACTCGACGAGTTGGTTGATCACCGCGCTCTCCTCAGCAGCGGTGTCGATGGCGTCGCGAGCGAGTGCCTCCTCGACGATCTCGACGAGCGGTTCGAGTTCTTGGCTGATTCCGGGCGGGGCCTCGACGTCCGTTCCGGTCGCGATCTCGTAGGCGGCCGTGATTGCCCCACAGCCAGTGTGACCGACGACGACGGCCGGGGAGACCCCGAGGTTCTCGAGCGCGTAGAGAAAGCTCCCATCGACGACCCGCTCGCCGTCGACGGTGGTCGTGACCTTGTTGCCGATGTTCGAGGGCTTAAACAGGTAGGCGGCTTCGAGCGGTGCGAGGAACATTCCCTCCTGGGAGACTCGCGAGTCCGAACAGCACATCGAGACGGCCGTCGGTGCTTGGGACTCCTGGACGTCCTCGAAGTACCCCTCGGGTAGCAGACTCGACCAGATCCGGTTGCGCTCGAGCAAGCCATCGAGCCCGCTGTCGGACGCCAGAGTGCTTTCGCTGTCCTCCACGCTCTCCGCCGAGGAGGATCGAGCGCTCCTGTCGGCGTCACCCGCGGCAGCGACCGCTTCCGGTCCGTAGCCCATGATGCCGAGCATCGTCGCGCCCGCGCCGCCGGCTTTCAGTACCGCTCTTCGGTCACACGCCCGCTCCCTGTCGTCGTCTTCTGGCATACGATCGGTCATCACCGTGTCCCCACGTAGTAGTTGTTACCGAATACAGTGGTCAGGAGCGCTCGCTCGATCGGCGGGGGGAGAGGGTAGTGCTTGCAGGTCGGGTCCGGTTCTCGAGAGGGTGGTCTTCTGATCGTACCGAGTTACCCGAAGACTTCCCCGATCGTCTCGTCGAGCGCGGAAACGGTCCGATCGATGTCGTCCTCGTCGATACAGAAGGGTGGCGAGAGGGTGATCTGGATCATGGGCCGCCCGCCGCCGATCAGGATGCCTTTCTCCTGCATCCCCGCGAGAACGTCCTCGATCGAATTATGACCGTCCTCGACGCGCGGATCGACGATCGGCTCGTCGGTCGCGGGATCGGCGAACTCGATGCCCCAGTGAAAGCCCCGCCCGCGAACGTCACAGACGACGTCGTGGTCCTCGAGGCTTGCTAACTGCTCCTGGAGAACCGGCGCGAGAGCCCGGACGTTCTCGATGAGGCCGTCGTCGTACTCCTCGATAGCGGCGAGGCCGGCCGCACAGGCGACCGGGTTCCCGGCGAAAGTCTGGCCGACGTCCATCGTCTCCTCCCGGAGCGCGTCGCCGAGCTCCGAGCGCATGAGCACGCCCGCCAGCGGCGCGTACGCGCTGGTGACGCCCTTGGCGAAGGTGATCATATCCGGTTCGAGGTTTTCGGTGTGGCTCCCGAACCACTCCCCACACCGCCCGAACCCGGTGATCACCTCGTCGGCGATCAACAGGATATCATACTCGTTACAGAGTTCCCGGACGCCCTCGAAGTAGCCCGGCGGGGCGGTAAACGCGCCGCTCGACCCGGCGACGAGCTCGGTGAGCAGCGCGGCGATCGAGTCGGGCCCCTGGTTGCGGATGACGTACTCGAGGTGATCGAGGGACTGTTCGGTGAGTTCCGCGGGCGAGTCGGCGTCGAAGGCCGCATCGGCACCGCCGAAGGGTGGGAGAAATTTCACGCTCCCGCTCGTCGACGCGTGTGCTTCGACCGAGAGACGACTCGCCGAATCGCCCGCGAGACCGGCGGTCGCGTAGGTGCCGCCGTGATAGGAGCGCCAGCGGGTCAGTACCGTCGAGGCGTCCTGGGACTGGCGAGCGATCTGGATCGCCGCCTCGTTCGCTTCACTGCCCGAGATCGAGAAGAAGACGTCCTCGAGCGACTGTGGGGCGATCTCGACCAATCGGTCGGCGAGTTCGGTGCGGGCGTCGTTGTTTTTCGCCGAGGAGACGTACTGGATCCGGTCGAGTTGCTCGCCCATCGCCTCGCGGATGGCGTCGTTGCTATGCCCCGCGTTCACACAGTAGAGCTGCGAGAGGAAATCGAGGTACTCCGCTCCGTCTTCGTCGTAGACGTAGGCCCCTTCCCCGTTGGTGATCGTAACCGGCTGTTCGTCCATGTGACCGAAGTGAGCGAGGACGCCGCTTCCGCTCGTACGGACCTGTTCACGCTGTGCCATGTGTCCTTACACCGCGTGGGAGCACTTATAGATGCTGTGTGGCCGAGAACGATGCCGGATCACTACCGGATAGTAGGGGTGGTAGGGAATCTCGGGACGGTAGAGCTATGCGCGATCGGGGATGGCGACCGAGGAAAACCGTCTTCGCGGTCGGCGCACTCGGATCGGACATGCGAAAGACCGCCCTGGCACAGCAACTCGCCGTCGTCGCCGGCTTCGAGAGCCCACAGGCGGGCCTGGAACAGTACCCGACGCCGCCGGAACTCGCCGCCCACCTGATCCACGTTGCCGATCTCCTGGGTGATATCGAGGACCGGACGGTGATCGATCTCGGGACCGGCACCGGGATGCTCGCGCTCGGAGCCGCCCTCCGGAGTCCGGCCGCAGTTCTCGGGATCGATATCGACGGTGGAGCACTGGAGGTCGCCCGGGAGAACCGTCGCCGGGTCGGGACCGCGACGCCGATCGCCTGGGTTCGTGGGGACGTTTCCCGCCCACCTCTGAGAGCCCGTGAAGATCGACCGACGGGCGAGGGGGAGAGGGAGGAGGAAAACGGCACCGAGCGCGGGTCGCCGACCGGCACGGCCGAGCGGCCGGTGACGGTCGTGATGAACCCACCATTCGGCGCACAGAATACTAATGAACACGCCGACCGGGCCTTTCTCGAGACCACTGCGCGGGCCGCAGACGTCTCCTACTCGGTTCACAACCGGGGTAGCCGCGAGTTCGTCGAGGCCTTCGTCGCGGACAACGGGGGCGAGGTGACCCAGGGTTTTCGCGCGGAGATCTCACTGCCCCACCAGTTCGACTTTCACGGCGAGGAGAAACGAGAACTCGACGTCGAGGTCTTCCGGGTCGCCTGGTCCTAAAAAGAGAGGCCTGCGAGTCGGTCAGGACCGTCCCAGCGCTCGCGTTGCCCGGTCGAGCAGGCGCGTAGCGCCGTTCACGCTCTCCGGGCGTCCGACCGATCGGTCGGTTGCCGAGAGATCGACCATCTCGGCACTCGCTTCCCAGAGCCGGCGTGCAGTGTGGGGATCGTAGGACTGGGAGGCCGACAATACAGGAGCGCAGGACTCGAAGTACTGGCCCGAGACGTACTTCACCTTGGGGTCACTCGCCAGGTAGATCGGCGTCCGTGCGCCCTCCTCGATCGTGTTGACCGGGCCGGGAAGCGCTCGCAAAAGCGGATCGGGCAGGCGGCCGAGCGCGCCCGTCGCCAACCGAAATCGCCGGGAGGCCTCGCGATTCAGGTGGGTGCCGGGGACGAAGCCCGGCCCGAAGGCGTTCGCCGTGATCGCGGCCGGATCGAGCCGGCGGGAAAGCTCGTAGGTAAAGAGGACGTTCGCCAGCTTCGAGCGGCCATATGCCTCGAGCCCGTCGTAGTCGTCTTTCATCTCAAGGTCCTCGAAGTCGATCGTCGCCCGCCGATGGAGCCCCGAGGAAGTGGTAATGATCCGGGCGTGGGCGCTTGCCTCGAGCAGCGGAAGGAGTCGGTGCGTGAGCAAGAATGGCGCGAGGTGATTGATTGCGAACGTGCGCTCGATGCCGGCGTCGGTCTCACCGCGTTCCTGGAAGGTCGCTCCGGCGTTGTGTACCAGAACGTCGAGGCGATCATAGCGC
>PXRJ01000025.1:23390-31116 GCA_003021705.1 Halobacteriales archaeon QS_3_64_16
GCGGAGCCGTCGGTCTCGCGTTCGATCCGGTCGGCGAGGGCCTGCCCTTTCTCGCGGTCGCGGCCGTGCACTAAGACGGTCGCGCCCTGGCGGGCCAATCCGAGTGCGGTCTGGCGGCCGATGCCGTCCGTCGAGCCGGTCACGAGCGCGATTCGCTCCTCCACATCGCTCCTCTCGTTCGCCTCCGTCCCGGGTTCGTTCATGCACCCTCGGTTCGACGGGAAGACGGTTAGGTCTCCCCATCGCGAGGTCGGCTCGGCGACGAACCGCACAGCGAGCCGGCCGGGCTCGATGTGAGCTATCAGCGATCGTCCGGGAGGGAAACAGGCGCTATCATCCCGGGAAGCACGGTTTTTTGCCCGCCGGCGTCCTGCCGTCTCGTATGGACAGGCCGCGCGAGACGGCGATCGAGGACGGCGGCGGATACGGCCTCCCGGTAGGCGAGGACTTCCCTCGGCCCTTGGAAGAAGCGAGTTGGTGGCCCTTCGTCGCGGCGGGCGGGGCGGCGATCCTGTACGTGGGGATCGGCCTCTTTCTGATCGGCCGGGGTCCGGACGGGATCGTCCCAACGATCGCCGGCCCGGTCGTGATCGTCGGCGGGGTGCTTGGCTTGCTCGCCGGGGCCTTCGGCTGGCTCTATCACGGCTTTATCGCCAATTACTGGTCCCGCCAGACCAACGAACACGGCTCGAGATCGATGGAGTTCGCGATGATCCTCTTTCTGGTCTCGGATATCGCGACCTTCAGTGCCGGGTTCGTCTACTACGCGTTCATCAGGGCGGGTGCCTGGCCGCCGGGGGAGCTGCCCGAACTGTTGAGCTGGGTGCTGCCGATCAACACCCTCCTGTTAGGTGTGAGTTCGATCACCCTCCACATCGCCCACACCGGCCTCGCCGCGGGCGATCGTGAGCGCTTTACCCGCTGGCTCGGCGCGACGATCGTTCTCGGAGCCTTGTTCGTCGCCGGCCAAGTGTACGAATACTACGAGCTAGTCGTCGAGGAGGGCTTTTCGTTCGTGAGCGGGATCTTCGGTAGTGCCTTCTACGGGCTTACCGGTCTGCACGGCCTACACGTCGCCTTCGGCGTCGTCCTGCTGGGGATCGTCTTCCTTCGGGGACGAGCCGGCCAGTACGCGCCCGAACGCGATACCTCCGTGATGACCGTCTCGATGTACTGGCATCTCGTCGACGGCGTCTGGTTCGTTATCGTAATCGCGATGTACCTGAGTGCGACGCTCGGCTGATCGTCGGCTTCCGTTTTCCCCTTTCTCCTTCCTCCCACTGGCGGGTCGGGGTCCGTCGCGAGCGATCGCGTCAGGGAAACCGGAGCCGAAGTCCGAGGCGAGACCGATCCCCTCACAGCGACCGGGTGAGCCGGCGCGTAGCGGCCGCCGAGACCGGCGCGAGGAGTAGGGGGGCGAGGACGACGAGGATCGTCACGCCTTGTGCATTCGGCGGGCCGACGAGCGGGGCGAGCGTAACGACCAGCGGCGGCACGAAGACGAATGCACTCGGCAGAAGGACGGTCGCTACGGCCAATATCCCCGTGAGGAGTGCGCCGAGGTAGGTGCCTAAGACCGCTGCTCGGCGCGTCGTCGGCGCTACGGCCCCGACGATCGAACCGCCGAGCAGCGGGCCGATTAGGGGCACGAGCCCGACGACGCTCGCCGCGCCGAAGGAGCCGATCAGACCTACTCCTTCGTAGGGGCCTTCGCGGAAGAGCGCGAGGCCGCTGCGAACGTTGCCGGTGTCGCCGCCGTGTAGCGGGCGGCCGACCCGCCGGCGCCAGGCGATCGGCGCGAGCATCCCGACCCCGCCAACCAGAAGCGCGAGCAGGCTCGCCGGCAGGAGCAGCGGGGTAACGTTCACACAGGGGTGGGGCGTGATCGCCGCGTAGTACTCCGTGCCTTCGTAGATCACGACCGATCCGGTGAGAAGGGCCTCGCGCTCGTCGGGCGAGAGGGTGCCCTCCACGCTATGTCTGTCGGTTGGACTTCGGAGTGCTTCCTCGAAGGCACTCCGGGCGGGGTCGGATAACTCCTCGTAGGCGAACTGCGGGAACTCGAACCCGCCGGAGGAAGTGGTTTGGGGGGATTCCTCGGGACCGAAGACGGTCATGTCCGGGCTGCCACAGAGACCGAAGGTATTCTGAACGGGCGAGTACGTGCCCAACACCGCCCCGCCGATGCCGGCGGCGAGTACGAACGCGCCGATCAGCGGCACGATATACGTAAAGAGGTAGTTCCGGTCCACGATCAGGCCCTCCGGGGACGGAGCCGGTTCACAGGGTTCATAGCACCGAAGCGATCTCGTAGCGGTCGTTGAGGTATTCGAACGATGCCGAGAGCGTCGCGCCGTAGACAGCGTGGGCGAGCAGCGTCGATCCCAGGTAGGCGACCAGTGCGAAGCCCGTCTGGCCGCTGTAAAAGCCAAGCGCGAAGCCGGGCCAGAGCAACATCGCGAAGGACAGCCCGACGAGAACCCGATTCCCGCCCGGGAATCGGCCGGCACCCGCCGCGAAGACCGTCGGCCAGAAGATCACGCCCCCGGCGTAGAACACCGCGAAGCCGAGCACGAGGCTCACCGGCAGCCCGAAGACCGTCCCCGGTTCGATACCCAAGATCCGTGCCAGTCCCGTGAGCAGCGGCGGCTGGAGGAATCCAAGGAGGGTCGCCGCGCCTAACACGGCGGACATAAGCGTGACGGCGAGGGCGCCACCCGCCGCGCCGACGACGGCATCGCGGGCGATCGACCGGAAATCCTCGGCGGCGGTCGGCGCGGCAGGCGTCCGCTCGGGGGTCTCCCATTGGGCCGAGGGCCGGATCTCCTCGGCCGGTGGGGCAGTTGGAACGATGCCGTAGTCGCTCTCGAGACGTTTCTCGAACCACTGCCACTCCCGGGAGAACTGCTGGGAGCGCTTGAGGTCCCAGACGTCGGCATCGGTCACGACCGCACCGACTCGGTAGGACTGGAGCATATTGAAGAGCCACATAAGCGTCGCGATACCCATCGCATACGCACCGATCGAGGCGACCTGCATCAGCGGGGCGAACTGCTCGGGATAGGAAGCGTACCGGCGGGGCAGACCCAGCTGTCCGAGGATCAGCAGCGATCCGAAGGTGATCGCCGAGCCGACCGAGAAGATGACTGCTTGTAGTCGGGCGAGATCACGGTCGTACATCCGGCCGGTCAGGATCGGATACCAGTAGTAGCTCGCGGCCATCATCATCGCCGCGATGAACCCAGCGACGATGAAGTGGAAGTGGCCGACGATGTAGTACGTATCCGACAGGACGAGATCGACGGGAATCGCCGCGAGGAACACACCCGTAATACCGCCGACGACGAAGTTCCCGATCGCACCGATACAGAGTAACATGGGCGCGGTGAGGCGGATCCGCCCTTCCCACATCGTCGTGAGCCAGTTGAAGACCTTGATCGCACTCGGGACTGCGATGGCGATCGAGACGGCCATGAAACTCGCCCGGATGCGGGGATCCATCCCGGTCGTAAACATGTGATGAGCCCAGACGCCGAAAGAAAGCACACCGATCGCCAAGGTCGAGTAGACGATATATTTGTAGCCAAAGAGCTTTCGGCCGCTGAATTTGGGGAGAATGGTGCTCAACAGCCCGGTCGCCGGTAAGAATATGATGTAGACCTCGGGGTGGCCCCAGAACCAAAAGAGGTTCTGGAATAGCAGCGGCGACCCACCGTCGATGGCGAAGAAAGTGGTGGCGAAGTTCCGATCGAGCAGCAACATGACTAGGACGCTGCCGAGCAGCGAGAAGGCAAACAGCGCGAGGCCCGCGGTAACGAGGATCGACCAAGTGAAGATGCCCAGATCGGCCCAGGTCGTCTCTTCGCTGCGCTCGACAAAGATGGTCGCGATGAAGTTGATCGAGGCCATGACGGTCGCGATTCCCGAGAGATGCAACCCTAGTAGTGCGATGTCGACCTGGGGGTTGGTCGCGGTGACCGACAGCGGCGTGTAGATGTACCAGCCCAGCTCGGGCGGTTCGAGCGCGAACAGGAAGTCGATGTACTGGATCGGGATAACTAAGCCGAGAATCTTGCCTACCATCTCGGTGATGAGCCCGCCCCGGACCATGACCAACGAGGGGGGCAGCAGCCAGAAGCCGATGGCGTTCAATCGTGGGAAGGCCATGTCGTCGGCGTCGATGAAAATAGGCAGGAAGTAGTTCGCGATGCCGAAAAACACCGGCGTCACAAAGAAGATCAGCATCGTCCAGCCGTGTGTCGTGAAGATACCATTATAAGTGCCGGCGCTCCAGACGTCCGATGCCGGGGTCAGCAGTTCGGTGCGGATCATCATCCCGTCGGTACCGCCCCATAGGCCGGCGGCCGCGCCGAAGAAGATGTAGAGCAGTCCGATGTCCTTGTGATCGACGGTCGTCAGCCAGCGAAAGAGGCCCGATTCCTTGCCGTGGGAGTCGAAGCCGGTGTAGACCGCCATCCGGCGCGCATATCCCCCGTCGCTACGTGCCTGGCGGGACGATCCCGCCGCGACGGTCGCCGGCCAGCCGATCGTCCGGGCGAGGTACGTAGCACAGACGAGCGCGCATACGGCGAGTGCCCCGGCAAGGACGCCACCGCCGATCATGTGCGCGGTCGAAGAGACGGCCGAACCCGAGTTGCGAAACGATCCATCGTGAGCGGTCGTAGTCCGCGGGGGGTAAAAAGTACCGCCGTCCCCGCCGATTTGGCCGCCTTCCTGCAAGTCACGCCCATGCTCGAAACGGCGGCGGGCCGGCGCTATCTCGGGGAGGGATCGAAGCAGGGAACCGATCGGGCCGCTATCGGTCGGGCGTCAGCACCGATCGCCGGGGCTATAAGATCGTCGTGCGTCCCCGAGGTATGGACACCCCGATACCGATGCGGATCTTCGGGTACGTCGTCGTGGTCTTCGGGCTGTGTGTTCTCGGCGCGGCGGCTTTCCTCTTCTCGATCGCCCAGGAACACACGCTCAGACTAGTGCTCGTCGTCGCCCTCGAGGTGATCGCCGGGCTGGCCAGTACGGGCTGGGGCGTCCGTCTGATCCGCTCGGACGTGGCCTGAACCCCCGGTCGCTCGGGTCAACTCGAGGAATTCGTATCTAAAGGACGGCATCCCGATACCGACGACCGCCACACCAGGTGAGATTACTCCGTTAGCGGGAGGAAAACCCCGAAGACGAACGGCGAGAAGAACGCGACAAGGAGGCCGATCGCTTCGAGGTCTAACAGTAGCGTCAGTTCCCAGGCCGGGGTGGTCGGCGACCCACCGAGGGCGAGTTGGCCGAGTAGTCCAACCGCGAACAACAGAAGTCCGAACAGCAACCCCCCTTGGCGAGGCGCGGGTAATCGAGCGATCCGTACCGTCCCATACGGTGGAATGGGTAGTCTTCGATGATAAGTGCTCGTGAGCATACATCACACGCCAGTGTAGTACCCATCACCACGGTACATTACACCTCTCCCCACGAAACACTACACACTACCACAGAACACACTTAGGTATACTCACATGCGCGCCGCCCGATCAGGACCCTGGATACGTCTCGCGTTCGGCGATCTGTAGTTCGGTCGTCCCGTAGGTCGCGAGGAGCCGCCCCTCGTCTCGTTCGAAGGTGAGCCCCGCGACGCTCACCGATCCGTTCTTTCGAGGGATCGGGGCTCGCTCGAGGGTCGTGTCGTTTCGCGAGACGACGACCGCGAAGCCTTGCCGTCGGGGCGCGATCGAGACGTTCTTGCCATCGAGCACCGGCTCCCCGATCGCCGGAGGAGCGGCGTAGGCGAGCCGACGATCGTCGTCGTTCGGTTGCAAGAAAACCTTGTAGGTGCTATTGCCACCCGCGACGCTCCAGCCGGAGCGCCGGACGCCGACGACTTCGGCCCACCCCACTCCGCCGACGCGGACGGTCGCACTGCCCGCAAAGCCGAGCCTCGATTTCGAGACGGCGGTCGTCCAGATCTCACGGTCGGCGTTCGTGACGATCACGCCGCTCGTGTTCACCGCCGTCGTCTCGCCGAACGCGGAGACATCGATCACCGACACCAACTGGTTCTGAACCCTCTCGGCGTACCGGATCGTATACCCCCTGATCTCGATCGTCCCGTTCGCCCGGAGCGCCGAAGCGTTCGATGCGTTCGAGTCGTTCGTGCCGTCCGAATCCCTCGCCGATCCGTTTGGAGAGAGGGCGTTCGATGGCACCGGTGAGGCGCTCACGCCGTTACCGCTCGCGTCACCGACCTGTTCGTCGGAAACAGCCGTGAGATTGACCGGCACGGCGGGCACAGCCATTCCGATAAGGGAAGCCACGAGCACGGCGGTCGCGACGCGACGCACCGAGCGCCCAACGTCGATATCGGTATCGCCGAGGCCGAGATCGACATCGAGCGCGGAGCGTTGGCCACGATCGCGGTCGGCGAGGGAGAGTCGGTCGGGGGTGGCGACGCCAACGGCGACGAGGCCGGCGAGCGCGAAGACGAGGACGGTACCCACCGCACGAAAGAGCACGAAGGTCTCGCCGCCGCGATACCAGTAGACCGCCCAGAGCGACTGGGAGACCCCCAAGAGGAGGACGCCGACCCACAGCGAGAACGCAGACGGGGCGTGTTCACGTCGCCGGATCAAAAGCACCCCAGCGAGCACGCCACAGAGCAACCCGAGCGCGTGACCCTGGATCGCGATGCCGGCCCACCACGGCGGGGCGAAACTCGGCGATGCGCTCGCGACCGTCACTGGGTTCGAGAGAGCCGAGTAGAGCAACTGGAGGACGTTGCCGGCGGCGAGTGCGATCACGGTCGCGAGCGGGTAGAACACCACGGCAACGCCCGCGAACGCAAAGACCACTCCCGAGAAGCCGATCACCGGCCCGAGCGCGAAGAAGCTCGTCAGCAAGCCGACGGCGAGTACGGCGAGAACGAAGAGAAGGATTCGGCCGACGGGACTGGCCTGGAGCGCGGAGGCGGGAAGCGAACCATCGCGCTCGTCAGGATAATGCCCCCAGGCGTACTCGGCGATCGGGGCAAAGGTGAGCGTGCCGACCAGGTTCCCAAGCAAGTGGCCCGACCCGGCGTGGGAGAAGGGTGCGGTAAGCATCCCGAGGGGGTAGAGATACGACCAGGCTCTAAAGGGGATCACCACGGGACTGTACCAGCTATCGATGCCGTCCTGGGCGAACAGGTAGACCGCGAGGACGAACGCGAGGACGAGCAGCGTCGCCCAGGGGACGCCGAGCAGGAAGCGCGAGCGAAGCGCCGCGACCCGTTCGCCGCGGACGTCGTCGAGCCACCAGACGAGAACGATCGAACACGCCGCGGCGAGTACGACCGCGAGACGGGGGGCGAGAACCTCGAAGGACGCCATCGACCGACCGAAAGACCTCCCGCCGCATTACTCTGTCCCGCACTCGCCCCGCTCAACGTCGAACAGGAGGCGAGCGAGGGAAAACGAGAGCGGGCAGCGCGAGTGGGAAAGGGGTTCGGGCGAGCGTCTGACGCGGGTTTATGTCGTTTCGTCGCGAGGAAAGGTATAGGATGGCACGTCGCCAGCCGTCGAGACGGCAGCGATCGAACACGCGACTGGCTACGGGTCGCGCTACCGACGCCCGGTCGATCGGGTGGCGTCCGGTGTTGCTCGGGGCACCGCTTTGCTACGGTATCGGCGTGCTCGCGGGCGACGCGCTCACGGTATCACTGCTCGGAACACCCTCAGAAGTCCTC
>PXRJ01000026.1 GCA_003021705.1 Halobacteriales archaeon QS_3_64_16
GGGATCGAACTTCCCGGGACGGCCCTGCCCGTCGGAGTCGGATGCCATTCGCTCGGCTGTTCGAACGCTCGCCCTAAATCGACACGTGATCGAGGTCACCGGTCCCACGCGACTGTTCCGCCGCACGCGGCGCTACGGCACCCGCTTCGCCCGCCTGCTCCGAACGATCGCGACGGCGAAGGAGTGGCACCTCGACGCGACGATCGACGACCGGGGTGCCGAACGGGAACTGGCCCTCGATCAGGGGGATCTCTCGGTGCCGAACGCCGAGCCCGTGGTCGAAGTCTCCTACGACAGTGGCGTCGAGGCCGACTTCGCCGCCCGCTTCGAGGCCCTCGATCTCGAGTGGGAACTGCGCCGGGAGCCCGAACCCCTCGAAACCGGCTCGCGGGTGATGATCCCGGATTTCGCGTTCGACTGGCCTCACGCGGTCCCCGAGGCCGTCGGTGAAGCCGAGGCGGACCCGGGACCGGCATCGGACAACCACACCGACCAGGGGTTTCGCCTCTTCTTCGAAATCATTGGTTTCTGGACGCCCGAGTACGTTACAAAGAAGCTCGGCCAGCTGGGCCAATTGGAAAACGTCGATATGATCGTCGCGGTTGACGAATCGCTGGGTGTCGGCGAGGACATCGAAGCGCGCGACGCCCGGGCGATCCCGTACTCGGGCACGGTCGATCTCAAGGCGGTTCGTGACGCGCTGCGGGGCTACGAAGCCGACTTGATCGCCGCGAGCGCCGACGCTCTGTCTGCGGAGCTCGTTCCCGAGGCCGACGCCGTCGGACTCGACACGCTCGCCCGCAAGCACGGCGTGAGTGAGCGTGCCTTCGACGATGTGCAATTTTCCGAGCACGAGCGGGTCGGTCGGACACTCGTCCGTCCCGCCGTGCTCGACGGGCTCGCCGAGACGCTCGCTCCCGGGATGGATCTCGCCGACGCCGAGGCCCACCTCGAGGAGTACGGTCTCGACAACGCGAGCGCGATACTCTCCGCACTCGGCTATCGCGTCGAGTGGGAGGGGCTAAGCGGTGGCGTGCTCCGCGAGAAGGACTGATCTCAGGGGGCAGTGACTCGCGAGCGAGTCGGGTTCAGCGATCGGTATCGCTGTCGCCCGCGGTATCGGTCTCCGCACCGGCGTAGGCTTCCTCGCGATCACCGGGCTGGATCGAGAGCGCGTCGACGTAGGTGTTCGCCGCGACGAACGTCCCGGCAACCCCCAGTAGTTCGACCATGTCCTCCTCATCGAAGCCGGCCGCATACAGCGTATCGAGGGCCTCCTCGTCGATACCCTTCGGATCGAGTGCGACCTGCTCGGCGAACCGGGCGGCCGCGCGTTCGTGCTCGGGCAGTGCGTCATACTCGCCGGCTCTCACCGCCTCAAAGCGTTCTTCCGGCATCGAGACGATCTCCAGCAAGTTCTCGCGGTGGCTCGCCGTGCAGTACGCACAGTCGTTCGCTTGGGAGACGACCACGCTCACGAGCTCCTTCAGATCGCGATCGAGCCGCCCGCCCCTGATCGTCCGGTCGAGCAGCGTGTACATCCCCTCCAGTAGCGCCGGGTGGTTCGCAAGCGCGTCCAGTAGTAATGATCGATTCACCGTTCCGCCACCCTCCCCTTCCCACTGAGAGAGAATCTCGCTCACGTGGTCGGTGGCGTCCTCGCGGCGAACGTACTCGACGTGTGCCATACCAGTCGCTGTGAGTGGCCGACAGATGTATCCCGGCCTTGCGGCGACCGATCGAGTACCGATAGCGGCCGATGGTGTCGTCGGCAGCAGTAGTAGCGATCGCCGGTGGCACTGGCGGTCGCCGTCCGGCTAAAACTCGCGCCGCCGGCCTTTCGGGACCTGCGAGCGCAGTTCGCCGTGGAGATAAAGGCCGACGCCGAGGGGTTCGAGGCCGTCTATATCGTGGGCGGCGATCAGATACCCCCAATCGCCGTCCCACTCGATTGCCTGATCGTGGCCGGCGACGAAGGCTCTCGCTTCCCCCTTTTCCAGTTCGATGACGTTGCGGGTCGCTGTGTGCCCGAAGCGCTGGACGGCATTGGTCGTCGGCTTCCAGTATTCCTGACGGGTCCTGAGAAAGGTGAGTCCGAGGCCCTCGATCGCGACCGGTGAGGGACTCTCCCCGGCAAACGCCCAGATCTTGCCCGAGCCCTTCTCCCAGAAGCTCTGCTCTGCAAAGGTCTCTCGGGGAACCCCGTAGCGATCGGCCCACCACTCGAGTACTTCCTCCCGCGTGGGGCGGCCGGCGACTCGACGCTCCTCGGGGGATGGGGGAAGGCGATCGAACCGGCTGCCGTCGTTCTCCCGCTCACCTCCGTCTCCATCGTCTTCGTCTCCGCTTCCGGGTTCGGGTGCTCCGGTCATCCGCCGACCTCCAGTCGCGCACAGAAAAAGCCCCCAGTATCGTTCTGATGTGGGTAAACACGCTTTGCTTTCCGAAGCGATGAATCGAACTCCTCGCCTCGCCACTCGGTGATTCCGGCATCGTGATCGAGCGCGAGGTCGAACTCGACGAGCCGACAGTCCTCGCTCTCGAGGACGTTATCGAGAACGGCTTCGTTCTCCTCGGGGGCGAAGGTACACGTCGAGTAGACGACGCGTCCCCCCTCGCGGGTGGCCTGTATCGCGCGTTCTGTAATCGAGCGCTGGAGCGTCGAGACGCTGTCGAGATACCCCTCTGACCACTCCTCGAACGCGTCGGGGTTCTTTCGGATGGTGCCCTCGCAGGAACACGGCGCGTCGACGAGCGCCCGGTCGAATTCCGCGAAGTCGAACGGTTGCAGCGAGAAGTTCCGCGCGTCGCGATTGGTAACCGCAGCGCAGGTCACACCCAGTCGTTCGAGGTTGAACCTGAGCGCCGAGAGCCGACCCAGGCTCCGGTCATTCGCGACGAGGGTCCCCGAATCGTCCATGAGCGCGGCGAGATGGCTCGCCTTGCTTCCCGGCGCGCCACAGGCTGCCCAGACCCGCTCGCCCGGCTGTGGGTCCAGTACCGGCGCGGGAATCGCAGAAACTTCCTCCTGGCCGTGCCACCAGCCGTGAAAGGACCCCCACGTCGCCCCCGGCTTCTCGGTATCGAGGCCGAAGAGTCCGGGCTGCCATCCCGGGCTTTCGTAGCCGATCTCGCTTGCCTCGAGCGTTCTCCGTGCTCGCTCGGCGTCGGCTTTGATAGTATTTACCCTGACGACCGAGGGCAGCGGGCGCTCACAGGCCGCCCGGAAGGCCTCGACGTTCTCGACGAGCGGTTCGTAGCGTCCGAGTACGTCCATGCTCGCTCTTTCCCGCCGGCACGGGAGTCGATTTCGGACTGACGGCCATCCACTGGTCGCTCGCCCCGCCGCCTCGTCCGTTTGACCCCGAGAACTAAGCTACTGGGATGTCTCCTCGTACCATGGCACGAGTCACGATCGAGGGCGATCACGTCGATCTCGACGACCCGACACTCGTCGAGGGGCTTCCCGGTGCCGGCTTAGTAGGCAAAATCGCCGCCGACCACCTCGTGAGAGAACTCGACACGAGCTACTATGGTGCAGTGTACTGCGATGGACTGCCGCCGGTCGCGGTCTATCAGAACGAGGATTCGACGCTTCGCCCGCCGGTGCGGCTGTACGCTGCCGAAAGCGAAGACCTGCTGGTGCTCCAGAGCGATATTCCGGTCTCTCCCTCCTCCGCGCCTGACTTCGCGAGCTGTCTTACCGACTGGATCGTCGATAGCGACGTCTTGCCGCTGTATCTCAGCGGCCTGGGTGGTGAGAAGGAAGGCGCGCCGAACCTCTATGGCGTCTCGACTGCGGGCGGCGAGGCGCTACTGGAGGAAGCTGGCATCGTTCCGCCGGCCGACGGCGGCCTCGTGAGCGGGCCGACCGGCGCGCTCCTGCACCACGCCGAGTTCTCGACCGTCGATAGCGTCGGTCTGATCATCGAGTGCGACGGCCAGTTCCCTGATCCGGAGGCCGCCCGCGTGCTTCTCGACGCCGGCATCGCCCCGCTTACCGGGACCGACGTCGACACCGAGGCACTCACCGAGCAGGCCGAGGAGATCCGCGAAGCCCGCGAACGTCTCGCCCGGCAGATGGGCGAGGCCGACGACGCGAGTTCCGAAGCCCAGCCCCTCCGGATGTTCCAATGAGCGGACTTTTTTACGACTCGGGTGTCCTCGCGCGCCTGCGGCGCACTGTAGGTACTACTCGTCGCAAAAACCTCCACTAAAAAGGCCGCGACCTCGCTCGCTCGGCCGCGGAGAACCGCTCGCCACCGGTGGTGGCTCGCGGATACGGGATCGCTACGATGTCCCACCAATCGATACGCATGATTCCATACTTTTGGAATATGAGAGGAAAAACAGTTATAATGCCCGAGGAACTACAGTCGAGTATGAATGACGCGGATCGAACGATTGCAGTCGCCTGTGAGCGCGTCGCAGCGCGCGGCGGTGTGGCCGCCGAGTGGGGGAAGCAGGCAGCACACAGATACGCCCCGCTCGAAGATTGAGATTTTCACTCGATCGTCAGGGATACTAGGTTACTACTCGTCGTCAGCTTCGTCTTCATCCTCGTCGGTCTCGTCCTGCTCGCTTCCGTCGTCCGCTTCCTCGGCGTCCTCGCCGCCGGCGTCCTGGGCTTCGTTGAGGGCGCTTCTGAGACCGGGGACCGTGCTCGTGAGATCGCCGACCTTCTCGCGGGCGGACTGGACGTCCTCGATCATCTCCTCGATGGATTCGATCTCGACTTCCAGGTCCTCGGCGTCCTCGAAGGCCTCGGCGCGCTCGCCCATGGTGTACCACTTCTTCGCGTCCCGGAGGTGGGCCTCGGCATCGCCGACGTCGAGTGCCTGATTGAGGGTGTTGAGCACCCCTAGAGTGTTCTCGGCTTCGACCTCCCAGATCGCCTCGGGGGCCGGCAGCGCCTCGCGTGCAGCGTCTAAGTTCTCCTCGACGTCTCCCCGAACCTCGCTGGCGGCCTCACCGAACAGATCGTCGGAATCGAACGTTGCCTGGCTCATATCGAGGTCTCGCCCGGCGACCGCATAAATCCATGCCCGAAAGTGAAAGTGAAATTAGTCCGCAGCCGAGGCCACGACGGCGATCTCGTCAGTTTCCCCCCTCTCTGCCACAAGGGGGAACCGCTTTCTGCCGAAGTTGCCAGACAATGATGCTGCTATCCCGTACACAGGTCGATACCGCCGAACCACCGGGAGACGACAGTGAGTTCCGGATGGAAACGGTCGGTAGACGACTACACACGACGAGAGAGGTCCGTTCGACGGTCGGAAGCCCGACTCTTAACCCGAGCTGTCGCCCCCTTCCTGACAGTGACTGCGTGTCACACCCACGGGCGAGAGCCGCCGGAACCGGATCGAATTCGTCGGGGGATGGTGTACTCTGCCCATGAGCGACGCGCACTCGGGCAGCGACCCATCCGAACACGTCGGCAGCGACCAGGGGCGAGCGGAGGGGAACGGACCCGGCTACACGACCCCACAGGCCGCGATCGAGCAATCCGACCCCGAGAAAGTAGCCTACGTCATGGGACTGTACGTCGGCACGGACGTCGACGCACCCGACTTCCTGGGCGTCGTCGACGTCGATCCCGACTCGGATACCTACTCGGAGGTGATCGATCGGGTACCGATGCCCAATCGCGGCGACGAGCTCCATCACTTCGGCTGGAACGCCTGTTCGTCCTCCTGTCACATGGACGGCCTCGCCCGCCAGCACCTGATCGTTCCCGGTCAACGGTCCTCGCGCATCCACGTGATCGATACCGAAGACCGTAGGAACCCGGAGATCGAGAAAGTGATCGAACCCGAGGAGGTCTTCGAGTACGACCTCTCCGCACCCCATACTGTCCACTGTATCCCTAACGGCGAGATCGTCATCAGCATGCTCGGCGACGCGGACGGGGACCTCCCTGGGGGCTTTCTCGCGCTGAACGAGGACTTCGAGATCGACGGCCGGTGGGAACCACCGGGAGAGATCGAGATGAACTACGACTTCTGGTATCAGCCCCGCCAGAGCGCGATGATCTCGAGCGAGTGGGCCGCGCCGAAGACCTACTACCCCGGCTTCGATATGGACGACGTCGAGGCAGGTAATTATGGCCGTCAGCTCCATATTTGGGACTGGGAGGACCGTACCGTCGAGCAGACGATCGACCTGGGTGAAAAAGGTCAGATTCCTCTCGAAGTGCGCTTCCTGCATACCCCCGAATCGACACATGGCTACGTCGGCGCGACGCTCTCCTCGAACATCGTTCACTTCTACGAGTCCGGCGGCGAGTACCGGGCCGAAACGGCGATCGACGTTTCGCCCCGCGGACACGAGGACTGGGATATGCCCATGCCGGGGCTCATCACCGACCTGCTGATCTCGATGGACGACCGGTACTTGTTCTTCGGCAACTGGGGCCACGGCGACGTCCGGATGTACGACATCTCCGATCCCTCGAACCCCCGACTAGCCGATCAGCTCTGGGCCGGCGGGCACTTTGGCCCCTCCCATCCCATCGAGGGCGAACGCGAGGTGCTGGGCGGGCCACAGATGCTCCAGCTCTCCTTGGACGGCGAACGGCTCTACTGGACCACCTCGCTATTTTCGAGCTGGGACAACCAGTTCTACCCCGAGGAAGGCGAGCAGGGATCGGTCATGCTCAAAGCCGACGTCGATCCCCGCAATGGAACGATGACGCTCGACGAGGACTTCCTGGTGGACTTCGGCGATCTGCCGGAGGGACCGGCACGCGCCCACGAGATCCGCTGGCCCGACGGCGACTGTACGAGCGACGTCTGGCAGTAGTCCCCGAAGGCGAGATTCACCTCGATCGATCGACAATCGAGCGAACGTTCGCCCGACGACCTCGATGTTCCGCGCCCCGAGACGAACCGGTGAGACGATAGTGACAGGAACCGAGTCCGATGATACGGCCGAGACCTACCCCGTCGAGTTACGATTCCGTAAGGGATCGACCAAACGGATCGACGTCCCGGCTGAGGAGACAGTACTTGAAGCGGCCGAGACCGCTGGAATCGGGCTGCCCTTTGGCTGTCTGACCGGTGCCTGTGGAACCTGTACCGCCCGGCTGATCGAGGGCGACCTCGATCACCGACGGCCACCCCGGGCGCTGAAGGATCGCCACCGCGAGACGGGCTACGTACTGTCGTGTATCGCCGTCCCGCGCTCGGCTTGCGTGCTGGAGGTCGGGGCGGCGGTACAAGCCGATCTGGTATCGAACCCCTGGAAGTAACTCGGAGGGCAACGATGAGAAGGTTCGAGACGTGCAAGGACTATATGTAAGGCCCGTCTATCAACCGGTCGCACTCGAGCAGTGATAAACGATGACGAACGACACTACCGACTTCCTGATCGTGCGCGAACTGGACGACCCGATCACCCACGAGCAACTCGACGGGGCGACCGACGCCTCCGGGGCGGCCCTCGAAGAACTCCGCGAGGAAGGCACCGACATCGAGTGGGTCGGCTCGGAGGTCCTGGAAGACGACGCGGGCCAAGTAACCGGAACCTTCTGTCACTACCGCGCCGAAAGCGAGGAGGCCATCCACGAGCACGCCGACCGCGCGGGCCTGCCCGCGACGAACGTCTCGCGACAGGGCGATCCGCTCGACGGCGAGTAACTCACTCTCAGGCCCTCACGCCGGGACAGCGTCCGACCAGTGAGTTCTCTCGGTTTCGACCACGACGACCGGTCCTGGCGGCCGACCGTTTCTCACTCCGTGACGGACTCGATCGCCATCAGCGGGTAGCCGTTCTCCATCGCCATCCGCGCGGTGACTTCTCGCCCCTCGTATTCGATTCCCATCTCGACGGTCATGTGCTCCCCTCCCAATTCGGTGTAGCCGTGTTCCGTATCCAGTTTCTCGGGATCGATGTCGACCGCAACGGACTCACAATGGGGCTGGTTCGTGATCGCTTCCTCGATAGCGTGTTCGAGGCTCGTGGCGCTCTCCGGTGAGACGGGCGTGCCGGCGAACTGGTGATAGAGCGCGCCGAACTTGATGCCGGCCTCGAAACACGCTTCCTCGCGGGCGCTCGGGTCCATACCCCTCGGCCGCTCCCGGACCGGTAAACGCCTTCGACTCCCAGGCTTCCCGGCTCTCTGGCTCCCCGCTTTCTCGGTTCTTCGCTCTACCGTCCCGCTCGTCGTGGGCCGGTCTCTCACGGAATCGATTTCAACTCCCCTGTCATAACTTCGGGCATGGATTACGACGCGAGCCTCGACCGAGCCTTAGAGGAGGTGCCGGATTACACCGGCAGCGAAGAACGTCTCGACGTTCCCGAGCCGACGGCCCAGAAAGACGGTGCGTTCACTCGACTCACCAATCTCGGCGCGATCGCCGACGCCCTCTCGCGGGACCCCGAACACCTCCACCGGGCGATCCAGCGCGAACTCGGGACGAATGGACAGTACGACGCCGGCCGCTCGCGGTACAACGGCTCGTTTTCGGCCGAGGACTTGGACGGGGCGATCGATAGCTACGTCCAGGAGTTCGTTATCTGCTCGGAGTGTGGGCTGCCCGACACCAGGCTCGTGATGGAAGACCGGACGCTGATGCTCCGGTGTGATGCCTGTGGAGCCTTCCGGCCGGTCACCAAGCGCACCGGCTCGACCCAACAGACCGACCGGCCGACCATCGAGGAGGGCGGGAACTACCAGGTCGAGATCACCGGCACCGGCCGGAAGGGCGACGGCGTCGCCGAGCGCGGGGAGTACACCATCTTCGTCCCCGGCGCAAGCGAGGGCGACGTGGTCGACATCTACGTCGATAACATCAGCGGGACGCTCGCGTTCGCCCGCCTCGCCGGCTGATCGGTCGCCGACCGACCTACTGACCGACCCATCGAACGACGTCGAACCGCATCTTACTTACTGGCGCTGGATCGATTCGTACTCGAATGGACGGGCCGGTCGTACTCACGGGGGCAGCAGGACGCGTCGCCGAGGCGATCCTCGATCACCTCGGCGATAGCTACCGCTGGCGACTGCTCGATCGCGACCCGCCGGAAAAGGACTATTCACACGAGTACGTCCTCGCCGACGTTACTAACGCCGGGGCCGTTCGGGACGCCCTCGCGGACGCGAGTGCAATCGTCCACCTCGCGGGCGACCCCCGACCCGATGCCTCCTGGGACAGCGTGCTCGCGAACAACATCGACGGCACAAAGACCGTCCTCGAAGCCGCGGCCGAGGAAGGAGTAGGGAAGGTCGTGCTGGCCTCCTCGAACCACGCAGTCGGGGGCTACGAGACCGACGAACGCGTACCGACGATCTATCGCTCCCACGACGCCTACCGGCTGGATGGCACCGAACTCCCCCGGCCAGGCAACTTCTATGGGGTGTCGAAGGCGACGGGCGAACTCCTCGCACGATATTACTACGACGCCCACAACCTGCCCGCGGTCTGTCTGCGGATCGGGAATCTGACCAAAGAACGTCCACCGAAGGACTACGAGCGCGGACAGGCGATGTGGCTCTCCTACCGGGACTGTGCGCACCTCTTCGACCGATCCCTGCAAGCGGAGTACGACTACGAGATCGTCTATGGGATCTCCGATAACGACCGGAAGTACTACTCGATCGATCGCGCCCGCGAGGTGCTTGGCTACGACCCCCAGGACAACTCCGCGGAGTACAACGCTGAGAACTGAGACCCCGACTGTACTGTTCTCCCGCTCGTTCGCTCGCCGGCCTACCGGCGTTCTTCGTCTTACCTTCTCCTCGCCCGCCAGCATCGGTCAAGTCTCGAACAGCCCCTCTAGGTCGGCCTCACGGGCCTCGCGGCGCTCGACGTGTTCGCCGAGCCGCTGTGCGACGATCCCGCGATGATCCTCTTCCTGTGCGAAGTCGAGGACGAGCGTCACAAACGGACTCGTCGCCTCGCCATCGGCCAGGTTCCGGCGGGCGTACT
The DNA here is from genome assembly GCA_003021705.1 of Halobacteriales archaeon QS_3_64_16. Classification (GTDB taxonomy): domain Archaea; phylum Halobacteriota; class Halobacteria; order Halobacteriales; family Halococcaceae; genus PXQR01. Next base: position 9,930 of record PXRJ01000026.1, read on the forward strand.
CGATGGCACTTTCGAGGAGGTCCTCGTCGTAACCGTATTCCTCGGCTAACACGCGCGCGGCGATCGCGCCGACCTCGAATTCAGCCGTGTCGAGTGCGGGCGGGACGCCCTCGATGGTCAGTCCCGGCGCGTCGGCAGGCTCGATATCGGTCGGGTCCGCTACAAGGCCGCCGAGGTACGCTCTCGTCTCCGCGACGTTCACCCCGCGATATCCTTTCAGGCCCTCGAGGTACTCGCGGGCGCTCTCGGCGAGCCCGCGTGCGCCCGCCGCGTTCTTCTCGGTAGCGTGGTGGATCGCAGCGGTGAACTGGATGAGTCCGTGTAACAGTAACTCGTCACGCGTCCCCCTATCGAGGCCGAGCCAGGAGTCCTCCCAGGCGTCGTGGGCAGCGTGGAACTCCCCGGCGTTGTAGATCGCCATGCCGGCTCGCAGAGCCTGCTCCATCGTCGAGTGCTATCGCGCCGGAGCCTCAAATCCACTGGGGCAAGAGGAGAGACAGCCCGACCGATCGCCCCTGGAGCCGTCTCGGTACGCGGACCAGTTGGTCAGACACCGGCCGACGGTCTAATCGAGTGTACCGTCGTGACTCAGATCTCGTTCGGACTACTCTCCTCGGTCTCTTCCTCCTGGTCCCCGCTGAGCGTGGAGGGTACCAATCGCATCGCCGCGAAGAGCATGAGGACCAGTACGACGACGATGAGCGCTATGATCGCCAGCACGGCTCCGGCTGCCATAAGTGGGCTACCGATAGCCTCCTATTTGAATCTGGTTGTGTGTTCGCCGACCGACCAGCGAGAGGATACAACTGGCCGACCGCCGACTACGCGGGCTCGATCAGCGAGCCGAACGTCTCGGGGGTGAGTTTCTCCTCTTCGAGCCACCGGCGCACGTCCGCCCGATCGTAGAGCGCTACGCCGAGGCGAACGGCGAGTCGCGTCGCGCTGGGGGTGAGGTCCGCTACCGTCACGACGGCCGGCCCGAGGGCATCCCCCGTCCCGGTGTGCTCCGTCAGCCCGCGCTCCCAGTGCCCGTTCGCTCGTGGTATCAGTTGGCCGTCGAGAAGGCGGCCCGGCTCCGGGGCGAACGCTCGAAGCACGACATCGCCGTCGCTACGATGCCAGCGGATCTCGACGCCGTCGGTGTCGTGGGGGTTTCCAGCACGATCGTCCTCAGCGGAGTTCCCTGCCGTCGGTTCCCGTCTCCCTGCTTGCTCCTCGGTGGGATCGAGGTCTTCGGCTTCTCCGTCGCCTTTCAGGACCTCGGCGTGGCCGTCCCGTTCGTCCAGTAGGTGTGCGATCACGCGGGCGAACTCGGCGTCGGTGAGAGAGGCGAGGTCCTCGCTGTCGACGTACCTAGGGGCGTGGTCCTCGATTGCCGGCTCGCTACCGACGCGATCGAGGCGCTCGCGTTCGGCTTCGAGGATCCCGCTGACGCGCCGAGGGGAGAGCTCACGATCGTAGCTCGCACGAACCCGATCGATCAGCGTTGCCTCGGTTTCGCCCCGTGCCTCCGCGTCGCGGATCATCGCCGCGAGCGAGGGGCGGTCGGTAGCGTTACTCTCGTGATCGGGATCGGTATTTGCTCCCATCAGGGGTCCCCCGAGAGCTTACTGAAGAAATCGGCCTTCGATCGGCGGAGTTCTTCGCCGCTCTGTCTGTCGACGACGACTATATCGTCGCGCCGGAGCCGCCGTTTGCCCTGCACCACGGCGTGGGTCGGCGTCGTGCCGATCCGAGTCGTCGGGAAGTCTTCGGCGATCGCCGCGACGGGTGGTTCGGCAGGCGTTTCGGTACTTAGATTTCTGCACGCCGGGCACCGACCGTCCTCGAAGCCCGCCTCGGCGTATCGGACTTTACAGAGCTCACAGGGAGAGCGATGATCGTCACAGACCGGACCGTCGACGATCACGCCCGGCTGGGAGTGATCCCCACAGACCACCTCGCCGCCGCCCCGACAGGCCTCGGCGTGTGCCGAACAGAAGGTCGCGACCGGGTCCGCGGCTGAGTCGGCCTCTGCTTCCGCCCGCTCCCGTTCGTCCACGCAGTGCTCGCAGGCGATCGCGTGCTCGCCACACCGAGTTTCGCCACAGACCCCACACTCCCGCCGGTGGCTCTCACAGAGCGCTTCTGAACACGCCCCACAGAACGACATCGCGTCGATCGCCCGTCGGCCCCCACACTCCCCACAGGACGCGACGTGGGCTTCACAGTAGCGTTTTTCATCACTCCTCTCGTCCTCGCTGCTCTCCGTGCTACGCTCGACAGTGTCCGGGGCCGTGAGATGGGTATCACAGTGAAACTCCCCGCCCGCCACGCAGGGCTCGCCACAGGCGAGACAGGCCACTGCACCACAGGTGCGACACTCGGCTCGATGGTCCGCACAGACTCCTTCACCACAGACCTCACACGAGGCGAGACAGTCCCCACAGACGGCCTCGCGACACAACCAACACGCCTCGAAGGGTTCGACATCGATCCCGGCGCTCGCCGTCGATCCGGCTCGGTCCGATTCCGTCCCCGCTCCGGCAGCCTCGAGACAGGTAGAACACCGAGTCTCCTCGCAGGTCCGACAGCGCACGGCACACTCATCACAGACGAGGTGACCCTCGATACACAGTCCCAGACGGTCGACGGCCGAGGGCTGGGACTGGTTGGCGCTCGCTTCTCTCCTCGTCTCCTCGGCGAGTAGGTCGGTCCCACAGGACTCACAGTCGAGCCCGAAGTACTCCTCGGTCGCCGGAACGTACGAGACGCTCACCTGTGCGGTCGTCTCCCCGTCGGTCATCATCAACGAAAGGCTCCCTCGCTCGTAGGTCAGTGCGGTGACGCTCGCGAGATCGACCTCGACGTCGATCCGGTGGCGCTCGATCTCCTCGTCGATCCGTTCGCGTTCCTCGCTCCGTAGTTCCTCTTTCCGTGCTTCTACCTGCTCGATGACGTCCGCGAGGTCCTCTTCGGCTTCGCGTTGTTCCCTGAGGTAACGGAGGCGTGTCTCGTCGCCCGCCGCGCGGTCGTACTTCTCCGAATATTCCGAAATCGCCGCCCGCTTCGACGCTACCTGCTCGTCGAGTTCCGCCCGTCGACGATCGTAGTACTCGCCGATCTCCTCGATCCGCTCTTCGATAGCTGTTTCCTCTTTCTCTTGGAGGGTTTCGGCGGTCGGTTCTACGGCCTCGCTCACCCCTCTCTTCGCCGCGGAGTAGGCACTGCGGACGGTCTCGCGGTCGAAGGGTTCGCCCACCGCTCGGCTCTCTTTCGTGCCCTGGTTCCCCTGTCCTTCCTCGCCACCGCGTTCCCCCATACTCGGGTCGAGCAGTCGTGGCAGGTGAGCGTTCAGTCGCGAAGCGAGTCCGGGCAGGACGCTTCGGGTCGCCGGGTCGACGGTGATCGTATGGGTCTCCTCGCGCTGGTAGGAGCGCACCGAGAGGAACCCCGCCCGGAACTGAAAGGCCAGTGCCCGCTCCTCGCCCCGCGGCGAGAAGTCCTCGATCGTCGTCTCGAACTCTCCTGCTTCGAGGGTCGGTGGTACGTGTAACTGGAGCACATCACTTCCCAAGTGGAGTCGCCCGACGCCGCTCGCCACCCCGCCGGCTATCGCTCCCTCTCCTTCGGGCCGGTCATCGACTCGAGCCTCACCCTCCTCCGGCGTCGGTACTGGTTCGGAGGGGGCTGTCGAGGCTGCTGACGAAGGTGGCTCGCTCTCTGGGGCCGAACTACCGGCGAGCGCACACAGCGCATTGAACGCCCGCGTCCCCGGCGCGACGACGATCTGGTCGCTACCGACCGTACGGTCCTCCGGATCGAAGACGAATGTCGCCTGTTCGTAGCCCAGTTCCGCGGCCAGCGTCTCGGGCAGCACCACCGACCAGCGCCCGTTCGTCTCCCGGTCTACCTCCCCGCCGTAGGCGTCGAGCACGCTCGCGGTGAACCGTCTGATCGCAACGCGATCGAGCGTCGACCGATCGGGGTCCGATCCACTGGCTCCCTTCCATGGGGCCGGTTCGTCCTCGGTCGATTCGTCCCTGGTCGACTGCTCGTCCGTCGGTTCCTTCTCAGCCGATCCTTCCCCGTTCGCTTCGTCCGTGGCTGGTTTACCGGTAGATTCGTCGATAGCTGCGTCCTCGAGAGCTGCTTCGAGGGCGTCCCGGACGGCGGTTCGATCGGTCGTCCCCGCCTCGCTTTCGCTCTGCTCGCGTTCTCGGTGCTCGGCGTCGGATCGATCCGATCGGTCCGACTGGTCAGAATCCGAACTCATCGGCGCTCCCCGCCGCCGTCGGCTCGGCGTTCGGTTCGATCGTCGGCTCTCCCATCAGTTTCTCGCCGGTCGTCGGTCTCGGGCTCATCACTCCCGAATTCGAAGCTCTCGAAGACTGAGCCGTTGAAATCCTGCAGCTTCTCGGCGGCCTCGCGATTGTCCTCTAAGTCCACGGCCATCGCCTCGAAGTTGTTCTCGACATCCCGGCGGTCGTCGGCGTCGACGAGCTGGCGGAAGACCTCGTTCTCGAAATCCGCGCCCGACCGTTCCATCGTCGAGAGGACGTCCTTGAGATCGCCGACCGTCTGGGTGAACAGGTCGATCTTTCCGTACAACTTCTCCAAGACGTACTCCTCGACGGTGTCTTCGAGTGCCAAGTTGAAGACGAACACTTCCCGATCCTGGCCGATCCGATCGATCCGGCCGATGCGCTGTTCGACGCTCATGGGGTTCCAGGGCAGATCGTAGTTCACGAGCAAGTTACAGAACTGCATATTTCGACCCTCGCTGATCGAGTCGGTCGTCACGAGCACGCCGCCCCGTTCTTCGAACTCGCTCACGATCTCGTCTTTCTTCGTGCTCGGGTGACTCCCGTTGACCGCGTGCACTGGGATATCGAGCTCTTCGATGGCGCGAACGATCCCACGTTGGGTCGCGCGGAACCCCGTGAAGACGATCACCCGTCCTTTCTCGACGGTCTCGGAGGCCTGGGTGACGATCTCCCGGAGGTAGCGCTGTTTGCTCGTCTCTTCGATCGCGTTCGCCAACCGCTCGATTTCCTCGAGCTGTTCGCGCTCGGCAGCGGTCAGCGAGCGACGCTCGCCCTCCTCATCCTCGGCGTCGATCTCGCCCTCCGCTTCGCTTTCGCCTTCGCTCCCGCTCTCGCTTTTCGGCTCACTCTCGAGGCCGATCGCCTCGAGCGCGGTGTCCTCGACGCTCGCCTCGCCACCACCGCGCTCGTCGTCGCCCGCGAGCCACCCCTCAACGGTGCCGAGCACCGCCCAGGGGCTGCTCACGACTTCCTTCTGGAGGGTGAGCAAGACGAGGTGCTGAGCGCCTTCCTCCGAGTAGTTCGTCCGGACGTAGTCGGTGACCGCCTCGTAGAGCGCGCGTTCTTCCTCGGTCGGGGTCAGCGTGTTAGTCTTGATCCGGCGGTGGGTGAAATCGATGGCCGTGTCATCGCGCTTGTTGCGGATCATCACCTCGCCTAACTCCCGCTGGAGCGCCTCGGCGTTCGCGACCTCGCCCGTGTTCTCGTCGGTGACGTATCGCTGCTTGAACTCCTCTTCGGTGCCCAGTGTCCCCGGCCGCAGTAGGTTCACGATATTATAGAGATCGGTGATGTCGTTCTGGACCGGGGTCGCGGTCGCGAAGAAGGCGTACTCGTAGGACAGATCGTCCAAGAGGGCCCAGCGCTCGGTGTCGTCGTTGCGAACGTAATGTGCCTCGTCGAGCACGACGACGTCCCAGTGACGGTCGGTGACCGCCTGCCGGAAACGGTCGGCCTTCGCGGTGTCGATGCTCGCGACGATCCGATCGTGGGACGCGAAGCCCTCGAAGTCGCTATCGGTCGGCGAGGCGAACGCGAGGCCGAACTTACTCAACAGTTCCTCGCGCCACTGGGTCGCCAGTTGGGCCGGAGTGAGTAACAATACCGACTGATGGGTGCCCCGCACGGCCATCTCTTTCAAGACGATACCGACTTCGATGGTCTTCCCAAGCCCTACTTCGTCGGCGAAAAGTGCTCCGCCGTCCATACCGAATAAGGCCCGGTGGGCGGCGTTCAGTTGGTGCTCTAAGAGGGTGATCCGCTCTTCGACCTGACGGATCGAGCGCAGGCCCTCGTCGGCCTGAGCAGTCTCGAGGCGGGCGGCTTCGATACCCAGCAGGTGGGAGGCGACCGATTCGAAGCGCTCGCGCGCATTCGTGAGCGAGTCCAATAAGTCCGGGTCGTCCTCGACGTCGATCCGGACGTCGACGCGCGTGTCCTCGGACATAGGTGTTGTCGGGAACTACTAAGCTGTGCTAATAGGTATTTCGGAGCCTCGTCCTTTCATCGAATAGAAACGACCGATTACCGACCGTCGGACGAAGCGGTCGTGAGGCCTGTCGTCGGGTTGGTGTGTCGGTCAGCGGTCGGTCCTTCGACGATTCGAGTTCGTCATGCTGCTTCGGGGAGGAGATGGGCTCTCCACATGGCGAATCAGCGTGGTTTGCACTTTCGACCGAACCTCCCCTCCGTCACTTCTGTACTACTGCCGGGAAGCGATGTAGTATATCGATATGAGTCAGGCGACGCTTGCCGAACGCCCGTACCTCAACTCGAACCTCTTTTCGAGCCACTACCTGGACGAACGACTGGAGGATCGAGAGGAGTGGGACTGCGACGAAGCGGCCCGCGAGGCGATGGGGAAACTGCAGTCGCTATACGAGAACGAAGGGAGTCTGGTAGCGGGGTACAACGAGGACCCGCTCGTCGACAACTGGATCGACGAGGTCCTCGCTATCCTCGGGTTCGGCACGCAGGTCGAGACGACGCTGCCGGAGGGTGGTGGCTACGTCGACGCCTTGCTCTTCGAGGACGACGCCGCTCGACGGGACGCCGCCGAGGTGTACCTATCGAGCGACGACACGACGGACCTCTTTGCGGGCAGCGTCGGGCTCGTCGAAGCCAAGCAGTGGGATGCCGACTTCACCGAACAATTCAGCGAGCAGCGCCAGTACCGGAACGCATGCCACCAGATCAAACACTACCTGGAGCGCACACCTGGGAGTGTCCAGTGGGGAATCCTCACGAACGGCCGCAAGTGGCGCTTGTATGGCACGAAGGATTACGAGACCCAGACCTACTACGAGGTCGACCTACCGAAGCTACTCGAACGCGGTGACCTGGAGGCGTTCAAGTACTTCTACGCCTTCTTCCGACCGGCCGCGTTCCGCGAGTCCGCGGGCGAGACCTTCCTCGATACGGTGTGGGCCGAAAGCGAGACCGCTTCCCAGGAACTCGGCGAGGACCTCCAGGACAACGTCTTCACTGCCCTACGGGTGCTTGGCCGTGGCTTCCTCGAAACGAACGACTTGGGGATCGATCCCGCCGACGAGGCGGCGCTCGACGAACTCAAAGAACAGTCCCTCGTACTGCTCTACCGGCTGATGTTCGTGCTGTATGCGGAATCGCGTGGTCTCATCGATCCCGATGGTCCCGAGGCTACCGCGGAGTACGAACAGGAGTTCAGCCTCGATTCGCTGCGATCCGACATTCACGATGCCGTCGACGAGACCGGTACGGGGTTCGACGGGGAGTTCAGCGAGTTCTCGACCGGGATGTGGAACCGGCTCGAGGACCTCTTTCGGCTCGTCGACGAGGGCGAGGCGTCGCTCGGCATCCCACCGTACAATAGTGGGCTCTTCGATCGGGAGCAGCACGCCTTCCTGGACGAGCACCAGTTCAGCAACCGCTATCTGGCAGAGGTGATCTACCGGCTCTCGACGGTGCGCAACGAGGAGGGACGATACGTCCTCGCCGACTACGGCGATCTCGACACCCGGCATCTCGGCAGCGTCTACGAGGGTCTGCTCGAACACCAGTTCCGTATCGCGCCGGAAGAATACGCCGCGGTCGCCGACGACGGTAGCCAGGTCCGGGAGCCCGCGACCGAGGTGAGCGTCGCCGACGCGATCGAGACGGTGCCCGAGGGCGGACTGTATGTCGTCAACGACGACGGCGAGCGCAAGGCGACCGGCGCGTACTACACGCCCGATTACGTGGTCACCTATATCGTCGAGAGACGGTTGGGCCGCTGGTCGAGGAGATCCGCGAGGACCTCCTGGACCAGGGTTTCGAGCGCGGCACCCAGGAGTACCTGGGACCCTTTCTCCGTCGGGTGACCGGTCTCGATATCCTCGACCCGGCGATGGGGAGCGGCCACTTCCTGACGACGGCGACGGGCTTTCTCGCCGAGGCAGTCATGGGCGAGGTGCGGGAGATCGATGCCGA
>PXRJ01000027.1 GCA_003021705.1 Halobacteriales archaeon QS_3_64_16
GTGTATGGGCCGCCCGCGGCCGGCAAGACGAACTTCGCGCTCTCTGCCGCCGTCGATGCCGCCGCGGGCGACGAGTCGGTGCTCTACATCGACACCGAGGGCCTCTCGGTCGATCGCTTCGAGCAACTCGTGAGCGCACGCGCCGAAGCGACCGACGACGGTGGCGGCGCCCCTGACCCTGACCCTGACCCCAGCCTCGATTCGGGGGAGCGAGGAACCGACAGCGAGGAGGAAGCCAGCGAGGCGGTCGAGGACGTAGCCTCCCGGATCGTGATCACCGACGCGCTCGATTTCGCCGAGCAGGAAGAAGCCGTCAGGGACGCCGCGGAACTGGCCGAGCAGGTGAGCTTGATCGTCCTCGACAGCGCGACCGGCCACTACCGGCTCGAACGGTCGGACGAAGACGGCGGCGAGACCCTCCGAACGGTCGCCCGGCAGATCACCCATCTGCTCTCGCTTGCGCGCAAACACGATCTCGCGGTTCTCGTTACGAACCAGGTCTACACCGATCCCGACGCCGATCGGGTGCGGCCCCTCGGCGGCCACACCTTAGCTCATTGGTCGGGCGTCGTATGCCGGCTCGAACGCTTTCGAGGCGGTCAGCGCCGGGCCACCCTCGAGAAACACGAGTCACGACCGGCCGGCGAGCGCGCCCGTTTCCGGATCACCGATGCCGGTCTCGAAGTCGTCGAGGACTTTTGACCGAGCGGGGCGATCGAGCAGTCGTGCTACCCAACCTATCGAACGTATCGAATCGGATCGACATCCCGCTGTTCGGTGGGGCGAGACGAGCGTGGTCGTCGCTCCGATTCGGTCGGCGATCGGGTGCGCCTCCCAACCGTTCGCTCATCGAGTGGGCAGCACGAGCGCTCTGCGATGGCGACGACCGGAGTCGGTCGCGAGAGAGCCGACGAACGGCTCCCGAAGCGCGAGTCGGGACGGAACTGGCCGTACTCGGACGCGCGGCGCTGTTCGCGCTCGCGACGATCGCCGGGACGACCGATCCGGGCGGGGGAGCGAGGCGAAACGGCAATAGCGGGATCGATCGTGTCGAGAGCGACGCGGGCGACGGGACAGCCACCCTTGGACGCCGGTTACGGGAGAGCGGGCCAATCGTCCTCGTTCCGCTCGCGTGGTCCTTTGCCATCGCGGCCCACCTCGGGTGGCTCGAAGACCAGACGGTGCTGATCGCCCACCTCGTCATGGACTGTATTCTCGCTGCCTTCGCCGCCACTGCGTGGTCGGAGATGAGTGCAGGCGTCTTACGCGTCTGGAAGCTCGTGCTCCTCGTCGGCCTCGGGTTCACCCTTCTGGGGACAGGCGCGCTTCTCGGTCGAGACGATAGCCCACCGCCCGAAGCCGAAACCGCAGCGGAGACACAGTCGGGACGAGAGCGAACGCTCGCGCTCACGGTCCAGGGCTGGCTGCTCGTCCCGGCGGCCGGCCTGGTCTACACTGGGCTGTGTGTCGACGAGGACGAGGTACCCGATGTCTATCTTGCAGGTGCTACCCTCAGCATACTGGGGAGTCTCGCGTACGCGAGCGCGCCTACCGACTCCCCGGCAGCACCCCGAAAGCTGCTCGGGCTCGCGCTCGCGAACGTCGGCCAGACAGCCGGTATCGTGAACGCAGTCTATCAGTACTGAGCCGTTTCTCCGACCAACCAGACGACTACGATCCGGTCGTCCGTTGAATCGATAAACATGAAGAGAGTCACCATCGCCGACATCGAATCGGATAGCGGCGAGATCGGTATCGACCGTCGCCGATTGTCCGGCCCTTTGAACACGACTGACGTTGCGATCAATCACTACCGGCTCGCTCCCGGCACCGGGTTCCCCGGAGGGCTTCACAGCCACATGGATCAAGAGGAGGTCTTCGTCGTGATCAAGGGAGAAGCGACCTTCGAGACGCTCGCGTCGGGAAGCGACACGGGGGAGACAGTCACCGTCGGTGCGGGCGAGGCGATCAGGTTCGCTCCCGGCGGTGAGTTCCATTCCGGAGCGAACGAATCCGACGGTGACCTCCTGGCAGTTGCGATCGGGGCACCTCCCGACAGCGAGGACGTACGAATTCCCCTGGAGTGTCCCGAGTGTAGCCACGACGATATGCGCGTCCGGATGGACGAAGAGGGAGTCACGTTCGTCTGTCCGGACTGCGATACCGAGTGCGTTCCGCGAGCCTGTCTCGAGTGCGGTCGTGAGGAGATGCGCTTCGCGTTAGCCGAGGAAAACCAGGCTGTAGTCGTCTGTCCGAACTGTAGTGCCGAATTCGATCGGCCTCCACTTCGGGACCGATAGCACCCTGTGGGCGCCGGTTCATTTCGTAGCGAGCCAGCCCAGACAGCACGTTTCGCTCGCAATAGGTAGTCACCGGAGCGAACAACGGCGCATCCGCGAGTGAGTCACCCTCGGTGGCGAGCGAGCGGTTCTCCGTGACTGAGCGAGTGAAACGAGCGAAGGAGCGGCCTTTTTCGTGCAGATTTTTGCTGGGCCCGCAGTGAGCGAACGTAGTGAGCGAGCGAGGACCCCAGCAAAAAGGTGCGTCTTAGATCTCACCCAGTTTTCGGAGGAGCTGGCCGCGGTACTCCTCGTCGCGCTGGATACCTTTGAGCTCCAAGACGTTGCGCTCTAACTTATCGAGCGCGACGTGAAAGGCCGACTGGGCACCGTAGCCCTCGCCCGTGCCGGCGACCTGCCCTCGGTCGGAGCGAATCCGTATCTGGCACTGGATCAGCGGCGTTCCCCGGAGTTTCTCCTTGTGTTTGTGGAAGCGGACGTGGGCGTGATGGACGTCCATCTCGCCGTATTTCTCCACCACTTGCTCGATGCGCTCGCGGATCGACTCCCGGGAGAGGGTATCGAGCAGCGCGATGTTCGTGATCTGGACATCGAGACGTTCCTCTTCAGTGTGGGTAAGCGCCCGGAGGACATCGGTTTTCGTGAGAACACCGGCTACGGTGTCGTCCCCGCTGGGAGTGACTGCTAGGCCGTCGTAGTCGTACTCGAACATCCTCGAGACGGCCTCTTCGACCGACGTATCGGGCGTAACGGTTTCGACGGGACTGTTCATGATATCGTAGATCGGGAGGTCGAGCATCCGATCTAGCTCACCGGAGCGCTCGCCGGTCGTCGGGTTGTCCATCTTTCTAACGACGACATCGACGATGTCGTGAGTGGTCACCATCCCCGAGAGCAGGCCGTTCTCGTTGCACACCGGCAGCCGGGAGACCCCGCGCTCGCGCAGCAGGTTGATCGCCTGTCCGACCCGGGTGTCCTCCCGAATCGTCGCGACCTCGGCGGTGTAGATCTCGGAGACAGTAAGTGCATCTAAGTGTTCGAGCACCGCTCCCAGGAGCCCATCGGCGCTAACGACACCCCACAGTTCGCCGTTCTCGAAGACCGGGGCGACTTTCGTATCGCCCTCGATGAGCATCCGGGCGACGTCCCTGACGTCTTCAGTGCGCTCGATCTTGGGGGCCGAACCGGCGAGGGCGGCGGCTTTCGTCGAGTCCTCGACGTGGGACTGGAGCAGGGCTCGTTGGGTGATGATCCCGGCGTACTCATCGCCGTCGGTGACGATCACCCCTTTCGGGTTCTCGCGCTCGAAGATCGAACGTACTTTTCCGAGCCGTTCGTCGGCGCTTGCCTCGACGTACTCTCTGGTGACGATATCGGCGATGTCCATCGTAGCTCCTCACGTGGTATAGGTTGGCATTCGTAATCAAAGTTAGTTCAGCGGCCATTCGTGTCGCCAGTGGCTGACGAGGCCTGGGAAAGGCCGAGAGCGGCTCGACGCTCCGAGCCACCGGGGCCGGTAGGGAGGCTTTTGTCCGTGGTGGTGCTGTCAGTGGACGTGCCATCGAAACTCGACATCGGCGTGTTCGGTCGGTATACCTACCTGCTGACCGAGGTCTTCTGGGGGGCGATCGCTTTCGTACTCTTGGACCGAGCGAACGGTCTGGGCCGAGCGGCGAAGACGGTGCTCGTGCTCTATCCCGTCGCGTACGTCTGGGACCGATATACGCTGGCGGTGGGCGTCTTCGACATCCCGCTGCGGACCGGTATCGATCTGGCGGGGATCCCACTCGAAGAACACCTCTTTGCGGTCGTCGTTCCCTCGCTCGTGCTCGGCTTCCACGAGAATTTGCATGGCGGGTCGGATGGTGCCGGGTCGACGACCGACGCCGAGGATCGAGAGGCGGCCGAGGTCGAGACAACCGGGGACACGACTCGGTTCTGAACGACGGAGCGCACTCAGCGGAGCGGACAAGCGGAACGACGGGGCGCAGAATCAGCCCCAATATATATATCTGTGTGTGGAGAGTGTCGCCACAGGGTACTCTACAATGGGAGATACGCTATCGAAACTACTGGCCAACACGGAAAGCAGTGCAGAGGAGACGATGAAACAGCGCGCGACCGAGTCGCTGCGAGGTGAGCTCGAGGAAATACTACAGGAGGCCCTCGAGGACGCAATACGGGAGGGGATCGCCGAGAGCCAAGCCGAGTCGGTATCCTCGGAATCGACCGGTCGCCGCCGCGGTCCCGGGGCGCTGCTGTGGCTCGGAGCCGGCGTCGCGATCGGCTACCTACTGGCCGACCGGGAGGTCGAACTCTCGCCGGAGACCTACGACGAGGCGAGCGAACAGCTACGGACACTCTCCGGTGAAGCAAGCGAGCGGATCGAGCCCTACGCCGGCGACCGGAGCGAGCAGGTCGAGCGGATCACCGAAGACATCGCGAGGGAGCTAGACGACCGGGCAGCCGAGCAGCGAACCGAGCAACGCAGCGTGCCGAGCGTCGGGCAGCGCGGCCCGCTTGCACTGCTCGCGCTCGGGTCGATCGGTGTGGCCGGCTATCTGTTGCTCAACGGTCGTAGCGGCGGGCCCGACTGGCAGGAAGAGGCCGAGGACCGGGAATCGAGTGCGACGGACGTCGCCGTCGGCAGCGATTCGGTACCCGACTCGATCGGTGAGGAAGCACACGACGGCACCGAGGAAGACGACGATGACGCTGTGGAGGAAGACGACGATAGCGCCGGAGAGGAGGTCGAATCGGACGGTACGGCACTGTAGGCCAGGCTTCCTCAGGGAATATCGAGCCGAGCGATCCGACCATCGACCACCGAATCGATTCCGTTCTCGCGAGCGTATGCAGCTAACACTTTATATTGTGTATCGAGCGTTCGCTGACGGTGTCTCGGTTGCAAGGTAGGGAATTCGATGGCGGACGAATAGAGGAAATCCGATGTCGCCACGCTGTATGTTCGCTTCAGGTCGATCGGCTCCCCGTCGACCGTCGCCGCGACGAGCGCTCGCTCGGCGTGGTCGTAGACGATCCGTGCGCCGCTGAGGTGTGCGTACCACCGCGTCGCGTCGCCGAACTCCACGAGCGCGCTGTCGCCTTCTCGAAGTAGTTCGCACAGTTCCTCACCGGAGAGAGTCGCGACGACGACCGGACCGCTGAACGGAACGACACTGGCGAGCTGGCCGATGGTCACCGGCCCGTCGAGTGCCGGTCCGGCACGAATCGAGCCGCTGTTTACGAGCGCGACGTCGGCCTCACCGGCCCAGCGGTAGGCGTCCGCGACGAAATTTCCGATCCGGCACTCGCCCTCGTAGACCGACTGGTCAGTCCACTCGATGCGCTCCTCGGCGTGAGCGACGACCTCGTTCAATCCCGCGTGTTCCATTCGCGCTTCGAGGGCCTCGCGTACTTCCTTATCGATCGGTCCGTCCGCGACCTCGTGTCGAGTCGCCTCTATGGATTCACCGAGAGTAACTTCGAGCAGCACCCGGCCGTTGGCACCTGGCCGGGTGAGCAGGGTACCGGCGACGTGCTCGATGCGCTCGCTGTGGACGTGCCCGCCGAGGATCGCGTCGATATCAAGGACCTCGGCGAGTTCCTCGTTGCCGGCACCGACGTGTGAGAGCGCGACGATGTGATCGACGTCCCGATTGCACAACGCGGCGACGGCTTCCTTGCCGGCAGCGACCGGGTCGGTGAACTCGAAGCTCTCCGGAACAGAGGTCATCGACGGCGTATTGGGATCGATGACGCCGAAGACTCCGACACGGCTGTACTTCGTTTCGAGGACCGTCCACGGCAGGACGCCATCCGCGGCGCCGAATCGACCGTCCGCGTCGTACATATTCGCACAGACCCAGGTTTGTGGGGACGCACGGACCAGTTCGCGCGTTCGCTCGTGGCCGAAATCGAAGTCGTGATTGCCGAATGTCTCGGCGTCGGGGTCGATCGCTCGAAAGAAATCGAGGGCCTGTTCGGCTTCGGTCACCAGTGCGAGCACGCCCGGCGCGGTGTTATCGCCGGTGCCGACGACCAGCGTCTCCTCGTCGCGCAATTCCTCGATGAGCCCCGCGAGTCGCCCGATCCGTTCGGGATCGTCGTAGGCGCTCTCGATATCGGAGTAGTGTAGGATACGAGGCGTCATATCGGAGATCGTCAGGAGGAAAGAACTGCTATGCAAAAGAGTATCCGAATTTCCTAAATCGGTGGTCGAGAAGGCTGGAGAGTTACTCGACTGGGCCGAGCGAGGCAGATCGGACAGGAAATGAGAACCACCCGAAATCACGCTTAATACCTGTCGTCACGTATCGTCGACGAGAGCTATGGACGAGGCCAGCCGGAGGGGGTTCGAACACGCATCCAGGCGATCGCGGCGCGATCCGGGTACGACCCGGTCCGCGTGCTGGTGTTCGGCCCGCGGGCGCGGGGCGATCATCGCGCTGACAGCGACGTCGGCGTGATACTGGTCTCGCCGGATTTCGAGGGCGTGCCGTTCTATCGTCGGTTGGGACTGTTCTATCGAGGGTGGGACTACGAGGAACTGCCGAGTCTCGAGTTCGTCCCGCTGACCCCCGCGGAGTTCGACGAGCGGGCGTCGGCCGAGAGTCCGACAGTGGTGCAGACTGCGGTTGAGGAGAGGGTTGATCTCATCGGTCACTCCTCTCAAAGACTGTTCAACAATATTCCGCCGTAGATGAATAGTCAGCTCAAAAGCCACCCATTGATTGTGATTAATGCTGCGAGAAATCCAATCACAGTGGCTATTCGTCTCAGATGTGGATGGCGTTGTTTGTCTTGATCCAGAGATAGTAGCACGTATGGATAGAATCGATTAAATAGATTCTGTGAGATCTTTCCAACAAAAAAGGAGATAATGGCTATCAAGTATACGTCATCTATTTCAGTGATCCCGAATCTACCTCCGAGTCCAAAAGAGAGGACAATGTAGCTGAATATACCTAAAGTGAGCGCAGCGATAATTGGAAAGTTATTGTCGAGGATCTCTCTGATCCTGTCTCCTTTTTTATCGAAATAGTCTTCGACATCTGTTCTCTTTCTTTTGACCCAGTCTGTATCACCACTAACCCACAATTGAATCTTGTTGCTTGCCGAGTTGTCTACTCTAAGCTCAAGCTCTCCTTCTTCACCTTCGACAGCGATGGTGAAATCATATATAAAGGGGGAAGCGTGGGGTCCTGTAATATCTCTCCACCATCTGAATATTCGTAGGTCGAAAAATTATCCTCTAATTCAAATTTGATCTCTGGTTCGGATGTTTGAGCTAGTAGTATCCGCTCTAAATCGGCCAGCCTACTTCCTGTTAGACGTATAGATGGCAAGTTAGCCGTGTATCTCATCCCTTCCATTCTGCATGTTAGTGCTTTACACGGAGTCATATACTTTATTGCGGTAATGTAACATTTGATTAGGGAGATGGAGCACAATATCGCTTCTCTACCGAGGATAGCTGAAAGCGTATTGATGGACACCTCTCTTAGTCTAAGCATCGTCCTTGACTTCTCGTGAGCGAACCGAAGGTGAGCGAGCGGTAGCGCGCACGGACCGGAGACGCGAGTACAACGAGCGTCGGAGGGAGTACGCGCTATTTTGATGCACTGGTCGTTCCCGTTCGCTCCCTCCAGTCGCTCCCCTCCCACTCTCTGCTCTCGTTCATTCGCTGGCGCTCGTTCACGAGAACATATTTTGCCGAGCGAGGCGCGTCAGCGCCGAGCGCAGCGCAAAAGGTGCATGGGTTCGGGCGGATTTGAACCGCCGGCCTCCTCCATGTCAAGGAGGTGTCATAACCAGCCTAGACCACGAACCCGTACCGTTCTCTCCTAACTGTTTCGAGACGGCAAGGGCAATTGAAGCTTTCGGATCCACCGGCCTCAGGCATCGGTCGCCAGCCGCTCGATACCGACGGCGACGCTCCCGACGATCACGAGGACGACCACCGCGACCAGCAGGACCGTCGAGACGACGCTGACGAGCGGGTCGAGGCCCTGCCGGAGGGAGTTCCAGGCCTGGACGGGCACCGTGCGGGTATCAGGGCCCGACAGAAACAGCGCCATCACGAACTCCTGGAGGCTTACGACGAAGGCGACGAGCGCGGCTACCAGCAGGCCGGCTCGAACGTCGGGCACGACGACCTCGAGAAAGGCCCGCGTCGGCGACGCCCCGAGATCGAGGGCGGCCTCCTGGATCGCCCAGTCGAACCGGGCGAAGGTCGTCTGGCTCACCGAGAAGGTAAGCGGCGTCGCCCACAGCGAGTGGGCAACGACGAGCGCCAGGTAACTCCCTTGGAGGTCGAACCGACTGAAGAAGGTCAGCAGCGTCACCCCGATAACGATCCCGGGGACGAACAGCGGGAGCACCGCGAGCGCGGTTAGGGCCTTCCCAACAGAGCCGTCGGGCCGTCGGGTTCCGAGCGCAGCGGTAACGCCCACTGCCATCGAGAGGACGGTCGTTCCCGTGGCGACGAGGAGGCTGTTCGCTATCGACCGCATCCAGTCGGGGCTTTCGAGCAACACCCCGAACCACCGCAGCGAGAACGCCTCGGGGGGGAAGACGACCGCGCCGGAGGCATCGAAAGCCGTCGCGGCGACGATGATCAACGGGAGGATCAGGAAGGCGAACAGAACCGCGATGAGGAGGCGGAACACCCGGCCGACCGGCGACTCACGCATCGAGCACCCCACCCCTAGTGTCGAGGCGCAGCAGCGCTACGAGCAACACTGAAAAGACGAGCACGATCGTAACGACGGCGAGGGCGGCCGCCGCCGGCCAGTCGAACCGCGAGAGAAGCAACTCGGAAACGAGAACTCCGATCGTCCGCTCGCTGCCCGATCCGAGCAGCAATGGCCCGGCGTACGCGCCGACCGTCCAGGTGAAGCTGATGATCGCCCCGACGGCGATGCCGGGCCGGACGTGTGGCAGTATCACCTCGCGGAACACCCGTGGATGGTCCGCGCCCAGATCGAGGGCCGCTTCGACGAGTGCTTCATCCAGCGTCGATAACACTGCATACACCGCGAGGATACTGTAGGGCAGGACGATGTAGAGCTGGGCGAGAACGGCTCCGGTCAGGTTATCGATCAGCAACAGCGGGTCGCCGAGGACGCCGACCCGAAGGAGCAGGTCGTTGAGGACGCCGACGGGCGAGAAGACGAGTACGACGGCGAAGAGCTTGACCACGAGCGTCGTGAACAGCGAGAGCACTGCGCCACCCAGAAGCAGCGTGCGCTGCCAGCCACTCGCTTGCCGGGCCGCATACGCATACACCACGCCGATCGCGACCGACAGGACCGTCACGAGAACGCCGAACACGAGCGTGAACGCGATGATCTCGTGGACGAGCGTGGACTCGAGAACGTACTGGTAGCCCTCGAGCGACCACGAGCCCTCGACGAATGCACTACCGGGCGTTCGCGCGGCGAAGCTGATTCGGAGCAGATAGCCCATCGGGAGCGCGAAGACTCCGAGATCGAGCGCGAGCAACGGTACCAATAGAGCGAGCAGGCGCCAGCGCTCGGCGAGAGCGTCGATGCCGAAGCGTCGACCGAGCGTGCTCATCGGGAACGCCCACGACCGCCGGGAGCTCCAGAAGCGTCCATGATTTCGAATCTACTCGAGATAGTGCGCTGGGCCATCGTGCCGTCGAGTTCGAGCATGGAAGGGGGAATGGAGAGAACTCGACCGGAGTCAGTTGTTCTGTACCATCTCGCGGTAACGCTGGCTCATCTGGGCGGCGTAGTCAGCTACTCGCGCGAAGTTCCGAAACCCGACGCTCTGGAGTTCCTCGTTGGTCGTCGGGACGTGCTTCCGTGTCAACTCGGGGTACTCGGTTTCGGCATTAGCCATCCCGAGGTTGAATTCCTGTGCGTAGGCCGTCTGTATCTCCGGCCGGATGAGGAAATCGAGGAACTCCTCGGCCGTGTCGCGCTTCCCGGAGCCGCGCACGATCTGATAGTAATCGATGTAACCGGTTGTGCGCTGTGGGACCGTGACGCCGAGACTCATCTGGTCGGTTGATCGGGCTTTGGCGGTGCCGTACGCGAAGAAGTAGTGACCGACGCTCGCGAGGCCCTGACTAAGCGTCGTCCATAGCCCCTGCGATCCCTGATAAAACGTCGAGACTGGCACGTCCTCAATGATATTGAACAGCGTATCCATACTTTCAGGATCGTAGACCTCCTGAGCGAGCGGTCGGTCGTCGGCGATGACCGCGGCCATCATCAGGACTTTTAGCCAGAATCCGCTTGGAAGGGTTACGTTGGCCGCCGCTTTCGAGCGGATATCAGCCCATGTTCGCGGCCTCCAGTCCGTGGCGTTCTCGTCGTAGACATAGCTATGGATGCCATAGGCGACCGGAAGGGCGGTATCGGCCATCGGGTACTCGCGCAAGCGCGGCTTGAGTTGGCCGGCGTTCGTAAGATTCTCGTACCGCACCGGGTCCCAGAGGCCGGCCTGCTTGCCCTGATAGTGGAGGCGACTTCCGCCAACGGTCACGTCGAACGGGGGGTCGTCCGAGGGGGACTGGCGGATCTTCGAGAGAATGCCCTGCCAGTTGCCAATAACTTCAAGCGTATTCCCGGTCTCTTCCTCGTATCTTGGCTTAACTACCTCCTCGAACACGGCGGCATTAGTGCCGCTCCAGGTCGAGACCCGGAGCCGCTCGGTCGCCCCGCCCGATGCCCCACTGCCGGACCCCAGACAGCCACTCAGCGCGAGCGTCCCGGTACCGGCACTGCTCGCCGCGAGAAACGACCGACGACTCATCGGCCAGGCTCTCTTAGACGTACTCAATGGACGAATCGGAGGAGCAAAAACGGCTGGATTCGGGCGATTTCGGCGTGTTCTCCGTTGGCTACCGAGAGCCGACAGCGTTAAATCGATGTACTGACTTGTACATCACAATACAGAAGCGTTCATCAGTGATTTCCATGCAGGCACACATCGAGGCACTCACCGACGGCACCGATCTCTCCTTCGAGGAGGCGGAGACGGCCGCGAATAGGGTCTTCGAAGAGGCCACCGACGCACAGATCGGCGCGCTGCTCGCCGCCTTGCGCGCGAAAGGCGAGACCGAAACCGAGATCGCGGGGTTTGCCGCCGGGATGCGCGGGGCGGCCCGAACGATCACCCCGGAGCGGCGGCCACTGGTCGATACCTGCGGGACCGGCGGGGACGCCTACGATACGATCAACGTCTCTACCACCGCGGCGATCGTCGCGGCGGGCGCGGGCGTCGCGATCGCGAAACACGGCAACTACTCGGTCTCCTCGTCCTCGGGTAGTGCGGACGTGCTCGAGGAACTCGGGGTGACTATCGACGCCCAGCCCCCGGCGGTCGAGCGCACGATCGAGGAGCGGGGGATCGGCTTCATGCTCGCGCCGGTCTTCCACCCGGCAATGAAGGCCGTCATCGGCCCCCGGAAGGAACTGGGCATGCGGACAGTCTTCAACGTGCTCGGGCCCCTCACCAACCCGGCGGGCGCGGACGCCCAGGTCGTCGGCGTCTACGACCCCGAGCTGGTCCCGGTGTGCGCACGCGCGCTCGCCCAGCTCGACGTCTCCCGGGCGCTCGTGGTGCATGGCTCAGGGATGGACGAGATCGCGCTGCACGACAGGACCACCGTCGCCGAGGTCGATGGCGAGACGGTCGAGGAGTACACCGTCGAACCGGCCGACCTCGGACTCGATCGCTACCCTATCGAGGCGGTCGCGGGCGGCACTCCTGCCGAAAACGCCGCGGACATCGAGGGGATCGTCGCCGGCGAGATCGGGGGCGGGAAACGCGATATCGTCCTCGCGAACGCCGGAGCTGCGGTCTACGTCGCCGGCCGCGCCGACTCGCTCGAAGCGGGCGTCGAACGCGCCGGGGAAGCGATCGAGGACGGTGGGGCCGCCGAGACCCTCGAGACGCTCCGAGAGCCGGTCGAAAGCGGAAGCGGAAGCGAGGCCGAGCGCGAAGCGACGAATTCCAGTACCGATAGTTCCGAAACCGAGCCGGAAGCGGAAGCAGAAGCGGAGGCCCGATGAGCGACGCGACCAGAGCGAAGATCTGTGGCCTCACGAACGCCGAGGACCTCACCGTCGCGATCGAGGCCGGTGCGGACGCCGTCGGGTTCGTCGTTAGCGTCCCGGTCGACTCCCCGCGAGAGATCCCTTCCGAGCGTGCCCGCGATCTGATCGAGGAACTCCCGCCGTTCGTCACGAGCGTCGTAGTGACCATGCCCGAGACGCCGGAGGACGCCCGCTCGCTCGTCGAAGAGATAGGTCCCGACGCGCTCCAGGTCCACGGCACGGACCCCAAGACGATCGAGGCGATCGGCGCGGCAGTTAACGTACCCATACTCGGGGCGATCGACGCGGAAGCCGACATCGATCGGTTCTCGGCGGGGGCCGACGCCTTGCTCGTGGACTCGCTCGACGCGGCGGGTGCGGGCGGCACCGGCGAAACCGGCGACTGGGCGGCCGCCCGCGAGGTCGTTAGGGAGAGTTCGGTGCCAGTGATCCTCGCGGGCGGGCTCACCCCCGAGAACGTCGGCGAGGCGGTCGCGGCGGTCGATCCGTTCGCGGTCGACGTCGCGAGCGGCGTCGAGGAGCGGGGCGGGCGGAAGGATCAGGACGCCGTCCGAAAGTTCCTCGCCCGCGCGGCCGATACCCGAACTCGATCGGAGCGGACGGTGGAGCCGTGATCGTAGATACCGACCGCGAGGAGTTCCGCGTAACAGTCACGGAGGCGGGCGATTCCGAGGAAGAGAAAGCGAGTGAGCGGGACGAGGGTGAAAGAAAATCAGTCGTCGCTCGGGTGAGTGCGAGCCTCGAGGCCGAGATCGAACCGCTCGCAGCGTACGCGGCGCTGTCGGGCTATCGCACCACGGGCGGCGAAAACGAGGGCACAGAGAAGGACGCCGACTACTCGTTTCTGCTGGAGAGCGCCGAGAAAGTCGCCTCCTCCGATCCGGCGGGCGCGTTCGCCCCCGCAGCGAGCGCGGGCAGCGATCACGCCCGCTACTCGTTTCTCGGCTACGACCCGGCAGCGGTGGTGACGATCGAGGACGGCGTCTCGGAGACGACCGTGCTCGACGATCGCTACGCGGACTTCCTCGCTCCCACTGCCAGCGATCGCGAGCGCCGAGAAGCGAGTCAGAATGGCGACACGGAAGGCCAGGAGAACGGCGGGGACGACGAACATGGCGAGGACAGTAACACCCTCGATCACCTGCGGGAGGTGCTCTCGGGGGTGGAGCTCGCGGGCTTCCCCGAGACCGATCGACAGCTACTCGACGGCGGCCTCGTCGGCTTTCTGGCCTACGACACAGTTTATGACCTGCATCTCGGCGAGGTCGGACTGGAGCGTCCGGAGTCATCGGTGCCGGACGCCCAGTTCGTACTCAGTACAGGGACTCTGGTCTTCGATCACGCGCCCGAACGCGGGGCCGAGGAGGGGCCCGAAATCTCGCTGGTCTGCACGCCGCTGGTCCGACCGGGCGAAGACCCCGGGGAGATCTACGACGCCCTGTGTGTCGAGGCCGAACGCGTCGAGAAGGTACTGTCAAACGCGGGGTCAGTCGAGACGGGCGGTTTTCGACGCGAAGGCGAGCAGGCCGGCTCCCGGGAGCACTACGAGGCGGGCGTCGAGCAGGCGATCGAACACGTCCTCGACGGCGACATCTACCAGGGGGTGCTCTCCCGAACCCGCGAGTACGAGGGACAGGTCGATCCGCTTGGCTTGTACGAAGCGCTCCGCGAGGTGAACCCCTCGCCGTATATGTACCTGCTGGAGTTCGGCGATCGGGCGGTCGTCGGCGCGAGCCCCGAGACCCTCCTGTCGGTGAGCGACCGCGAAATCGTCTCGAACCCGATCGCCGGGACCTGTTCTCGGGGGAGAAGTCCCGTCGAGGACCGCCGACTCGCCGGGGAGATGCTCGCCGACGACAAGGAACGAGCCGAACACACGATGCTCGTCGACCTGGCGCGCAACGACGTCCGCCGGGTCGCCCGATCGGGGAGCGTCCGGGTACCGGAGTTCATGAACGTGCTGAAATACTCCCACGTCCAGCACATCGAGTCGACGGTGACCGGCCGACTACGAGGCGATCGGGACGCCTTCGACGCGGTACGGGCGGCCTTCCCGGCGGGCACCTTATCAGGTGCGCCGAAGATCCGCGCGATGGAGATCGTCGATGCACTCGAAGAGCGCCCACGAGGGCTGTACGGCGGTGGCGTGGGCTATTTTTCCTGGGGCGGGGACGCCGATCTCGCGATCGTCATCCGCACCGCGACGATCGAACGCGGCGTGCGCTCGGCCGAGGAGGGGGCGATCGACGGCGAGGAGGCAGTCGATCGGATCACCGTCCAGGCCGGCGCAGGGATCGTCGCCGACAGCGACCCGGCGAGCGAGTACGCCGAGACCGAGCGGAAGATGGATGGAGTTCTCGCTGCGCTGCGCCGGATCGAGAGCCCGAAGCCCACGCCGGAGGCCAAGCGATGAATACCGACAGCCTGCCCGAAAACGGTATCGAGGGAGAAAACGGGAGCGGACGGACGAGTAGCGTGCCACACGTCCTGTTCGTCGACAACTTCGATTCGTTCACCTACAACCTCATCGAGTACGTTGAGGAGGCGCTTCGCGCTCGCCACAGAGCCGAGGTGGCGGACGACATCAACGCTACCGAAGGTAAGGGTGACTTCGCCACCGGTGACGGTCGTGACGATCGCGGTCCCGAGATCGAATCGACGGTGCTTCGCAATACCGCCTCGCTCGCCGACGTTCGGCAGGTCGATCCCGACGCCATCGTGATCAGTCCCGGTCCAGGCCACCCCGCGAACGAGCGCGACGTCGGTGTGACCCTCGAGGTCCTGCGGGAGGTGAGCCCCCGCGTGCCGACGCTCGGGGTCTGTCTGGGATTGGAAGCCGCGGCGTATGCCTACGGCGGCGAGGTGAGTCGAGCGCCGGCACCGATCCACGGGAAGGCAACGCCGATCGATCACAACGGGAAGGGCGTCTTCGCCGGGCTCGAAGAGGGCTTTCCGGCCGGACGATATCACTCGCTGATCGCGAGCGCGGTCCCCGACTGCTTTGCCGTGACGGCGACCGTCGAAGAGGACGGCGAGACCCTCGCGATGGGGATCCATCACCGCGAGTACCCGATCGAGTGCGTCCAGTTCCACCCCGAGAGCGTGCTCACCGGCGTCGGCCACGACCTGATCGGGAACTTCCTTGCGGGACTCGAGTGAGGAGCGAAGACATCGGAGCGCGACACCTCACGGGGTCGGTTCCGATCTCGCGGCGGGATAGGTTCTTGTAATTATATTGCGTCCTGGTTAATCGAAGATTCCAATTCGAGTTATAACTCCCCATCGTTTCGAGTGTGCATCGTGATGGCCGCACGCGGTTTCGGATGGATCGAAACCACTTTCACTCCGGTTTGGGTACGGCTATATCCCTGCCGAGCTATCGGTCTCACAGCGCCTCAGCCGCCACCGTGGTCCTGCATCCTGTATTTTAGACGAACGTCCATCCAGCTTGGATAATACATCCATTCGTAGAATTTATATCCAATCAGGGTGTGGGATGTGACGTTACAATGGGGATCGACGCCACCGAATCACTGATCGTACCACGGATCGCAACTAGCGGGGAGAGAGCATGAGCCGGACGAATATCTCCGCGGAAGACATCACGCTGCCGGTCAAACGGACTGACGGCGAGACGCTCGAAGAACGACTCACCGGGACCGCCTATAGCAACATCCTGCCGGCGCGCTATCTCCGGCGCAACGCGGATGGGGAACTCGTCGAGGAGCCCGAGGATCTCTTCGAGCGCGTGGCGAAAAACATCGCGCTCGCCGAGGCGGCCTTCGAGGCCGACCGAGGGGACGGCGAGATCACGGTCACGCCCTCGCAATTGAAACCCGATCACCCACGACGCGGGGAACTGGCCGAAGAAGTGTTTGGGGACGGAACGACCCCCGAGGACGACACCGAAACCACGCTGACGCCGGAGAACGTCAACAAGTTCACCTACGATACGGTCGTCCCCGAACTACCCGAGGAAGCCAGGCGGCGCGTCGAGGCCGTTCGCGAGGAGTTCCAGGCGCAGATGGAATCGCTATCCTTCGTGCCGAACTCCCCGACCTTGATGAACGCGGGCGACGAGCTCCAGCAACTATCTGCGTGTTTCGTCGATTCTCCAGGGGATGATTTGACCAATATTCACGAAACTGCCACTGAAGCTGCACAGGTGTTTCAGAGCGGTGGCGGTATGGGCTATGCTTTCTGGAAACTCCGGCCCTACGGCGATGCCGTCGGTTCGACGGGCGGGATCGCGAGCGGTCCGATCACCTTCATGCGAACCTTCGACCAGATGTGTGAGACGATCGCCCAAGGGGGCACTCGTCGCGGGGCCCAGATGGGCGTCATGCGTGTCTCACACCCGGACGTCATCGAGTTCATTCACGCGAAGAACAAGGACGTCTCTCTGGCCCACTGCCTACGCTTGAACGATCCCGACGACTACACCTACACCAGCTTCAACGAGGCCCTGGAGGAAGCCCGCGGGCTCATCGACGAGGAAGGCCGGGTGCCCAAACACCTTCGTAACGCCGTCGAGGGGCACCTCTCGAACTTCAATATCTCCGTCGGCGTTACCGACGACTTCATGGACGCCTTGTATGCCGGAGAGGAGTTCGTCTTCACGAACCCCCGAACCGAGGATCCCCACATCGCGACCGCCGAAACCAAAGAGATGTACGACCGGTACGATCTCGGCCATCACGTCGAGGTCGGCGAGGTCCTCTCGATTCCGGCCGACGCCATCTGGGAGCACGTCGTCTCCGGAGCCCACGAGAACGGCGAGCCCGGCGTGATCTACCTCGAACGGGTGAACAATGAACATTCCTTCGACGTGGACGAACATCCGGATCACCGGATTCTCGCGACGAATCCTTGCGGCGAACAGCCCTTAGAGGAGTACGAGGCCTGCAATCTCGGGCACATCAACCTCTCGACGCTCGCCGCCGAGGGCGCACCGGACTGGCGGGTCTGGCGGGCCGAACACGGCGCGGAGTACGATTCGCAGTCCGCAGCGATCGAGGCCTTCCTCAAGGCAGCGATCGACACCGAGGAGTTCGACCAGCGCATCGCCTGGAGTACGCGATTCCTCGAGAACGTCGTGACGATGAGTGACTTCCCGGTGCCCGAAATCGAACAGAAGGTCCGGGAGATGCGGAAGATCGGCCTCGGGATCATGGGGCTGGCCCAACTATATATCCAGCTGGGCGTTCGCTACGGCTCAGCAGAGGGCAACGAGATCGCCCGCCAGCTCATGACCCACATCAATCACGGCTCGAAGCGGACCTCCCACGCGCTGGCGGACGAACGGGGGTCCTTCGAGGACTGGGCGGACTCGAAGTACGCGTCCCCGACCGAGTACCGCGAGTGGTTCGAGGGCCAAACCGGGGAATCGGCCGAGGAGTGGGCGGATGGCTACCCGATCCGCAACCACAACACGACGACGATCGCTCCCACTGGTACGACGAGCATGGTCGGCAACACCACTGGCGGGTGTGAGCCCATTTATAATGTCGCGTACTACAAGAACGTCTCAGACGACGTGCAGGGCGATGAGATGCTCGTCGAGTTCGACGATTACTTCCTCCGAGTCCTAGAGGCAAACGACGTCGACATCGGGGTCGTCAAGGACGAAGCCAAAGCACAGATGAGCAGTAACGAATTCGACGGCGTCGAAGGCTTAGAGACTGTGCCGGACGCGATCGGCGAGCTGTTCGTCATCACCGCCGACCTCTCGGGCAAGGACCACGCAGGCGTCCAGTGTGCTTGCCAGCAGGGAGTCGACTCGGCGATCTCGAAGACCTGTAACTTCCCCAACACAGCGACGAAAGAGGACATGGAGGAGGTCTATCGGTACATCTACGACAACGGCGGGAAGGGCGTCACCGTCTATCGCGACGGCACGCGGAGCAAGCAGGTGCTAACGACCCGGGCCGAGAACGCCGAGTTCGCCGACGAACAGGAAGCCGCGTCGGTACTCGTCGGGCGGATCGAGGAAGTCTTCGGCGGGATCGAGGGCTTCCTCGACAGCGAGGAGGTAAAAGCCAATCTCGAAACCGAGATTGCGTCGATCGTCGCCGAGGATTCGACCGCGGCGACCGCGGAGGAGCCATCGCAGCGGGCAGCGTCGACGTCGGAGTCGCCTTCGGAGCCGGAGGTAGTGTCTAACTACGCCGAGAAACAGCGCCGGCCGGACGTCCTCAGAGGAGTAACCCAGCGCATCGAGACGGGCTATGGAAAAGTCTACGTGACGATCAACGAGGACGCAGAGCGCGAGCAGCCCTTCGAGCTGTTCGCGAACACCGGGATGAGCGGGGGCTTTACGGGCTCGTTCACCGAGGCGCTCGCGAAGTCGATCTCCGTGGCGCTTCGCTCGGGCGTCGATCCCCGCGAGGTCGCAAACAAGCTCTCGGGGATCAGGAGCCCGAAAGTCGCCTGGGACAAAGGCGAACAGATCAACTCGATC
Source organism: Halobacteriales archaeon QS_3_64_16 (assembly GCA_003021705.1). GTDB lineage: Archaea > Halobacteriota > Halobacteria > Halobacteriales > Halococcaceae > PXQR01. Next base: position 18,855 of record PXRJ01000027.1, read on the forward strand.
CCCGACGCGATCGGCGTCGCGATGCGCCGGTATCTCGACGACGAGATCGATCGGCCGTATCCGAAACAACAGAACCTCTCGGAGGTCAGCGGCGAGGAGTCGGCGCAGGCGAGTGAGGTCTCCGAGCCCGAGACAGACGGCGGCGCGACCGCGATCGACGCCGGTGGGGAAGAGTCCGGCGTCGTCGGAAACGGAGCCGAGGCAACCGACACCGAGACGAACGGAGCCGAGAAGAGCGCAGGTTCGGGGGCCGATTCGGGCACGATGGACCTCATCGACGCCGGGAAGAGCCCCGAGTGCCCCGAGTGTGGTGCGCTCTCGGTGTACTACTCGGAGGGCTGTAAGACCTGTGAGGCCTGTGGCTGGTCGGAGTGTTGAGATAACCGACCACCGCCAGTCCGACTAGCGAGGGCGTATCGTGGCGTTTCCAGCAGAAAAGACGAAGCGAGCGGGTCCGTGCGGGCCGGCGACCCGCCCCGGCCAGCGTGGGCCAATCGCTACGACTACTACCGCTACTACGAGACCAATGACACCCGAGTTCGAAAGTGAAAAGAGCTATCGAGCGACCGTCGACAGCGTCGACGACGGCGATACGCTGAACGTTACGTTCGCCGACGGGAGCACCGGCGAACTGCGAGTGATCGGCGTCGACACGCCTGAGACTCCGGCGAACGAGCGCTTCGAACGCACCCAGGAGTGGGAGGGGATCACCGATCTCGAGTACCTGACCGATTGGGGAACGAACGCCTCGCGGTTCGCGAAAAACGAACTCGTCGGGCGGGAAGTGCGTGCGTCGTTCGACCCGAACGAGCCGATCCGCGACGAGTTCGATCGCCTGCTCGCCTACGTCGAGTACGGCCGTCCTCCAGCCGACGGAACAGCGAGTCCCAAGGGCGAGGGCCCTGGGAGTGAAACGGACAACGGAGAGCCCAACGACGGCACCGAGAGCGGGCCGGCGACCGGCAACGATCGAGGGGAGCGGGCGCTGTACAATCGCGTGCTGATCGAAGCGGGATACGCCCGGGTCTACGGCTCGGGGTTCGAGCGCCACGACGAGCTCTGGCGAGCAGAGCAGGCGGCCCGCGCGGCGGGACGAGGGGTGTGGGCAAAGAGCAATATCGAGACCGTCCCCGAGATACGGGATCGGCCGGTCGAGGAGCTGTTCTTCCCGGGGGCCGTGAGCGTCGAGACCGACACCGGGCCGATCGACGGGAGTCGGGTGCCGGTCGTCGCCGAACCGTCGGCGACGCGCGCCGAACCCGAGGGAGCGACGGAAAGCGACGAAGAGAAGGGAGAAGAGAGATCGGCGAACGGGAGCGACGAATCGAACGGGGAAGCCGACGAAACGATCGCGCTCGTCGGGATCGACGCGTCGGCGAACGTCGCCCTTATCGGCGGGTTGCTCGTCGACGAAGCCTACGAGGCTAGCGAGGGGTTTGCCGTCGATACGTCGGGGTATGGGAACTTCCCGTTCGTGACGAACTGCATTGACGCGCTCACCGATCGGGCGGGCGAGGTACTGATCGACGGCGGCCACGGCCAGTTCGACGCCGAGTACGCCCTCTCGGCCGAAGAGATGGCCTACTACAAGCGCTACCTCGAAGGCCAGGACATCGGCCTCGAACAGCACAACGACCTCTTGGAGGAGTTTCTCGATCGCGGGCGGGCGCTGCTCCTCACGCCTCCACCGGAGCCATTCACCGAAGAGGAACAAGCGTTGCTCGCGGCGTTCGCCGAACGGGGCGGGGCGGTCGTCTTGCTTGGGAGTGCGGACGCGTCCGCCAGCGCCCGCGAGCACCTGAACGAGCTAGCGAGCGCGCTCGGCTCCGACCTCCGCGTCGGCCCCGGGGTGCGTGACTCGGAACGAAATCTCGACGATGACCGATCGCTTCCGGTCACGAGCGCGTTCGACGCGTCCTTCGGGCTGTTCTCGGCGTATACTCCTGGGGATGGCAACGGCGACCGAGGCCCCGGTCCCGGCACCAGTCCCGGTCGTAGTCCCGACCCAGATCCGGGGCCCGACCGCCCCTCTCAGGACGCTGCGCTCGCCGTCGAGGAGATCGCACCCGACGCGCCGGGAGACGAGCGGGCGAACCTCGCCGAAGAATCGATCACCCTCGCGAACCGCGGGGAGAGGACAGTGGCGCTCGCCGGCTGGAGCGTCGAGGACGAAGCCAATCACGTCTACGAGTTCCCCGACGGCTTCGAGCTCGCGCCCGGACAGCGGGTCACGATCCACACCGGCGAAGGCAGCGATAGCGCGAGCGACCTCTACTGGGGGTCGGGCAACCCGATCTGGAACAATAGCGGCGATACGATCGTCCTCCGCGACCGAGAGGGGACGGTGCGAGCGCGCCGGTCCTACTGAACCCGGGTCGGTCGGTCGGTCGGTCGCGGTTCGGCGTCGCTGCAGGGTGGCCCGACCTCTCACCGGGATCGGGACCGATGCCGGTGCCGGCTCTCGGAGAGGGTTCCGGTAACGCTAACGGACCTCCGACCGACGAGAGAGTCGTGTCCCGGGAATCGACCGGCCGACCCTGCCCGCTCTGTGGCGAGGGGATGGTCCGTCGTCACTGCAAGTACGTCTGCCCGCGTCACGGCGTCGTCTACGACTGTGCGGATACGTTCTGGTAGGTACTTACCGCCTCATCGACCCTCACAGATCGATCGAGGCGGCGAATGGGTTAGCAGGCACCACGCTGCGTTCGTTCGATCACCTCGACGCCGATATGACTGTTGGGGCAAATTTTACCACGCCGGCGGATGGTGGTCAGTAGACGATGGAGCGATCCGTTTACGAGGGATCAGACGGGCACCACTATACCGAGCGGGAGGTCTGGGAGCGACTGGAAAACGGCGAGTGAACGGTCTGTTGCTGGGACGATTCGACGGGCCAGGAGTGGGTAATCACGCCCGAAGAAGACCTCTTGGCGCTGACGCCGATCGACCCCGAGGAGGCTAGAGCGTAGATCGTCCCGGTTCGCTCCGTGTTATTCGGTGTCGGGTTCGATTATCGTCTCACTTGCTTCCATTTCGTTCTCGTCCTCGTCGGTGCTCGCGTGTTCGAGGGTGACGCCGTGATGGGTGTGTCGGGCGTGTGTTTCTGCCCCCCGGCGGGCCGGGCGCTCGGCGAGGAAGGCCTCGCCGGCCGGGCAGTGTCGACAGGTCGCGAGCCAGGGGGAGGTGTCGTCGGGGTAGTGGCCGGTGTGGCGCTGGTGATCGAGCGCGAACTGTTCGAGCGCGCGGTTCCCGGCACGTAGCTCCTCCAGTTCGTACTCCAGGTTCCACTCCCGATCACACCGGCTACAGGTGACGATCGGCGCGTCCTCGGGGTCGCCGGGCGGGAGGCCGGGATCGCGATCCGGATCGGACATACCTCTCCTACTGGTTCCATCCGTTTCTATCGACTGGTTCCGAGCCGCGGGACGGGAGCAAGTGGACGAACACTAGCACGGAGAACGAAGCACCTACCCGATCGGGGCCTCGAAAGCAGTGACATGAGCGACGACTCGACCCCCGATCCCGAGCTCGACGAGAACGTCGGCCGAGCGACGATCGTCTACGAGGACCCAGCAGAGGGCACCGTCGAGAAGACCGTCGCGAACGAACACATCGCGTACTTCCAGGACCACTGGATGATCAAGATCGAGGAGGACGAGCAGGGCCGGGACCGCGTGCGACGCGTGCCGGCATTCAAAGTTCATTACGTCGAACGAACCGTCGACGAGTTCGCCGAGGAGGTAGGGACGCTCAAAGGCGAGATCGGATCGGTCGCCTCGGACCTCCAGGAGAAACTACCGATCGGCGGCGAGGGTGACACAGACACCGAGGGTGAGGAGGATCCGGGCGAGGGAAGCGTCCATATCGACGTAACCGACGGGAGCCCGGACGACCCCGACGACCGTCGCTGAGAGGATTCGACTATCGATCGCTGATCGATCGGCGATCGCTCAATGACATCGACATCGACCCTCGAGAACTCACTCCGGCGCGAGGACAACGTTCTCCAAGTCCGTCGCTGAAGCACCGTTGTCTAGCTGCTGTAGATTTCGGGCGAGGATGTCGGCGAGGCGCGGCCAGTGCATCGGGGTGTGCCCACCAGTGTGAGGCGTGAGCAAGAGGTTATCGAGGTTCCACAGCGAATGGCTGGTCGGCAGGGGTTCGGGATCGGTCACGTCCAGTGCCGCGCCCCGGATTCCTTCGGAGCGAAGCGCCGCGACGAGCGCGTCGGTGTCGACGATCGGCCCGCGCGCGACGTTTACGAGTACTGCGCTCGGGGGCAGGGTCCGCAGTTCGGCAGTCCCGATCAGCCCGCGAGTAGTCTCGGTTAGCGGGCAGGCGAGCACGAGGTAGTCGGTACGGGCCAGTGCGTCGTGTAGCTCAGTGCTATCGAACCCATAGATCTCGTCGGTCGGCCCGCCCTTCTCGGGGGTGTAGCGCACGCCGATCGTCGTAACGTCGAAACCCTGGAGCCGCTTCACGACGGCCCCCCCGATCGATCCGAGGCCGACGATGGTTACGGTGCTGCCCGCGAGTTCGGCCGACTGGAAGTGACGCCACTCCCGGCGATCCTTCCGGCGCTGGCCCTCCTGTAGACGGCGGACGAAAGTAAGGACATACCCCAGGACCTGTTCGGCGATCCCCGGCGCGTGGATCCCCCCGGCGTTGGTCACGATCACGCCCCGATCGGCCAGCGCCTCGGTCGGGAGGTGTTCGGTGCCGGCGAAGGCACACGCGAACAGCCGGAGGGCCTCCGCCTCTGCTAACAGGTCGGTATCGATCCCGACGCCCGTGATGACCGGCGTTTCGGGGGCTAGCTCCCGCTCGTCTTCGGGAGTGCGTGCGAGACGTACGTCTCTATCGGGCAGGCGCTCGCGGAGCGCTCGTGCGTAGGATGCGGTCGCGAGCCCTTCGGTGCCCTCACGCAACACGAGAACGTCTGGTGATGGCGGCATGGCGCGTACCACGCCCGTTCGGTGCTAAACCCTTCGCCCGTCCGATCCCCGCCTCTGTTCGGTCTCCCGGCGGATCGAGGGCCAGGGCGGGGAGTCGAGCGCTCGGAGCGATCGAGACGAACAGGAGTCGGTCACTCCTCGCTGTGAGGAGTCTCGCTCCTGGGGCCGTCGGCGATGGGATCGCTCCCCTGGCGCGCCCGGAGGTAGCGGTAGGCCGGACCCGCGAGCGCGAGGACGGCGAGGAGGGTCGCGCCGATCACGAACGCAGCGCTGTCGAGCGTCGCCTCGCGGACGCTGAAGTCGGTCATTGAGGCACCGACGAGCACGAACGCCACAGTCCAGGGTATCTCCCCGAGGACGGTGCCCAGAACGAACCCGCTCGCCGAAACGCCCGAGAGGCCGGCCCCATAGGAAATCGCGTCGGCCGGGGCCGGAGCGAGCCGAGCGGCGAGGACCCCCCGCACGTCGCCGGTCGCCTCGAAGAAGCGCTCTCCCGCGGCCGAGACCCACCCTAAGAGGCCGATGTCGCTGCGGAAGTAGCGTGCGAGAACGAAAGGGAAGAGACAGGAACCGACGGTGCCCACCAAGGCGACCGGGAAGCCGAGCGCGAAGCCATAGGCGTAGCCGACGAGGACGGAAACGAGACTGAGCGGCCAGGCGACGAGCGGGCGCAGCGAATACAGAACTACCAGAGCGAGCGCGAATCGAAGGGGATCGGCTAGTAGTCCCTCGATCGCCCGGAGGACCTCGCCGGGCGAGGAGAGCACGCTCGCGACGACGACGAACCCGAGTAGAACGACCAGACCGAGCCCCTGGCGGTAGCTCCCCGCGTTCACTGCCGGAACTGGAGGAGCAGCGAGCAAACCTCTTGTGATCGGACCGACGACCCGGGCGGGTCGTCGCTTCTTCGGCGCCAACGGGCGAGCGCCCGAACCGGCGACACGCGCCAGCGACGTGAACCGACGACCGACGAGCGGTGGCTGACGGGACACGTTTTAGTCGATGGGCTGGTAGCTACACTCGTGGACGGGGAGCCGGGGACCGAGGCCGACGCCACAAGCGCGGGGAGCGATAGCGCCGATAGCGACGACCCCGAAGCTGCCAGTAGTGCTAGTGGTGCTGCCGACCGGGCCATGACGAGTTCCGGTCAAGAGGACGTCGATCCGGTCGAACTCGGCGTCGAGTTGCTCCGGAAGTTCGAAGGCGGGGAGCTCTCGGTCGCGGCCGCGGTCGATCGGGTCGAGACGATCACGACGAACCCGGCAGTCACGCGAGCGGTCCTGGACGAAGCCGAGCGCCGCGGCGTCCTCGAGCGCGAGGAAGGCGTATTTCAGGCCCGAGGCGAGGGGTTCGTTCGCCACGAGAGCGAAGTGATTTCGAGGGAGGGTGAGTTCACCTGCCGGCGCTGTAGGGCAGCCCTTTCGACGGGCTATTTCCTGCAACTGGAGGCGGGCGAGCACGGTCCCTTCGGATCCTCTTGCATCCGGAAGGTCACCGGGCGCGAGCGCGAGTGAGCCGGTGATCGAACGGCTGACCGGCCTGCTCAGTGCTCGGCACGATCGTGGCCCCGATTTCATCGTCGTTCGTCGGTTTCTGCTGGAGCCGAAATCGAGGGCGGCGGGGGGAACGGAAGGTGAGATGGGAAGGTTAATACTCCTCTCTCGTGTAGCGGCCGGTAGCCCGGGTGGCTTAGCTGGACATAGCGCCGCACTCATAGGGTTATCGAGGTGCGGAGTCTATACTCGTGTGTCCGCCGAGGCCCGCCGAGCCTCGATCCTGGGACATGCGGAGATCGTGGGTTCGGAGCCCACCCCGGGCACTTTTTATTGCCGTCCCGCAGTCACCGAGAGGCAGTGTCGACTCCGATAACATATTAGTACATGGTGAGCCGAACCGGGCCGGCCGGCCGTCGCTTACCACTCCCTAGCGTGTGGTCAGTCCGCCGAGGACCCCGTCTCGGAGTTCGACGTTCCCAGTCGAGCGCGGATCCGGCCGAGACGTGGGAGGTGACTGCCCCCGACGTTGACGAGACCAACCCTCGCAATGAGGAGATACGACGCCAACGAGAGGACGAACACGAGCGGCGTGACGAGTACGTGCCACAGGAGCGTCGTCCTGTAGTCGATGCCGCCGGCAGCCATCGATGCACCGTTCAACATCTCGAACACTTGGTAGACCGGTGCGTGGATCAGGTAGATCCCGACGGCGTACTCCCCCAGTGTCGGGAGAAACGTTCCTCTACTCCAGTTCGGCCTCGACAGCGCGTAGGCGAAGACCGCGAGGACCAGAAAGACCGTCGAGACGGTGTACTCGGTTACGAAGATCCCCTGGCCGAGCGTACGACCTGGGAGGAAGTAGCCGATCGCGTACTGTTCTAGCAATTGGAGTATGAGGAAAGCACCGATCGCACCGAGATAGAATCGACTGTGAGTCGCCTTCGGCGTCCAGTCCGCCGCTCGGATGTGGAACCCGAGCGCGACGTAGAAGAAACCGAAGAAGATCGCGTCCCGAGTCGGAAAGGGGACATCGAGGAGCATCGGGTAGTTCTGTCCGATCAGGCCGAGAACGTGGAGGGACGCCGCGACGAGGAGGAGATAGCGGGTTTTCCCGAGGACGACGAACACCGAAACGAACCCGATTGAAAAGATCAGTGCAGTGAGGAACCACAGCGGGACCGCGATCGCATCGCCGTAATAGAACACTCCGACGAGCGAGAGGTCATCGGGGAAGTGAGTGAGGAGAACGTTCGTCACGTTTCCGTTGCCGAGGGCTGTAATGGCAACGGTCAGTGCCGTCAGTACGAACAGATATGTCGACACACCGAAGAGATACATCGAGCCCAGTTTCCGAGCGGCGTTCGCCGCGAGGGAAAAGACGTTCTCACGGTGTGTTTTCATCGCGAAGAAATAACCGGCCGTTAGGAAGAAGAAGGGAACGTCGAACTGGCCGATAGTATCCAAAACGAAGTAGACGTAGTTCCCGTACGCTCTGAAGGCGTGAAATGGATGTGTGTGTGCAACGACGACAAAAAATATCGCGATTGCACGCAAGCTATCGATGCTATATATCCGCTTATTCATCGGACGAAGATCAGCGATGAAACCACATCAGCATTGTTATCGACCGGTAGCGCAGTCGGTAACCGAACCCCCCGAGGTGGTCGATACGAGGGGTCTTTGGCATCGACCGATCCCGCGTTCCGTGGCGGATTCGAGTGGATTTCGATCCGGTCAGGTCCCATGGGATCGGGCCCGAGTCGCTCACGCGATAGTAGGGTGCAGTAGCCGGCACCACTCCTAAGAGAGTTCCTGTTCGACCTTTTGCATGGCAGTCGTAGGTGCGTACAAAGCAGTCGAACGGGCAGTGAGTAACCTTCCGGGCGTCGACACCGAGCAGGCCGGAAACGCTATCAACCGGACCACGATCGAGTCGGCCGTCGACGAACAGGGAGTCACCGCCGTCGCCGACCGGGGCGTCCTGCGAGCGGCGATCGATCAGGAGAAACTCGATGGGGCAGTCGACATCGACGAACTGCGGGACGAGGTGGCCGAGTCGGTCGCGAGCGACGACCAGTAGTTCTACCGGGCGAACGAATCCACCGGTCGGCACGATCCCGGAAACGAACGCTCGGAACGGAGGGTGGTCGTTGCGATGGGTTCACCGGACTCCTCTCCCTACGCGGACTCGACCGATGGCAGAGACTGAAAGCGATAGCGACAGTGACGACGGCCACGGTGATCGGCTCAAGGTCGCGATCTCTGGCGGGTCGATGGGCGGGCTGTTCACCGCGCTCGCACTCGACGATGCTGATCGCGCCGTCGACGTCGAGATCTTCGAGCGATCGACCGGCGAACTGAGAAGTCGGGGAGCCGGCATCGTCGCCCAGCCGACGATACTCGACTTCCTGGATGCACACGACATCGCGAACCCCGAGGAACTCACCACGACGACCACGACTCGCCAGTACCTCGATCGCGAGGGAGCGGTCGAACGCGCCTACGAGGAGTCGATGGCGTTCACCTCCTGGGACGGGCTCTATCGACGCCTCGGGGACGCCGTTCCCGACGAGAACTATCACCTGGGCCGGACGACGATCAGCATCGACGGGAAAGGGACGCGAACCGACGAAGTGGATACCGAATCGAGCAGACTGACGAACGGCGGGCGCGGAGAGCGGGCGACCCTCCGATTCGAGAACGGCGAGATCTTAAGAACTGACCTGGCCGTCGTCGCGGAAGGCGGCCAGTCGGGGAGTCGAGAAGAGCTTCTGCCCGATGTCAAGCCCGAGTACGCGGGCTACGTCGCGTGGCGGGGCGTCACGCCCGAAGGGAGCGTCTCGGCGAGCGTTCACGAGCAGTTCGAGGACACCTTCACGTTCTACGAGGGCAGCGAGGATCTCGTCTTGGCCTACCTCATTCCCGGCCCGGACGATAGTACGGCAGCAGGCGAGCGGCGGCTCAACTGGGTGTGGTACGATCCGATCGAGCGCGGGGAGCGTCGAGGTCTCATGACCGATATCGACGGGCGAACGCACGACTTCTCGGTGCCACCGGGGAAACTCAGAGCCGACGTCGAGGAGGCATTGCTCGCCGCGGCCGAAGAGCGGCTTCCAGGTGTCTTTGACGATCTCGTCCGGGCGACCGACGATCGATTCGTCCAGACGATCTACGATCTGGAAGTGCCCCGAACGACCTTCGGTCGGGTCTGTCTGCTCGGGGACAGTGCGTTCGTCGCACGCCCTCATACCGCTGCCGGAACCGCGAAGGCCGCCGCCGACGGGATCGCACTGGCCGACGCACTCGAAGCGAGCGACCGGATAGGGAGCGCGCTCGACGACTGGGAGCGAACACGCGGAAAGGCCGGTCGCCGACTCGTTGCGGAGGGTAGGCGAATGGGCGAGAACTACATGCACTGAGCGACGAACTGACCGCGGCGATCATCGTTCGGGGCGTTCAACCCGTCGGTGGCATAGAACGGTTGATGACCGTAGGAGGAGGTCGCGGCCGAGGTCGTTGGGAGGTCGAACGTTCAAGCACGGCGCGGCCGGAACAGTGGTATGGACCCAAATAAGGGACTGACGGTGCTGCTCGCCGGTGCGAGCGGCGATACCGGACGACGAGTGCTATATCTCTTGGCACGAAGCGATCTCGACGTTCGCGCACTCACGAGCGACCCGGGGAAAGTCCGCCGGCTCGAACGCGCCGGTGCGGACGAAGCGATCGTCGGTGATCTCTTCGATCGCGCCGATGCCGAGCGGGCGGTCGAAGGCGTGAATATGATCCTGACGGCTGTCGGCTCCGATCCCCGAGAGGTACTCCTGGCCGACGAACTGGTCGACGGGGTCGGGAACCGAAACCTCGTCGAGAGCGCCGCGGATGCAGGCGTCGAGGCGATCGTCATGGAGTCCTCCTTGGGCGTCGATGGCGACCGAGCGAGCCCGATGGCCCAGTTTTTCGGACTGACGATCGGACCGGTACTCGACGCCAAGGCCGAGGCCGAGCGAGCGATCCGCGAATCGGGTCTCCGGTATACGATCCTTCGGCCGGGGATTCTCACTACCCTATCGGCAACCGACGACGTCCAAGTCGGGTCCGCCGGAACCGGCCTGTGGGGCACGATATCGCGAGCGGATGTCGCGCGGCTGCTGGTCGCCGCGCCCTTTACGCCCGACGCCGAGGACCGGACCCTCGAAGTCGTCAGGAACCCCTTACTCCGAGGACGGAGCGAACGGATCGACTGGCAGCACCTGTGAGGGGCCCGTGAGCGCATTGTCGAGGGTGGGCCGAGAAGCTCGATTCACTCCGGGATCGCTACCCGCTCGATGCGGGCCTCGATCCCTTCCTCGGAGAGGGCTCCAGCGTCGAAGCCGGCAATAGCGTCCCGGAAGGCCACCTCGTAGCTCGCCGGGCCCGCGTACGCTCCGTACTCGCCTGCGGCCGCCCGCTCACCGGCGAGCCCGTGAGCGAGCGTTCCCGACAGTGCGGCCTCGAACGACGCGTCGAGACTCGCTGCGAAGGTCGCGAGCGTCCCGCCGAGCATACACCCCGTGCCGACGACCCGACCCAACATCGGGTGGCCCGCCGTGATCGCGTAGGCGGCCTCGCGGTCGGCGACGACGTCGGTCTCGCCCGAGACGACGACGATCGCCTCGGCCGCACGCGCACAGGCGAGGGCCGTCGCCGCGATCCCTTCGATCGAGCCCTCCCCTACCGCCTCGACACCGCGGATCTCGCTCGTTCCGGCTGCCGAACCGCTCTCACCGACCGCGTCGGCGATCGCCCCGACCTCCGCGCGATTGCCGTTGATGACGGTGATGTCGAGGGTCTCGACCAACTGCTCGACCACCGCCGTTCGGGTAGGGGTCGCGCCGACGCCGACCGGATCGAGCACCACTGGAACGTCGTTCTCGTTGGCTGCCCGGCCCGCGGCGAGCATCGTCTTCTTGCCTGTGTCGCTCACGTCGCCGGTGTTGAGCAGACAGCCATCGGCGGTAGCGACCATCTCCGCGACCTCCCGCCGGGTGTCGGCCATCACTGGGAGCGCCCCCCAGTGCAGGATCGTGTTCGCCACCCCGTTTACCGTGACCGGGTTCGTCACAGCCTCGATGAGGGGTTGGGTGGTACTCACCGTCTCGAGGGCTGCCGGGAGATCGATCTCGCTCGCGGTCATCGCTCCTCCCGCCCGGCAGCCACGGCCTCACCCAGTTCCCGGGTCGCCGCCGCAGGATCCTCGGCGGCAGTGATCACCGAGATGGCCGCCACCCCATCCGCGCCCGCGGCGACCGCGTCGGCGGCGTTCGCCGGCTCGATCCCGCCGATGGCGACGACCGGGATCAAGACGCTCTCGGCGATCGCACGAACCCGCTCGACGCCGATCTCGGCTTGTTCGTCGGTTACGTCCTTCGATCGAGTAGCGAAGACCGCCCCGACGCCCAGGTAGTCCGCCCCCGCGGCCTCGGCTTCGCGCGCGGCCGCGACCGTCGAGACCGACCGGCCGATCACCCCCTCTTCGCCCAGTAGCTCCCGAGCGACCGACACGGGTAGGTCGTCCTCGCCGAGGTGGACCCCCTCAGCATCGATGGCCAGCGCGAGATCGACTCGATCGTTAACAATCAACGAGATTTCGGCCTCGGCCGTTCGATCTCGCACCTCGCGTCCGAGATCGTAGCGCTCCCTGGCCGTCGTGTTCTTTTCGCGCAACTGAACGACGTCTATCCCGCCAGCGATGGCCGCCTCGACCACCTCGAGAGTCGATCGTCCGGCCGAGCGGTCTTCCTGTGTCACGAGGTAGGTTCCGTACTTCGAATTCATCGGTGCTACCTCTCGGTCGTCGAATAAAACAGTGGTGTTCATCGCTGTCGTCACAGCATCCGCGAGTACCGAAGGTACGAGCGGTTCATCGTGACTGAGCGACTGAAAAGAGCGAAGGAGCGGGCCGACGAGCGAACGGAACGAAGTGAAGTTCGCGAGGAGTGCTTTTAGTGCAGGTTTTGCCGAGCGAGGCGCGCGAAGCGCGCCGAGCGCAGAGCAAAACGTGCTACATGTAACCGAGGTCGCGCAGCCGTGCCATTAGGTCCTCTTTGTCCTGGGCGCGGCCCGCGCGCTCGGTCGTCCCTTCGAGGTCCTGCAGCCAGGCGGGCTCCTCGGCGGCCTTGTCGGTGGAGATCTCGCTGCCCAGCGACCGGAAGCCCGCGAAGTACTTCGGCGAGACCGGAATGTCCTCTTGGGAGACGCCTTCGGGGAGGTCGTCGTCGGACTGAGGGACGTAGCCCTCCTCGGGATATGCCGCGACGGTCTCGGGCACCACGAAGTTCCAGAAGGCCTCCCAGACGTCGGCCTCTTTGAACTGGAGGATCGACTGGATACGATCGTGGGGCGGGTAGATATCGGGATCGTGACGCGGGCTGAAGAACGTCTCGTTCGCACGGGACTCCTGTTCGTCCCAGCGAATACCCGAGAGAATGCCGTCGATCCCGTGTTCTTCCAAGGCGTCGTTGAGCGCGACGGTCTTGAGCAAGTGATTGCCGACGTACGTGTCCAAGAGGAACGGGAAGGTGTCTTCCTCGTACTCCAGGATCTCCCGGACGTGGTGCTGGTTGTGCTCGGAGAGCTCGTCGATTTCGATGTCGTCGCCGGGTTCGAGACCCTCATCCTCAACGTAGGCACCCACGTCCTCGTTGCGCGCGTAGACGACTTCCAGGTCCCACTCTTCGGCCCAGTGTTCGACGAAGTCGTGAAGCTCCTCGAAGTGCTGGTAGTGATCGATGAAGAGCACGGGGGGGACCTCCAGATCGAAGCGATCGGCGACTTCCTTGACGAAATAGAGGGTGAGCGTCGAGTCCTTCCCGCCGGTCCACATCACCGCGGGGTTCTCGTACTGTTCGAGGCCGGTCTTCGTGACCTCGATGGCTTTCTCGATCTTGTCCTCGATCGTCGGGTAGTCTTCGGGGTCTTGGCCCTCGCCGCCTTCGTAATCGACATCGAGGTACTCGGGGAATTGTACGGACATTTCGTAATGAGATATAATTAGCGAACTAAAAAGGTCTTGTGTGTTCGGATCGGTGTGCGAATGAGAGACACTATAGCTCCGAACTGATCTCACTCCTTAGTTGAGTAGGTCCGGTAATGTAAGAGTGAGATCCTTTGCAGCCCGAGAGAGGGGGAAATAACTGTTCAACCGGTCCAGCCATTCCTACAGAGCGCTCATGGTTGATTCTCTGAATCAGTAACGATCAATGCGATCACACCTGATGACGAACTGTGCGAGACCAACAACTCGCGACATCGCTGTTACAGGCCATCGCGATCGTTGTGCCGGTTTGGATCGGCGTCAGCCAACTCCTTCTTCGAGAGCTTCTCTCCGGTGAAGATTCAGAGAAGAGAGGAGCCAAATTACGCCAAACAGGTTCATCAGCTATACTGCTAGCTCCTATACCATGCTTGGGGTTGCTATCGGAGACGTTGTTTTCGAGCTGAGACCGGTTTCAATTGGATTCGTCATTACGTTTGCCTCACTTATCGGTTTGCTAGCCGCAGCCGCTGTCTTGTTGGTAGATCTCGCCTCAATGGGCATGACAGAGAGCCAGGAAGGTTACTCAGACCATCCGTTCACCGAGGGAGCGGTTAGAGGTCTACTTGCTGTGGTAGTATCCGGTGTTTTTGTATGGTTGTTCTCGGCTGGACCATCGGCTATTGGTCCGTGAAACTCCAGTTATCTAGAATGCCACGAGCACGAAGCATTATCGGACAGAATCGGTGATTCATGAGGAAGGTAGACATGAGCACTATCGTCAGCACTGAAGGTACCCTCGGCGGTAAACCTCGGATCAAGGGCACGCGGATCGGTGTGCATCACGTCGTCTCGCTGATCGTCCACGGCCACTACACCGTCTCGGACGTGGCGTACATGATCTACGACCACCTCTCGAAAGAAGATGTCTACGCGGCGCTCGCCTACTACGCGGAGCACCGCGAGACGATCGATCGGATCACTCGCGAACAGCGACGCGTCCCCGAAGACGCTATTTCCGGCCCCGAAGATCTGCCCGTCGAGCCGGCTCCGAGTGAATGACGCTTCGGCTGCTGTATGATGAGCACGTCGGCGACCCAGTGTACCCGATGCTCGCGGGCTGATTCGACGTCGAGCACGTACCGGAGGGCCTCGGCCCGGGAACGCCCGACGAGGATATCTGACGCTACGCGGTCGAAAACGATCGGATCGCCTTCACGAACGATCGGGATTACGTCGACGGAACTGCCGACCCCGACGATGGAACCATCCTGGCGTGATCCTCTATTCCGGTAAAGCGTAGAACGAGATCGCCGATGCGGTGCGTTCGATTAACCGATCGATGACCACGAGCGGAATTATCGCTGGCGATCTCGAGCTATTCGTCCCTGGCGGGTGGACAGGCTGATCACTAGTCGGCACATTCTTCCCAGTCAGTTCGTCCCGGCCTCTTCGATGAGAGCCAGCGTGCGCTCGCCGCGGCCGGTGGAGCGATAAATCCGTCCTTTCTTCGTGTCCTCCGGAACCACCAGTTCGACTAGTCGTTCCTCGCGCATCGTCGAAAGGCTCCGAGAGACGTGAGCAATGTCGATATCCGTCCGGGCTTCGATCGTGCTCGGCGTCGCCGGCCGGTCGGTCAGCGTCTCCAGTACCGACGTCCGGTACTCCGAACCGACGACGAGCGATGCAGCGTCCCACAGTTCACCGGAGTCGGCCGAGTTCGACATGTTAGCACTTTACTAGAACAGACACAGTACGTGCTTAGTGCATATGCTTTCATTTGCAACATGCTATGGGAATTCTAGTTTGGCAGCATTTTCGAGGCAGAGTGTCGTCGAGCGGGGCTGCGTGGGAAACGGACGGAACGTCGAAGGCGTCGGGGAGAGCGTACGGACCAGGTAGTGGACTCGGAGTCGGTTACGAGATGAACTCGTTGTTGCGCCAGTTGACACCTTCAGCTTTCCCCTCGCGCTCGCGCGGGTCCTCGACGACATCGATCGAGACGGGTCGGTCCTCGCCGTCGACGATTCGGGTGGCTTTCAACTCCTTGTCCCGAGCACTGATTGCAGTCAGGGTGCCTTTCTCCGCGACGCGGGCCAAGTTACAGAGCACCTCGAACATCGGGTACTGCAGCGCGGTGTTCTGGAGTACCGTCTCGCGATCGCCTTTGAAGCAGGCGTACTCGACGAGCTTGGAGTTGATCTCCTCTTCCTCTTCGTCCGGCCCACGCGGACCGGAGGGCCCTCGGGGTGGGGTCCGTCCCCATGTGATCGGGCCATCGTCGTCCTCATCCTTCTCGGGTGGCTCCTCGTAGACGCGATTCTCGGTTACGCTGGCTTTGAGCTGTGCCATCGGGGTGTACTTGCTGATGTCAGTATCGGTGGCGACAGCGCTGATGATCAGCGTGTTGTTTCGACGAGTGAGATCGATGTCCTCGATCTCGCCGGGGAGATCGGGGTCTTCGAGGAACTCGTGAACGTCCTCTAACGGCAACTCGAGCGTCGAGTGTAAGGTGTATACGCAGCCCGTCATGGTCAATAATCCCCGCTAAGCGGTGGGTACGTCCCCACTTGAGCGTCTCTAAGCGCTCCTCGCATATAGTAGCTGTCCTTCGAACCCGGTCAAAAGAGAACGATAGCTCGATCGCTTCTCGCCGCTATAGACCCCTACTCGCCGGCGAGTGTCGCTTCCAGTTCGCCCCGTTCGTCGAGTTCGGCGAGCACGTCGCTCCCGCCGACGAACTCGCCGTCGACGTAGGTCTGTGGGGTCGTCTCCCAGCCGCTGTGTGCCGAGAGCGCGCTGCGATACTCCTCAAGGGATTCGAGCGTATCGACCGTCTCGAAGTCCTCGCGGTACTGGCCGATCAGCCCGACTGCACGCTTCGAGTACCCACACTGGGGCATCAGCCGGTTGCCCTTCATGAACAACACCACTTCGTTCTCTTCGATGGATCGATCGACGCGTTCGGTGACCTCTTCCTGTTCGAGTCCTTGGTTCGGCTGGAACGTCATGGGCTCGGGTATGCTATCCGCAAAGAAATGCCTTCCGCCGGCTGATCGAGTTTAGGTGCGCTCGAACGGTGAAGGAGACAATAGCCAGCGGGGTGGGGCGGTGCAGTGGTCAAGCACGCTCGGCGCGAGCGAACGCCGAAGGCGTGAGCGAGCGTTTTTGGTGGAGATTTTTGCTGAGCCCGCAGTGAGCGACCAAACGAAGTGAGGGAGTGAGCGAGGACCTCAGCAAAAAGGTCCGTGTTAGAAGTGCCAGGGATACTCGGAGAAATCCGGCTCGCGCTTTTCCATGAAGGCATCCCGGCCTTCTTGTGCTTCGTCGGTCATGTAAGCCAGACGGGTGGCCTCGCCGGCGAAGACCTGCTGACCCACCAGCCCATCGGAATCGAGGTTAAAGGCGTATTTCAGCATGCGGATCGAGGTCGGACTCTTGTTCGTGATCGTCTCGGCCCATTCGAGGGCAGTGCCTTCGAGGTTCTCGTGGTCGAGAACCTCGTTCACCATCCCCATCTCGGCGGCTTCCGTAGCACTGTAGTCCCGACCGAGGAAGAAGATCTCCCGCGCTTTCTTCTGGCCGACCTGGCGGGCGAGATACGCCGAGCCAAAGCCGCCGTCGAAGGAAGCGACATCGGTGTCGGTCTGTTTGAAGATCGCTCGCTCGCTCGCGAGCGTCAGGTCACAGACCACGTGGAGACTGTGACCGCCGCCGACCGCCCAGCCGGGCACGACGGCGATCACCGGTTTGGGGAGGTGGCGGATCAGCCGCTGAACCTCTAAGATGTGTAGCCGACCGGGGCTTTGCTCGCTCGCCTCGGTCTGCTCGTCCGTGTCATCTTCAGTGCCCGCCCCGTCGGCACTGTCGTCCTCTCCGGGGCCGTATTCGTAGCCCGCGCCGCCACGCACGGACTGATCGCCGCCCGAACAGAACGCCCAACCGCCGTCCTCCGGGGAGGGACCGTTACCAGTGAGAAGGACACAACCGACATCGCCCTGGCGTTTGGCGTGATCGAGCGCGGTATAGAGTTCGTCGACGGTCTTCGGACGGAAGGCGTTCCTGACTTCGGGTCGATCGAAGGCGATCCGGACCGCTGCGATGTCGGTCGCTCGATGATAGGTGAGGTCCTCGAAGTCGAACCCCGAGACCGGTTCCCAACGTTCAGGATCGAAGAGATCCGAAACCATACCTGCAGTGCGCACGGGCAGGCGAAAAAGCTTGGTAGTATCGCGCTGCGGCCGATAACGCCGAGTTAGTGATAGCTTCTCGAAAGGGGTGTTTCTCAGCGACCGCACTGCCCTAGCAGTGCGGTCGCACACGGCCGATATTGCGAAAGAGCAAGCACAGGGTATAACCGTATGGGTCGTTGTGGTAAAGTGCTACCCCAGGGGCGCTGCCTCGCGTGTCGCGTCCACGGGGACCGTGCGATCGATGATCGTGTGCGATACCAACGAACGGCTATCGGAACCACGACAGTGAACACGACACGACGAAACTTCCTGCAACTCGGCGGCGCGACGGCCGCAGTCGCCGGAATGGGCGCATCGGCCGGCTGTATGGGCGTGCTCGGTGCCGTACAGCCCGGGACGGTAAAGATAAGCTCGGCACGCTTCCCCGAGAGCATCCTGCTCAGCTACATGTCGATCGAGGCACTGCGGGCGAACACCGACCTCACTGTCCTCGACGAGACCGCACTGGGCGGAGTCGGCATGAACTTCCGGGCGGTCGAGAACGGCGAGACGACCTCCTTCTGGCTCTATACCGGCGGCGGGTGGACGACGATCCCGCCGAAGAAAGAGCGGGTGATCTCCGGTCAGGAGCAACTCTACGAGGCGGTCGACGAGAAAATGCAGGAGGTCTACGACCTGGCCTACCTCAATCGTGCGCCGTTCAACAACACCTACATCCTCATCGCCAACCCGGAGTGGACACGGAAGACGGGCGCGACGACGATGACGGAGTTCGCCGAGTACGTCAGAAAGGGCAACACCGACTTCACCGTCGTCATGGGCCCGGAGTTCCGCACTCGGCCCGACGGCTGGCCCGGCCTGGCGAAACACTACGACTTCGAGCAGGCGACCTCGAAGCTGACCATTCGCACCGTCGGCGCGTCGCTTGCCTACCAGACCATCGCCAATGGCGGTGCGGACGTCGGGGTGGGTTTCAGTACCAACCCCAATATCAGGCGCTACGGACTGGAGACGATCGCGGACGACGATACCTTCTTCCCGCCGTACAATCCATCGCCGCTCGTCAACGAGGAGGCACTCGAGACGAGCCCCGAGATGCGCGAACCGCTCGACGCGATCGGGCCGACGCTCACCCTCGATAAGATCGTCCGACTCAACGGGTTGGTCTCGCTGCAGAACCGGGACCCCCAAAGGGTCGCCCGCGAGTACCTCCGCTCGGAGGGCCTGCTATGATCGAGGGCGTTCTGGCGGATGGCGTCGGAGCACTCCCGTTGATCCTCGACGGGTACGTCGGGTTCGCGCTGGATAACGCCGATCGACTGACGCGGCTCTTTTTCGAGCACGTTCTGATCACTCTCGTGGCGCTCGCAATTGCCCTCCCGATCGGTATCGCTGCCGGCGTGGGCATCAACTACTACGACCGGGCGAGAACGCCCGTGCTCTGGGTCGCGAGCATCCTGCTGACGATCCCGGCGATCGCCTTCTTCGGCTTGCTGGTTCCGATTCTGGGGATCGGCAACCCGCCGACGATCGCCGCGCTGGTCGCCTACATCCAGCTTCCGATCATCAGAAACACCTACATCGGTCTGACGCGGGCCAGCGATGCCGCCATCGAGGCCGGCGTGGGACTGGGTATGACGCGCTTCGAACGGTTGTGGCGCGTGCGAGTGCCGACCGCACTGCCGGTCGTGATGGCCGGCGTTAGGAACGCCGTCGTCCTCTTAGTTGGACTCGTCGCCATCGGCGCGTTCATCGGGGCCGGTGGGCTGGGCCACTACATCTTCTATGGCATCACACAGGACGACACCGCGATGATCGTCGTCACCACGATCGTCCTCTCGCTGCTGGCACTCGTCTTCGATTACGCCTTCGGCGTTATCGAGGAGGGGCTCCGACTCAGGAATGGCGAGAGTATCGAGCCGTCGATCGCGACACGAACGCTCAGCGGGATACAGACACGAATCCAATGATCCGTTTCGACAGCGTGGACAAGACCTATCCGGACGGCACAGAGGCAGTGAACGGACTCGACATCGAAGTCGAGGCAGGGACAACGACGGTGCTCGTGGGCCCGTCGGGCTGTGGGAAGACGACGACGATGAAGCTCATCAACCGGTTAGAGGAACCTACCGGCGGGACCATCTACTACGACGACACCGACGTCACCGACCTCGACGCGACCGAACTCCGCCGGAAAATAGGGTACGTGATCCAGGACGTCGGCCTCTTCGAGCACATGACCGTCGGCAAGAACGTCGCGACGGTCCCCGAACTCGAGGGTTGGGACCGAGAGCACATCGACGATCGCGTCGAGGAACTCCTCGATTTCGTGGGCCTCCCTGCGGAGGAGTACCGCGATAGCTACCCGAGCGAGCTCTCAGGCGGCCAGCAACAGCGCGTCGGCGTCGCCCGCGCGCTCGCGGCCGATCCGGACGTCATACTGATGGACGAACCCTTCGGCGCGCTCGATCCCATCACCCGCGAGGAACTCCAAGACGAGTTCTTGGACATTCAATCGGAGATCGAGACCACCATCGTCTTCGTTACCCACGACATCAACGAGGCGCTGAAGATGGGTAACCGGATCGCCGTGATGAACGAAGGCGAATGTGTGCAGTACGACTCGCCGACGGCACTGCTCAATGACCCATCGACGAAATTCGTCAAGGACTTCATCGGCCCCGACCGAACCCTGAAGCGACTCCGCGTGCTCCGCGTCGAAGAGGTCATGGACGCCGAGATCCCCGCGGAACACCGGGACATCGTCGACGCCTTCGAGGGTGGCGAGGACACGGCAATGGCCGACGGCGGGGAACTCATCCCCGTCTCGCCCGGTGACAGCACGCAAGTCGCGCTCTCGCGGTGCATCCAGGCCGGCGTCGAGGCCCTGCCCGTCGTCGAGAACGCCGACATCATCGGGATCGTCACCGAGGCGGCCATCAGACAACGGCAGGCGGAGGGGGCCTGATTCCCGGTGGGCGTGCTCGACTTACTCGGGGCGACCTGGGCGTACCTGCTCGCCAACTGGGGCAACTTCACCGACTTGTTGCTAGAGCACCTCGAGCTCGTGTTCGTCTCGGAGTTGCTTGCGATCGCCGTGACCGTCCCGCTCGGGATCGTCGCAATCTGGAATGACCGGGCGAGAGGCGCGATCGAGACCTTCGGAAACGTCGCCCAGACGATCCCGCCACTCGCGGTGATCGCGCTCATGTTGCCCTTACTGGGGCTTGGCTTCCTGCCGGCACTGGTCGGTCTGTTCACCTACACACTTCTCCCGATCCTGACGAACACCATCGCCGGCCTCGAGAGCGTCGAGGAAGGCACCCTCGAAGCGGCCCGCGGGATGGGCATGACCGAATGGGAGATCCTCCGAAAGGTCCGCATTCCCCTCGCCCTGCCAGTCATCTTCGCCGGTATCCGGACGAGTACGGTTCTGAATGTCGGGACGGCCTACCTAGCCTTCTTCATCGGCGGCGGCGGGCTCGGCGTGTGGGTCATCGGCGGCATCAAGCTGTTCAACACCCCGCGGCTGCTTGCCGGTGCGATCGCTGGCGCGCTACTGGCCATCGCGCTCGACGGAGCGCTCGCGCTAATCGAACGGCAGCTCGGGAGCGAAAGCGGGAGCGGTCAGGCCGTGGCCGCAGCCTGATTCACGATCCAATCGCTTTTTCGGCTCTTCGTCCCGGACGGGCGATCGAATCCGAGCACGATTCCGTCCGATCGTCCGACCGCGGGACTTGTAAGATCTGAACCCGGCGGTCGGGCCGGGCCCGCGGATTCGAGATCGGAAGATCAGGATCACCACCGCCACCACTACGAACGTCGCTTCCTATGGGCGCTCGAAGACCGTATGCGAGCAGTTTCCACACTTCGAGGGGTTTCGGTAGTACTCCTTTCCACAGTTCCCACAGCGCCAGTTCGTGCCCAGTAACCGGCTCAGAACGGACATACCTCACGCACAGAGGGGATCGTTGAAGCCCTGTCGATACCCAGCGTCGAACGGGAACTATCGATCGTCGTTCTTCTCGCGTCCGATCTCCGCACACACCCGCTCGTGGATCGTCTCGCGATACTGGTGACTAGCCTCGCTGTCGAAGCTTACCGCGATCACCTGGGTGCCCGCACTCGCCAAGGAGTTCTGGTAGGCCTCGCGGAAGGCTTCCCGGGAATCGACTCTGGTGAACTCCAGGCCGTACAGCTCACCCGTCGGCGCGAAATCGAGTCCGTGTGGTGTCTCGAAGCCCTCGGTGAAGGGCGGGTCGAACTCGGCGATCGGTAACATATGGAAGATCCCGCCGCCGTCGTTATCGACCAGTACGATCGTCGCGTCCACCCCACAACGCGAGACGGCGAGCAGGCCGTTCATGTCGTGATAATAGGCGAGATCGCCGAGCACGAGAACCAGCGGGTCGCTATCGACGCTGCCGGCACCGAGGGCACTCGAGGTGATGCCATCGATGCCACTGGCTCCGCGGTTCGCGAGTGCGGTAACGTCGGCCTCACGCGGCCGGGCGAAGCGATCGAGATCGCGCACCGCGGTGCTATTGGAAACGAACAGCGTGCTCGGGTCCGGCGCGAGTGCGGCGGCGTCGGATAGTATAGTTCCCTCGAAGAACTGCTCGTCGTGGGCCTGATCAAGGAGGGACCAGTACCGCGTCTCGGCGTCGGCGAAGCGCTCGGCCCACCGGATCGAAGAGGTATCGCTCGACTCCTCGTCGCTTTCGCCGCCGTCAGCGGGCCGATCCTGATCGTCGGCGGTGAGGCGGTCGGCGAGACCGCGGGCGAGCCGTGTGGGGTCGGCGAGGAGGAGATCACTCGCCGTGAAGGTCGCCTCGCGCCACCCGCCTGCCGGGTCGACGAGGATCTGGCGCGCCTCGGCGTCCCGCAGGTAGTGGCGAAGTACCTTCGAGGTCGGCGACGCTCCAAATCGGAACACGAGATCGGGATCGGGCCAGTCCCCGCTATCGAGATACGAATCGTAGCCCCCACAGATCGGGGCGTCATTGGTATGCGTGCCGAATCGCAGTTCGGAGAGCGGGTCCGCGAGCACCGGGAACCCGGTAGTTCGTGCGAGCGCAGCGATCGCGGCAGCGTACCCGTTCCCGCCCTCTGCGTCCGCTCCATCGTTTCGCTTCTCGACCAGCGGGTCGGCCGGGCCGGCGACGAGCAATCCCCTGTCGGCGGTCTCGAGATCGGCCACGAGCGTATCGAGGTCCGAAGGACGGAGTTCGGGCCGGCCCTGATTCGCCCGGACGAACGGTCCGTCTCGACCCCGAGTGGCCAGTGACGCGCGCTCGGCGAGGTCTTCGGGAACGTCGCCCGGCACCTCCGTTGGTTCCAAGGGTTTGCGAAATCGAGCGTTGAGGTGAACCGGGCCGGCAGGCGTGCCACGAGCCGTCGTGATCGCCCGACAGACCGTTACCCGGAGCGAGCGCAGTTTCCGGGGGTCGGCCGCCGGTTCGGAGAGATCGCGAAACGTCCGGACGGCGTCGCCGTATAGCTTCTCCTGATCTACCGTCTGGTTCGCGCCGCTGTCGGCCAGTTCCGGTGGGCGATCGGCGGTCAGTACGAGAAGGGGGACCCGGGCCTGGTCGGCTTCGATCACGGCGGGGTGGAACTCGGCGGCGGCGGTGCCCGACGTGCAGATCAGGGCCGTGAGTTCGCCGCGCCGACCGCGTCCGAGCGCAAGGAAGGCCGCCGAGCGCTCGTCGAGATGCGAGAAGACTTCGATTTCGGGGTGGGCGATAGCGGCGATGGTAAGGGGCGTCGATCGGCTGCCCGGCGCGAAACAGACTCCCGAGACCCCGGCCGCTACCAGTTCCGAACAGATCACCCGACCCCACAGCGTGGCACGGTTCGGGGCCGCCGCCGGGTCGATCGAGTCGACCGTATCACTTCGGTCGCGGTCGTCATCCCGATCAGTATCGTTCGTATCGTCAGTGTCGTCCGTATCGCTGGCGTCACTAGGAGGGTCGCCAGTCATGATCAGAGCCCGAGCGCGTCGAGTATCGGACGGTACTTGAGCTGGACTTCCTCCCATTCCTCGCTCGGGTCGCTGCCGGCAACGATCCCGTTGCCCGCAAAGAGCGTCGCTTGCTTCCCGTCGGCGACCGCCGAGCGGATCGCGACCGCGAAGCTGCCATCGCCCGCGGCGTCGAACCAGCCCACCGGCGCGGCGTACCACCCGCGATCGAAGGCTTCGATCTCGTGGATCGTCTCGCTTGCGACATCGGGCGGGAGGCCCCCGACCGCGGGCGTGGGATGGAGGGCTTCGACGAGCGAGAGGACGTGTTCGTCGCCAGCGAGTTCGGCCTCGATCGGGGTATAGAGGTGCTGGACGGTCGCGAGTTTCCTGACTTCCCGCTCGCCGATCGTCACCGACTGGGCGATCGAATCGAGCTGGTCGGCGATCGCCTCGGCGACGAGGGCGTGCTCGCGGTCGTTCTTCTCGCTGTCGGCGAGCGCGCGTGCGAGCCGGTCGTCCTCGGCGTCGGTTGCCCCCCGTTCGATCGAGCCCGCAAGCGCGCCAGTTGTAACGTTCTCTTCGCACACGGAAACCAGGCGCTCGGGCGTTGCGCCGAAGAAATCCCGCTTTCCCTCGCCTGGCGGGAACGAGAAGCAAAAACACTCCGGGTAGCTCCCGGCCAGTCGCGAGAGCGTTCCGGGCATCGAGACGGTATCGTCGAGGGTTACCGACAACGACTGGGCGAGGACGACCTTCCGCAACCTACTACCGATACGGGAGAGCGCCGTCTCGACCTGTTCGTGCCATCTCGCCCGCGAGGTCGTCCGCTCGGCGTGTTCGATCGACGGCGCAGTTCGGGACGCGGGGTCGGGGACGGCGGCTACCCGATCGTGCCAGTCGTCCAGTCGAGTCTCGATTCCCTGAGGGTCCCCGATCACGGTGAGCCAATTTCCCTCCTCGGTCGAGGCGAACTGGACTTCCGGGAGGACGAATCGGGCGTCGGGAACTCCCGCCCAGGGACCGTCGTGTGTATCCGAGAGGAACGAAAACCCGCCGAACAGCCGCGGCCGGGCGGTGTGGGACGTTTCGAGGTCGGATTCGAGCGCGGCGAACAACTCCGAACCCTCCTCGCGGATCGACGCGAAGCGACCGGCGCCATCGGCCACACAGCTCGCGCTCGCGCCGATCGCGGCGAGAAAGTCACCCTCTGGGGTTCGCCAGACGACCCAGGGCGTCGCCGAGGCGTCAACGAGATCCGCGTCGCCACTTTCGGCCTGGGCGACGTCGAAGAAACCCCGGACCGAGAGGTCCTCGATTTCGGTCGTCCGAACGGCAAGCGAAGGGTCGGCGCGGGTCGAGGACTCCTCGCCGCGTGCTGGCTCCATCGATAAGCAGTACGGTCGTGAGGCTTTTGAGGCTAACTATACCGGATTATCCATCGACGGCGACCGATATGCGAGCGCGCCAGCCGGCAACGATAGTTTTTGATTTGAAAACAAAAGTCCACTACCTGGTTTGGTCTTTTATCTATCGAAAAGTAATAATCCCGCCAGTGTTAAATAGGCGTCAGTCAAAGCTCGAAACGCGATGGGCAAAGTGGAAATCACGATTCCGGAGCGCCTCGAGATGCAGATCTCCCAGATGGTCGAGCAGGGCGAGTTCCTCAACCGGGACGAAGCCATCGAAGAACTCATTTCGACTGGTCTGCGCGCGTATCAAACGAGCGGCCCGCGGGACGAGGAGGAAGACGACTTCGAGGACGATGGGATGATGGGCCACGACGACGAGTACGTCTTCTGAACCGAGTTATCGAGCATCGGGCCGACCGAGGGCCGACGAGGTTCGAGGTGCAACAACTGTTAAACCGTAAACGGTCCTAATCGTCCCTACGATGCACAAGGACGAACTCCTTCGGCTCCACGAGGAGATGGTGACGATCATGGAGTACTTCCGCGATCGAACCGACGCCGATCCCGAACTTTTCGAGCCCTACGAACACATCGAGGTCACTCCGGACGACGTTCATATGTCTAAAAGTGAACACAAACATGCCGTGTTCGTGCTCGGTAACGCCTTAGCGAAGGCGATGAGCGACGACGAGTTCTCGAACGCCGGGCGGGTCAGCAAGCGTATGGAGGAACTCGCCGAGGACGCCGAGCGCAAGCTCTGATCAGCCGCTGATTGACGGCCAACCTGGGGCTAGGTAATCAAAGCACGTCGAGCGACTGCGCTCTTGAAGAGACCCGAGACTGAGTGTCGAGTGCGTCCCGGTTCATAACTCGGGTGAAGGACTAGAGGACCGAAAGAATGGTCAGACGAACAGTGCGCTCGCCGCACTTATCGCGGCGTCGGAGACGAGGAAGATCCCCGGCAGCAACAGGAAGGTCACGACCGCCGCGCCGACGACCGCGGCATAGAGGCCGAGGGGATAGCCTTCGATCCCGATCGAATTGGCGGGCTCCTCGAACCACAGCGAGCGGACGACCCGCGAGTAGTAATACAGCGAGAGGGCGCTGTTGATCAGCAGTAGCGCCGCGAGCAGGAAGTGGCCCGTCCCGACGGCCCCGACGAGAATGAAGTACTTCGACATGAACCCGCCGCCGACCGGCAGGCCCGCGAGGCTGAACATGAAGACGGTCATCGCCACGCAGGCGATCGGTGCCTGGGTGCCCAGACCATTGTAATCCTCGAAGGTCCGGCCGACCTCCCAGTACTCCGCCAGCGCGACGAACAGGAACGCGCCGGTGTTCATGAACCCATAGACCAGCAGGTGGATCATGCTCGCGCCGAGTACGAGGCCGTTCTGCCCGCTATTCAGCGCGGCGAGGCCGATCAGCACGTAGCCGGCGTGGCCCACCGAGGAGTACGCGAGCATCCGTTTGACCTTGTCCTGGGTGGCGGCCGCGAAGTTTCCGAGCGTCATGGTCACCGCGGCGAGCAACCAGAACGCAAGCGTCCAGTCGACGCTCGCGACGACCGCTTCGGGCGAGAAGGCTACGGCGAACACCCGGAAGGCAACGACGAAACCAGCCGCTTTCGACGCCGAGGAGAGGAATGCAGAGACCGGCGCTGGTGCGCCCTCGTAGGCCTCGGGGGCCCAGAAGTGGAAGGGCACCGAGGCAGTCTTGAATGCGAACCCGCCGGCGACCATGAGCACGCCGACGCCGAGGATGCCCACTAGTTGGGTGCCCCCCGATAAACTCCGGGCGATCGCTTCGAGCCCTAGCCGTCCGGTCGCGCCATACACCAGCGAGATGCCATACGCGAAGATCGCTGAGGAGAGCGCACCGATCAGGAAGTACTTGATCCCGGCTTCGACGCTGCCACGGTTGTCCTTGAGGAAGGCGACCAGCGCGTAGGACGGGAGGGAGGCGAGCTCGAGGCTGATGAAGACCGTTGCGAGGCTGCCCGAGCTGGCCATGAGCGCCATGCCCGTCGTCGCGAGCAACATCAGGACGTAGTACTCGGCCTGATAGACCCGATCACGTAGGTAGTCGTAGCTGGCGACGATCACGAGCGTCGCGACGCTCGTGAAGATCACAGTGAAGAAAAGGGCCATCCCGTCGACGATCAGTTGGCCACCGTAGAGCCGGAGCGCGCCGCCCTGCCCCTGGCCGATCCCCGCGATGAGCAGGGCGATCGCGGCGACGAGAGCGAGCAGCGTTCCGACCGCGGCGGTACCGGCGAGTGCCCCGCCGCCGGAGGCATCGTCGGGATCGACGCTATCGATCACGAACAGGGCGAGCGCCGTGAGCGCGAGCAGTAGTACCGGGGCAAGCGCCACCCAGTCGCCGATCGGCGGGGCGGTCTGAAGGACTCCTACACCGAGTCCGCCCGTCATCAACCCGCACCCCCCGCGGTGACCAGCGGCCCAACCGCATCACGGATCATCCCGAAAGAGATCTCGGGAGCGACCCCGAGGACGATCACTAATGCGAGTAACATTGCCAGGGGGACGATATCGTGGGCGGCCGCCCGATCGATATCGTGCTCGGCCTCCGAGCCGGACCCCTCGCCGCCGTCGGTTCGCATCGCACCGCCGTCCGCGTGAGCGGTCTTCACGCTGAAGGGTCCGAACAAGGTCCGCTGCATCGCATACAGCAGGTAGCCCGCGACGATCACGATGCCGAACATCGCGATCGCGGTGAACCACGCTGCCCCGGGGAAATCGGCGTGGAAGGTCCCCAGGAAGACGAAATATTCACCAAGGAAGCCACTCGTGAGCGGCAGGCCCATGTAGGCGAACGAGCCAGCGACGAACATCGAGGTCGTCACCGGCATTCGGTCGGCCATCCCGGACATGTCATCGACCATCCGCGTGTGGGTCGTGTTGTAGATCACGCCGACGCAGGCGAAGAGCAGGCCCGAGATGAGTCCATGCGAGAGCATCTGGAAGGTCGCGCCGCCGACGCCATAGACCGTGTAGGCAACGAGGCCGAGGATGACATAACCCATCGACGACACCGACGAATAGGCGACGATCCGTTTGAGGTCCTGTTGGGCGAGTGCGAGCAACGCGCCATAGATCACGCTCACGACCGCAAAGAGCGCGATGATCGCGGCGTACTGCTGGGCGACATCGGGGAGCATCGTGAAGTTGAAGCGGAGCAACGCGTAGGTCCCCATCTTCAGCAGAACGCCCGCCAAGAGCACCGAAACCGGTGTCGGGGCCTCGACGTGGGCGTCGGGCAGCCAGGTATGCACCGGGACGATCGGGACTTTGACCGCAAAGCCCGCGAACATCGCGGCGAACGCGAGCGTCTTCAGAGTTCCCGGCCCGACCCCGGCGAGCGAACCCAGCTCCCCGGCCCGCAACGCTTGGGCGATCGCGGGCATATCGAGCGAGGCGATCGAATCGCCGAGACCGAAGACCAGCGTGAAGAAGCCAATGAACATCACGAGGCTCGCGACATTGGTATAGACGAAGAACTTGATCGCGGCGTACTTCCGCCTGGGACCGCCCCAGATAGCGACGAGGAAGTACATCGGGACGAGCACTGCCTCCCAGAAGACGAACCAAACGAAGAAGTCGAGTACGGCGAACACACCGATGAGGCCCGCTTCGAGGAAAAGAACCAATCCGTAGAACTGGTTCTCGCGCTCTTCGATGGGTGTCCAGGCCGAGAGGATCGCCGCGGTCGTGAGAACCGTCGAGAGGGCGATCAGCGGCATCGAGATGCCATCGAGGCCGACGTGCCAGTTGAGCGTGTACGGTCCGAGCGAGACCCACTGGACGGTCGTCTCGTAGGCCAACTGGCCCCCAAGTAGGGCGTTGCCCTGGCCCGAGAAGCCCGCATACATAAGCAGGCTCAGCGCGAGGGGAAGCAGGCTCCAGCCCGCAGCGAGGCGGCCAGCATAGCGGTTCGGGGTCACGAACAGGACGACCGAGCCGAGCAGACAGAGACCGATCAGCAACTCGAGTATCACAGGAACCACCCCCCGGCGAGGCCCACACTTAAGAGCAAGACGACGAGCCCGAGGGTGAGCAGCGTCGCGTAGTTGCTCACGATTCCCGTCTGGATACGTCGAATGCGATCGCCCGAGAGTAGCGACACCTCGGAGATGCCGTTGACAGCACCGTCGACGATGCTTTGATCGAAGCGATCGGAGAGGCGGGCAACACCCGTCCCGAAGGTCTCGGCGATCCAGACCTGATACTCGTCCTGATAGTAGTTGTTCATGAGCAGCGTTCGGATGTCACCGAGGCGTTCGGTGTGGTGGTCAGGGTCGGGGCCGCTATAGAGCGCCCACGCGAGACCCGCGCCCGCGAGTGCAAGCGCGAGCGAGAGGACGGCGGGGAGCAACGGCGAGAGGGAAGCGGCGCTGTAGCCCGCGACCGTTTCAAGCACTTCGTCGTAGTGCTCGACGGTCAGCCCCGGGATGCCGTGTTCGAGCCAGGTGTGCAGGTACTCGATGTGCAAGCCCGTGGCTTCGGCGACCGGCGTCATATTGATGAGGCCGATCACGGTCGCTAAGACCCCCAAAACGACCAAGGGCACCTTGACCGACCAGCCCAGTGAGTGAGGATTGCGCGCGGTGTGAGTACGGGGCTCGCCATGGAAGGTCAGAAGCACCATGCGGAAGGTGTAGAAGCCGGTGAAGACGATTGCGGTGAGACCCATCAGATACCCGCCGAGGAGCAGCGGGTCGTTCAGACCGTGTATTAGGGCCTCGTAGAGGATCTCGTCTTTCGACCAGAAGCCCGCGAAGGGGAAAATCCCGGCAAGCGCGAGCGATCCGGCGAGGAAGGCGTAGTAGGTGACGGGCAGTTTCTCCTTCAAGCCGCCCATCTCCCACATGTCCTGTCGGTGGTGCATCGCGATGATGACGGCCCCCGCGCCCAGGAACAGAAGCGCCTTGAAGAACGCGTGGGTCATGAGGTGAAAGACCGCCGCGACGTAGCCACCGGCCCCGAGTCCGAGCATCATGTAGCCGTACTGGCTGATCGTCGAATAGGCCAGAACCTGTTTGATATCACGTTTGACGACAGCCATCGACGCGGCGAACAGCGCCGT
The DNA here is from genome assembly GCA_003021705.1 of Halobacteriales archaeon QS_3_64_16. GTDB lineage: Archaea > Halobacteriota > Halobacteria > Halobacteriales > Halococcaceae > PXQR01. The sequence goes on from PXRJ01000027.1 coordinate 48,991, forward strand.
GAAGCCACCGACGAAGGCGATGACCGCTAGCGCCGTCGGCGAGAGCGCATAGAAGCCATACATCCGGGCGACGAGATAGACCCCGGCGGCGACCATCGTCGCGGCGTGGATCAGCGCCGAGACCGGGGTCGGGCCTTCCATCGCGTCGGGCAGCCAGGTGTGTAACGGGAACTGGGCGGACTTGCCGATCACGCCACCCAGAACGAGGAAGCCAAGCACCGTGAACCACGTCCCCGGGCCGAACCCGAAGGTCGAGAGTTCACCGGCTCCGCCCCCTGCTTCACCGCCGCCGGCACCGGCGAGTGCCTCCTCGGCCAGGGTGGGGAAACTCTCCGGGCCGGCGAACAGCGTCGTGCCGAAGGTCGCGAAGATAGCGACGACGCCGACGAGGAAGAAGTAATCGCCGAAGCGCGTGACCAGAAAGGCCTTCTTCGCGGCGCTTGGCGGGGCTTCCTCGCGGTACCAGTGGCCGATCAGGAGCCAGGAGCACAGTCCCACCAGCTCGAAGAACACGAAGGACATGAAGAGATTATCGGCGAAGACAAAGGCTAGCATGCTGAAGCTAAAGAGGCCGAGTCCGGCGTAATACCGGGGCAGTCCTCTCTCGCCCTCGTCGTTCATGTACCCGAGACTGAAGAGATGGACGAGGAAGGAGACGAGCGAGACGATCACGAGCATCAGTGCCGAGAGCGGGTCGAGCAACAAGCCGAAATGCAGGTCGAAGGAGTTCGGCGTCGTAACGAGCGAGTAGATCTCCTCGTTGTAGGTCGCCCCGCCCGCGACGGTAAGAGCAATCCACAGCGAGAGGAGCAGCGAGCCACCCGTCGCCGCGATGCCCGCCAGTGCCCCTCCTTTGGGGAGGTACTTGCCCGCGAACAGGGCGATGACGAAGGATGCCAGGGGCAAAATTGCGATCGCCGGTGCGACTTCGAACGCGAAGGCCGTGCTAGTTGCTGCCATCTCTTACCACCTCAGAGTCGTCGCTTTGGTCACGTCCACGTCACCGAAGTTCCGGTAGAGGACGAGCATGATACCGATGCCGACGGCGACCTCCGCGGCGGCGAGCGCCGTGATGAACAGGCTGAAGACCTGACCGGTGAGGTTGCCGTACTGAAAGGAGAAGGCAACGAGGTTGATGTTCGCCGCATTCAGCATGAGTTCGACGCTCATGAGGAAAAACAGGACGTTCCGGCGAGTGAGGATGCCGAACAGCCCGATGCAGAAGATCGCCGCCGAGAGGAGCAAGTAGAACTGGACAGCGACCATTCAGTTCGCCCCCTCCCGGTCACCGTCGCCGTCGGCAGCGGCGTTCGGTTCGGTCTCGACGTCCGTATCGGAGGCCGACGTGGTATCGCGGGGACGACCGCCGTCCGTACGGATCGACTCGATGCCGATGAGCTTGCCATCAGCCTCGCGGCGGGCGAGCATCACCGCGGCGGCCAGTGCCGCTAGTAGTACGAGGTCGATGATCTCGAAGGCGGCGAGGAAACTATCGCTCGGGATCTCACCCCCCGAGAGATCGAACATCGCATAGCCGATACTCGGAGTGACCTGGGCACCACCGAAGCCCTGCGGGGCACCGAAGGAAGCGGTGAGAAAGACGGTAGCGAGAACGGCAAACAGCGCGACCGCGACGAGTCCCGATAAGAGGTGGGAGCCGAGGTTCAGATGGGGACGGGTCGGCATCAGGCGACCTCCCGACCCGAACTGTCATCGTCGGGCACCTGGCGAACGAGCATGACGGCGAAGGTGATGAGAACGAGTACGCCGCCGACGTAGACCAATACCTGCATCGCCGCGAGGAACTCCGCGCGCAACATCACGTAGTGGATCGCGACGCTTAAAAGCGCCACCCCCAGCAGCAGCGAGGCGTGCCAGACGTCCTCGACGAGAACGACCCCGAGGCTGCTGGCCACCGTGAGGAGTGCAAACAAGCCGAAGGCGATCGCCTCGTAGGGTATGGCCACCATTGCCCGAGTATCGTATGGGCCGATGTTTGAAGGTTTCGAGACTCACACGCGGACACGCGAGAGCGGGGTCGCTGTCGCGTTCTCCCCGATCGGACAGAAGGACCGACCGGACAACGGCGACCGACGGCCGGCAGGGGTTCGGGTCGAGATACTCCCCCGAAGCGAAAGCCGGGTCGGCGACAGACCTACACGGCTCGGAGCGAATCCTCGCGTATGGAGGAGTTCACCGAAGATGACGAGGGCATGCCGGTCGTCGACGTCAACGACAATCCGGTCGGCGTACTGAGTGCCGTCGAGGACGGCGAGGCCTACGTCGAGTTCGAGCCCGGCGTTCTCGACGCGATCAAATCGAATCTGGGGATCGGTGCCGTCGGGGAGGGAGAGGAGGATGCCTACCTGCTGCGCGAGGAGATGGTCGATCGGATCACCGACGAGAAAATCCGCCTTCGCGGCGATCACGTCGCCGAGTAGCACAACAGCCGATCGACGAAGTAGCCAGGGGGCGACCGGCCGGGCGCTTACGAAAGAGGCCGGCAGCGAAAGATTATAAATGATCGATCGAGATGAACTGTTATGTCGCCGGGAATCGATCGATGGCAGCGCAGTGAGAACCGAGGGGTCCGTGCAGTTCGGACGATCGGCGGAAAGGAAGCCACCCGAGCGATCGGGATGAGGGGTGAGCACTGATGCACCGACGCCGACTGGTGACCACCGAGGAGATCGTCGCGATCGCGAGCCCCGACAGCGAGGGTGTACTCGAGCGACTCGCCGAGTGGTGTGACGAACAGGGCATCGAGTGCAAATCCGTCGCGGTCGGCGAGGACATCGAAAGTGTCTACGAGCACGGACGGGACACCCTCGGGGTGACGCTGGGGGGCGATGGGACCTTTCTCGAAGGCGTCCGGGCGTTCGCGCCGCGGGAGATCCCGCTTCTGGGGATCAACACTGGGACGCTGGCTTTCCTCCCGCGGGTCCAGCCAGCCGACATGGAAGACGCCCTCGCGGAGGTGCTTCGGGGTCAGGCCGAAGTCAAGACCCGCCAGCAGCTCCAGGCCCGCGCGGAGGGCCTCGACGCTGTCGGCATCAACGACGTGATGATCCAGCACATCCCGCCGGAGAACCCGGTCGACCGGAAGATCACACGGCTCAAGGTTTTCGTCGACGGCGATTACGTCGGCGAGTACGACGGCACGGGCCTGGCGATCGCCACACCGACGGGATCGACGGGTATTTCGCTGTCGGCGAACGGCCCGATCCACTCGCCGGACGACAACACGACCCTCGAACTCGTTCCGCTGCATACGCACTCGATGGGTGTCCGGCCGCTCGTGGTCGGAGCGAGTTCGGACATCCGCGTGGTCTCGGAGAACGAGGCGAGCCTACTAGTCGACGGCGGGCGCTCGCATACGACCCTCGAGCCGGGCGAAGCCGTCGCAATCACCGGCGCGCAGACCCCGATGCACATCGCTCGCACCAGCCTCGACGACACCTTCTATACCGCGCTGGCGGCGAAACTCGGCTGGGGGATCCGCGAAGGGAAAGTCGAGGGTACGCCACAGACACCGGCCGTTCCCGGCGAGGAGTCGGCCTTCGAGGACGTCGTCGGACGGGCCGCAGACATCGCAAGCGAGGCCGTCCGGGCCGCTGGAGAACCCTTACAGGAGATCCACGGTCGGGTCGAGTCAGTCGAGTACAAGGGCGACAAATCCGACGTCGTCAGCGAAGCGGACTACAAATCCGAGCAGATCATCGCCGCCGTGATCGAAAACGAGTTTCCAGAACACGCGATCCGCTCGGAGGAAGACGTCTCCCGCGAGGGCTCGAGTGCCTACACTTGGTTGCTCGACCCGCTCGATGGCACGGGTAACTACGTTAACGGCAACCCGAACTACTCGATCTCGGTCGGGCTGCTCGACGACGGCGAGCCGGTCATGGGCACGGTCTACGCCCCGGAATTCGACGACCTATTCGAAGCGATCGCGGGCGGGAAGGCCTATCTCAATGGCCAGGTCGTTGGGACGACCGATCGCGACGAGTTAGCCGAGAGCATGCTCGTCTCGGGCTACGATCCCGACGGAACCTTCCTCACTCACTGCTATCAGGCGACCAGAGGCATTCGCCGATTCGGGTCGGCAGCGTTGCATCTCTGTTACTTAGCGAGCGGCAGTGCGGATGCGGTCTGGGAGTACGACACATACCCCTGGGATATCGCCGCGGGTATCGTGATCGCGCGCGCGGCCGGGGCACGGATCACGGACGTCGAGGGCACCCCATACAGGTTCGACGAGGCGAACGACGACGACCGGAAGGAGCTGCTCGCGACGAACGGCCCGCTACACGACGCACTCCTCGAACACGTTTCCTCGCGACCGGAACTCCAGCAGGCCGAGGCCGACGACTAACTGATAAGTCAGATACCGACTTCCGGGCTTGAACGGAGAGGAGAACGGGAGAGCTGAGGATATCGCCGAGCAGAAACCCCGATCCAAGCGGGAAGCGCGACGAGTATCAGGGGCGTTCGGCGGCGGATTCCTGGCCGCGCTCATGGCGGCGTCTCGTGGCTTCGATCGAGTCGGTTTCGAGCAATCGTTCGACGCGGCACTCGAACTCCGCTTCATCGATCTCGCCGCGAGCGTAGCGCTCCCGCAGGATCGAAAGTGGGTTGGACGGGCCGGACGAGTCGGCGTCGTCGCTCGATCGTCGGATTTCGGCCGTCGACGCCGGAGCACTGGCCTCCTTGTGGAACCTCTCGCCCGCTTCGATCATCTTCGTGGGCGTGTCGTACCAGTACTCGAGCAGCGCGTACGCGAGGTTCGCGAGACCGAACGTCCACCAGACTGTCACGGCCGCGAGCAGTACATGGCCGTCTTTCGTGCCGAAGTCCGGCTTGTGGAGCAACGCCCAGTCTTCGCCGCGTTCCTTGACGCGCCAGCTGTCGGCTCGCTCGCGGGCGACCTGCCTGTCGAACGCGTTCGAGTTCATGGTGGTCGACTGCCGAAGTCTCGCTCGAATGGTAGGCATCGACCCACAGTAGACTG
>PXRJ01000028.1:0-45017 GCA_003021705.1 Halobacteriales archaeon QS_3_64_16
TCACTTCGTTCGGCGAGGGAGTCGGTTCGAGGGAAGCGAGCCATGCAAGGGGTACCCGCGGTTCCGAGGCGAGGGTCATATAGCCGCCGGGACCGAGCGGGAGCGATCGGCGGCCGAACGATCGGAACGTCCCGACTTCGTTCGTCAGGGCGGTGTCGGTGAGTCGGCGGTACGGGACCGTCATCGGTATGGACGAGCGCCCGGAACCGGTGGCGTGGAGCGACGGACGCGAGTACTCGCTTTGGCGATCGCCGCGGTCGTGCTGGCGACGGCGCTCGCCGGCCAGGTCCTGATCGCGGGTAGCGAACCGACCGCGAGCGCCCGGAGTGTGGGGAGCCCGAACGCCGCTCCCACACCCGGCAACACGCTGATCAGCATCCAGAGCTACGGCGAGTACGGCCGGGTCATCGAAGTCACCCCCGACGGGGAGGTGGTCTGGGCGTTCGACCCGCCGGACTCCCGGGTGTTCGACGCCGAAGTCCTCGACGATGGTAACGTCCTCGTATCGGTCGCGACGGAACGCGCGCCCGAGGAGTGCCCGGCTACAGAACTCCGGGTGAACGAGAACGAATGCATGGAAAACCGCGTGCTCGAACTCGATTATAGCTCGAAGGAGGTCGTCTGGAAGTACACCTGGTACGACGAGCGCATGGAGAACCACGAGGTCCACGACGCCGATCGCCTCCCGGGCGGCGGGACCGCGATCGCCGACATGGGCAACGATCGGGCCTTCGTCGTGAACCAGTCGGGAGCGATCGTCTGGGAGTGGCAGGCCGAAAACCATCTCTCGCGGGGGACGCCCTTCTACGAGGAGTACGGCGGCGAGCCCGACCCAGGTGGTGAGGCCGACTGGACCCACTTAAATGACATCGACCGCCTTCCGAACGGGGACTTCCAGCTCTCGATCCGCAACTTCGACGTCGTGACCGAGGTTGATCGTGAGTCGAAGGCAATCACGGACGTCATCGGCCAGCCCGGGAATCACAGCTACCTCTACGAGCAACACGACCCGAACCGGGTCGCGGGCGGCGAAACAATACTAGTCGCCGACAGCGAGAACGACCGGATCGTCGAGATCGACACCGAGACCGGAAATGTGATCTGGGAGTTCGGCGGCGACGGATTACTGACCTGGCCCCGGGACGCCGACCGACTGCCGAACGGCAACACCCTTATCGCCGACACGCAGAACGACCGGGTGTTAGAAGTGAATCCCGATGGCGAGATCGTCTGGCGCTACACGGGAGCGGATTTCCTCTACAGCGCCGATCGGATCGGCGTCTCGGAGGACGCGGGGGCCTACCCCTCCGCACGCGGGTACGAGAATCGGGTGGTCACCGATCCGGTGAGCGGTGCGCTCCGGACGCTTCGCTCCTACGCGCAGTTCGTCGTCCCGCCCTGGATAGGACTGTCCGAGGGAGTGACGACCCTGCTGCTCGTCCTCACCGGAATCGGCTTAGTAGTTGAAAGCGGCCGGGAGATCCGGCACCGACGGGCCTGATCGAGGACCGATGACAGAGAAGAAGTGCGGCTATGGCTGCCGAGAACCGTATAATTCGATTTTTCAGGGCTTACCTATCACTGCTCGACTGGCTGTAAGAACATTACGTTCACACGGCCGACAGCGTCGAAATCACGGAGATGGTAGACCAACTCACGAACCCGATCCGCCGATCCGGTACAGAAGATCGTCTCGAGACACCACTCCCCGTGATGCATATGTTGCATAGTGTTGATGACATCTTCGAAGTCGTGTTGTACCGTGTGGAGATCGCCGATGACGAGAGTGTGCTCGTAATCGAAGGCGACCGTCGCGACGGCCTCACCCTCGATCGCTTCTAGTCGAGTGTGACGCTCGGTGTACTCCTGCATCGCCTCGCGAACGGCACGCGAGCGCGACTCCATCCCTTCTGCTTCCCACGTCTCGTCGAATTCCTCTAAGATCTCCTGTGGGATGTTGAGGCTCGTTCGCATACGAGTACTCGAACGTAGGCTCACTTAATCGCCGTTATTACCCATTCCTGGATTCGACCATAACAGCCGTTAACCGCCGGGATAGCCTTCATGCGGACAATGCTACATACCGAAGCCTTTAGTCTGCTGCTCGGAGCGGTCGCGCTCGGCGCGGTCCACGGCGTCGAGCCGGGACACGGGTGGCCGGTGGCCGCCACGTACGCACTCGATCAGACGAACAAATGGTTCTATGGATTCGTCTCGAGTTTCATCCTCGGTGTTGGACACCTGGTCAGTAGTATAGCAATGGTCGCCGTGTTCTTTTATGCGAAATCGTACTTCAGTCTCACCCAGGTCAACGAGCCGATTGCGATCCTCAGCGGAATACAGGTCGGCGGCCCCATAAGTCTCGTTGCCGGTGTGTTGCTCATCGTTCTGGGTGTTCGAGAATACTCCCCGCCCTCACATAGGGGTGATCACTCCCACGAAGCGACATCACCTGACTCCGACGAACACACACACGTTGAGCATACCCACCACCACGGAGACGGGTCACACGAGCACGGTAGCCCGGCAGCCAGCTCCGGGCTACTCGGTCGGCTCAAGGGTTGGATCACAGGCGGTGGGCATTCGCATAACCACTCCCATAGCGACCCCGATGGGGCAGCCGATCGCGGACTCCTCGGCATCGCCTGGTTCGCGTTCGTCCTCGGGTTCGCCCACGAGGAGGAGTTCGAGATCATCGCCCTGTGTGCAGGATCGGACTACTGTCTCGAACTGATGAGTGCGTATGCGATCACGGTGGTTCTCGGCATTGTCAGCCTGACGATGCTATTAGTTGCCGGGTACGAGCACTACGAGGAAACGGTCGAGCAGTACACGCCCTACTTGCCCGCGTTTTCCGCAGCGGTTCTGATCGGTATCGGGTTCGGACTCATTACGGGTCTGTTCTGATGTCGTCCCCCGTCCGTCGTTCCGCTGAGAGGATCACAGAAGCGACTCATGGGGACTGTCAGTGCATCGAAGACACTGAATTCGACTTCCTTCCCTGGACAGCAGGGAGCGAAAGGGCCGCTCACACGACCATCCGAGCGAGGGGATCGATCGGGACCCTCCGCTCCGCGACGACCGTCCCGCCGGGTGTCTCGATCGGTCGCCGGTGAGATCCCCGATCCCGACCCTCCTTTCGCTCCGGTGGTCCCGACGACCCATGCCGATATTATTAACATATTCCCACTGAGATAATAACGCCTGCTACTAGATAGCCGTTTATTGGCAGCTACATTCATAACGCTCTGGAACCGAGTATTCGGTAATGAGCGATAGTTCGCCGGAGTCCTCCAACGGCGACCACGATCACGCCGAAAGCCGAACGGTCGAACTGAGCGTCCCGGAGATGGACTGTCCGTCCTGCGCCACGAAGGTTACTAACAGCGTCGAGAGACTCGACGGGATCGAGGGGATCGACACGCGGCCGACCTCCGGAACGCTGAGCACCCATTACGACACCGACCGAACCGACCCGGAAGCGATCACCGAGCGCGTCGAGGCGGCGGGGTACGCGGTTGAAGGGCCCGACACCGAACGCACCGAGACCCTCTCGGTGCCTGAGATGGACTGTCCGTCCTGTGCGAAGAAAGTCGGGAACGCGCTCGACGGCGTGTCCTCGATCACCGAATACGATCTGCGGCCGACCGCGGGGAAAACGATCGTGACCTACGACGCCGAAAACGGCGATCGATCGGCGATCGTCGAGGCGGTCGAGGAGGCCGGCTACGAGGTCACCGGCGCGGAGGGTGAGACCGAGGCGGCGGGCGGGACGAGCGAAGCGAGCGACGAGCGATCGGGGGTTTGGGGCAGTCCCCGCGCGGTCAAGACTGCGATCAGCGCCGTCTTCCTCGGCGTCGGCGTCCTCTTCGAGTTCTTCCTGCACGGACAGAACGCTGCTCTCCTGAGTATCCCGGGCGGCGACCTCCTGGTCGGGGACGGGTTCATGCTCGTCGCGGTCGCGATCGGCGGGCAGGTGATTCTCCGTAATGGCTACTACTCGGCGAAGAACGCGAGTCTCGACATCGACTTCCTGATGAGCGCCGCAATCGTTGGCGCGACTGGGCTCTCGCTGTTCTTTACCGGAGCCTCGCTTTACATCGAGGCCGCCTCCATAGCCGTCCTCTTCAATGTCGCCGAACTCCTCGAGCGCTACTCGGTTTCCCGAGCGCGGAACTCCATGGAGGAACTCATGGAACTCTCACCGGATCGGGCGGTCGTACGCCGCGACGGCGAGGAGCGCGAGGTTCCCATCGATAACGTCGCAGTCGGCGAAGTGGTCCTCGTCGAACCCGGCGAGAAGATCCCGATGGACGGGGAGGTCATCGAAGGCGAGAGCGCCGTCAACCAGGCCCCGATCACCGGCGAGTCCGTCCCGGTCGATAAGACCCCCGGCGAGGAGGTCTATGCGGGGACGATCAACGAGCAGGGCTATCTCGAAGTCGAGGTGACCTCGGAGGCCTCGGACAACACGCTCTCGCGGGTCATCGAGATGGTCAAAGAGGCCCAGTCGAACAAGACCGACCGCGAGCAGTTCGTCGAGCGATTTTCAGGGTACTATACCCCCATCGTCGTCGCCTTCGCGATCGGCACGACACTCGTTCCACCCCTCCTGCTCGGCGAGGCGTGGGTCGCCTGGTTCGTCCGGGGGATCACGCTGTTAGTCCTCGCCTGTCCGTGTGCCTTCGTCATCTCGACGCCGGTCTCGGTGGTCTCGGGGATCACCAGCGCCGCGAAAAACGGCGTGCTCATCAAAGGTGGCGACCATCTCGAGACGATGGGCGAGGTGGGGGCGGTCGCCTTCGATAAGACCGGCACGCTCACGAAGGGCGAACTGACGGTCACGGACGTCCTCGCGCTCAATGATAACACCGAAAGCGACGTGCTCCGCTGTGCACGCGGGCTCGAGGAACGAAGCGAACACCCCATCGGCGGCGCGATCGTCGACCGCGCGGGCGAGCGCGACGTCGGTAAGCGATCGGTCATGGACTTCGAGGCTATCACCGGCAAAGGAGTGCGCGCGGACCTAGACGGCACGACCCATTACGCCGGCAAGCCCGGCCTCTTCGAGGAGCTCGGCTTCGACCTCGATCACGTCCACCTCACGACCGACGGCGGTGTCGTCCTCGAAGAAACCGAACGCCAGTGCGCCGACCACGAAGAGGAGAACTGTCTCGATCTGCTCGAGGAGACGATTCCCCGTCTCCAAGAGGAGGGGAAGACGATCGTCCTCGTGGGAACCGAGACGGAATTAGAGGGCGTGATCGCGATCGCCGACGAGGTGCGCCCGGATGCGACGGTCGCCCTCTCCGGCCTCCGTGAGGCGGGTCTCCGGACGGTGATGCTCACCGGCGACAACGAAGGAACGGCGAAGGCGATCGCCGAACAGGTCGGGGTCGAGGACTACCGGGCCGAACTGCTGCCCGACGAGAAAGTCCAAGCGGTCGAGGACCTCATCGAGGAGCACGGCACAGTAGCGATGGTCGGTGACGGTATCAACGACGCCCCGGCGATGGCGACCGCTTCGGTAGGCGTGGCGATGGGGGCGGCGGGCACCGACACTGCCATCGAGACCGCCGATATCGCGTTGATGGCCGACGACCTCTCGAAACTGCCCTACCTCTATGACCTCTCCTGCCGTGCGAACGGCGTGATCCGCCAGAACATCTGGGGGAGCCTAGGCGTGAAGGCATTGCTTGCGATCGGGGTGCCCTTCGGCTACGTCTCGGTCGTGCTCGCGGTACTGGCCGGCGACGTCGGAATGACCGTATCAGTTACCGGCAACGCGATGCGCCTCTCGCGGATCACCCCCGATCGAACGACCGAAGAACAGTGAGAGCAAGAATAAGGTTAAGATCGAATGTATCGCTACGTCGTGTTTTCACTCCCATTACAGGCCGGCGCGCCGCTTCCGCTCGGGACGCTCCTGCTCGCCGCAGCACTGGTAGCCCTCCTCTCCCCGATCATTCTAGCCCTCTTCGTCTTCGTCGCCCAGAACGGTAGGGAGGGATCGTCGGGCGACATCGACGGCGATGGCAATGGTGATGGCGAGGAGGCCGATCGGAATCCGTCCCACGATTCGGAGAGGGAACGTGAGACGACCCGCGACACGCGCTAATGTGAGCCGACCGATCGCCGGTCCCGTTCGACCTCGTCGTGTACCCTGCCTACGATGAGGACGAGCAGAGCGAGGAATCATCGAGTGAAGACAGTCATCCGCGCGTGTTTGTCGTGTTGCTCTCGATGCCACTACTTAGGGTCGGCTCGGCGTCCGAAAGCCCCTTGCGAACGAGACTGGAAGCACAGACGTGGTCGTAACCACACAGCCACCGCTGCTCCTCGCCGCCTACGCCGCAGGCGTGTTGATGTTCTTCTCCCCGTGTGGCGTTGGCCTCCTCCCAGCGTATCTCACCTATTTCGGGACGAGCGAGGTCGGGAGCGATGCCGATGTAACCGAGGCCACCGATACCGATACTGATCCCGATCGCCGGGCTACGGGGTCGGCTACCTCGGGAGCCGATCGTCGCGCCCGTTCGTTCACCCGCCCTATCACCGTTCTCGGTACGATCGCCTTCCTCGGCGGGGCGATCCCGCTTACGTACATGGCGGTCGCCGGCATCCGAATCCTGCTGCCGGGCTACCGGATCGTCGTCCCGCTCGCGAAACTCGGGACCGGTAGCTACCTCCCGCCGGTGCTACTGGTGACGGTCGGGACACTACTGCTCGCGAACGGCGCGATAGCCGGGGGGTCCGGACTCCGCGGGGCCTATATCGGGATCGTCGCGACGATCGGCATGGCGGTGACCTACCTGCTCGTGGGACTGCCGGTCATCGTTCTGGGCCAGTGGGCGCGCTCGTTCCTGACGCCACTGGAGTTACTCGCCGGCCCGCTGCTGATCGCGATCGGGATCGCGTACTACCGCGGTCTCTCCGTATCCAACTCGATTCCCCTGCCCGAGCGGGACGGGCGGACGGCGAGGAACTTCTTCGGCTTCGGCGTTCTCTACGGCATCGGCAGCTTGGCGTGTAACCTTCCGGTCTTTCTCGGGTTGATCGTCTCGGCGTTCGTCGCGGAGGGAGTGGGTGTCGGTCTCGGGATGTTCGGTGCGTTTATCGCCGGGATGGCCACCTTACTGATCGGGATCAGCATCGCCGCCGCCTCGTCGAGTTTTTCGTTCTCGCCCGGTCAGTACGTCGGCCGCGCTCGGACCCTCGGGGCCGTTGCCTTCGTCGCCGTCGGCGTGTATGTCACCTGGTTCTCGTTGGTCTCCTTCGGCTATCTGTGAGATCACGGAGCACTCACGCTCCCAGCACGTTCACCGAATCGGCTGCGTTCGCGGCGCTACCGCGTCACCGGACGTCGGTCGTCGGTCTCGAGAGTCCGTCTCGGAGAAAGAGTGGCGTTCCGAACTCGAATCGAGCGGTACTGTCACTCCGAGTCGAGCGCGAGCAACGTTCCGACCTGCCCGAGGTGCGGTCGGGAGATCGATCGCGAGACTCAGTAGGCTATCGTTCGAAAAAGGCGCTCATTCGTCGTTCGCGACGCTCTCGCCCTGCTGGGGTCGGTTCGAGTGGTCGTCCGGGCGTTCGTCCATCTCGCGCAGGTCACTCCTCCCCGGTCCACTCAGATCGAGCGGCCGGAGCCAGACGTACCACAGTACGAGGACTCCGGCCCCGTAGCCGAGCGCCCAGACGATCGTGCCGAGTGTCCCGAACCCACTTTGGGCGAGGAAGTAGTTGATGACCCCTGGGATGACGATCGCCCCGACGAGTACGAACGCGGAGACGGTTCGTTTCGATCGATCCACGACGAGTCGACGAAGGGGCGGGGCGGATATAGCACTTACTTCGGCGACGGAATCGCCCTCAGTGATCGGGACCTACTCGCTCGCGCACGCCGAGGACCGTCCCGCCAGCGAGCAGTCCGAGCGCGAGGAGCGTGAGGAGGAGTTGTCCTTCCCCGAACCAGAACGGAAGGGCCGGATACACGGCTTGCACGCCGACGAGCAGTGTCGAGAGTACTGGAACACTCGAACCGGCGCGGCGCTCGCCGACCGCAGCGGTGTCATCGTAGGTCGGCCCGCCGACCGGCTCGCCGACCGGCAGTCGATCGGCCTCGTAGGGGATGCGATCGGTCTCGTAGCTCCGGATCGCAGCACCGGATTCGTTCACCTCGACGATCCGTTTGTTGAGCGTATCGGTGATCAGCGTGTTGCCGTTCGACAGGCGATCGGCGTCCCGCGGCCAGGAGAGCGCGACGTCGCCAGTACGATCCAGGCTCCACGCAACCGTCCACTCGCCGTCCTCTTCGTGGAGTTCGACGACGCGATCGTTCTCGCTATCGGCGACGAGGATCGCCCCTTTCTCGAGGAACTGGGGGTTGTGCTGGTGATCGAGTATCGCGGGATCGCCACAGCGTACGTTTCCGTCCCTGTCGGTATCGCGTAACTGGCCGGATCCCTGGCAGCTCGCGTCGTTTCGGTCGGTGCCGTCCTCGTTGATCACCTCGACGACGCCCTCGCCTCGTTCGATTATCAGTAGCTGATTGGCATTTCTCACGGAGACGAGGTAGCGACCCTCCTCGATGACGTCGACGTCGTTGATGTGGAGCCAATCGGTCCGGGTGGGGTCGGGTGGTGCGTCGTAGAAGGCACTCGCCGACCACTGCCAGGTGATCTCGCCGTCCTGCACGGTGAAGATCCGCTCGGTGTCCATATCCGTCAGGAGATACTCATCGGACTCGAGCCGTTCGACGTCGTGGACCTCGCTGTTCGATCTCGTTCGCACCGGGAAGCTGTACTCAGCGATCACTCGGGGCGGCTTCCGAGTCGGTCGAGTCGATCGAGGATCGATGGCTCGAAAGCCGGTTCGGACACAGGGCGAGTCGTACTCCCCACAGGACTCATAGCCCCCTTCCATGAACCCGGCGAGGATCGTCCCGTTTCCGGTTCTCGTGACGTCGAAGTAGCTCTCGGCGCTTGCCTCCCGCCAGACGACGTCGCTACCGTTCAGCAAGTAGACGCTGCCGTACTGATGCCAGCCCGGTCCGCCGCCCTGCGAGCCGACGAGCGTTAGCGTTCCGTTTCTCTCGCCTGCCGGGGCCGGAGAGCCGATAGCGGGGGCCAGCGCCGCGCTGATCGTGAGCGTCCCGACGAGGAGAAGGAGGCCAGCACCGATCAGCAGCCGCCCGCGGGAGGGAGCGGCGGCGAGAGCGCCAGCCAGGCTCCCCCGATCGGTCATCGGTGCCTCTCGGGCGGAGCGAGAAATAGGCGTTGTGCTATGGGATGGATCGAAACGGGAGCGTTTACTCGTAGCGCTCGCGTTCTCGATGGGCGAGGTCGCTTCCGTAGCGATCGACGAGCGCGGCATAAGCGTCGCCGAGCGCGCGCAGGCACTGACGTTCGGACTCGTAATCGAGCGCTTCGGCGACCGTCTCAGGGGGCCGGGCCTGGAACACCCGAGAGACGAGCAGACGCTCCTTCCGGACCGAGAGCACTTCGGAAAACTCGGGGCCGCCACTGCCTCGATCGGTGAAATACGCGAGCGCGAGGCGGCGGAACGGGCTCGGATCGCTATCGTATAGTCCCGGTCCGTAGCCCGCCTTACAGACCACTCGCCACTCCTGGGGAGAGAGGTCGGGGGAAACGGCGACCCCCGCGCTCGCGAGCGCCCGGCGGGCGACGTCGGGATCGAGCTCAAAGAGAGCATCCGAGAGCACCGCTGGGAAGCGCTGAACGAACCGGTCGGCGTGGCGCTTCGCGAGGGCCTCGCCACGATCGGAGAGGCCTGCAAGCATGAGAAGGGAATGCTCGCCGCTCGTCTCGTTGCGCGTCGTCGAGACGTGAACGGTCCGAAAGTCGTTCACCTGCCAGAACTCGATCAACTGAGGGGTCGCGCCGTAGCCAACGCCGAGCCAGTCACACGATCGTGTGCTTTCGCCCTCGCCGTCCTCGATGTCGTCGGGTATCCCTCGCTCTGCCAGTTCCGCACGCACCTTTCCGAGCAGGTGTGAGCCGAGGCCACGCGAGCGAACGGCTCCGTGAGTGGCGATCCTGACCACGCGCTCACCTCGTGGCTCTCCGGACTCTTCGTCACAGAGCTGGCTCGTCAGCACGTCGGGGAGCATGTGACCCTTGATCCGCTCGCCCTCGTAGACCGCTCGGCGACGCTCCGGTGGGAGGCCCCCCTCCTCGGCGAGCAGACAGACCGAAACGACGTGGCCTCGATACAGCAGCGCGCGCACCGAGAGGTTCGGCGCACAGAGCAGCCGGGCGAGGTCGTCGGGCTCGGTTCGATAATGAGCGGCGACGAGCAGGCCGAAGGCCTCCCGCAAGAGGTGTTCGTCCGCCAGCAGATCGTCGGTCGTAAGCCGCTCGTAGCGTACCGTCTCGGGTGTAGCGCCAGCAACGAGGGAATCGACCACCGGGCATGCGTCGAGCAGGAGGGTACGGAAGAGCCACACCTCTATAGGGTCGCCCGCCGCGTACCGGATCGGCTCGTCGAGGCGGGCGTCGAGAACCTCGTGGTCGCTCGCGGCCAGTCGCTCGCGAAACCGGATCGAAAAACCCCGGCCTGCCCCCTCGTAGCCGTGTACAGTGGTCGTGAACGCGAGACGGTCGGCCGCCAGCAGTCGGTCGAGTAGCGAGACCGGGAGGCCCGCAGCCTCGTCGACGAACACGACATCAGGGTCGATATCCCCTTCGCTCGTCCCGCCTCCACCCGGTAGTCTTCCATGGGTCGCTTCGGGGTCAGCCACGAGATCGGCCGCCGCCGTCGGCGGGACGAACCGGACGCTCCCGCTTCCGGTATCGAGAACTCGCGGGTTCGACTCTCCCTCGCGAGTAACCGAGACGCCGAGGTCGTCGAGAACCGTCGCAGCGCGGGCGAAGATCTCCTTGCTAGCTCGGTAGTTCGGCGCGGTCACGAGCACGTCTCTCCCACTCGCCGCGAGCGCGCCAGCGGCGAGCCCGGCGGCGCTTGATTTCCCCCGACCGCGGTCGGCCTCGGCCACCACTGCCGTCCCCGGTCTTTCCAGACGTTCGAACGCTCGGACACATTCCTCCTGATCGGCCGTCAGACACCGTTCGTAGATCGTCGCAGGAAAGCCACCGTTCTCTTGGTCGCCTCGATCGCTTCGATCACCCCGGGAGGTCCGGGTCTCGCTTCCCACCGCGTCGTCGGCCGCCGACCCAGGATCGGCCGACGACGAGCCCTCGGACGAACGATCGAGATCCTTCTCGTCGGAAAGCCGCGGCGCGGGGTGGATCAGGCCGTCGCGCTCGACATAGTGGGTCTCGCTATCGACGATCGCGATGCCGGGATGAGTTCTCAAGAGATCGACTAGCCGCGCTCGGAACGCTCCCGAGACCTCCCCGACATTGTAGGGGAAGACCGCGAGCGAGGCGTCGAAGGCGTCCCGACGGTCGGCCCACTCCTCGAGAGGAAGAGCGAGAAAGATCACCAGCCCTCCGCCATCGACGGTGCCGATCACCCGGCCGAGCGCGTTCGGCCGGCAGCTGTCCTGCGCGTCGATTACGGCCATCCCAGTCGTGGTTCCGAGCAGCGTCTCGGTTCGGTTCGGAGCCACCCGCTCGACGGGCAACGCGTCGCATTCGCCGACGAGGATCGTCTCCGATCGATCGATCCCCGTCGCTGCGAGGACTTCTCGGGCGCTCTCGTAGCACGCCTCGCGAGAGCCATGCAGAACCAGCAGCCGGCGCTCGTTCGTCCGGCGTGCCTCCGCGTGGAGCTCGCTTACAAGCGCGGCGAGAACGGTCACGTCCGCTCTCGTTCGCGAACCCTCAAGACGACTCCGATGGGACCCTCGAGATCACGCCGATCGCTCAAGCGAGAGCGGTCCCGTCGCGAGGCGAGTGCCGATCGGTGGCGGTCGATAGCGGCACTGGTGAGGACTCACACGCGCTCCGCGTCGTCGCGAAAATCGGAATCGATCGGAAGATCGAGAATCGGTCGGGAGAACCGAGAGCCGATGGCGACCGCGGGCCTTACCAGGCGCTCGCTTGCGAACCCATGTCGGTCGTGAGCGCGATCTCCAGTGCGTCGTCGTAGGTGACCGCACCGTCGCCATTGACATCGACGGCATCGGCCTGCTCGTCGCTGAGATCGAGTTCGCCCGCATCGACGGCGGTCACGACCACGGCGTGAAGCACCGCGTCGAGCACGGTGACCTCGCTGTCGCCATTCAAGTCGCTGTAGATCCCGTCGTCGTCGATGTCCTGGGGCGGGCCGACCGAGACCGTGAGACCCGCGACCGAGACCTCGACCGGCCCGAGGAACACCGCGTCCTCGTCGTCGCCGTCCTCTGTCTCCTCTCCTTGGACGCTTATCGTCGCTGTATCGACGATCGCCTCGCCGTTTTCGGTATAGGGATCGTCGTTACCGCCATCGTTCTGGACGAAGTCGTACTCCTCATCGCCGTCGGTATCGCGGTGGGGCATTCCGATCAGTGTGCGCTCCGCTTCGAGGCGCTCCTGGTCGAAGGTCGTCCCGTCGACGCCCTCGAAAAGGGTGATCTCGACGTCTTCGTGGGTTCCAGCCTCGAGATACGCCGAGACCCCGATAACGCTGCTCACGACCTCGCCGTCGAGTAGGCTCGCGTCGTGGACCGCGACGAACCCGTCTTCCTCTACGGTGACCTCCTCGACGACGACCGTCTCGCTGTCCGATGTCTGGTTCTCGAAGATTATCGAGGCGTCCGAATCGTCCTCGCTCGTGCGGTCATCGGCCGAAACTGCGCCGATCCCCGCGGTCATCGACAATGCGACCAGCACGGCGATCCCGATCGCGCCGGCCTGCCGTACCTCCGAGTTAGTGTCCCTCATAGTTCAGTCTATAATCCTTTTGCTGAGTACTTATCTTTTGTTATGTTTTATTGGATTGTTCTCGTCGAGCGCTGCTAATATACGAGCATAGGATACAGAAAAAAGTCCACAGGCAACCGATCGAGGGTATCGAGCGACCCAGTGGCGCCAACGGCGCAAGCAAACAGTTCTTTCGGACCGAATCGAGCGCGCCGAGAGCCTCCGATAGATCAAAAGAGGCCGCTACTCCCTGCGTGTTCCCGAGCGCAAAAAAGACCGCTACGGCGTTCGAAGCTCTATCGAGTGGCTTAGGCGCTGGGACTTCCGCTGCCTATCGACTGTATCGCATCGAACATCTCGTTGAGGAGATCGGCGATGTCCTGGGCGGTCATCCCCATCTCCTCCAGCATATCCGTGTTCATGCCCATGGCTTCCATGGCGTCCTCGACGTCCTCGGCAGTCACATCCATGTCCTCGGCATCCTCACCCGCCATGTCCTCGTCGGCATCAGCGTCGTCCTCACCCTCGGCCTCGTCGGCGTCGTCCTGTTCGTCTTCCTCGTTCTGTTGCTCTTCTTCGTCCTGTTGCCCTTCCTCGTCGTCTTGTGCCTTCTTATCGGCCTTCTGTGACTCGCTGCCGTCTTCCGCGTCATCCATCGCTTCGACGGTAACGGATGCGGGATCAACGACCGCCCCGCCGTCCTCGGTGTAGGGACCGTCCACCTCGCCGGCCGAGGAGACGAACTCGTAGGCCTCGTCACCGTCGGTGTCGAGATGGGGCATCGCGATCAGCGTGCCGTCCTCTTCGAGCATCGATTGCTCGAAGTCTCCACCTTCGACTGCGTCAGTGAACAACGTCGCTTCGACGTCCTCGTGGGTGCCGGCTTCGAGGTACTCCGTGACGCCGATGACGCCACCGACCCCACCGTCCTCGGTCTGCTCGTGGATCGCGACGAACCCGCCTTCTTCGAGTGTTACCTCCTCGACGACGACCGTCTCGCCCTCGGTCGTCTGGTTCTCGAAGGTTACCGACGCTTCGGGGCTCGTTGCCCCGTCCGTGCCGCCCGCCGAGACCAAACCGACGCCCGCGACCATCGAGAGGGCCACCAGAAGGGCGATCCCGGCTGCGCCGACTCGCTTCGATACCGAACTATCGTCTCTCATAATCCGAGCTAGCATTTTGGACCTATCTACTTATGTTTTGCTACTATTATTTGTAGTGGAGTAACAGTCGATGTTACTAGTTCGAGAACCGAATAATCTTCCTGCTCCGTTCCCCGGTCGGCTGGAGCCAGCGTGTCGAGCGAGAACGCCCCGTTCGCGAGAATCGAAGCGGTGCCACGGACCCAAGAGAGTACCGTATCGATCACAACTTCGAAGTCGCCGCCACCGGAATCGGATATATGGAACAGACCCCGTTGGGAACATCGGTGGGGGTCGACGATCCCTACGCGTTCGCCGGCCGCTGTGATTTCGTAACCGACGACGGTCGCTGTCGCTTCGCCATCGAGCACGCCACGAGCGACCGGGCGTTCGCCCGTGAGCGCCGTCGCGAGGACTACGCCTGTCCGGTCGTCGAAGAAGGGAGTTCGTATCGGGGCAATAGGGCAAGCGATCGGGCGAGCAGCACCGACCGAGGAGCGGAAACGGACTCTTGGCGCGAGTGTTCACACTACCGCTCGCGGACACACGGGCGTCAGTGCGTCCGGTGTGGCCTCGAAGAGCGCCGGACGACCGACGACGGCGAGCGCCCGCTGCTCGACGAACACCACCTCTCGTATGCCGAATCCGAGTCGGCGTTGGCCTCCTCATCCCCGTCGCTAGGAGCGAGCCACGAGATCACCGTCTCGCTCTGTCGGTGGTGTCACGCGAAGGTACATAACTCCTGGGCGCGTATCGGGGACGACGCGAGCCCCGACCCGGAAGCGATCGCGGCTCGGGAGGGACGCCGGTCGCGCGAACGCGCGGAGACCGCCTTCGAGACCGCAGCGAAACGCCGCGAGGACACCGAGGAGTGACCGGCCGATAGACACCTCTCATGGGGCGTTCGCTGCGTTCAGTGAACGCCCGGTCGCGTTCGGGCACCGATCACCGAATATATAGCTATCGACGGCGAAACAACGGTAATGACGCGGATCGACGTAGTCGACAATCACGGGCAGTTCACCCATCTCGAACGCCGGGCACTGAACGACATCGGCGTCGACTGCGGGATACTCGAGAACACCACTCCCCCGAAAGAAATCGACGCCGACGGGCTCGTGCTCTCGGGGGGACCCGGCTCGGCGGGCGAAGGCAAGACTGGCGGGCGCTGTGAGGAGTATCTCGATCTCGACGTCCCGGTACTCGGGATCTGTCTCGGCATGCAGATCATGGCCGCCGGACGGGAGGGAAGCGTCGGGCCGGGCGAGTACGGCGGCTACGCCGACGTCACCGTCGAAATCACCGACAGCGGGGACCCACTTGTCGGGTCCCTCGTCCCAGAGACCCGGGTCTGGACGAGCCACGCCGATCAGGTGAAGGATCTCCCCCCGGGATTCGCGTGCACGGCCCGAAGCGAGATCTGTGGGATCGAGGCAATGAGCGACGACTCCGAGACACTTTATGGGGTGCAGTGGCACCCCGAGGTGGCCCACACGGAAGAAGGAATCGAGGTCTTCGAGAACTTCCAGGCGATCTGCGAGCAGTAGCCGACGCGGAACGGCGACAGCCGAACGCGGACGGCTCCCCCTCATGACGAACACACAAAGCGACCTAGCCGCGCTCTCACGATACGTGGTTCGCGCCCCGCGGTGGTATTCGAGCCTCGCCTTTGCGCTCGCGATCGCCGCCGCCGCCGGGATCGCCGCCTTCGACTCCCGGTTTGTCCTCGAGGACGCCTGGCAGGGCGTTTTCTTCATCGGGGTGCCGACCGTGATCGCGAGCCTCGCGATGGCGGGGATCGACCGGCGTCTCGGTGGGCAACTCACCCCGAGTCGAGCCTCGTTGCTCGCGCTTTCCGGTGAGTTGCTAGTCGTCGCGGCCCTCACCGTCGCCGGTGTGCTGACGGTCTTTAGCGCACTCGATCAGAAGTTCGTCTTCGACGCCCTGGTGGCCGGTCTCGCCGCGGTGTTTGCCCTCCAGTTGCTCGTCGTGACGGCAGTTTCGCGCCAGTCTCCCCTCCTCGCGGCGATCCCGGCGAGCGTCCAGACCGCAAGCACCGCTCTATTACTCTATATCTACAGCGGAACGATGCGATCGATCGAGGGCGGCGGGCCGCTCGTCGAGTGGCTACTCGCCCGGCCCCAGGAGGCACCACCAGGGTTGGAGGCGATCGTCCCCGTCGATTTCGCGCTGCTTGGAATCCTCTGTGTACTGTATGCCACCGCGGTCTGGGCCTTTCTCGCGGTCATCGACCGGCCCTGGCGCCGCAGTCTGGACGTAAGCGTGCTCGATTTTATCGGGGGGTTCGTCGGCTATATCGCCGAGGGCACCCGGGAACTCGAGGACTTCTTCGAGGCGATCGGCGAGGAAGCCATCGTCCCCGTCACCGTCTGTTCGTTCCGCCGGCCTGATGGCTCGGAGAAAGCTCGCTTCGTGCTCGCGATGGTCCATCCCGGACCGATGGGCGAGATCGGCGGGGGCAATCTCCCCGAGCGAGTGGCACGCAACGCGGAGGGACTCGCCTTCCCGCCGCATGCCACTGCGGGCCACGACTTCAATCTCGTGACCGAACGCGAGGTCGATACGATCCTCGAGAGCGCGGACCGGGCCGCGGTGAACGTCGAGTACACCGAGCGAGCCACGGTCGGCAAGCGCAGCCGGTCAGGAGAGGCAACGGTGCTGGGCCAGCGCTTCGGCGACGACGTACTAGTGACGTCGAGCTACGCACCGAACTTCGCCGACGATATCGATTACGCCGTCGGCTTAGCGGCCGGCGGGGAAGCCCGCGCCCAGGGCGCGAGGCGAGTCATGCTGATCGACGCGCACAATTCTAATAACGGGCTCGAAGCGGGCGACTTGGGCCACATCGTCCCCGGCAGCCAGCGTTCGTTCGATCTCATGGAAGCGACCGGTAGGGTCGCCGAGGCCCTCCAGGACGCTCCGGAAGCGGCACCGGAACTTGGCGTCGCCTGGGACCGGGCGCCCTGGAGCCCGAGGGAGGGGATCGGCCCACTGGGGGTCCGGGTCGCCGTGCTCGATGTCGGCGGCGAACGAACCGGGTACGTCCTCGTCGACGGAAACAACATGGAGCCAGGGCTGCGCGATCGAATCCTGGCCCGCCTCGGAGCCAGAACGAGCGAGGAACGGAAATCCGAGTCGCGCACCGACCCCGAGTCCGATCCCAGGCGGGCGGCCACAGCTGCCGACGGCGGAGCGACCGCCGAGGAAGCCACCCCGGACGGGTCGGGCGGTCGCTATGCCTCGGCCGACCCCAGTGGAGGTGACTCGGCGACGCTTCTCGACAGCGCGGAGGTCATGACGACCGACACCCACATCGTCAACACGGTCGATTCGACTAACCAGGTCGGGGCGGCGCTGCCGCCCGAGGAACTCCTTGATCTGATCACCGAGCTGACCCGCGAGGCAATCGAGGATCTGGAACCGGTCGAAGTCGGGATGGAAAGCGAGAACGCCCAAGTGACGGTCTTTGGCAACGACCGGACCGAGACGCTCGCGAGCCACGCCAACGCCATGATCGCGATGGGCGGTGCGTTCGCACTCGCCGTGATCGCCGCNNCGAAGCCACAGCCAGCATCGCGCGTGAGAGAGCAGCCGACCGGATCGGCGGAGCGACGACTCGGCCCGGATCGATCTGACGAGACGAGCGACGATCGGGTGAACTACGATAGGGATTCCGAGCCCGAGAGCCACCAGCGAGGGCAACGGGAAGCGACTGCCGAGTGTCGCTGCGAGGTGGGTTTCCAGGGCGACCGGCTTCTCCTCGATGCCGAGGCTTGCCCGGGGACCGGCCGACTGGCGGACAGTCCGGCGTGTCGGGAGCGAGTTATCGAGGCGCTCGCCGAGCGGGACGCCGGGACGGTTCGTGTTCGGGCCGCGGAGAGCGAACGGGAGTGTAGACGAGACGCCGCGGCGCTCTTGGTGGCTTCCGGTCGGTTCGTAGCGCTCTGTGACCCACACGACGCGGCCTTCGCTGCACGTGCCTGCCGCCACCCGCTCGAAGCCGCCCGCGCTGCCGCTGGCCGGGGTGATCCGATCGCTCGCATCGCCGCCGAGACGGTTTTCATCGAGGGTAGCGTCCGGTTCGAGAGCTATCGGGACGCGTTCGGCGACTGCAGCGATTCTGATGATCCAGGCGATCGTGATCCCCGTGACCCGGGCGATCCGGGCAGCTGCGATCCCTATGAGACGGAAGTGGAGAGAAGCTACGAAAACGCCAATAGGGATCAATAGACCTGCGGTTCTATGTCACGCACCGGATCGAAGTACGCCTGGCGGGCGTGGACACGGCCGAGTCCTACGATGAGATGGGCGATACGCAAACCGAGTTCGTTCGGGAACGGTTCGAGAAGCGAGACAAGCCGTACGTTCGGACGATCGAAAAAAGGCCCGTTCGGCCGGCGGCGGATCGGTGACGGGTTCGGCGAGCGGCGAGACTTAGCGACGGCTATTCTCGACGAGTTCGGTGAAAAGTATCGGTACGCTCCTTAGTCGGCTATTTCGCAGTCTATAACGGTGATTTGAGGGTCGGAGGAGATTCCCGTCCCGTTGACTTTTTCCCGGGTTCGGCATCCTCCCCTGCTCCGACGGTCGTCTGGTCAGTAAAGGTGCGATCGCCGTCCTCGATCCTGACAGTGATGGATGCGTTCTCATTGAGTGAGTTCGCCACCCGGTAGTTGATGATCGTCGAATTGTCCTCAACGTCGCCGAGGTAGTCATTGACTGTATGCGAGACAGCCACGCTATCCATACAGTCCCCGGCCGTCTCGGGCTCGGTTGGCGTAACTGTCTCGGTGGTCTCGGTCGTACTCTCGGGCGTGTCGCTCTCGGTCAAGGCGGTAGTGGTCTCGAGCGTGCTTCCCGTGGTCGTCGTGGCGCTTTCAGTGCTACTCGGGTCCGTGTCGGACGTATTCGAGCCCGTGGACGCGCTCGACGCCGTGATTTGGGTGGAGGTGTTCGTGGTGATCGTGCTCGTCGCTTCGATCGTCGTAGTCTCAGTCGTGGGTTCGTCGGTCGGTTGATCGGTCTTGGGAGCAGGGGTAGTGTCGGTGATTTCGGGTGTCGCGGTCGCGGTGGTCTCGTTGCTCGATTCCATTCCGTAGCTCGTATCGCCGATCGTCACGGTACAGCCTGCGAGCAGCACCATGAGCACCATCGTGGTGGTGGTTGCCATCCGCATACGGGTCGATCGAGGGGGGCCCCCCGATAAGCTTCGTGGGCAGGTGTCCGTTCGTGTTCGCAGTTTTCGATAAACTACTGAACGGACAGATACGGATTATAACCGAAGCGACCGAAGGACTTGGCGTCTACCGCCAGGGGATCTCAACTGATTTGTGCCGCCGGGCGCGTACGCCGAGTATGTTCCACGAGGTAGCGAACGCCAGCGAACTCTCCGCGGCGGAACTGCGCGGGCGCTACGACGGTCAACTGGCAGCCGTCGTCGACGAACACGGTATCGAAGGCGTGATCGAAGCCTCGGGTGTCGAGCGCGAGAGAGTAGAAGCGATCGCCGAGGGTGACTCGCCCGAACTCACACTGGAGGGAGGGGCGGCGATACTCGCGATATCGCCCGACGAACCGGACGCCGAGGCCATCGTCATGGAGGCCCGCGATCACCTGCTCATGGGGATGACGACCGGCGTACTCGACGTCGAGGCCGTCGAGTCGGGCATCGACGGCGCGTTCGACGCTCGCGAGATCCAACAGAAGATCGAGGGGCGCCTCGAGATGACTCTCGACGAACTCGCCCAGCTACACGGCTACATCGACAGCCGGGCCCGATGACCCGCGTCGCGATTCTCGGCTGTGGCTACGTCGGGTGTGAGCTCGGCCGGCGACTCGCCGACGCCGACGACCACGCTATCTGGGGAGTCCGGCGCTCCGAAAGCGGGCTCGATGCAATCGAACGGGCGGGCATCGAACCGGTCCAAGCAGACATCACCGAAAAGGACTCCCTCGAAGCTGTACCCGACGTCGATTGGGTCGTCTTCGCCGCGAGCGCGGGTGGCCGGGACGCAGAAGCCGCCCGCGAGACCTACGTCGAGGGGGTCGCGAGTGCAATCGAGGCCTTCGGCGAGCGCGGGAGGTCCCCGGAGCGGTTCGTCTACACCGGCAGTACCGGCGTCTACGGCGATTTCGGTGGGAGTGAAGTCGACGAGGGGACTGAGATCGATCCAGCGACCGAACGCCAGGAGATCCTGCTCGAAGCCGAGCGCCGAGCACTCGAACTGACAGGCGAGTACGAAATGGCGGGCACCGTCGCGCGCTTCGGCGGGTTGTACGGGCCCGATCGCTACCGACTAGAACGCTACCTGGAGGGGCCGGTCACCGAGGGCCATCTCAACCTCCTGCACCGCGACGATGCCGCTGGGGCTGTCGCCTTCCTCGTAGAGCAAACGGAGGACCTGGGTGAAGTGGTAAACGTCGTCGACGACGAGCCGGTCTCGAAACACCGACTCGCCGACTGGCTCGCCGCCGAATGTGGCGTCGAGGAGCCAGAAAAGCGAACCGTCGAAGAGCGACTGGCCGACGAGGACCTCTCCGAGGCGGCGAAAGCGCGCATCGCCGCCGACAAACGGTGTTCGAACGGGAAACTACGGGGTCTTGGCTACGATTTTGCCTACCCGACCTACCGCGAGGGCTATCGGGACGCGATCGAAGCCTACCGGGACTGAGAGGGAGATCGACAGCCATCACTACGCTGCTACGCCGGTAACATCGCTGCGGATCCCTGACTTTACCGACCAAAATCAACGAGCCTCGGATCTCTATTTCAGCCGCTCTTGGAGGAAAGAGGGATGGGCCGCGGTGACGCCGGGAACCTCGAGGATGCGCTCGGAGATGACTTCGCCGACCGCGTTGCCGTCCGCGCCGCTGACTTCGGCCATCAGCATGTGATCGCCACTGGAAGTATAGAGGGTCTCGACTTCTTCTAGGTCCTTGAGCCGGCGGGTGGCCTCGACGTAGCGTTCGCTCTCGACGTCGATGCCGACCATCGCGATCGATCGGCTGGAGAGCTTCTTCGGGTCGATCTCGGCGGAGTAGCCGACAATGACGCCGTCGCCCTCGAGTTTCTCGATGTACTTTCTGACCGTCGGCTTCGAGACGTCCGCGCGCTCGGCGATCTCGGCATAGGAGGCCTGGGCGTTTTCCTCTAACACCGAGAGGATGCGATCCTCCGTAGACTCGACGCTCATGTAAGCACTTTAACGTCCACGGAAAAATATCTTCCGAATCCGAAAGCACGATGCGCCGAATGCGAGAGGAACTCGGTCGCCGCTCTCGGTCTCAGCGATGGCGTGCGATCAGTTCGTCGGCCGTCCGTTCCCACTCCGCCGAGTCATCGAAGTACCGTTCCGCGAGGGGCTCTTCGGGCATCTGGCCCTGGTCGATCTTCTCCTGCTGGTAGGAGCGACGGTCTTCCTCGACGTAGAACCGACCGGTGAGTACCGTCCCCTCGTGAAGGACGTCTTCGGTTTCCTGCATCATCTCGGCGGCTTCCCCGCGGTCGTTGACGTCGAAGTCGTAGTCATCCGAGTCCTGCACGTCGACGTAGGGGACGTACTGCTTTGCGTCCTTGTTCCAGGTCGGACACTGCGTGAGGAAGTCGATATGGGCGAAGCCGTCGTGCTCGATGGCTTCCGCGAGGATGTTCCCGGCCTGTCGCGGGTTGACTGCCGCGGTCCGGGCGATGTAGGAGGCCCCGGAGGTGAGCGCGAGCGAGAGCGGCCGGATTGGGTCTTTCGCGCTCCCTTGGGGTTGGGTCTTCGACTTGTGACCTTTCGGGCTGGTGGGGGAGGTTTGGCCCTTCGTGAGCCCGAAGATCTCGTTGTTGAAGACGATGTAGGTCATGTCGTGGTTCTCGCGGGCGGTGTGCATGAAGTGATTGCCACCGATGCCATAGCCGTCGCCGTCCCCGCCCGCCGCGATCACCGACAGTCCCGGATTGGCCAGTTTCGCCGCGCGGGCGATCGGGAGCGAGCGCCCGTGGATCGAGTGATAGCCATAGGAGTCGAAGTAGCTATTGAGTTTTCCCGAACAGCCGATACCAGTGACCAGAAGCATCTCGTCGGGCGTCAGTCCGAGTTCGGGGGCGGCCTGCTTGAGGGCTTTGAGGACGCCGAAGTCCCCACAGCCCGGACACCAGGTCGCCTGGGGTTCGATCCCCGGCGTGAATTCGTCCCTGTCGAGCTCTGCTTCTTCGCCGATCGCGCTGAATGCACTCTTGCTCATTATTGTAGTCTCTCGCTGTTAGTCGCCCACTGCTGGTTCGATTCGCGTCTGTGCGCTCGGTGCCTCGCCGCCACCATTGACCTGGATCTCGAAGCCCTCGACGATCTCTGCGGGTTCGAAGGGGTTACCGTTGTATTTGAGCAGGCTCGAGAGTTTCTCGCCGAACTGGCCCAATTCCTTCTGGGTGAGCCCGCGGAACTGCGCCGAGGCGTTCATCTCGACGACGAGACACTCCTCGACCGACTCGAGGAACTCGGTCACTTCCGTCTCGGGGTAGGGCATCAGATCGCTCACGCCTAGTGCTTTCACCGAATGCCCGTCGTCGTTGAGCCGATCGATGGCTTCCTCGACAGTTCCCTGCTGGCTGCCCCAGGTCAGGATACCGTGCTCCGCCTCGTCGGGCCCGTAGGCCGTCTGGTGAGGGGGAGAGAACTCGTCGAGTTCCCCCCTGATGGCATCGAGTTTTCGCATTCGCCGGTCCATCTGGAAGACCCGGTTGTCCGGATCCTCCTCGATGTGGCCCTGTGGGGTGTGTTCGTTGCCGGTCGCGAGGAAGCGACCACCCTTCTGGCCGGGGATCGATCGCGGGCTCACGCCGTTGTCGGTCCCAGGGTCGTGCTGGAAGCGATCGAAGATGCCCGACTCGTGATGCGGGGCGTCTGCGATCTCCTCTTCGGTGAGCACGCTCCCCAGACTCGGATCGGGCTCGCGATCGAAGAGGTCCTCCTCGATATTCGTGATCTCGCCCGAGAGCTTCTGGTCGATGATTACGGTGACTGGGATCTGGTAGTCGTAGGCGATGTGGAAGGCGTCTCTAGTCTGCTCGTAACATTCTTCTACGGTGCCGGGCGCGAAGACCACTCGATTGGAATCGCCCTGGCTCGTATACAACACGTGTTCGAGGTCGCCCTGTTCGGGTTTCGTGGGCATCCCA
The DNA here is from genome assembly GCA_003021705.1 of Halobacteriales archaeon QS_3_64_16. Lineage (GTDB taxonomy): Archaea > Halobacteriota > Halobacteria > Halobacteriales > Halococcaceae > PXQR01. The sequence goes on from PXRJ01000028.1 coordinate 23,148, forward strand.
GTCGAGGGACCCGCGCGCATCGCCTCGATGAGTACGAGGGGCGTCTCGGTCATCTCCGCGAGCCCCAGAGGTTCGGACATGAGGGCGTACCCACCGCCGGACGAGCCGGACATCGCCTTGACGCCGGCGTGTGAGGCCCCGATCGCGAGCGAGGCGGCGGCGATCTCGTCTTCGACCTGTTCTGCGATCCCGCCGAAGGCGGGCAGGTTCTGGGACATGATCGTGAAGACGTCCGTCCAGGGCGTCATCGGGTAGCCGGCGATGAACCGACAGCCCGCATCGAGCGCGCCGTAGGCCACCGCTTGACTTCCGGACATGAGCACCTGGTCCGCCTCGTGGGAGCCTCCAGGGACCTGGACGCTGTGGGTCTGATCCATCTCCAAGACCTGGTCGTAGGCCTCTTCGAGAACCGTGAGGTTCGCGTCGAGGATATCCCCGGACATCCGGTCGCTCATGAGCTCCTTGACCGGCTCGGTGTCCATCCCGATCAGCGCCGCGGTCGCGCCCACCCCGGCGGTGTTGCGCATGATCTCGCGGCCGTGTTCCCGGGCAATTCCCCGGAGGTCGAGCGGGTAGACGTGCCAGTCGTTCTCCTCGGCGCGCTCCTCGAGGTCGACGCCGGCAGTGGCGAGGTCGTCCTCTTCTAGCATCCCCTCGTCGTAGACGATAACGCCACCCTCCCGGAGGTCATCTAAGTTCTCCGAGAGGGGCTTTACGTCTTCCTCGCCGTAGTACGCGGGCTGGTCTTCCTGTGGATTGCGGGCGAAGGAATCGCCCAGTGCCAACAAGAAATTGTACCCATCCCCGCGAGAGCGTACCTGATCCCCGCCCGCTCTGACCTCGAAGTAGGTGTGGCCACCCCGGATCCGCGAGGGATAGTGCCGGTGGCTGAAGACGTTGAGTCCCATCCGCATGAGTGCCTTCTCGAAGGCCTGGCCGGTCGAATCCATCCCGTCACCCGACCCACCCGCGAGCCGCCAAACGAGTTCTGTGTCAGTCATTGAACAATCACTCGGTCCCGAAGACCGTATAGCGCCGCTTCGCCACCGGGAGACTAAAGCGTTTGGTAGAGATGCGCATGCATTAATCGTGAGGGTATTGCCTTCCGGCGACCGTTCGTCATAATATACCACGAACGACCAGCCGATGGTGGGGAGCGATCGGCCGTCCATCGGCGGGTGGCCGATCGACGATCGGGGATCGGGTTCGAGGATCTCGGGATCAGTGGAATGACGGCCAGTCCTCGTCGATGGCCTCGATCTGGTCGCGATCGTGGCCGAACAGTACAGTTGCACCATGCCGGCGTTCTATGTCCTGTAGTTTCCGGAGGCTCCGGGCCCAGGCCTGTGAACCCCACAGCAGGCCCGCGCCCATTCCCTGTTCCTGGCGGTAGTTGGTCTCGAAGAAGGCCTCGTCGCCGGCGATCAGGAGTGGAGGCTCGGTATCGATACGCGCCGAGCAGCCCGGGGGTGTGGCCCGGCAGGTGGAGCAACTCGACGCCCTCGACTAGTTGGCGCTCGCGGTGGACGACCTGCCAGTTCAGATCCCGGTCGAAGTCCTCGGGAACGTAGGCGATCGATCCCTCGGTACTCTTGGCGCTGTAGTAGGCGAACTTCAGTTCCTCCTTGTGGACGTAGATCGGGGTATCCGTCCCCTCGAAGTGATAGAGCCCCCCAGCGTGATCGAGGTGCAGGTGGCTCTGGACCACCGCGTCGATGTCCTCGATACCGTACCCTGCCGCCTCGAGGTCAGTCACCAGATCGTGCTCGTCCGCATCGACGTGGGCGAAGACCTCGTATAACGCCTTCGGCCAGTACTCCGCGGCCTCGGGATGGGAGCCGGTGTCCCAGAGTATGGTGGTCTCGGGGGTGTCGATCACGAGGTTCCAGACCGCATACGGCACGTACTCGAAGTCAGGGTTCGGGTCGCTGGCGGTCGCGGCGGTGCTGGCGTCGACCGCGAAATTCCGATCGGCGTGGATGCGGCCGCGATCCAGCAAGTGGACGTCGATATCGGCCATGGCCCCTGTCCGATTGGAACGAATATAAATCTCGGCCAGAGGATCGTCTCGGTCGCCGCGTGAGCGGTGGGCGGGATTCTCGGTGCGTAGGGTTATGTCGTCGTGTTGCCATCAATGGGTATGAGCGAGTACCGCTCCGTTCCCGAGACGGACGTCCCCGACTTCCAGCGGATTCTGAGCTACGCCTTCAGCCCGACCGAGGAACACGAACCGATCGACTCGCTCGAAGACCTTTCGCCGCGAGCGACGCTCGGCGACCGACGCGCGATTTACGAGGGAAGCGAGATTCGCTGCACCGCCGTACAGCACTGGTTTCGTCTCCAGGTTCGGGGCGAATTCGAGGAGGCCCCTGGACTCTCAGCGGTAGCGACGCCCCCGGAGTACCGTCGAAAAGGACTGGTCGGTCGCCTCCTAGCAGAGTCACTCGCGGAGTACCGCGATCGCGGTGCCGGGTTCTGTGCGCTCTGGCCCTTCAGCCATCCGTTCTACCGGCAGTTCGGCTGGGAGCTCTGCTCGCGGTACGGCCGGGTGACCTGCCAACCGGAAGCGCTCGCCGGGATCGGTTCGGTGAAGCGAGGGGGCGAGGGGCGCTCTCACGAATTCCGCCGGTGCTCGGCGGAGGACTGGGACGCGCTCGATCGAGTCTACTGCGCGACCAACGACCGGGACCTGGCGATGGATCGCACCGAGGACTGGTGGCGAAAGCGCGTGTTCACCGGCTGGGACGACGATCCCTACGTCACCGGCATCGAGCGAGACGGGCGAGTAGTCGGCTACCTCGTCTACGATATCGAGGAAGGTGAGGCCGGCGATGGTCGCCGTATGATCGTCCGGGAAGCGGGCCACGTCGACAGCGCGGCCTACCGCGCGGTACTCGAGTTCTGTCGGAATCACGACTCCCAAGTCGAGGAATGTGAACTCCGCGGGCCAGTCGATACTTCTCTCCAGGACCTCGCTTGCGACCCAAGCGAGATCGACGTCGAGGTCGAACCCGGCCCAATGATCCGGATCGTCGATCTCTCCCAGTCGCTGGCGGCGCTTTCCTATCCATCCGACGTCGAAGCCGACCTCGTGCTCGATATAACCGATACGGTCGCCGACTGGAACGAGGGTCGATTTCGACTCTCGATCGGCGACGGGAGCGCGACGTGTGAACCGGCCGGTGGGGGTGTCGATGCCGACGCTGGTAGCGATAGTGACTCTATCGCCGGTAGCGATAGCGACCTCACGGCGTCGATCGCGACGCTCTCGGGGGTCGCCGTCGGCCATCTGTCGGTCGAACACGGGGAGACGGTCGGGGACTTCGAGGTGGCGTCGGCCGAAGCGCGCGAAGCCCTCGAAGCGGCGTTCCCACCCCGAGAGACGTTCCTCCGGGAGTTCTTTTGAGCGGGTAGCCGGACGAGAACGAGCCGTCAACCGACGGAGGTTCGATCCTTCGATTTCTCGGTCTCAGCTGACCGTCGAGAGCGGCGATCAGTAGCCCGACTGGCGGTAGATGAGGTTGCGCTGGATCTCGTTGGCTCCCTCGTAGATCACCGGAATGCGAACGTCCCGGTAGACGCGGGCGATTCGCCGATCGGCAAGCACCGAGCGTCCGCCGTGAAGTTGCATCCCGCGCTCGGCACAGTCCATGGCAGTCTCAGTGGATTTCGTCTTTGCCATCGCGGCCCACAACCCGCTGTGCTCCTGCTCGGCGACCTTCCGTGCGGCCTGCCAGTTCAGACTCCGAGCGGCTTCGAACTCCATGCGCATGTCCGCGAGGATGTGCTGGACGCTCTGGAAGTCACTCACCTCCCGGCCGAAGGCTTCCCGGTCGTGGACGAATGCCCAGGCCTCCTCGATGGCCGCCGCCGCCAGGCCCAGTCCGTGGCCGCCGACGACGATCCGGCCGTGATTGAAGAACTCGGCGAGCATATAGAAGCCTGTCCCCTCGTTGCCGATCAAGTTCTCTTCGGGGATCCGGCAGTCCTCTAAGACGATGTGGCCCTGTTTCGAGGCGCGCATCCCCATCTTCTCGGGGATGTGCTCGGCCTCATAGCCCGGCGCATCGGTCGGCACGAGGAACATCGAGTAGTTCGAGTACCGATCGTCCGAATCGCCGGTCTTCGCATAGAGGGTGAGCCACTCGGCCTCGACAGCATTACCAACCCAGTACTTCTCGCCATTGAGCACCCACTCGCCGGCCTCCTCGTCGCGTTCGGCCTGGGTGGTCATTCCTGCCAGATCGCTGCCGGTCTGGGGCTCGGAGACCGCAAGGCCCGTGATTTCCTCGCATTCGGCGACCGGTCGGAGGAACTCCTCCTTTTGTTCCTCGCTGCCGTACTTTTCGACTATTTCCCCGCCGAAGCTCGCGAGTTGCAGTGTCAGTGCGATCCCGGCGTCGGCCTTGTAGAACTCCTCTGCGATCGCGAGGGTCTGATAGAGGTCGAGACCCCGACCACCCAGGTCCTCGCCCAAGTCCTGAGCGATGAGGCCGGCGTCCTGGCCTGCCTCCAGGACTTCCCAGGGGTACTCGCCGCTCTCGAAGTACGCCTCACTGTTGGGCTCGATGTGTTCGGCGGCGAACTCGCGGGCCTCCTGTTTGACCGCGCGAGCGTGTTCGGGGACCATCGACTCGTCCAGTAAGTCCATAACGACCGTTGGGATCGAACCGACAAATACCCCGTCAATTACCACGGGTACGGTGACCCGTGGCTTACCCGTGGACTCGACCTCGGACGGTGGAGTGTCGGCTAAGCCGACGCCTCCGAGATCGGAGTCATAGCGAGTCGCGATCGGATGCGAACCGGACTCGTTCATCGACGGTCGGACCGAGCGTGAGCTCCACCAGCTCCTCGTCGAGCACCCGGCCGCCCTCGATGGGCACCCCCCAGTTATCGAAGCGGAGATAGCCCCGGATGTCCGCGGCGTGGGTGAAGAGATCGAGGTAGTCGACCGCGTGCTCGGGGTAGGTAGTACTACTATGGGCTCGGTCCATATCGGAGTAGACCGTCTCCCTGCCCTCGAAGAAGGCTTCGAGGCAACCGGCGTCCGCCTCGGTAGCCTCGACGACTGCCTCGGAGGCGGCCTCGATTGCCGCCGTCGAGAGACCGACCTCCCGAAGCGCGTGCTGGGTCCGCTGATCGAAGTGCATACCGTCCTCTCGAACCCTCGACCACATAGATCCGACTACTCGCAACGGGCGGTCGCCGATCGGAAAGCTCGTCTCGCCGGTCGCTACGAACTACGATCGACCGCCCGACCGAGTAGAGCTCGGGAGCTGAGTGGAGATCTCAGCTCCCAAATCTCCACATGCTACGCGATCGAACGCGATCTTTCACGGGCGAGGTTCCGACCCCTAATAGGCCACTTCTCGCGATAATCGAACGGAATGGGAGCAAAGCGCCGTTCCGGCAGTTCCACCGGTTCCACCGACGTGCGATCGCGTGTCGGCTACCACGTCCTGTTCGGGAGAGAAATGTCGGGCAAAATCGGTGTCCGGGTCGATCCCCGTCAGTGAGCGGCCGGGCTCTCGACGTAGCCCGGGTCCGCCTCGTAGTCCCGATCGGCGACCACCATGTCCCGGTAGCTCTCGATGATGTCCATGAACTCCTCTTCTTCCTGCTGGGGGACGCCCGCTTGGTGGAGGCTTTGCCTGATCGCCGTAGCCACGATATCGAAGTCGTGTTCACTGACTTCGAGGTCCTCGTGGGCCTCGTCCATGTCCCGGCCCCCATAGACCTCCGGGCCGCCGGTCGCTTCGATCGACCAGGCCGTCACGAGGTACTTGAAGCCGGCCTGCCCGCCTTCCTCGTGGAACTCCCGCACCGCGGGGTTCTGATTGGCGGCGTCGTTCTCATACAAGCGATCGACCAAGTCGTCTACTGCCCCGGCGATGCCGTAGGCACCACCGAGCCGTTCGTACAGGGACTCCCCGTCGCCGGTCGTCGCGGTCTCCGGTTTCGTCTCCGCTGAGTCTGGTTCACTCACAGCACGGATCTAGACCCGATCCATAATAATCATTTCGTCTATTCGAACCGATAAATCCGAACGGCGGACCCGAATCCGGCTGTCCGTCGACGAACGCACAGAAACTATAGAGCGTGTGATAGAAGCGGCTCGCCCTGCCGGCCGGTTCTCCGTTCGGTCGACGGGGCTCCGAAGGCGGCCGTCCCCGACCGGTGGTCAGTACCTGATCACCCGAACTGACAGCTAATCGCCCGGCAGGCTATGTCGAGTCGCCGTCTCGGACCTCGTAGTGGTGGGCCCGCTCGTCGAACTCCGCAAGCAGTGCCCGGGCGTTCGACGGAACGTGGGCTTGCTCGTAGTCCTCGCCGGCGAACGCTTCGAGGCCCTCCCAGGAGTCGAATCGCGTGATGGTGACGTATTCGACCGTCTCGTCGTGGTCGCGCCGACCTAGCTCGTAGCCCTCGTAGCCCTCCCCAGCCTCCCGGGCGATCTCTGGGAACACTTCCTCGGCGACGAGCCGTTCGTACTCGGTTGCGTTCTCCGGTGTCGTCCAACCGTGCCAGAGGCGAACGATCATGGTTCACTCCCTATTGCCCTTCGCCACCAATTAGCTCTCACGATTCGCGTACCGCTGCGCGAAACCGTCAAGAGAACGTCGCGAGCCCGAGAACTCCACTGCTGTCGAAAGGACGGTCACGTCTCGCCGTTGGGTGTGCGTGCGACCGACGAACGCACACTACTCGCGAATGAAGACCTCGGCCGGACGAATACGGATGAGAACTCGTTCGCTCTCGATCGGGTAGGGATACTCCGCCTCGTCCAGGTACCGCCGTGCCATCCCATCGATGTGTTCGCGGGCACCCTCGGCGGTGATTGCCTCTATCTCGCCCGCCACGGAGAGGAACCGATAGGGGTCGTCCGGGTCGGTCATGCTGATACTCGTTGTCGAATTTTGGGCGGCGTTGCGCGTCTTGCGCCGTCCACGCTCGCTGTTGACGAGTAGGTGATCCTCGTCTGCGTCGTAATCGATCCAGACGGGGATCGAGTGGAGATTTCCGTTCGGCAGTACCGTCGTCAGGTGTGCGAACGTCGCCTTCTCGAACAGGTCGTGAAACTCCTCGGGAACAACTGGCACGGACCGGACGACGGGTCCCGAACGGATGTACCTGGGTGGTTCACGGTCACCGTTGGGCCCTCAACCGAAGCGTCCAATTATCATCGGTAGAGTCGAGGCGGCATCCGAGCGACCGGATAGAGGGACTGTCACTCGCGGGGAAGTCGGAGCGTGAGGAGGGTGCTGATCCCGACGAGGACGGCCAATAGTACGTACCCCTCGTCGAAGTAGCCGCGATCGGCGATCGCGCCAAAGAGCACCGGCCCCGTCGCTCCCAGCATGGAGGCGATCGATCGGATCGCTCCGAGTCCAGTGCCCTCGATCTCCGCCGGGATCGCATCGGAGAGGTACGACTGGGTGATCGCTCCCGAGCCGAGCATCGTACTGATGAGGACCGTATCCAGGAGTAGTCCCCAGAGCCGATCGACGACCGGCAGAAGCGCGAAGCCGACGATGGCCCCGCCGAGGACGAGGGGCAGTGACCGACGGATGCCGAGCCTGTCGTAGCCCATCCCGGCGAGCGGTTTCGCGACGATCCCCGCGGCGAAAAAGAGGCCAAAGACCGTACTCGCGACCGGCGGCGAGAGGCCCTTCACCTCGATGAGATAGGTCGGATAGAACGCCGAGAACGTCTGTAAGATACCGATGTAGAGAAAGAGAATGACGCCCAGGAGAACGAAGGTCGGTTCGCGTAGTGCCGCGACCACCGCTCCGAGCCGCTCGATCGGGAGGCTCTCTGCCGCACCTGCCGTCCCGGTGTGGTCCGGGAGGGTCCACCAGAGCACGACCGCGATCAGAACGAACAGGGGGACAAGGAAGCCCACGCCGGCCCGCCAGGCGATCGCGACCGTGAGCACACCGGCGATCGGCGGCAGGACCGTCTGCCCGAGATCGCCCGTCGCCATGGTCAGACCGAGCGCACGCCCGATCCGATCGGGATAGAGATCCGAGAGGGTCGTGATCCGGGCGACCGGATAGAGGGACTGCCCGACGCCGACGAGTCCGGTCGAAAGAAACAGGAGTAGCGCTGTCGGCGCGAGAACGACGGCGAACAGTCCGAGGACGACGATCGCCACGCTCGCCGTCAGCAGTCGCCGTGCACCGTGCCGGTCGGCGAGAACGCCGCCGGGAACCTGGCCGATCGCGTAGCCGAGCCAGACGATCGTCACCAGCAGGCCGGCGGTGGTGAGCGTCAGCCCGAACTCGGCGCTGAGAGCGGGGAGCAACACGGGAAAGATCATCCGCGTCCCGATCATCAGGCCCCAGCCGGCCGCGATCGCGATCAACGTTCTCCCCTTCCCGTCCGCCCACAGCCCCTTCAGCTCCCGGCGAAACGAGGTCGAGTAGTCCACAGTGGTCCAATAGCAGAGAGAACACAGCGCCACTGAATAGTCTTCGAGAATCCCCTGTTCCTCTCCGATTGTCCGCCTCTCGTGAACTCGCGCTCGGGAAACGCTCGGTGGGGATTCGACGAATCGATCTCGGGCCTACCGGAACCGTCGGCGAGGGGTAGAGTCGGTTCGCGGGCCGATTCGGTATCATCAGTTCTCTTCGGGAGTCACTCGCTCGAACCGTCGGGCCGATCGGACTCTTTGGGCTCGGACTCGGGTTCGGGTTCGGACCAGCGGTCGTCGGGATCGACCGGCGCGAGCGCGTGTGAGAGTTCCGCGTCGGTATAGCTGCGATCGGCGAGATCCAGGCTCCGCTCGCGCCACCGCCGACCCGGTTCCGATTCGCCCGCTGGGCCGACCCGAGCGCCGTGGACGGCGAAATGCCGGCCGCCCCGGTCCTTTTTTCGCGCCCGCGTAGGTGTGCTGGTCGAAGATCACGTCGAACTCGCCTCCAGGACCGAGGTCGCCGACCGGGAAGTCCTGAGCCGGCTCGCGACCGGCCTCGCGTGCGGCGGCGCGCTCCTGGGCGGCCCGCTCGAAAAAATCGTTCGCATACGTCGCTTCCCGGGTCGAGGTGGCGCGAGCGGCCGTGAGCGCCGCATGAATGGCACACAGCCGTCCTTCCCAGCTACCGGGCTCCCAGCGGTCGTTCGCCAGTCGTTCGTAGCGATCGACGAGCAGGGCCACATCCTCGCCCGCTCGCAGGTCCTCAACGATATACAGCGCGAGCCGATCCCAGAGGTTCCAGGCATAGCCCGACCGAACGAGTTCCCAAGCGGCCCAGGCCGCACACTCCTCGTCCGAGCGCCGCACGGCCTTCTGGAGTAGACTGGAGACGTCGTATCTATTGTATCCGCCTTTCGTCTCGTTCTCTCCCAGCTCTTCCCCGAAGTCGTTCGTCTCGGGGTCGTCCCCGCCGCTCGCGTCGTCGGTGTCGGCCTCGCCGCCACCGAGGGTCGTCTGTCTATCGTCGCTCACGATTGCCGCGAGTAGGAGGACCTACATGTGAGTGGCCATTCCCTGATCGACGGACGCCGGATGCGAGGGTGTACCACAAGCTGATTGCGATCCCATGCGTAGCGGGGGCCAATGACCGCTATCCTGACGACCGCCCGCCAGGCCTGGCTGCTTGCGATCGTGCTCGCCGCGGTCTATGGGTATCTCGCTGGTGGCGTGCTCGATATGGTGCTCCGGGTAGCGATCCAGGGGGCGGTGATCTATCTGGTTCTAGCCGTGATCGTCTGGTGGGCCGGACGCGATTCGGGTGGCTCGGGCGAGTCCGGATCGTGATCGACGTCCACTAACGGAATACGAGGAGTTAGGTTCCGCCCGGAAGAACCGAAAATCGATGAACGCGGACGTTACCGATCGCTCGGCTGTCGTCGATGGCCACCGCTTGCATTATTTGACGGCGGGCGAGGCGGAGCCCGGTCGAACGATTCTCTTCCTTCACGGCGGGATCATCGACGCCGCCCACCTCTCCTGGGGCGCGGCCATCGACACGCTCGCCGAGAACCATCGCGTGATCGGGCTCGATATGCTCGGCTACGGGGCGAGTGCGATCCCCGACATCGAGTACACGACGGTGCTTCACGTCGATACCGTTGAGGAATTTCTCGACGCGATCGGCGTCGATCGGCCGACCGTCCTCGGCACCTCTCTGGGTGGTGGGGTCGCTCTGGGACTCGCCTTGCAAGCCCCCGAGAAGATCGACGGACTCGTTCTCGCCGATAGTTTCGGCTTAGGGAGAGAGCTTCCCAACGGCGACCTGTCCTACGCGTTGGCTCGCCTGCCAGTTCTGAACAAGCTCTCGATCACCCTGTTACGCCGAAACAAAGGGCTGGCGCGTGCGAGCCTCGGAGGGATCGTCGAGGACCCGTCGTCGATTCCGGACGCGCTCGTCGATGATTTCTACACACAGCTCCAGCGCCCCGGCGTCGGGCGGGCCTTCAGGCGCTGGCGAGCTAACGAGGTCACCCGGGCGGGCTACCGGACGGTCTACGTCGATCGGCTGGAGGAGATCGACCACCCTACGCTAGTCCTTCACGGCGGGGAAGACGACCTCTTCCCGCCCCGGTGGGCCAAGCGGGCGGCCGATCGCCTCCCGAACGCCGACCTCCGGATCTTCGAGGACTGTGGCCACTGGCTGCCACGCGAGAAGCCCGCCGAGTGCAACGACGCGATCGCGGCGTTCCTGCGGGACGGGTAGAAGCGCATGGACCGAAGCCGGGAGACAGTACGTTCAAGAGCTGACCAGCGGGACGAAGGCGACGCCGGTCGAGGATCCACCGATCCCGAAGCCGACGAACGCCCCGACGAGAACTCTTACTACCACCAATCCGAGTGCTTCGACCACGCAGTCGGTATCCCGCTGGCGAAGTTAAGCGCCGTGTTCTCCGGTCGCTGCCGGATATCCGGTGGTCGTGGGTCGACCCAACGAAGGGCAGCTCAGACCGTGAGGACGAACTGGAAGACGACGTAGGCGGCGACCGTCGCGATAGCGGGCACGAGGTTCTGCAGGGCGATCACTCGCGCGGTGGTGCCCGGCTCGAAGAGATCGGCCGTACTCGGGATGTCTTCGGAGTTCTCCTGACCGATCGGGCTTCGCTCGCGCGGTGCGGGCGTACCGCCTCTGCCACCGACGGTCAGAGCGTCCTCCGCGTCGGCGGCCAGTGCTCCGACCGAGACGTTCGGTGCCTCGCCGCGTCTGGCCTGTGAGAGCGTCGCGGTTCTCGTTGCCCGCCCCCAGCCCAGGCCGACGATCGCCATCGTCGCGATCACGACGAAACTCGCGGGCACGCCGATCGCCGAGAGGAGGGTAACGAGACTCGCGCTCACGACCGCGACGACCAGCGCGGCGAGCAGCGGCATGTCGGTGAGATCGTTGCCCACAGTATCCAAGGTCCGGCGGGCGATCGTGAGTGCCCCGAGGCCGATCGCGCCCGCTCCCAGCAGAATGCCTGCGTTGAGTTCGAGTGACCCGTTGCCCACGAGCGGGGCGACGGCGTTCGCGACGTTAGACGCCCCAGCGGAGAAAGCCATGTAACACGCGATTGCGATCACGGAAGCAGTGCCGACGAACTCCCGGGGAGTGGTATCCGGGCCGAGGGTCGGTTTCGGAACGCCTTCCGAGCGATCGAGCACGAGTAAGGACCCTTCCGATTGGGTGACGGCGAACCACTCGACCAGCCGCGGGTAGAAATACCGGCCGATCACGCCGCTGATCCAGAAGGCGATCAGCGGCGAGACGGAGACGACCCACCAGGCGACGATCTCGAGCATCACGGCCTCGTTCAAGGTGCCCGAGGCAAGCCCCAGGCCGACGATCGCACCGACTGCGGTCATCGACGTCGAGGCCGGCACTCCCGCGACATTAGAGAGAAAGAGCGCGAACCCGATGAAAAAGAGTACGGCGATCGAGGTCTCGAGGGTGAATAGGGAACTCGGGACGATCCCCTCGCTCAGCGTGGTGACGACGTTCCGGCCGACCGTCCACCCGCCCAAGAGGACGAAGAAACTCATCAACACGCCGGCACCGAGCTTCGAGACGGCATTGGAGCCGACTGCCGGGCCGAAGGCCACGCCCGTATTCGACCCACCGATATTGAAGCCGACGAAGACCGCGACGACCAACCCGACGACCAGCAACAGCGCAACCATTCGGGTAGGATTCGGGGATGCTATCGGTTAAAACGATCTTTTCGTCGCTGCCGATCGATGGAGACCGAACCGGATCGGAGCCGACCGATCGGACTGGATCGGATCCGATCGACAGGGACCGACGTGTTTAGGCAGCCACACACCGATCACCGGGCGTGTTCGAGCACTTCGAGGTGATCCCGGCGGTCGACCTACAGGACGGAGCGGTCGTCCAGCTCGTCGGCGGCGAGCGCGATAGTGGGACCGAGTACGGCGACCCGGTCGCGGCCGCGAAACGCTGGGTCGATGCGGGCGCGCGAACGCTCCACGTCGTCGATCTCGATGGCGCGTTCGAGGGCGAGCGTACGAACGCGGAGGCCGTCTCGCGGATTACGGCGGCGACCGACGTTCCGATCCAGTTGGGTGGGGGCATCCGTTCGGCGGCGGACGCACGCGAGTTGCTCGATCGCGGCGTCGATCGCGTGATCCTGGGGACGGCGGCGATCGAAGCACCCGAGATCGTCGCCGACGTAGCGGCAGAGCATCCGGAGGGTGTGGTTGTGAGCCTCGACGCGAAGGCCGGCGAGGTGGTGATCGCGGGCTGGACCGAGGGCACGGGCATCGATCCTCCTGAGGCCGCTCGAGAGTACGAGAAACGAGGAGCGGCGGCGATCCTCTTTACCGATGTCGATAGCGAAGGACGTCTCGAAGGCGTCGAGACGGAACTCCTCGAGAGAGTAGTAAAAGCGGTCTCGATTCCGGTGATCGCGAGCGGCGGGGTCGCGACCCTCGAGGATATCCGGGCGCTGGGCGAGGCGGGGGCGGCCGCCGTCGTCGTCGGCAGCGCGCTGTACGAGGGCCGTTTCACGCTCCGCGAGGCCATCGAAGCTGCCGAAACGACCGTCTCCAACGACTGAAACAGTCGACCGATCGCGGGAAAGCGCCACACCGAATCGAGGACCCGAGCGACCGCCGAGAATCGGCGACCGCCGAGTGGCGAGAACGAACAGCAAGACCTTGTGCTCGCGTCCCTCTCTCCGGGTATGAGCGACTCGCAGGACTCGAAAGAGACCGACCGAAAGCGGACGGCAACGGTGAGTCGGCAGACCGCAGAAACCGAGATCGAACTGACCCTCGCGATCGACGGCGAGGGCGAGGCGGACGTCGAGACCGGCATCGGTTTCTACGATCACATGCTCGAATCGTTCGCGAAACACGGCCTCTTCGACCTCGAAGTCGACTGTGCGGGCGATCTCTCGATCGACGATCACCATACGGTAGAGGACGTCGCGATCGTTCTGGGCGAAGCGTTCGCCGAAGCACTCGGCGGGAAGAAAGGTACCACTCGCTTCGCCGATCGGACGGTACCGCTCGACGAGGCGGTCGCGTCCGTGGTCCTGGACGTCTCGGGCCGCCCGGTATGCGAGTTCGACGGCGAGTTCTCTCAGGGTTCGGTCGGCGAATTTACGAGCGTGATGGCCACGCACTTCGCGCGCTCGTTGGCGACGAGTGCCGGGCTGACGTTACACGTCTCGGTGGCGGGCGAGAACGCTCACCACGAGATAGAAGCGCTGTTCAAGGCGCTCGCTCGCGCGTTAGACGACGCGACCCAGGTCGACGACCGGCGAACCGACACGCCGAGTACCAAAGGGGAGCTCTGAGAGGAACCTGTTTCGATCCCGCAGATCTAAGCCGACTCGCTTCCTCAGCCGATCCGAGTGGAAACGGACAGAATGTTCGACGATATAATGCGGAAGTTCGAGGGTAGCCCCGGCCAGCAGGCTGTCATCAGGCTCCTGCTCGAACGGGGGTTCTCGGTGAACGAGAACGGACGAGTGGTCTCCGGCGGGATCGAGATCCCAGACACCCAGGTCGCGAGCGAGGTCGGCGTCGATCGCCGCGTCGTCGATTCGACCACGGGGGCGATTCTCGCCGACGAGGAGCTGACCCGGATCTTCCGCAATATCTCGGCGATACCCAGTCTGATGAGCCTCGCACCGGTACTCGATCTCACAGTACTGACCGTCGAGGTCGATGAGGCCGGGCGGTCGGGCATCGTCGCCGCTATCACCGACGTCATCGCCAATCACGACGTTTCGATCCGCCAGACGATAAGCGAGGACCCCGAGTTCACCGACGAACCCCGGCTGTACGTCGTCACCGACGTCGATCTCCCCGGCGAACTCATCACTGAGATCCGATCGTTCGAGTTCGTCCGGAAGATCGAGCTCCAATAGCCACCTTTTTTCGCCTCGGGGTCGCGGAGCGACCCACTCGGCCAAGAAATCTGGATCAAAAAAGCCGCTCCCTCGCGCTTGTCAGCGCTCAGTCGCGGGGAACCGATCGCGAACGCGATCGGATGCGTGCTATACTGCGTACTGCGTCGACCTCCACTACCGCAAACCGATTAGCGCTCGCCGCGGAATTGACACACGCTATGGCCGAGGCAGACGAGACCTATCGGACGGTCGCCGAGAGCGCAAGCGCCTCGTTCACGGTTCAGGGTTCGGAGTTCATCGGCCACATCGCGCCCGCCGAGTCGGTCGAAGCGGCCGAAGCGTTCGTCGAGCAAGTCACTGAGAGCTACGACAACGCGACACATAACGTCCCCGCCTACCGCGTCCGGGCAGGCGATTCGACGCTCAGCAGCGGCATGACCCGGGAGTACTCGAGCGACAACGGCGAACCCGCCGGCAGCGCCGGGAAGCCGGCGCTGAACGTCCTTCAGGGCGAGGACCTGGAGAACGTCGTCTGTGTTCTCACCCGATACTACGGCGGGACGACCCTCGGAACCGGCGGGCTCGCTCGAGCCTACGGGCGAGCGACGAAGGAAGCGATCGCTGCGGCCGGCACGATCGAGCAGCGACCCCACGAACGGGCGCGGGTGACCGTCGAGTACGACGATTCGGGGACGGTACGTGGGGTCCTAGAGAGCGACGGCATCGAGTTCGAGGCGGTCTACGAGGAGCGCGTGACCTTCGCTATCCGCGTGTCCACGAGCGATTCGACCTCGCTTTACAACCGGCTACGGAGCGCGACGAGCGGGCGCGCCCGGATCGAGTAGATGGAAGCAGGCGCGAGCGAGGGTCGAGTAATCGATGGGAAGCAACGAGTACACCCGGTAGTTGCGAGTGCGGGTCGAATATTTATATGCTTGGATGATAACTAAGGAACACACCATGCTGACCGACCAGGCGTGTGAGCGGTGTCGGTGCGACGACGTCGATCGGTTCGTCGACATCACCTCGACCCCGATGCAGCGGGTCGTCCGTGGTGACCCGTTCCCGGCGGTAGACGTCGCTTCGGCCGTTCTGGTCTGTGAGGAGTGTGCTCGAGAGTTCGGCACGCGGGTGGAATCAGTTCCGCCGACCGAGTTCGTCGCCAGCGGGGATCGGACGGTCGGGTGAGGAGGGCAAAAGGGTTCCTCGGTCGAACTCGAAAGGGGCCGGTAGACAAGTAGTGACCCCAAGCGGGCGAGAGTGCCGGAATCAGTCGGTCGAGAGTCCCTCGGCTTCCGCTTCGGCCTCGATTTCGACCTCGCCCGTCTGCTCCGTATCCTCTCTTTCCTCGTTCGTACTGCTTTCCTCTTCGGGGAGGCGGACGACGCGGGCTTTCATGATACGGGTGTTCTCGACTTGCTCGACGGTGATCCGGACGTTCTCGTAGGTCAGCTCCTCGCCCTCACCGACGAGCCGTCCCGCTCGATTGAAGACGAAGCCGGCGATCGTCTCGAACTCCTCGCCCTCGGGTAGGTCGATCTCCAGCGCTTCGTTGATTTCGTCGATGTTGAGTTCCCCGCGGACGACGACGGTGTCGTCCTCGACGAACTCGATCGGTTCGTCCTCGCCCCCCTCCAGGATCTCGCCGACGATCTCCTCGGTGAGGTCCTCGACGGTGACGATCCCCTCGGTGGTGCCGAACTCGTCGATCACGATCACCATCTGCATGCGCTCACGGCGCATCTCCGCGAAGAGCTCGTCGACGTTTTTCGACTCGGGAACGTGCAAGACGGGTTCGATCAAATCATCGAGTTCGAGATCGATCCCCCCTTCGCCGTAATCCCGATCCCGCACCAGATCCCGCAGATGGACGACGCCGATGACGTTGTCTAGACTCCCCTCGTAGACCGGCAGGCGGGCGTGCTCGCCCTGGACGCAGGTCTCGATCGCCTCCTCGATCTCGGCGTCGGCCGTAATGGCCGTGACGTCGAGCCGAGGGGTCATGACCTCCTTCGCGATGGTGTTCGTGAACCGAAAGATACGCTGGAGCATCTCGCGTTCCTCGGCGTCGATCACCCCTTCGCGCTCGCCGGTCTGAATGATGTCCTGTATCTCGTCCCGAGTCACGTAGGAGGTCTCGATGGCCGCCCGTCCTCCTGTGATCCGGTTGACCTGGCGAGTGAGGTAATCGAAGGTAACGACCAGGGGTATGAGGACGTATTCGGAGAGCTTGAGCGGGCGGGCAATGGTGAGCGCCCAGGATTCGGCGTTCTCGACGGCGTAGGACTTGGGCGCGCTCTCGCCGAACAGAAGAACCAGAGCAGTGGTGCCGAGCGTCGCGACCGCGACCGCCCCGCCACCGGTGAGATAGAAACTCAGTAGTCCGGTGGCGATCGAGGACATCGCGATGTTGGCGATGTTATTGCCAACGAGGATAGTGACTAAGAGTCGGTGCGGGTCGCTCTTGAGTTCCGAGAGCGTCCCCGCGCCGGGCGCCTCTTCCTCGACGAGCTTTTCGAGTCGGTGGGGGGCAAGCGAGAACATCGCGATCTCGGAGGAGGAGAAGAACGCGGACAAGCCGATCAGAGCCACGATAACGATCGCGCCGATAGCGACCAGAAGCCCCTGGCCGATAGCAACCCCGCCGATCCCGACGGCTGCGAGAGGCGTCGCCGTCACCGCAGCGGCAGGAGATACGGTCGCAGCTACCGCCCCGAAGGCGTCGATAGACATCAACGACCCGTCTTACGTGCCAGCCGGATTAAGCGTTGTGTCGATCGCACTTCTCCCGCTTGCCGCGTTTCGAAAGGGATACTCGATCGTAGCGAGCGAAGCACTTACCCATCGCTCGCTTCTATGATGGAGTATGGCAGCGACCGACCCATCGATCACGCTGTACCGACTCCAGGCCTGTCCGTTCTGTGAGCGTGTCGTCCGACAGCTCGACGAGCTCGGTATCGAGTACCGCTCGCGGTTCGTCGAGCCGGAGCACTCGAAACGAAACGTCGTCAAGCGCATCAGCGGGAAGCGAACGGTGCCGGCGATCGTCGACCACGAGACCGGCGTTACGATGTCCGAGAGTGCGAACATCGTCGAGTACCTGAAAGGAACCTACGGGCAAGAGAGCCCGGACACCCAGGTACGGGCGGAGGCCCAGTAGATGTCAGGCGTCGACTTCGACGTAGTAGAACTCGACGACGCGGACAGCGTCGACGTCGGCCAGCAAGCCCCGGATTTCACCCGTCCGCTGGTCAACAACGAGTACTGGGAGGACGTCTCCCTCTCGGAACTCACCGCGGAGGGTCCAGTGGTCCTCGTGTTCACGACGATGGACGGTGCGTTCCCCTCGACGTATATGTGGAACGCGATCCGCGATCGGGGCTGGGGTATCGAGGGCGGGCCCGCCGCTGATGCTACCGTCGTCGGCCTCTCGATTTCGACGCCGTACGAACACGAGACGTTGATCGAGGAACGGGGGATGGACTACGACCTCTTTTCCGATCCCGGCAATGGCGTCGCCGAGGCGTTCGGTATCGCGAACGAACTCGACGGGATGAAAGGGATTTCCGAACCGCGACCGGCGATCTTCGTGATCGATGGCGACCGGGTCGTCCAGTACGCCTGGATCGCAAGCGAGTGGCCCGACTTCCCCGACTACGAGGAGGCCGAAGCCGCACTCGCCGACCTCTGAGCGCGATCAAATTTCGAGACGGATACTCCAATCGATATCGATGACCGACGGCACCGACGCCGACGAGGGGGACCGTGGCGAGGAGAGGCATTTCGATCGCGATACTCGCCAGGCCCTCGACCACGCGGCGGCCGCCATCGACCGCGGCGAACTCGTGATCTATCCCACCGAGACGATCTACGGGCTCGGTGCGGACGCGCTCGACGCCGAGGCCATCGGACGCGTCTTTTCGCTCAAAGGCCGTTCCTCCGGAAAGCCGGTCTCGATGGGGCTCGGGAGTACCGAAGCAATCGGCGAGTACACCCGGCCGGCTGTACGCGAACAGCAGTTCTTGGGGGCTTTTCTCCCGGGACCGGTCACCGTGCTCCTCAAGCGGCGCGAGACGATCCCTGATGTCCTGACCGCCGGGCGCGACCGCGTCGGCGTCCGCGTCCCCGACCACGACCTCGCTCGGGGGCTCGCCCGTCGGTGTGGCCCCGTGACTGCGACGAGCGCTAATCGAAGCGGCGGGCCGAACGCCCAACGAGTCGACAATCTCGATCCCGCGATCCGCGAGGGAGTCGCCGTCGTGCTCGACGGTGGCCACACACAGGGTGTCGAGAGCACGGTCGTCGACGTCGATGCGAGCGAGATACACCGGCGTGGCGCGGGTGCGGACGCGATCGAGGAGTGGCTGGCCGAACACTAACTCCCTCGTCGCAACGATTGCGGTTTCGCAACCGACAGCCCTCGAAACAGTGCCGATCAGCCAAGTCCCAGCAGCGAGCGCAGCGACCGGGTCTCGACGCCACACTCGGTTCGGTACTCGCAGGGCTCGCATTTGGCGTCGTTGTCGACCCGGGCGGGCGGTCCGTCGATGGCTTCGATGGTGTCGATCGCCTCGCGGTACATCGCCTTCCGGCGAGTGGTCAGTCTCACTTCGCGGATCACGCCGTGAGCGGCGTACTCGATAAAGGCCCGCTCGACGGGACTCGACCGCTCCCAGGCGAGTGCCTTCGCGGCCGCGACCGCACGCACGGAGTGGGGCTGCCAGACGCCTCTGTCAGGTGGCGCACCGGTAAAGACGAGCGAAGGAGTGGGTGTATCGAGGTCGAGCAGTTTGTGCGCGATCCCTCGACACTCCTTGCCCTCTAGCAGGATATCGCGCTCGGCCGGACGACAGAGCGCGCCCCAGCAATCGAGGCGTTCGCTCGCACACGAGAGGTTCGTCCGGTACTGGGTCGGGGAGAGGGCGATCGGACAGGCCGCGAGGGGATCGCTATCCTCGAAAGGGCGGAGAAATTCCGGATAGCGAAAGGCCAGTTCGCGCCGCGCTTCGACCTCGGGTGGAGCCTCCCGATCGGTGCCGTGCTGGCGGTGGTAGTAGAGCTGCCGGGGACAGTACGCGACCGTCCCGAGATCGCTGAAGGCGTGTCTCGACTGAGCCGACATACGGGGGCTGGCGACGACCTCCGATTTAAATCCTTGTCGGCAGCCGGTTCGGAGAACTCGGCGGCGTTCGATCCCTTCTGATCGCCGCCGCTCGACTATCCCTCGACAGCGTCGCCACTAGAGACGAAATGAATAATCGAAGGAAACAGCGTGATTCAGCTGTCGAGGCGATACTAGCTTCGAGTCCGGGTCCGGAGCCCGCGCCCATCCTCCGATAGCGGGCCGATCAGTAGGAGTCGTCCTCGATGACCTCGCCGACGGCGAAGTTCGATTTCACCTCGCTGACCTCGATCTTGACACGCTCGTCGACCTCCGCGCCGGGGACGATGATCACGTAGCCACGCTCGACGCGGGCGATGCCGTCGCCCTGTTTGCCGATGTCCTCGATCTCGACGTAGCGCACCTCGCCGATCTCGACGGGTGGCTGTGGTTCTGAGGGCGCTCGCCGCTGCCCGCCCGAGGCCGCCCCGCCCGACGCCGATCGCCCGCTCGACCCCGATTCGGCTTCCTCGGAGCTGGGGTCCTGGGAGACGAGCGCGACCCGGTAGATCTCCTCGGAATCGACCGATCCGGTCTCGATCTCCCGACGGGGGACCTCGATGACGTAGCTATCCTCGGTCTCGGTTACGCTCGCACTGAACAGACACAAGAGTTTATCAGAGATTTCCACGATCCATACTCACCGTACCGGGCAATTGACGGCGAGGAATAAAGAGCTACCGCCGGTCGGCGATTCTGTGTCCGGCCGTCGAGCCAGTAGGCCGGTCGTCCCGAACGAGCACTATTGGATCGTTACCTGCTCGTACCAATCACGACGCTCGTTGGGGCCCTCCTCTCGGAAGCGTCGGTTCTGACTGCTCGACAGGTCCCTAATCGCCCGACTGCGGCCGGTTTCTCTTCCGTACCAAACCGGCTATGTGAGGTCCTGCCCTACGGTGGAATATGAGCGCCCAGGCCCCGACCATCGACGCGACCGATCTCACCGAAAAGCAACGCCACATCCTCCGCTACCTTCGCGAGCACGTCGGAACGCGAACCTACTTCAAATCCCGGCTGATCGGCGAGGAACTCGGTCTCTCGGCGAAGGAGGTTGGCACCAATATGCCGGCGCTCGAAGGAGGAGGGGTCGGACTCGACATCGAGAAGTGGGGCTACTCCTCGGGGACGACCTGGAAGGTCACGGCCTGAGCTCCGCGGCGTTCGCGATGGCTCCCGATTCCGGCCTCCGACCGTTCGATGGGTCGACGGCTCGGGAGCCTCTCAGGGGTCGAAGCGGACGAGATCGTCGGCCTCGGCGGCAAAGTTTCGTACGTCCTCGCCGAAGGAATCGGCGTAGCGAACCAGGAGTACCAACAGGGTCTCCGGCCGGCGGAGCGCGTACCCGTCTGCCCGGGAGAGCAGGCCCGCTGATTCGAGCTCGCCAGCGTACTTGCTTACCGTCGGTCGCGAGACCTTGAGCTGATCGGCTAGCCCGCTCGCCGAGACGTTGGGGCTACTCAGTAGAGCGAGTACCATCCCCTGGGGGGTCTCCCGGCGCAGATACCCCAATGCGCGCTGCTCGAAGGTAGAGAACTGCCCAGCCGGGAAGTATCGTCGGTAATCGCCGTCGCGCTTGCTCTCGATCGCGTTCTCGCCGGCGAGTCTCTCCAAGTGATACTGGGTCTCGCCGGTCCCGAGCGAGAGGTCGTCGCGGATCTTCGAGAAGTGAGCGCCTGGCGTCGTCCCGACGTAGCCGACGATGGCGTCGCGAGCGTCGCTGCCGGAATCCTCGGCGTCACCCGCGAAGCGCGCGAGCGACCCGGCGGCTCCGAGCGTGGCGAAGCTCCGGAGCGTCGCGCGTTTGTCCCGATCGACCTCCTCGCCGGTCATTGCTTATGGTTAGCGGTACTCCGGTAAAACGACTTCGCTCCGCTACACCCCGCCGTCGTCCCGAGCGTGAGGACTGATCAACCGATCGACCGGTTGACCGATCAGTCGGTGCTTGCGTCTGTCTCGAGTTCTTCGCGCTCCTCGCGGTCGCCGTCGGTCGCTGCCCCCGTCTCTGTCTCGGTGGCTTCCGTGCTGGTCTCGCCGCCCACAGTCGCTCCCTCGCTGGTCGATTCCTCGGGATTTGCGATCTGCTCGTCGGCCCCGGTCTTGATTGCCTCGGCTTCCTCTTCCATCGCCTCGATGTCGATGTCGGCCTCGGCGTCGATCTCGCCGAGGATCTCGTTGATGTCGTCGAGACCGAGCAGTTCACGCGTCTCGCTATCGAAGTCCTGGGTCTCTAAGTTCTCACCCTGGTTCATGCTCTCGGTAAGCGAGGCGTCACTGCCGGTGAGGTGTTTACCGTACCGTCCGACGAGCGAGGTGAGTTCCTGGGGCAGGACGAACGTCGTCGATTCGCTCTCGCCGATCGCCTCCAAGGACTCCATGCC
>PXRJ01000028.1:45285-57700 GCA_003021705.1 Halobacteriales archaeon QS_3_64_16
GTCGCCGAGAACAGCTCTGAGAGTGGTCTGGGCGAGGTTCGAGACCGCCCGCTCGTAGTCGTCGACCTCGAGGAACGCTTTCTTCGCGTCCATCACGCGAATGTAGACTACCGCGTCGGCCGTGACCGGCGAGTTGTCCCGCGTGATCGCCTCTTGCCGGGGGACGTCGATGGTCTGGGTCCGTAGGTCGAAGGGGTAGGTGTGAGAGACGAAGGGCGGGATGAAGTTGATCCCCGGTTCGAGCAGCTTACGATACTCCCCGAAGACCGTCAGGGCCCGCTTCTCGTAGGCATTGACCATCTCGACCATCTGGGCAACGGTGATAACCGCCAGTGCAAGGACGAGTAATGCCACGGCCGAAAAGGTGATGCCGATTTGAGTCGGGACGAGCGGTATCATACCTATCTATCAGTGCGAGAACAGCAAAAGACTTGCCCCGTCCCGTTCGCTTCCGGTTGCCGGCCGCTCGATCGTGCCCGATCGCAGCGGGCCCAGAGGTCGATCTCGGCGTTCGCTGCTTCGACTGCGCCGCGACGTCGGTCCGTTCGGGCTCACCCGGGTTCGGTCTCGGTCTCCGCGTCGGTTCGGGCGTCCGACCCGATTTCGGGGTCGGAGTCGTAGGTCGCGCGGTCGTCGGCTGCCGTTCGGTCGTCCTCGCGCCCGCGGGCGAGTTCCCGGTCGATGTCGTCCTGGACGACCGACAGCGACTCGACGGTGATAACGTTCCCGCCTCCCGGGTCGGTCACCACGACCTCGCTGCCCTCGGGAATCTCGCCGTCTATCGTCCGAGCTCTGAAGTAGGGATTGAATCCGCCGTCTTCGAGTTTGACCTCGCCGCCAGTGGACGAAACGCGGTCGGTGACCCGGCCGGTCGATCCCCGCAGCGAGGTCGAATCGCGGGTCTGATCGGTGCCCTTCCCGCCATACAGGTCGAACTCGCGGTAGGCGTAAAACGTCGCCGCACCGATCCCTAACACTGCGCCCGCGAGCACGAGCGGCAGGAGCGCCGGCCCAACTACTCCCCCGACTGCGAGGCCGAGCAGGCCCGCGAGCAGCAACGCCACCCCCAGCACGATGAAGTGTGCGCCCGGCGCGAGGGCCTCGGCGAAGACGAGCACCGCTCCCGCGATTGCGAGCACGAGCGAGAGGGATTGGCCGAGGAACTCTACCATACAACGTCTACGTCGGCTCGGAGGTTAACCCTTGGGTCGCTCTGGGTCGTCTCCTCGCCTCTCGAAACGAGTAACGAATAGCGGGGAACCGAGACCGGGGGGACGCTGCTGGGCGGCTGCGAGCAGCGAGGTCTCTACCGTTGGCCCGGCATCGATCTCATTAAAGAGGGATCATCCGCCCAGAAGCGTCATCACGCGCACGATCATAAACAGCGTGAGAAAGACCCCGAGCAGTACGAACAGCGTGTTCTCCAGGGACGGCGAGCCCGGTTCGAGTGGGGGCCGTTTCTCGGGACCTTCGGGGACGCCCGGGAGGTCCTCCGCGTCCGACCGGTCCTCGTTTTGACCTTCCTCGGCGGGGTCCTCGGCGGTCTCGGCGCTGCCGACGTCCTCGACGGCGAAGCGCCACTCCTCCTCGTCCTCGGCCATGTTCCCCATATAGTGGTCGCACTCAAGAACGTATCGACAATCAGGAGAGCGGTGTCGGGCTACCGGCTACCGGAAGTCCTCACCCCAGAGTCTATCGAGCCGAAAGCCATCGAAACCCGGCCACCGGCTCGCTCGCCGAGCGAGCCGAATCGACCTATCAGGTTACGGCGCGTAAGTGCCCTTTAGCTGGGCGTGGGCGAGCACGTGACCGTGCATTCCCCGGTTGACCTCGTTCTTCTCCGCACCCGGTGGTACGTCGAGAGTCGTATCGAGCGCGTAGAGCCCGAACCGGTAGGTGTGCTCGTGGTCGGCCGGATCCGGGCCCCCATAGCCGATCTCGCCGTAATCATTGGTACCTTCGTGGGCATCGGTAGCACTCGACTCCCAGTTCTTGGGGATCGTCTCGGTGCTCACAGGTACGTTCCAGACGACCCAGTGTTCCCAGACCTTGCCGCTGGACTCCATCGCATCAGGGTCGTCGAGAATGAGGACGAACGACTCGGTCTCGGCGGGCGCACCGTCGATCGCGAGCGGCGGATTGACGTTCGCCTCTCGATAGCCACACCGGTCGGGGATCCGGTCGCCGTCGGTGAAAGTCGGGCTCGAAATGGAGAGTTCGCTCGACTCGCTCATCGGCACTCGTAATCGCTGGCCGATCGGTATAGCTGTCGGTCCTCAGCGGACTCTCGTTCCAGGTGAGGCGTCGTCGTGGGTCGTGAGCAGATCGGCTTCCTCGCCCGCGGCCAGTACCATCCCGTTCGACTCGACGCCGAACAGCTCTGCCTTTTCCATGTTCGCGACGATCACGACCTTCTGATCCGGGAGCGAATCGGTGTCGTGGAGTTGCTTGAGCCCGGCGACGATCTGCCGGGTCTCGATTCCGATATCGACCTCCAAGCGGACGAGCTTATCGGAGCCCTCGATGGCCTCTGCGTGTTCGATCCGACCCACCCGGAGGTCGAGGTCCTGGAACTCCTCGAAACCGATCCGCCCCTCTGTGAGTGGTTCGAGATCCGTCTCGGCAGCGGTGTCGCTCTCCTCGTGGCTACCCTCCCGGGCGTCGGCATCGGGGTTCGCGGCGCTCTCTTCGATGCGCGCCTGTAGGTCCTCGTTGAGTTCCGCGACCCGGTCGTCTTCGATCCGCTCGAAGAGCTCCGGCGGTGCGTCGAAGTTTGCAGGTGGGGCTTCGAGCGCGGCGTCGAGCCCGCGGTCCTCTATCGACCCCGACTCGCCGAGTTGGGCCCACAGCCGCGCTGCGGTCCCGGGCATGACCGGCGCGGCGAGCACGCCGATAGCCTTCACCAACTGCACGCAATCGCGGATCACCTGTGCCGCACGGCCGGGATCGTCATCGACTAGCTTCCAGGGTTCTGCCTGCTGGATGTACTCGTTGCCGAACTGCGCGAGTTCGACGGGGGCCTGCCCGATTGCCCGTACCGAGTACTCGTTTACGCTCTCCTCGAAGTCCTCGATGGCTGCTTCGATGCGCTCGCGCACTTCCGTCGAGAGCTCGCTGTCGGGCGTGCCCTCGTAGGTCCGGTGGGCAAAGAGCAGCGATCGGTAGACGAAGTTCCCGAGCGCACCCACCAGTTCGCTGTTGACCCGCTGTTGGAATCGGTCCCAGGAGAAGTCGGTGTCCTGCTGGAAGCCCGTCGCCGTCACCACGTAGTACCGATAGAGGTCCGGGTCGAAGCCCTCCGCGAGGTAATCGTCGGCCCACACCGCCCGATCCCGGCTGGTCGAGAAGGCCTTGCCATCCAAGTTGACGAAGCCACTCGCCAGGATGGCTCGGGGCTCGTTGTAGCCCACCCCTCGCAGCATCGCGGGCCAGAAGACGGCGTGGTGCTGGATGATATCCCGGCCGATGACGTGGATCAACTCGCCGTCCTCGGCCCAGGCGCGCTCCCAGTCGAAGCCCTCGCCGGCACTCCCAGCACCCGCGGCGTTCGCGGTGCTCTCGTCGTTCTCGGCATTATCGGAACCCACGGAACTCTCGGCGAACTCCTTCGTGCTCGCGACGTACTCGACCGGCGCGTCGACCCAGACATAGAGGATCAACTCCTCCTCGCCGGGGTAGGGAATCCCCCAATCGAGGTCGCGAGTGATACACCAGTCCTTTAGTTCGCCCTCGATCCACTCGCGGGGCTGGTTGCGGGCATTGGACGTCCCGTCGAGTCGCGCGATGAACTCCCCGAGGTACTCCTCGAATTCGGATAGCCGGAAGAACTTATGCGAACGGGTCCGGTACTCCGCGGGATTCCCGGTGACGACACTAGTGGGGTCTTCGATCTCGCCGGGTTCCAAGTGACGACCACAGCCCTCGTCGCACTCGTCGCCGCGGGCATGTGCGCCACAGTACGGGCAGGTCCCCTCGACGTAGCGATCGGGCAGGGCTTGCTCTTCCTCGGGATCCCAGGCGACGGCGATTTCCTCGTCGTAGACGTAGCCCTCCTCGTCTAAGGTACGGACGAACGCCTGGGTCAACTCGACGTTCGCGTCGGTGCGGGTGTGGCCGTAGTTATCGAAGTCGA
Source organism: Halobacteriales archaeon QS_3_64_16 (assembly GCA_003021705.1). GTDB lineage: Archaea > Halobacteriota > Halobacteria > Halobacteriales > Halococcaceae > PXQR01. Next base: position 49,418 of record PXRJ01000028.1, read on the forward strand.
CGTCGAAACGGGGGAAGGTCTCTTCGTACTTTTCGTGGTGGCGTAGCGCGAACTCCTCGGGGGAGACCCCTTCCTGCCAGGCGTTGACTGCGACGGGCGTACCGTGCATGTCGGATCCGGAGACGAACGCGACCTCCTGGCCGAGCGTCCGGAGGGCCCGGGCGAACGTATCGCCCCCGACGTAGGTCCTGAGATGGCCGACGTGGAGATCGCCGTTCGCATAGGGCAAGCCACAGGTGACTACTGCGGGCGTCTCGGTCGGGAAGCGGGCGTGACCGTCCGCCCGGTCGTCGCGTCTGCCGTGAGTACCGTGCTCGTCGTGCTCGTCACGATCGTCGGCGTCGTTCGTGCTCATATGTTCGAGTACGGTCCCGCACGCCCCTATAAGCCGTCGGATCGTCAGTGCCACAGTCAGGTCGGCTGGCGAGTCCGCGTCGATCAGGACGCCACTACGAACCCACCCAGCAGGACGATCGTCACGACCAACCGGCCGACGCTGCCCGCGAAGGTCGCGGCGGCGAACTTGAGATAGTCGTCTTCGAGGACAGTAAAAGCATAGATCGAGAGCGTATCGGGGAAAAACGGCACCGAGAGCGCGAGCGCGAGGCCGGCATAGCCGTAGTCGCGGGCGAGTCGTACGGTTCGCCGCTCGGACCAGGAAACGATATCGAATCGCGAGCGACGCAGCCAGCGGACAACGGGCCCGGACTCTTTGGCCTCCTGGCCGATGTGGAAGGCAAATACGCTCCCGAGAGCCTTCCCGAGCGCGCTGACGAGGATTATCAACGCGAGGTCGACGGCCCGAGGTAACCCGAGATTTAGCGGTGCGGCCAGCACGATCTCGCTGGGCAGCGGGAGGACGAACGCGATGAGAAACGAGTAGACCGCGATGATCGCCAGTCCCACCGGACCGGTCGCGGTCTCGACGGTCGATTCGAGCCAGCCGAAGTCCCCTATGGCGAGCAGCGCGATCGAGGCGTCGAGAGCCACCGAGAGAGGGGGCACTGACCGGAACTGTGAGAGGGGTCGTGGTAAGCGTTGGTATCTACGTCGATCGTCGCGTTCGGTTCGAAGGGCGAGCTATCGGTTCGTCGGCGCGCTCGTCACTGTAAGGACGTGTTCGGGAGAGGCCAAAGGGGCGCAGCACGAGCGTGACCAGCGAGGACGGCGCGACCAGTACGATTATCGGATCGAATCGAGCACGAGTTTCTGTTCGACGCGCTTGACCTCGTGTTGGACATCCCGCACCGCGTCGATGTTCGCCGAGATCGAAGAGACCCCTTCGTCCACGAGGTACTGAACCATTCGGGGTTTCGAGCCGGCCTGCCCACAGATACTCGTCGCGACGTCGTGCTCGCGGCAGGTCTCGATGGTCTGGCCGATCAGATTTAAGACTGCCGGATGGAGTTCGTCGAAGTAGCCCGCGACGTTCTCGTTGTTGCGATCGACAGCTAGGGTATACTGGGTGAGGTCGTTCGTCCCGAAGCTCGCGAAGTCGAGCCCACAGTCGGCGAGTTCGGCGATCGAGAGCGCACTGGCCGGGGTTTCGATCATCACGCCCCAGGAGCGCCGTTCGGTGTCGATGCCGGCCTCGCGCATGAGTCGCTTGGCGGCCAGCACGTCCTCGGCGTCGTTCACGAGCGGCAGCATGATCTCGACGTTGTCATACCCCATCTCGTAGAGTTCTGCGAACGCGTCTAACTCGTGGGCAAAGACATCGGGCCGATCGAGGCTCCGGCGGATCCCCCGATACCCCAACATAGGGTTGTGCTCGTGGGGCTCGTCCTCCCCGCCCTTTAACTGGCGGAACTCGTCGGTCGGGGCATCGAGCGTCCGGACCCGCACTGGCCGCGGGTAGAACTCCTCGGCCACGCCGTGGATGCCGTCGATGATCTCCTCGACGTAGGCTTCCGGGCCGTGATCGGCAATGTATTTCTCGGGAGTTTTGCCAGTCGAGAGGATCATATGCTCCATGCGGAGCAGGCCCACGCCGTCCGCGCCGGTCGCTGCCGCGCGTTCTGCGGCTTCAGGGATCGAGACGTTGACCTTGACCTCCGTCGCGGTCATCGGCTTCACGGGGGATTGGGGCCGGACCTCCTCGACGGCGTCCCGCTCGTCCTCGTCGGTTTCTCCCCGGCCTTCCTTGACAGTGCCCTTATTGCCGTCGATCGTTACCGGATCGTCGTCCGCGAGCGTCTCCGTACCGTCGCCGGTCCCGACCACTGCGGGCACACCTAGCTCTCGGGAGACGATCGCGGCGTGGGAGGTCATCCCGCCCTCGTTCGTGATGATGCCCGCGGCGCGTTTCATCGCGGGCACCATGTCGGGGGTGGTCATCGGCGTGACGATGACGTCGCCCTCGCCGACCTTATCGAGCTGATCGAGGTCGGCGACGATCCGTGCCGCGCCGCTCGCGATACCCGGACTAGCACCCAGCCCCGAGAAGAGTTCTTCTCTCCCGCTTCCCCCGCCGCTCCGTCCGTTCGGGCTTCGGTCGCTCTCTTCGATCACCCCGCCGTTCGCGATCCCGGCCTCGGAGCCGGCTCCCCCATTGGCACCACCGTTGGCCTCGGCTCGGGAGGCGTTTCCCGCCTCGATCGTCGTGATCGGCCGTGACTGGAGCATGTACACGTCGTTCTCGAAGATCGCCCACTCGACGTCCTGTGGGGTCTCGTAGTGGGCCTCGACCCGCTCGCCGATCTCGATGAGGTCCCCGATCTCTTCCTCGTTGAGCACGCGGGCCTCCCGTTTCTCGGCGGGCGCCTCCGTTTCTATGGTCTCGCCGGTCTCTTCGTCTTTGGTGTACATGGTCTTTTTCTCGGCGAGGGTGACCTCCTCGATCGCACCCGAATCGCGATCGATCACGTAGTTATCCGGCGAGACCGACCCCGAGACCACTCCCTCGCCGAGTCCCCAGGCGGCCTCGATGATGAGTTCGGGTGCGCCCGTCGAGGGATGGGAGGTGAACATCACCCCGGATTTCTCGGCGTCGACCATCCGCTGGACGACGACGGCGATATCGACCCTTTCGTGATCGAAGTCCTGCTGTTCGCGATAGTAGATCGCTCGCTGGGTAAAGAGCGACGCCCAGCACTCCTTGACTCTCTCGAGGAGGTCCTCGCCGGTGATATTCAGAAAGGTCTCCTGCTGGCCGGCGAAACTCGCATCCGGCAGGTCCTCGGCGGTCGCCGAGGAACGCACCGCGACGAAGGCCTCGCCGTCCTCTAGACTACTATACGCTTCCTCGATCTCCTCGCGGAGCGCTTCAGGCATCTCGGTTCCTAAGATCAGCTCTTCGGCCCGGGACTGTGCTTCCGCGAGTGCCTTCGAGTCCTCCGGGTCGACGTTGACGGCCGCGAATAGCTCTTCTTCGATACCCGTCGTCTCGATGAACGATCGATAGGAGTCCGCGCCGACGACGAATCCCGGGGGCACGGGTAAGTCCGCCCCCTTGAGCTCCCCGAGGGAGGCTCCCTTCCCGCCGACGGCATCGATGTCCCCGCTGCGCACGTCGTCGAGCCAGAGTACGGTCATCGTTGGTTGGTAGTACGGAACTCCGGTAAAGAGTATTCCGACATCGACGGCACAACGCGTTCTCGCCCCCGTTCGTTCAAGAGGTTTACTCCGTTCGTAGTTGTCCTGTGATCGCCGAATACCTCCACCGGATCGGTCGATCGGATCCGCCTTCCGAACTCGACGGCCGATAGGAACGCCCGCCTCGGCTCCGAACGAGCGTTCAATCGCCCCGCTGGCCGTTCCGTGGTCGAAACATTCTTAGTAGTATATGGGGTCTATAAGCACGTACCCGAACCAATATTCATGGTAGATGAGAACAACAGACGTGTGCAGTGCAACCACTGTGGTGAACGGTTCGATCGGGGGGAGAGTACCTCGGTATTCGACGGCAGCGGGCAGGCCCTCTATCGCTGTCCGAACTGTTCGCGGTGGACGGGCGGGCCGCCCCCTGACGCCTGAGGCTATCGTTCGCGAGGAGGGGAACTTAACTCACCGGGATTCCTGGGACCGGACGGTGACCACCGAGAATGGCAGACCCCCCCGAGGACTTCTCCTGTACGATCACCGACTGGGAGTACATCTATCAGCTGTGTCGGGACGTCGCGGACGGCGTACGGGAGTCGGAGTTCGAGCCCGACGTCGTCGTCGCGCTCGCCCGCGGTGGCTGGTTCGCCGGTCGGTGTCTCTGTGATTTCCTCGGGCTCGACGACCTGACGAGCCTGAAGATGGAACACTACGTCGGCACCGCCCAGAAAAGCGGCGAGCCCCAGATCAGATATCCGATGCCCGAGGGTTCGGTCGAAGGGAAAGACGTCCTGATCATCGACGACATCGCCGATACCGGCGGATCGATCAGCCGCGCCTACGAGTACGTCACCGACCGGGACGCCGGCGAAGTCCGGACTGCGACCTTACAGCTGCTCGGGACCAGCGAGTTCGAACCCGACTACGTCGGCGAGCGCCTAGAGGCCTGGAGTTGGATCGTCTACCCCTGGAACTTCATCGAGGACATGACCGAGCTCATCGCGGGCGTCGCCGAGCGGGGCGAGGGCGACGTGATCGACGAGGAGGAGATCCGGCATCTCCTCCGGGAGTTCCACGACATCGAACGCATCGAGATGGAGATCGCCCAGCCGGACCGGTTGGAGGAAGTACTCGCCGAGATGGTCCGGCGCGGAACGCTCGAGCGAACCGGCTCCGAGGAGTGGCGCTTGCTCGATACCGACGTATAGTCCGCCGCTCGCAACGTCGAAGCGGGTAGCGGAGAGACGAGCGTTCGAGCGTTACGCTCGGTGAGTACTCCGGGCTTAGCTGTTGGCGTACGGACCGAACTCCTCGCCACGTGCAAGGAAGTAGCCAGTGCCTAGCAGGCCGATCACGGTCGCCACCCCGAAGGCGAGCGTCGGGCTGCCGGCGACCACCCGGCCGAAACCCGGCAGGGCGAGCCCGCTATAGAGGACGGCCCCGAGCGCGGCGCTCGGGATGACGACCACGTTCCGCAGGAGGTAGTACGCCCCCGTGACCCGCCCACTGGCCGCGCGTTCGGCCGGCCCGACGACGAGGGCTTTGTGCGCCGGGAGTCCCGCGAAGCGAAGCCCCGAGAAGGCAAAGAGCGCTGCGAGGACGCCCGCGTCGGCGGGTGCGGAGATAAGTAGCGCGGGAAAGATGGCATATATCCCGAATCCAAGCGCGACCACGGGTTTGAGCCCTACACGTTCGGCGAGTTTCGCTACGGGGACCATCGTCAGTAACGCGACAGCCATCTCAATGCCCAGGAGCACGCCGAAATACGCTTGGGGCGAGAGGCTGACCCACCCGAGTATAGGTACTTCGGCTGCGAAGCCCACGCTCAGCAGTCGGGTGACGACGAGCACGAAGAAGACATACACCATCCCGTTGGCGAAGCGCACGAGCGTATCGCCGATCAGTAGCGGGCGCAGTTCTAGGGGCAGCTCCTGGAGATCGCTGCGTAGCTGTGTAGGGCCTTCGAAGCGCTTGCCGAGACTATCGCCTGCCGAGTCGTACAGCAAGTGTTGAGCGATCGTTCCCAGCAGCGCGACCCCGGCTGCGACCGCGAGCACGGCCGAGAAAGCTTCGATCACCGCCCCGTCGGCCATCGATTCAGTACTACCCGTTCCGACGGTAGCGAACAGGCCCGCCGCGAGCAGCGGCCCGATCAGAAAGGCCGTTCGCCGGAACGTCTCGGTACTCGCGAATCCCGCCGCAAGTCGGGAGGGCGGGACGCTTTGCTTGACCACCGCGAAGGTCGCGCCGAGGCCGAAGGACTTCCAGGCCTGAGCAAACAGTAGGCCGAGAAAGATCGCCGGTATCGCGAGCGAACCCAGTGTCGGGGCGAGCAGCCAGATCGTGAAGCCGACCGCCGAGAGCGCGCCGAAGAGGGGGAGCGCATACCGCGAGCCGATCCGATCGGAGAGTACCCCTCCGGGATAGGGATAGAGCGCGCTGAGGAGATTGCTGATTGTGCCATAAAGCCCGACGACGGCGGTGCTCGCGCCCAGAGCGACCATGTACTCGGGGAGGTAGCGACTCGTCATCTGGAAGCCGAGGCTGAAGGCGAACATCGCGATCGAGAGGATGAGAACATCTCGTTCGAGCGCGAAGAACTGCCGAAAGACATCTAGGGCGTCGGGCGAGCGCGACTGACCAGCCATCATGGAATCCGTGGACAGTCTGTAATATAATTCCCTGCCGTCGCGGCAATTCGAACGTGCTCGCGGCCGTTTTCGGGAGCGCTCGATAGAACGATAGAGCGCTCCGTGCTGGTTCCCGTTTACCACTCTCCGGCAGTGGCGGGCAAGCAGTTGCGAACGAGAACCGAACCCGCAGCGTTTAGTGACGCACCGAGTACCAGAGGGTATGATCGGATTTTTAGGCGGCAGCGGGATCTACGAGGCACTCGATCTCGACGGTGTTCGCGAGGAACGCGTCGAGACGCCCTTCGGCGATCCGAGCGCCCCGCTCACGATCGGCCACCTCGGCGAGACCGAAGTCGCCTTCCTCCCGCGCCACGGCCGGAACCACGAGTTCAGCCCCACGGAAGTCCCCTATCGGGCGAACATCCACGCACTGAAACAGGTCGGCGTCGAACGCGTGATCTCCTCGAACGCCGTCGGCAGCTTACGCGAGGAGCTATCTCCACAGACGATCGTCGTCCCCGACGGAATCTTCGACCGGACGTCGAAACGTCCCCAGAGCTTCTTCGAGGGCGAGGAAAGCGAGGGGATCGTCGTCCACATGGGGTTTGCCGATCCCTACTGCCCGCATCTCGCCGACCACGTAGCGGCGGCCGCGAGCGACGCGCTGGGTAACGATTCGGATACCGAAGCGAAGGAATCGGCCGGCGACGCGGCCAACGGGACTGAGCGGACCGACGGGACGAGGACCGTCGCGGGCGGCACGTACGTCTGCATCGAGGGGCCACAGTTCTCGACGCGCGCCGAAAGCGAGTTCTACCGCGCCCAGGGGTTCGACCTCGTGGGGATGACGGCGATTCCCGAGGCGAAACTCGCCCGCGAGGCCGAACTCTGTTATGTGACGCTCGCGGGCGTGACCGACTACGACGTCTGGCACGATCGGGAGGTCACCTTGGAGGAAGTACTCGAGAACGCCGCGGCCAACCGAGAGGCGATCACCGCCGCGCTCCGGGAAGCCATTTCGACCCTGCCCGCCGAACGCGAGTGTGACTGCGAGCACGCGATTAGCGAGGCGATCAACACCCCCACGGAAGCGATCCCCGAGGAGACCCGAGAGCACCTTTCGTTGCTCGTCGGCGAGTACCTCTAATTCTGTCTAACTTTGTTTTCTTCACCTTCATATGGCCAGTCAGGGTGACTCTCGACCTCGCCTCGCCAACTGTTTGTGTCCCAGTCGTCATCCAACGTATCAAGTACTTGCTCACAGGATGCAAGAGTATCAATAACTATAATTGGACGTGCCAATAGAGAGTTTCCTTGGTTTAGGCGGCTGACTATTCGGCTAATATTGGAATAGAAAGCTATCAGTTCATATGCCTCATCCTTAGAAAGCGTCCCAATTTTTCCTAAATTTACATCATAGATTCTGGTTGAGAAATTGTACTCGCTGTCGGCAGTGATAGAGGATATCTTGTGCTCTTCCTGCTCAAATGCATCTATTTCCTGCTCAGTGAGTATGTTGAATGTCTCTGCCGGCCTTTCTCTCTGAGTATAGCCATCAATTTGAAGTGCTGCATAGAGAAACTCAAGTGATCGATGTAACCACCTCACTTCGGTCAGCAGCGCCTGCCGAGTATTCTCTCGCTGAACATACGACTGGTATTCATTGACAACGTATGATCCAAGTAAAGTGGCGGAACCACCGACGAGTACGTTCGTTACGTTGCTCGGGATCCATGAGAGCACGTATCCGAAGAACACGACAGCGACTGGAATTAGGGCGAATAGTAAGCCAATTAGATACTTGCGGTATTTCATGACGAGCTTTTGTCTCACACTCATACAGTATTTGCTACACTATATTAAATTCAATTTAACATGGGTTGGTAGTTAGTCAGCGAGCGCTTCCTCGGAACTACCTGCCGTCGCGGGCTGGCCGATCCAGAGATCGTCGAAGAGCTCATCCTGCCGGAGGGTGACCTGCCCGCGGTGGGAGAGAAAGAGGAGTCCTAAGAAGGTCTGGACGCGTGACCCCCCGGCGGATTCGATCTCGGCGTACAGCACCTCCTCGCGTCCGGCGTCGAACTGCTCGTACAACGTGTGTTCGACCCCG
>PXRJ01000029.1 GCA_003021705.1 Halobacteriales archaeon QS_3_64_16
TTGAGGGTCGACGGAAGTACTATGTGCTAAGCGACGAAGAGGGCAACTGTGTCCGTCGAACCGGACATAGTTATAGACGAACTCTAGTGAGGTTGAAGCTTCGTCATGCTGGTCTACGTAGGGGAGATCGCCGTGTTATAGACGAACTCTAGTGAGGTTGAAGCCGAGACATCGCACAGCTCCGCGAGATCAGCCTGCGAGTTATAGACGAACTCTAGTGAGGTTGAAGCTCGTCGTCGCTGTCGTCGTCTGACTCGACAGACTCGGTTATAGACGAACTCTAGTGAGGTTGAAGCTCGTCGTGCTCTCGCGAGGGCCATATCCCGAGCAGCGTTATAGACGAACTCTAGTGAGGTTGAAGCACTGCTGATCGCGTCGTCTCGCGAGAGGGAACCAGTGTTATAGACGAACTCTAGTGAGGTTGAAGCCCGACTCGCCCTCCTCGTCGGGTTTTTGGAACTGTTATAGACGAACTCTAGTGAGGTTGAAGCGAGCCATATACGTCTCGTACACCGGTCGCCGAAAACCGTTATAGACGAACTCTAGTGAGGTTGAAGCTCGTGCAGGAGGTTGACGGCGAAGCGCTCCTCGCTCGTTATAGACGAACTCTAGTGAGGTTGAAGCCCCAAACAGAGGCCGCCAAACCCCGATCCTCGGCACGCGTTATAGACGAACTCTAGTGAGGTTGAAGCCCCACGGCGTTATTGTTCTTGCGAGGAGCACCCGCGGTTATAGACGAACTCTAGTGAGGTTGAAGCTTCGGGAACGCACTCACCGACATCGTTGAGCAGGGTTATAGACGAACTCTAGTGAGGTTGAAGCACGGTAGACGGTACGGTGAGCCCGACGTTCGGTGAAGTTACAGGAGAACTCTAGTGAGATCGAAGACGCCGGCCGCCACACCGGGAACTCGGTTTTTTGACTACGGACGAACTCTGGTGAGGTTGAGCGTGGTGAACCGATCGAGAGTACAGAAAACCGTTCGGTGGGTGCAAGCACCGAACGGACGGGCGCAGAACGGGTCCGGTAACGGACGAAACACGGTGTGTCTCGCGGCGACCGGAGAGTGGGTGGTGTGAGTGATGGTGTCCGACTGCGCCCGGGTGAACCCACTCGCTCGCCTCGGGAGTACTCCACCCCTGGGATACAAGGGTTATCGATGAGTGATCGGTCGATCGAGGCGAAAACCATAGGGACCGGGCCCGAGAGATGCTCGGGGTGGACGCGAGACGTCTCTCCGGGTTCGACGACCGCGCGATTCTCGGCCGGCTGGTCGGCGTGCTGGTTCGCTACGATCTCCTCGAGCACCCCTTCGGCCGTGCGTACGCCCGGGCACGCTATACGAGAACCGGTCGCAAGCGCTCGCCAGAGGCCTTCGAGCGCCGTCTCGCCCACGAACGGGAAGGGAAACGAAACCGGGAGGAATGACGACGAAAACCGACGGGAAGTACGCTCCCGGTGGTTCCTCGCTATGTCGACGGTCGGAACTCACTCCTCTTCGCGGCGGTCCTCGACGCACTCGCGCAGCGGGCCGACGATCGCCTCGGCGACGGCGTAAGGGTCGGTTTCGTTGTCCATCACACGATCGAGGTAGGCATCGATCCCGCCGCGAGCGGCGAGTTCGCGCTCGACCAGCGCGCTCGAATCCTCGCGCAGCAGCGCCCGGATCTCCTCGGCGTACCGGTTCCTGAGCTGGCGTTCGAGTCGACCCGAACTCTCCAAGTACTCTCGATGGGCGACAAGCGTATCGAGGAACTCCTCGACGCCCTCGCCCGACTTGGCGACGGTCTCTAAGACCTGTGGCGTCCAGGGCTCGGACTCGGGCTGGGGTTCCTCGTCTTCGTCCGATTCGTCGGTTCCCTGCTCCTGAACGGTCGTGACCGGCCCGTCCCCGCTCAGTTCCTCGGCGTGGGCTCCGGCTGCGTTCCCCTCGCTCTCTTCACCGGTAGCTCCGTTCGAGTCGCTGCGATCGCTTCGATCGTGGTGATCGGCATCGAGCGTCGAGAGCCGGTCGGATCGCCCTTCGATCATCTCGCGGAGTTCCATGACCGTCCGGTCCGCACCATCCAGGTCGGCTTTGTTCACGACGAAGAGATCGCCGATCTCTAGGATACCGGCTTTGAGCATCTGAACGTCGTCGCCGCTGCCCGGCGGAACTAGGACACACACCGTGTCGGCGGTTTTCACGATGTCGATCTCGTTCTGGCCGGCGCCGACGGTCTCGATGATGACTTTGTCCTTGCCGAAGGCATCGAGCGCTTTCACCGCGTCGGCGGTCGCCGTCGAGAGCCCACCGAGCGAGCCCCGCGCGCTCATCGAGCGGAAAAAGACCTCCATGTCGCCGGTCGTCGAACTCATTCGAATCCGATCGCCAAGCACCGCACCCCCGGTAAACGGTGAGGAGGGGTCGATCCCGATGATACCCACAGTGAGCCCCTCGGCGCGGTAGTGTTCGGCCATCCGATCGACGAGCGTCGATTTCCCCGAGCCGGGACTGCCGGTGATCCCGATCACGTCGGCGTCTCCAGTATGGGCGTGGAGATCGGAAACTAACTCGCGATAGCCCGGCGCGCGGTCCTCGATTTTCGTGATTGTACGGGCGAGCGCGCGGTGATTCCCGGCGAGCAGGTCCTCGAGGAGTTCGCTTCGATCGTCGCGAGCGCTCTCGCTCTCCGATACGACTTCTCTCCCGTTTCGCTCTTCGCCCCTCTTGCCGCTCATCGTTCGGGGGCGTTCTCGCGGACGAATTCTACAGCCTCTTCCATCGACGCGCCCGGGCCGAAGATCGCCCCGATCCCCTGCTCTTCGAGCCCCGGGCGATCCTCCTCGGGGATGATTCCCCCGAGAACGATGAGCGTGTCCTCGAAGGCGTCGTACTCCTCTAAGCCGGCGACGATCTTCGGAACCAAAGTATTGTGTGCCCCCGAGAGAATCGAGATGCCCAGTACGTCGACGTCCTCCTGGACGGCGGCCTGGACAATCTCGTCGGGCGATTTGTGCAGCCCCGAGTAGACGACCTCGAAGCCCGCGTCCCGGAACGCGCGTGCGATCACGTGTGCGCCCCGGTCGTGGCCATCGAGACCGACTTTCGCGACGAGGCAGCGGATCGGCCGCTGGGTCTGACCTGTGCTCATGTATGTCCGTTCGTCCGTGCGTGTTTGTTTCTATCGATCACTTTTCCGGCTCGAAGGCCGGTATCCGGAGTGTCAGTGAACTCCGGTCGTCGGCCTGACTGTCCTCTCTACCTGCCTCGATTCTCGTTGTCTTTCTTCTGTGTTCGATTCTCGAGCGTGATGCCGTGGGCATCTTTCATGTGTTCGTCGAGTTTCGTCTTCGATTCGAAGTCCTCCCCGCAGTTCTCACTCGGGTACGCGCTCTCCTCGAAATCGGCTGCCATATCAGAGGTATCTATCGCCGGGGGCCGACGGATCCGACCGACCACTGCAAGCCACGCTCCGCTCGACCGAAGCGAAACGCCCCCGAGAAGCCAACGCGACGGACGTCGCCCCGGAACTCGGGAGGACGTCGGCGGCCGTGGTGTGTAACACGATCACCATACCGGGGACCGACCCCGACCGATAATACGTCTCGGAGCGTAGGTGGCAAGCGATGTACGAAATCGCACTCGGAGTCGACACCGACGAGGACCGCGCGCGAGCCCAAGCCGAGGCGATCGTCGATCTCCCCGGCGAACCCGAGGAGGTCCACGCGACCGTCCTACATGCCTTCGGCGAGAACCCATCCGGTGCGTCGGTTCATCAGGTCGGCGCCGTGCGCCGCGCGCGCGACGTGCTCGAGGATGCCGGTATCGAGGTCTCACTGGATGAATCGAGCGGCGATCCCGCGACCGCGATCGTCGATACGGCCGAGGAGATCAACGCGGACGTGATCTGCGTCGCCGGTCGGAAGCGCACCCCTGCTGGGAAGGTGCTCTTTGGCAGCGTCACCCAGGGGGTGATCCTGGCCACGGATCGATCGGTGCTGGTCTGTAGTCCTGGGTCGAGCGATCGTTGAGGCGGGGTACGGTCGAAGTGGGTCGAAAGCAGCCTGGCACCGTCGACTCGAGCGGTACTCACTCGCTTCTCGGTCGGTCGGCATCAGAAACCAGTGCAGGAAGCGAGTCGAACGATCCTGGTAGTGCTGAATCGTGGCCTCAGACCTCCCTTCGCCGGTGGAATCGGTCCTGAGGCGAGTCCGATCGAAGGGGCCATACGGCGGCCGCTTCTACTTGGAGTATGGCCACCGCGCAGGCGTCCCAGCCGGTGAAAGATCACCCATTGGCGGTCACGGCGGTGCTCTCGCTCGTCGGTTACGTCCTCGTGCTCGGCACGTTTGCAGGTATCGTCGATATCTTCCCCGAAATCGGCAATCGCACCGTGCTAGTGCTCTCCGATGCCATCGCGCTGGTGAATAGCGCCGCACTCCTCTCCTTACTCGTCGGCTGGCGGTACATCCGGCGCGGGGAAGTTCGGAAACACCGCGCGGCGATGCTCACGGCCTTCGGGCTCATCTCGCTGTTCCTGGTACTCTATCTCACCAAGGTCGGCGGCGGGTTCGAGAAGGCAATCGTCATCGAGAGCAGTCAGTTCCTCGGAGCGTATGCCGGCCCGGTCAGGATAGTATATCTCGCGATGCTCGCGATCCACATCCTGCTGTCGGTCCTTGCCGTACCCGTCGTGCTCTATCCCGTGGTGTTGGGGCTCACCCACTCGCCCTCGGAGCTGACCGAAACCGCCCACGCACAGGTCGGTCGGATCGCCGTTCTCTCCTGGTCGCTATCACTATTCTTGGGGATCGTGACCTACGTCATGCTCAATCACGTCTATAGCTGGGTGCCGCGCGGAGAAGCGGCCGGAGCCATCCTCTTACTGCTCGCGATCCCTGCTCGGGGGCTGTCGTCGGGAGGGCCGTCTCCCTCGAAGCGCGACGAAGAGAACTAACCCCCGCTCGCTCACCGGCCGCATTCGGCCGACCTTCGCTCCCGGGAATCGAGACAGGGTATCGATGGTGCACGGCTGCCGAGGATCTCTCGGCGGACTCAGCGGGACTTTCGGCCGCTCTCTTGCATTTCCCTGGAGAGAGCATATACGCCGACGGCTAGACTAGATGTTCAACAAGCGAGCCGGCCGTCAGTCGGCTCGCACGAGTCCGAATGCACCCGATCGACGATTCCGACCCGGCCGAGAACGCGAACGCCGCGAGCCATCCCGATAGCACCGGGACCGACACAACGCGCTCGACGAGCGAGGACGACTCGCTGTCGATCGCCTACGTCCGCCACCGGCAGATCAACGAGATGATCGGCGCCATCAGGTACTGCTTAGAGAGCCTCAGCCTCGCGTTTGACCGCTGGGAGGAAGAACACGTCACCGGGGCCGGGTTTCTACATCGCGATCGTCTCGGGGACTTCCATCGAGGGCTACGCCGACCCGATGGGCACGAACTACTGGCCGGTCGAGATCTGTCAAACCGTCTTCGGGGACCTCAATGGCTTCTACGACGCCGCCTCGCAGGTCGCGTTCGAGGCCGACGGTGCGGTGATCGCGAGCATCGACGGGGTGCTCCAACACCAGATGGTTCGCTTGAAGGACCTCTCTCACGCCGACCTCGATGCACGAACGGAAGAGGCGATGACCTACGCCGACTGGATGGGCTCGCGACACATGAGCGCGCTCGATACCTCGCTGCGCGAGGACGTCGTTGCGACGATCACCCTGAGCGAGGCGACCGGCCGCGTGACGGTCTTCTCCGATGGTCGCTACGAGAGCGTCGATCGCGACGCGATCGGCGGCCGGTGGCGCGTCGACGAGTAGCGAGGAGGTCGCGTGCTAGTGGTTTCTGTGGTCGATGCCCGATCGCCGACCGATAGGTACCTCCTTCCTCTGGGCTCCCCAGTTCAATCGGTTCGCGGGATCGCGGCCGCCCCGAGGACGAACGTAACGACGGCGAGAACGGCGAGCACCGACAGATCCCCTGCCCATCCGGCAGAACCCGGCCCGGTTATCGCACGCACGCCTCGAGAGAAATAGGTCAGCGGCGAGAGTGAGATTATCGGCCGGAACCAGGTGGGCAGCAGATCCGGCGGGACGAACGTCTCCGAGAGAAAGAGTAGGGGGAGGGCAATCGCGTTACTCGCGGCAACAACGCCGTCCTGTGAATCAGCGACCCGCCCCAGTATCGCGCCGACGCCACAGAACAGTGCTACGGCGAGGACGATGAATACCACCACTGCGAGCGTCGCCGCTCGCAAAGGGACCTGTGCGCCGGTCACCGCGACGACCAAGACGAAGATGAGCAGGCTCGCCGCGCCGATCACGAGAACGTTGACAAGGACGTGGGCGAGCAGCCACTCGGTTCTCGAAAGGGGCGTCGTCGCGAGCTTCTCGAAGCGATTGCCCTCGCGGTGGCGGGCAATCGTGCTCCCGACCCGGGAGAGGGGCGTGAATAGGACTACTACCGCCAGATAGCCCGGCAGATAATACTCAGGCGGCTCGGTGAACAGCCCGCCGCCGGTCGGTCGGGCCTGGACGAGCACCCCGAAGATGGCTATCAATATCACGGGAAAGAAGAACGTAAAGAAGACCGCGGTCCGCCGCCGGGCAAAGGAGCGACCCGCCGCGAGCGTCTCCGCGCGGATCCGGGCGAGCGCCGTCATCGGTTCTCCCCCGGTCGTGTCTTCCCGTCGGCCTCCGTAGCCGCCTCGGTGCCGGTCCCGGCGTCGGTGTCGACGCTAGAGTCGGTGCCTCCCTCGGCGGCGTCGGTGCGGGCATCCGCGTCGGTTTCCGTCGCCGCTCCGAGGGATTTCTCGCTCCGGCCCTCGCCGATTTCATCGCCGATCTCCGTCGGAGTGGACGCAGCCTCGATCGGGTCGCCGCCGCTGCCGACCGCCGTGCCGGTGAGCTCGAGATAGGCGTCCTCCAGCGTCGGCTGACGCCAGGCGAGACTCCCTATTCCAACACCTCGATCGTCGAGCGCTCGAACGACGCCATTGATCGCTTTCGGCGAGACGTCCGCGACTGCGAGACCCTCCTCGCGTCGCTCCGCGCGGTAGCCGGCTTCCGCGAGCGCTCGCACGCCGGCAGCCGACTGCCCTTCGATGTCGATCGTGAGCCGGCTCTCACCGCCGTGTCGCCCGACGAGTTCGCCGGGCGCGCCGACTTCGGCGAGCCGGCCATCTGCAAGTAGCCCGACCCGATCGGCTAACCGTTCGGCTTCGGCCATATCGTGGGTCGTCAGGAATATCGTGGTCCCGCTCGCCACCCGCTCTTCGAGCAGCCGCCACAGCTCGCGGCGGCCGACCGGGTCGATACCGGTGGTGGGTTCGTCGAGGAAGAGCAGGTCGGGGTCGTTCACGAGTGCCGTCCCGACACAGACCCGGCGGCGCTGGCCCCCCGAGAGGTTCTCGTATCTCGTCTCCTCGCTTCCTTCCAGCCCGAGATCGGTGAGTAGCTCCTCGGGGTCGCGGGTCTCCTCGTAGAGGCCGGCGTAGTACGTGAGGAGTTCACGGGCGGTGAGGCGCCCGGAAGGGGCGAACTCCTGGGGAAGCAGTCCCACTCGCGAGCGATCGACTGCGGTCGGAGCCCTGCCGAAGACCGCGACCTCGCCCTCGTAGTCGGTCGTGCCACACAGCGCACGGACGAGGGTCGTCTTGCCCGCGCCGTTGGGCCCGATACAACAGAACACCTCACTGGCCTCGAGCGCGAGCGAGACACCATCGAGCGCGCTCGTCTCGCCGTAGTGGCGGCTCACGTTCTCGGCGACGAGCACACCGTCGTCCCCGCCGCGTTCGGCCCCGCTAGCCTCGTCGCGCTCGGCGTCGTCACCCCCGCGTTGCATGTCGGTCCTAGCCCTCGTGTCGGCCTAAGGCGTTCGGATTCGCCGCCGGACAGGCGACGTTACGACCCACCAACGGCCCCCTGTCGTCGAGCGGCCGTCCACCCAGGGCAGGCCCTCCGATGCGACGGACGTTTATGTGCTTCGTTAACAATGGTTCGTCATGGCAGCGACTGGCGTGCGTTCGGCTTGACGACAGTACCGATCGATACCGATCGTCTACCGGATCGGCGCGGCGTTCGTGCTCGGATCGGCCGTCGGCCTGTTAATCGGCGAGCCGGCTACCGCGCTTCAGCCCCTCGGCGATCTGTTCGTCTAGCCGTTGAGCATGATCGTGATCTTCACCCTGTTGATGGGCGTTCACCAGCTCTCCCTCGCCGATCTGGGGAAGGTCGGCGGGCAGGTGGTGGCACTCTATGCGATCACCTCCACGATCGCCGTCGCTATTGGCCTGGCGGTCGCGAACCTCATCGACCCCGGGGCCGGACTGCAGTTGACCAGCGCCGAAGCCCAGACCGCAGAAGCGCCGGACATCGTCGAGGTGTTTCTAAATATCATCCCGGAGAACCCGATCGCGGCGACGGCCGAGGGAAGCATCCTCCCGACGATCTTTTTCGTAATCGTCTTCGGGGTCGCCCTCGTTCTGGTCCGAGAAACGAGCGAGGACGAATCGATCCGTCAGGGTGCGGAAGGCATTCTGCGAGCGGCGGAGACGGCCGTCGAGGCCATGTTCAACATCGTCTGGGGCGTAATGGAGTACGGCGTGATCGGCGTGTTCGCACTTATGGCCGCCACCCTCGCATAGACCGGCACGGAGGCACTCGTTTCCTTCGGGGTCCTGATCGGTGCGCTTTCGATCGCGGTCGTCCTCCACATGGCCGTTGTCTATCTGGGGGTGATGATCGGCGTGCTCACCCGCCAGTCGCCGAGTGCCTTCCTCGTAGGTTCGCGCGACGCGATGGTTACTGCACTATCGATCCGATCGTCCAGTGGCACGCTTCCGGTGACGATGGCCGACGCCGACGACAACCTCCGGATCGAGGAGGGGATCTACAGCTTTTCCCTACCACTGGGGGCGACGATCAACATGGACGGCGCCGCGATGTACCAGGGCGTCGCGGCGGTGTTCGTGGCGAACCTCGTGGGAGCATCACTCTCGATCGGCGAGCAACTCACCGTCGTCGCGGTGCTCGCGAGTGTCGGCGCTGCGGGCGTGCCCGGCGCGGGGCTGATCATGCTCACGCTCGTGCTCACCCAACTGGGCCTCCCGCTCGAGGTGGTAGGGTTCGTCGCGGGCGTCGATTCGATCCTCGATCGCCTGTGGACGATGACCAACGTCACCGGCGACCTGGCGGTGGCGACCGTCGTCGGCAAGTGGAACGGGGCGGTCGACTTCGCCGGGGGCACCTGGGCCGGGGACCTCACCGAACCGGGAATCGCGGATGACTGAGAGGAGCCGACGACCGAAATAGCGGCGTCCTTGCCCGCTTTCTCCGGCGCTTTTGCCGGTAGGGCGCTATTGCTCGATGTGAACGTCACCAAAGCGATCGAGACGCGGCGGTCGGTACACGACTATACCGACGAGGAACTCGACGACGACACCATCGAAGAACTGTTCGACCGGGTGAAGCACACCCCCTCAGGGTATAACCTCCAGCCCTGGGAGTTCCTCGTACTCAGAGACGAGGAGAACAAGCAGCGCCTACGCGAGCAGGCCTACGACCAGGAACACGTCACCGACGCAGCGGCGACGGTTGTCGTGCTCGGCAACACCGACCCGGCGGCCCACGCCGACCGGATCTTCGCCGACTGGCTCGAGAAGGGCTACCTGCCCGACGAGGAGACCCGCGATGGGCTGATCGACCAGGTCGAGGGGTGGCGCGAACGCCAGCCCGCGGAGAACCGCGTCTGGACGACCCGCAGCACGGCACTGGCGGGTATGACACTGATGTACGCCGCCTGGGAGATGGGCATTGCCTCCGGCCCGATGGAGGGCTTCGACCAGGAAGGCGTGCGCGAGGCCTTCGACATCGATGAGGGCTACGAGCCGGTGATGCTCGTGACGCTTGGCTATCCCGAGGACGGTGCGGAGAACCTGGAAGGGCCACGGCGACTCCGCCGACCCGCCGAGGAGATGACGCACTTCGAGACGTTCGACCCGGACCCGCGAGGCGAGCCCGCCGAGGAGGCCGTGCGAGCGGAAGCGAGCGCTGACGACGACGACTGATCCGGTTCAGTCCCGATCTCGGCCCGTGTAGACGAACCGGTACCGGCGAACACGCCGTTTCAATCGAGCCACTCGAAACAGTTCCAGCACAGCCCGAACTCGGCGACGTTCTCGGTTCCGCAGTTCCCACAGCGTGTGAGTTCCCGATCGTCCTCCAGGATCGGGTCTTCCCCCGGGGCGTGGTGGGCCGCCGTCGTGCGCGAGTCGGAATCGCCTCGCTGCCGGAGGAACGCCGCCCGCCGGTCGGTGACTCCGGCGTTCCGGCCCGGCTCCCCCGCTCGTCGATCGCCTCGCTTTTCGTCGGTGTCCCGATCACCCCGACTCCCCGTTCCGACGCGGTCGAGCGAGTCGGAATCGAGGTTACCGGCCTCGGCCAACCGGGCGATGAGTTCCTGGTCCTGCAGTCGTAGGAGACCACGATAGAGGAGCACGAACAGCACCGACGGCGCGATGATCAAAAGCACTGCCAGCAGCACGCGGAGCCGGACGTCCATGGGTTCGTTCGGTATATCTTCACACGGAGCATCGATCTATAACCCTTGCGCTACGACCGGCGATGCCCGGGGCTTCAACCGGATTCGGTCCAGTATGGGGCGACCCGTTCCTCGCTCGAGCGCTCGATACCCTTTTGTCCGATCCCGCGATGAACCCCCGTATGGGCTATCGCGTCGTCGATACGACAGAGATCGAACCGACGCCGGACCGACCCGGTCGGCATCGGGCGCTTTCGGAGTCGGCCGGCCTCTCGGAGATGGCGATCAATCGCTTCGAGGCCGATCCCGGCGACCAGTTGCCACTGGCCTACCACTACCACGACGACCAACAGGAGGCCTTCTACGTGCTCACGGGGACGCTTTCGGTCGAAACCCCCGAGGGAACCTACGAGGTCGGAGAGGACGAACTGTTCGTCGCCGACCCCGAGAGCCCCCAGCTGGCGTACAACCCCGAGGAAGCTGCTGAGACGGTCGTGGTGCTTGCAATCGGTGCTCCGTCGGTCGACGACGTCCATCCCTACGAACCGTGAGTCCCCCGACCGATGGCACCGACGACACCGGCAGTACCGGCGGTACCGGCAGCTCGGCAGCGACCGACAGCGAGGACGATAGCGATAGCGACGACGGCCGTGAGGACCCCGCTGGCGAGAGCGCCGACGACGGCGTTCCCGAGGAAGCCATCGCCGAGGCCCGCCGGGACGCCCCCGACTGGGACGAGGAGTACGTAGATCGCGTCGCCGATCGACTGGTGTTCAACTACGATCTAGAAAAAGATTTCAGCGTCCGCGGCGAGCGCTTCGATCTCTATGGCCGGATGACCATCGAGAGCCAGAAGCACTTCTTCCATCCCGCGCTCTCCTACGGGAACCACGGTTCGGCCGAGCACCTCTTCTGCCGGCGAACGGATCGAATCACGGCTGCGGACTGCGAGCGCCTCGTTGCCCTGGGTCACGAGTTAGCCAAGGAGTACATCGACGCCGACGAGGAGCACTACAGCACCGATTTCACGTTCGTGCTTCTCGTTCCCGAGATTCCCGATGAAGTAGGCGAATTCGTCTCGGGGTTTCGGGATCGAACGCTGCTCAAGTTCGGCTACTACGGCCACTACGAGATCAATTTGTTAGTCGTTGCCCCCGATCGAGAGGAACTCGTCGCGAGCCGAGAGGCCCATCTCAAGGAAGCCTTCCGACTATGGGACCCGATCGAGAAGGAGGAACCGGGATTGCTGGATCTGATCGCACGCCGCCTGCAGATCTGAGCTACCGATCGTCCGGCGCGAGGTAGTCCCCAGGGCGCTGGTCGGAACGAAGTGCTACTGGACGAGGCGAGCACCCGCTACGAACTCGAGATGGCGAACCGTGCGTTCGAGCGCAGGTGTGAGTAACGCGTCGAAAACTGGAGAGAGGTCGAACGTCAGTCGTCGTCGGTCGGTTCGCCGCCGTCGGCGGCGACGGCCTCGGTGCCGCCGCGGGCCTGCTGGATATTGGTGTAACCCATCTTGACGAGTGCGAGCGCGAGGCCGACGAGCACGAGCGAGATGACGATCTGAAGTCCGGCGGAGAACATATCGAGCGCCGTGGCCTCGGCCATCCAGGCGCTATCGAGGAACTTCTGGGCGAAGTTCTGCACGAAGGCGAGATAGAGCAACGCGAGAATCGTCACCACACTCATGAGCGCCATCGGCACCCCGGTGCTGATGAGCTGTTTCGACTCGTCCCAGTTGGCGAGCCACACCGTCGCCGTCAGCAACGCGAGCGCTGCGAGCAACTGGTTCGCACCGCCGAACAGCGGCCACAGATCCGCCCACCGGCCGCTCGAAACGAGCAGGAAGGCCGGCACGACCTGCAGCGCGGCGTTCGCGTATCGGTTCGTGGCGACGCTCTGGGTCGAGGTCTCGGGCGTGCCGACGATCTCCTCCATCATGTATCGGCCGAGTCGAACGGCCGTATCGGTACTCGTCAGTAGGAAACTCACGAGCACGAGTGCCATGAAGGGTGCACCGAAGCTCGCGGGGATGCCGAAGCTCGTGAGGATGAGTCCGCCGCCGGTCGCGAAGTTCGGTAGGGCCTGGCCGATCCCGCCACCCTCGACGGTGATGCTGACGATCGCGACCGTCGCGAGCGAGAGCGTCGCTAACAGGCCTTCGCCGATCATCCCGCCGTAACCGATCAGCCGGGCGTCGGTCTCCTTGTTCAGTTGTTTCGCGGTCGTCCCCGAGGAAACAAGCGAGTGAAAGCCACTGATCGTTCCGCAGGCGATCGTGACAAACAACAGCGGGAAGAGGGGGAGACCGCCCACGCCCCAGAAGCCCTTGTAGGCGGCCAGCTGGATGCTGAGAGGCTGTGCGGCGGTCCCGAAGACCGTGCCAACGATGATCGCAAGCAGTGCCCCGCCGACGCCCGTATACAACAGGAACGAGGAAAGGTAATCGCGGGGCTGGAGCAACATCCAGACCGGGAGCGCGCTCGCGATCGCGGCGTAGATCATCACGACCGGCACCCATGCGGCGATGTTCGGCCCGAGCGCCCCGGCACCGGGAACCCACGACCCGCCCCCGAACAGGATTATCGTGTTCGCCGGTGCGGTGTCGGCGAGCGGACCGAACAGCGCGATCGGATACAGGATGCCGACGCCAACGCCCGCGAAGACGCTGGCAACGAACACGACCGTCCCGATCAGGAAGGGCAGATCGAGCTGGTAGAGGTAGACCCCGAAGACGAGCGCCAGCGCGATGTAGATGAGACTCGCCGTCGCGGCCTGCGGGTAGGCATTGAACACGAGCGAGACCACCAGCGCGAACACCGCGACGACGAGGATAATGGTCAGAAAGGCGAACCACAGCAGCATGTCTTTCCCGCGATCACCGACGTACTGGCCGATGATGTAACCGACCGATTTCCCCTCGTGGCGCAGACTGCCCGACAGGGAGACGAAGTCGTGGACGCTTCCGAGAATCGGATTGCCGATCGCGATCCACAGCAGCGCGGGCACCCAGCCCCAGACGACGCCCGCAGTGATCGGCCCGACGATCGGTGCGCCGCCCGCGATCGAGGAGTAGTGGTGCCCGAGCAGTACGGGCTTTTTAGCCGGGACGTACTCCTGGCCGTCCTCGTATTTGTGTGCCGGCGTCTCATTGTCGGCGTCGAGCTCGACGAGCCCGGCGAGATACCGGGAGTACCCGAGGTATCCGACGGTGAAGGTAACGAGCGACGCGAGCATTAACCAGATGACCTGAACCATGGCTACGGCAAATCATGAGAAACGACGACTTAAACCTTCCTTCGCACTGTGTGAGCGACGCACGACCGCCACCGCTTCCCGCCGTTTCACGCCTCAGATCGGGCGCTCGACGCGCGTTCGCTAGCTATTACGTTTTGATACAAATTAGTTGGAATCGAAATCAGAGCGGATGGCGCTCGCGCGCGGTGACGATCTCTTCGAGGTCCAGTCTCAGCGCTGTCGAGACAGCCGGTCGGTTAGCTCGCTGGCGGGGGAGTGACTTCGATGGCGAGTTCATCGGCGATCTCGTCGACGAGCGGGCCCCGGACCTCCTCGACACGGGTTTCGATCGTCGCGATCACCGGCGGTGCGAGGGTCTCGCGGATGCGGGCCAGACGCTCGCGTTCGGTTGCGCGGCGTTCCCGGAGATAGCGGGCACCGCGGCCCTCTTCCTCTGGGTCCGGTTCGGGCGTCAGTCGGTTGACTAACAGTCCCTGGACGCCGAGGCCATAGTCCTCTAAGCTCCCGATCGAACGGTCGGTCTCGCGGATCGAGAGCTCGTCGGGGTTCATTACGAGGAAAAAGGCTGCCCGCTCGCGGAGGGTCCTCGCGGCGAACTCGAACTTCTCCTTGCGCTCGCGCAGCCGAGCGATGATCGGGTCCTTTCGGGCGCGCTCGCGGGCTTCCTCGTCGCCGATGGCGGCCTTCTCGAAGAGATCGATACTGCTAGAGCGCTTCTCGATCAGCCGGTCGATCCACTCACTCAGAAAGTCCGGTAGGGCGAGCAGCCGCAGCGTGCCGCCGGTGGGTGAGGTATCGAAGACGACCCGGTCGTATTCCTCACTGTTTTCCATCACGTCGATGAACCGATCGAACAGCGCCGCTTCGTATGCCCCCGGTGTCTGGTGAGCGAGTTCGATCTGGCGATCGATCTCGTTGACGATCGCCGGGGAGACCTGCTCGCTTATCGTCCGCTTGATTCCCTGGAGGTGCTGTTGTACTTCCTCGTCGGGATCGAGTTCCATCGCCCAGAGGCGCTCCCGTTCCTCGACTCGAGCGGGTTCGTCGGTAAAGTCCTGATCGAAGACGTCGGAGGTACTGTGGGCCGGATCGGTCGAGACGACGAGCGTGTCTATACCCTCGTCGGCACATTTCGCGGCGTACGCGCTCGCGACGGTGGTCTTCCCGACCCCGCCTTTCCCGCTAAAGAAGACGAATTTCTCCATCAGTACCACCCTTTCACACCATCGCGATACCCATCCACACTCATCAGAAGTGGTATTGCTGGCCCTTGCGTTCGACGAGCGATTCCCGATCCCACATGCGCCGTTCCCAGGCCTCGAACTCCTCGGCGAGATACGGCAGTAGTTCGGCGGTGTAATAGGAGATCGGACTCGGAATGCCGAAGGCGTCGGCGAAACAGGCAAACAGGAAGGCGTCTTGGATGTCCTCGGCTTCCTTCTCGATCTTCTCCGTCGCGGGGTGGGCAATCATGCCGTGATAGAGCCCGTGTAGCCACTCCGAGAGCGTCTCGCGGAATCGCGCGATCTCCATTGCGAGCGTCATGTACTAGCCGTTTGGTTGCCGGATTGTAAATACTCGCCGCGTTCCGCCGACGCGCTCACGACATC
This sequence comes from Halobacteriales archaeon QS_3_64_16, assembly GCA_003021705.1. Taxonomy (GTDB): domain Archaea; phylum Halobacteriota; class Halobacteria; order Halobacteriales; family Halococcaceae; genus PXQR01. Next base: position 15,405 of record PXRJ01000029.1, read on the forward strand.
GCCCGTGGCGTGGCTCGGACGGCCCACCGTATCGATCGGCGACGGCTGGTCGGTGACCGACGGCCGGGGACTAGTGGTCGGTACCGACGGTTCAGCACGCACAGCCGGTCGAGGACATCGAGCGCTCGAAGCGCATCTCCTCGCCACAGTCCGGACAGTCTGGCGAATCGCTCTCGACCTCGGTGTCGCGCAGGCGCACGCCACAGTCATCACACCAGTAGGCCCCAGTCGGGGTCTCTTTGCTATCCTCACCGCGGTTCGGCGATTCGGTCGATGCTTCGAACGTCTCTTTCAGTGTGCCGAGAACTCCCATAGCCTCCTGTTCAGAGTACAGGGTAAAAAGGCGACCCCCGGTGTGCGCTCCCAGCGCATGACCGTTTTGCCTCTCTCCTGGTTTCCCTATATCGCCACTGCGCCCCGCGTTCGAGATCACTCGAATCACTCGAATCACTCGAGTTCGGCGGCGACCGACGAGAGCGCCCGGCGGAGCTCCCCGCGGCGCTTCCAGGCGGCCAGCCGGTCGGTGATCGCTCGCGGCGGCGTGCCCGTCGCCACCGTCGAGCGCAGCTCGACGCGGGCCCCCTCGTTCTCCGCCTGGTAGGAAAGCGTCGTCGCCAGTCGTTCGAGAGGGCCGCGTCGCTGTTCGTATCGAAGCCCCTTCTCGCGGGGTTCGAAGGCGAATTCGATCTCCATCCCGCCGCCGTCGGCGAGTACGACCACCCCCTCGGATGTTTCCCGGGTTTCCCGAACCGCGAAAGAGCCCTCGCACTCGACGAGCGTCGCGGGCGTGAGGAACGCCTCGAGTTCGGCGGGTGTCGCGTGGACGAACCGTGAGGCGCTGACCTCGGCCATACACACCGTTCGCCGCGAGCGAACAAAACCGACACGACGGTATACGATATGACGCGACACTACGTTGAGTACAGGCCCGGAGCCTCGTTTCTGTAGAGAAAGAGGCATCCAGCCTGTTAAAAACTGATCTCTGTATCTGGACTCGTCGCTCATCCTCGACTCGGCTCTCGGTTTGGAGCGGACTTTTGAGCACATGGAGAGTCACGAACTCTCATGGCAGATGCTTCCGCTCTCCGTGACTCCCTCCAGTCGATCGCCGAGCAGGCTGAAGATGACATGAGCGAGCGAGACGTAGAGAACCTATTTCTCGAACAGGGGTTCTACGATGCACTCGACTACGAGGGGACAGGAACCGATCTTCGAAGCGAGTTCACCCTCCCTGATGATCGTCGTCCCGACTACATCAGCCTCGATACGAACGAAGCCGTCACCGCAGTCTATGAGTTCAAGACGACCGGACGCGACCTCCCGCCCAATGAGTCACAGCTGTTCGGCTACATGGAGTACCTGCGGGCGGAGTACGGTGTGCTAACCAATGGTAAACAGTTGCGGCTCTACCGGCGCGGGGACGACCAGGCGCTATCAGTTGTCTCGCTGGAAACCGTCACCGAGAGCGAGGCGCGTGATCTCCTCGACGCGCTCCGAAAGCGCGAGTTCGATCTCACCGACCCAACGGAGGTCAACCAGTTTCTCACCGATCTCGATCCTATACCGCTCGGCGAACAGGCCGAACTCGGTCAGGAGCACTTCTTCGATACCTTCCGGCTTGAGGCCGACAGCCCCTTCGCCGACCTCCTCACCGGAATGATGGATCTCCTGAGCGAACTCCGCGACGAGCGCGAGGCGACGTTCGTGCAAGGGGCCT
>PXRJ01000030.1 GCA_003021705.1 Halobacteriales archaeon QS_3_64_16
GGAGGGGGAGGCGCTGCTCGGCGCCTACCGAGACGGCAAACCGATCGAACCGCTGACCGAGCGCCTCGCCGAGCTCGACCTCACCACCGCCTATCAGGTCCAGCGCTACCAGGTCGGACGGTGGCTTGAGTGGGGCGGACGGCTCGCCGGCCACAAGGTCGGGCTCACCTCGGTCGCGATGCAGCGGGCGCTCGGCGTCGGCCAGCCCGACTTCGGCGCGATCCTCGACTCCCACGTCTACCCGGGTTCGACGCCGGTCCCGGTCCCGGAGTGGGCGCGAGCGGATCGGCGACGGCGAGCGCCGACGGCGGGGTCAGGATCGATGGCGGCGCTCCCGATAGCGAGAACGGTCGGTCCCGAAGCGCCGAGGAGAGCCAGGCGAAACAAGGGGGCGAGCATGGCGATCAGTGACGACGTGCTCGTGATCGGCGGGGGGCTCGCCGGAGTGAGTAGCGCGCTCGCGGCCGCCCGGCGAGGGGTCAGAGTCCGACTGATCTCCCACAAGAAGAGCACGCTGCGTAACGCCAGCGGGCTGATCGACCTATTGGGGTACGCCGACGGGGAGATTGTCGTCGATCCCTTCGAAGCGATCCCGGCACTTCCCGAGGGTCATCCCTACGAGCGAGTCGGCGTCGAAGGAGTTCGGGAAAGCTTCTCGCTGTTCGACGAGGCAGTCGGCGAGAGTTACTTGGGAGCCCACACCGATCGCAACGCGCTGGTCCCGACCTACGGCGGTACGGTGAAACCGACCGCTCGGTATCCGGTGAGTACCGCCGCGGGCCTCGCGAGCGATTTGCGTTCGACGCTGTTGGTCGGGTTCGAGGGGCTATCGGCCTTCGACGCGCCACTCGCTGCACAGCATCTCCGAGCGGCGGGCGTCCCATTCAACGTTCGCGGCACGAGTATAGCGTTCCCGAAGCGGTTCAGATCGGACGCGACGGCGATGCGCTTCGGGCGGGCGCTCGACCGCGACGAACCGGCCGAGAACGGCGAGATACACACGAGGAGGGCGCTCGTCGAGAGGGTGAAAGATCACCTCGACGACGCCGAGCGAGTCGGGTTCCCGGCGCTACTGGGCGAGGATAGCCCCGAAGAGGTGCGGGGATCGCTCGAATCGGCGTTAGGCGCTGACGTCTTCGAGGTGCCGATGGGCCCGCCCAGCCTCCCGGGGCTGCGCCTCGAGGACCGGCTGTACGAGGCACTCGACGACGCGGGCGTGCGCGTCACGACGGGCAACCCAGTGGTGGAATTCGATACCGAGGACGGTCGAATAACGACCGTCTACACCGACCGGGGTGGTCAACGGCTCCCCTTCGAAGCGAAACAGGTCGTCCTCGCCACCGGCGGTCTGATCGGCAAGGGCGTCCAGTCGAACCGGGAGGGAGTCTACGAACCGGTCTTCGACTGTCACGTCTCCCACCCCGAGGAGCGCTCGGAGTGGTCTCGCGAGGGGGCGTTCGACGACCACCCCTTCGCCCGCTTTGGCCTAAGCGTCGATCGGGATATGCAGCCGTTGGACGCCGAGGAGAACGTCGAATACGCGAACCTCCGGGCCGCCGGCAGCGTGCTCGGGGGCTACGACCTGGCGCTCGAGAAATCCGGCAGCGGCGTCTCGATCGCGACCGGCTACGCTGCCGGCCGAGCCGCAGGGGAGTACGCGTGAGCCCCCTTCCGACCGGGTGGTCGCCCGAAGAGAGAGCCAACCGAGAACAGGCGCGAGAACAATCGACCGCCACAGTGAGAACGACGACATGAGCACACCCGAATCCGATCCGACGCCCGACGAGCACGAGAGCGAGACCGACTTCGACCCCGCGGAGGTCTTTGAGGACCCGACCGAGATGGATCTCAGACCCGGGGCCGATAGTTGCTATAAGTGTTCGACCTGCGATACATCCTGTCCGGTCGCGGAGGTCGACGACGATTTTCCCGGCCCGAAGTTCCAGGGCCCCGAGCAGTGGCGGCTCAAGCAGGGCGACGATCAGGACATCGACCCGTCGATCACCGACTGTTCGAACTGCATGCGCTGTGATAACGCCTGTCCGTCCTCGGTGCCCCTCAGCCAGATGCACAACACCGCTCGCGGGGAGTACGTCGAAGGGCAAGCGCCCTCGTTGTGGAACTTCGAGGATTCGCTCGCGGCCGGCGAGTACCGCGAGGCCCTGTCCCACCTTCGCGATGTGCCCTCGGAAATCTCGATCGAGTTCTGCCGCAATCGCGTGCTGTCGAACTACGGTACGCTCGCGGGACTCGGAAGCAAGGTGCCCCGGCTGGCGAACCTAGTGATGGGCAATCGAGTCATCAGGGAGGTGAACGACCGGTTCTTCGGCATCGCGGGCGAGCGGGAGTTCCCGGAGTTCGCCGACCAGACGTTCAGAGAGTGGTGGCGCGAGCGCGGCGGGCCGAAAGTCGAAAGCGAGGACAAACGGGTCGCGTACTTCCACGGCGATTACTCGAATTACAACACCCCCGAGGTGGCGAAAGCGATGGTCAGGGTCTACGAACAGTTCGGCTACGAGATCAGAGTGCCGACCCAGCGGTGTTCGGGCACGCCGATGTTCGCGAACGGCATGTTGCGTGATGCCCGGCGGGCCGCGGAAGTCAACGTCTCGAACCTCTCCGAGTTCGTCCATCAGGGCTACGACGTCATCGCTTCTTGTACGTCGTGTTCGATGGCGCTGCGCCAGGAGTACCCCGAACTGTTCGACTTCGAGGGCACCCGAGAGGTTTCGATCCACACCTACGAAGCACTCGAATACCTCCGCATCCACGAGGATTTGGAAGAGAAGCTACACGAGTCGGAAGCCGACTTCCCGGATCTGGCCTACCACGCGCCGTGTCACGCCAGGAATCAGGGCCTCGACCGGCAGGCCGTCGAGCTCTTCGGCGAACTCGATAGCGTCGCAGTCGAGGACGTCGGCGACTCCTGTTCTGGCATCTCGGGGACCTATGGCTGGAAATCGGAGAAATACGAGACATCCATGGAGATCGGTGCAGAGATGTTCGAGCACATGGAAGACGCCGCAGGCGAGACCGGCCTCACGGAGTGTCCGACCTGTGCGATGCAGATGGGCCACGGCACAGGGTACGACATCCGCCATCCCCTCGAAGTGCTAGAGGCCGCGCTCGTGGACTGACCTCGACTATCGAGACTGGTTCCGCCGGGGTCTTTTCCGCGTCTGTATCCTAAACGACAGCAACGATGACGAACGAGTCGCGACCGTGCGAACCGCTGGAGCGTACTCGGGAAACGAACGTCGTGGACGACGGTAGGCGATCGAGGACCGAGGCTTGGTGGGAACGATGACCGACACCGACGTGCTCGTGATCGGCGGCGGGGGAACCGGTGTCGGGGTCGCCCGCGATCTCGCGATGCGGGGGATCGAGATCACCCTCTGTGAGCGTGACGGATTAGGGGGGGGAACCAGCGGTCGCTCGCACGGCTTGCTACACAGCGGTGCTCGCTACGCCGAATCCGACCCCGAGGGCGCTCGGGAGTGCATCCCCGAGAGTCGGACTCTCAAACGTATCGCGGGCGAGTGCATCCGCGATTCAGGGGGCTATTTCCTCCAGGTCGCCGGGGACGACCCGGCGTACTTCGATGAGAAACGCAGGGCCTGCGAGGAGGTCGGCATCGATTTCGAGGTTCTCTCCGGTGAGGACGCTCGCGAGGCGGTGCCCGCGCTCTCCCCGGACGTCGAGCGCGTCATGGAGGTCCCGGATGGACTGATCTACCCCTCGCGGCTCGTCGCGGCGACCGCCCGGAGCGCACAGGAGCACGGCGCGCACGTCCACACCCACGCGCCCGTGAGCGACCTCCACGTCGAGAACGGACATATCACCGGCGCGACGGTCAGTGGTATAGACAGTAACACTGGAAAGCGAATCGACGCCGAGTACGTCGTGAACGCGACGGGCGCGTGGGCCGGACGACTGGACGAGCGCCTCGCGATCGAGATGGAGCCGGCCAAGGGAGTCATGGTCGCCGTGCCGTTCGACGGGCTCGATCGCGTGTTGAATCGCTGTCGCGAGCCCGACGATGGCGACATCGTGATTTCCCACCCCGAGCAAGCTATACTCGGCACGACGAGCGTCCCGGTCGACGATCCCGAGGAGTACGACCAGGAGGACTGGGAGGTAGAGCAGGTGATCGAGGAGTGTGCGGCGATGCTCCCCGGACTCGAAGATCGCGAGCCGGAACGAGTCTACTGGGGCGTCAGGCCGCTGTATGCGCCCGACGAGGCCGAGCGCGAGCAGCGAGGGATCTCGCGTGGGTTCTTTTTGCTCGATCACAAGGCACGGGACGATCTCGGCGGGATCTGCTCGATCGTCGGCGGCAAACTGACGACCCACCGGCTGATGGCCGAGGCAGTCGCCGATCACGTGGCCGAGCGCCTCGGCGTCGAGGCCGCCTGTCACACCGCCGAGGAGACACTACCCGGTGCCGACGACCCCGCGCTGCTCGATCGATACGTCGGGGAGTTCGACGCGCGCGGCCCCGCCGACGAGGACGTCCTCGGGGTCTGATCAGACGACTGCGGTCGGCCAATACGGTATCTCACCGGCAGTTCGAAGCCCATGGCCGAACGTGCCGGTCAGTTCTCGGGCGTTCGACGACGGGAAGCCAACCGTCCGAAGCCGTCCAAGACCATCCAGTGGCTTCAAATGGTCCAAGATTCAAGAGTCAGATATGGAGAGTCGGCAGAACGATCGTTCGGGAGCCGGCGTTCGATCGCCTGTGTCCCCGGAGCGAGAGCAGGACGCGACGACCGCCACGGAGCGATCGGACGACTGGATGCAGCCGGGCGATAGGCGGCTGCTCGACTCGCTCCGTCGGGACGGTCCCGAATCCCGTCCGCTGCTGGCCGCTCGGATCGGGATGCACCTGAAGTACGCGCGCAAACGGTGTGAGGCACTCGAAGCACGCGAACTCGTCCGCTCGCGGGACGGACGCCGGTACGAACTGACCGAGCGCGGCGAGTGCTATCTCGAGGAGCTCGACTCGGAGCCGAAGTAGCAGAGCTTCGCTCACCGGTCGTCCGCCGGTAGTTCGATAGGCTTAGACAGCCGGTTCAATCGAGAATCGATCGGATCGAGTCAGGGTAGGATCAGGATCAGTAGCCGATCGCGACGCCGTCCTTTCTGGGCTCGGTCGCACCCGAGAGCACGCCCTCACAGTAGCGCGCGAACTGGCCGCCGCCGAACCCGACCGGCGGTTCGACGGTGACGTCGTGACCGCGGCGGGCGAGGTGGGTAAGTACCTCCGAATCGATCCGTGACTCGACGGCCAGCCGACCGTCCTCGCGGTAGCGCCACCGGGGCCTGTCGAGTGCAGCTTGTAAGGAGTCGTCGCCATCGAGCAGGTGCGAGAGGACCTGGAGGTGGCCCTGGGGCTGCATGTACCCGCCCATGACGCCAAAGGCGAGCCAGTCCTCCTCGTCTAACTTCGCGAGCCCGGGGATCAGCGTGTGGAACGGGCGCTTGCCCGGCTCTAAGGAATTGGGGTGGCCGGGGTCGAGCGAGAAGGATGCCCCGCGATTCTGCAGGGCGACGCCAGTATCGCCCGCGACGAGACCGCTGCCGAAGCCCGCGAAGCGGGAGTTGATATACGAGACGACGTTGCCCGCCTCGTCGGCGACACACAGCAGGACGGTATCGGCATCCTCGGCACCGGAATCGGGCATCCCGACGCCGATCTCGCTGGAGTCGGTCGCTCGGTCGGTAATGTCCCCGGCACGGTCGGCGGCGTAGGACTTCTCGTGGAGAGGGGGCACGGGTTCGTACTCCGGGTCGGTGACGTAGTGATGGCCGTCGTGGAAAGCGCGTTTCATCGCCTCGGCGAAGTAGTGGATCGAGTCACTCGACCCTGGTGCATTATCGCCGGCATTTAGGGCTTCGGCGAGGTTGAGTGCTTCGAGCGCGAGGGGGCCCTGGTTGTTCGGGCCCAGCTCGTAGACTTCCGCCCCGTTGTAGGTCGTCGAGATCGGGTCGACGAACTCGGGCTCGAAGGCCACGAGGTCTTCTTGTGTGAGGAAGCCGCCCTTTTGCTGGACTTCCTCAACGATCGCCTCGCCGACCGGCCCCTCGTAGAAGACGTCGGCTCCCTCCTCGGCGATGCGCTCCATCGTCCGCCCGAGTCGCTCCAGGCGCACCTCTTCGCCGGCTCGCGGGGCGCGATCGCCGGTGAGAAAGGCCTCTCGGGCGTGGGCGTCGGTGAAGAGATCGTCGGCGGCTCGCCAGTGATGGGCGATCACCGGCGAGACCGGGAAACCCTCGGTCGCGTAGGTAATAGCGGGTTCGAGCGCGTCGGCGAGGGGAAGGGTTCCCAGTTCCTCGATGGTGGCCTCCCAACCCCGGGCGGTGCCGGGCACGGTCACGGTATGGGGGCCAGTAAATGGCATCTCGGCGTCCGCGGGGTCTTCCTCGGGACCGGCGACCGACTCTCGAACGTTTTCGATCGTCGCTTCGCCCGGCGCACCCCCACAGCTCCGCAGGCCGCCGACTTCGCCGTCTGCGGTCCGGTAGAGCGCGAAAACGTCACCGCCCAGTCCGGTGGAGGTTGGTTCGGTGACGTTGAGCGCCGCAGCAGTAGCGACGGCGGCGTCGAAGGCGTTACCTCCCTCACGGAGAATCGAGATGCCCGCCTCGGCGGCCAGTGGCTGGCTCGTCGCGACCATACCTTGGGAGGCATAGGCTACCGACCGGCGGGAGGCGAAGCGATCGAGGTCGGCCGTGTCGTCCATGGTATCCTTTAGCAGCAATCGCTGTTAGTACCCCCACCGGATGAATTCGGGTCTGAGTTGATGCCGGCCGGCGATCTGGGCACCCACATGACGTTCTCGGTTTGTACGCGCGTCGAGGGAGACGAGAGAACGAGCTTCGGCATCGGCGTCGCGACCGACGCACCGGCCGTCGGAGCACTCGCCCCCTTCGTCGACGAAGGGGGAGCGATCTGTACCCAGAGTTTCGTCAACGTCCGCCTGGGACGACGAGGAATTTCGCTCCTCTCCGATCTCGCGGTCGGCGACGTGCTCGACGGACTGCTCGCTCAGGACGAGCGCAGCGACCTCCGGCAAGTCCACGGCCTCGACGCTCGGGGCGACGCCTATGCCTTCTCCGGCGAGAACTGCGAGGAGTGGTTCGGCCACCGGGTAGAGGAAGGGACAGGCACCACCGCGGCGGGGAACATGCTCGCGAACGGCGAGACGCTCGACGCCGCGATCGAGGCGCTCAATAGGGATCGAGAAGCGAATGCGGCGACCGCGGAGGCGAGCACGGGCACGGGGACCGACGATGCGGACGAGGCCGAACTCACCGACCGGCTGATCGACGCGCTGGCGGCCGGGGTGGAGGCCGGCGGCGACAAACGAGGACACAGCTCCGCGGCGATTTCGGTGTGGGGCCCCGAGACGACGGCCTACCACGATCTGCGGGTCGATCACCACGACGAGCCGGTCGTGGAGCTACGGCGCGTCCACGACGCGGCCAGAGCCCGGAGCGAAGCGGCGGACTTCGACGAGGACTCCAAGTCGCGGATCTTCGACTGAGGAGGTCGCTACCGGGTTTCGATACGTTCGATACCAGGTGTCGGTACTCCGCGATCGATGGGCTGTATCGGACCCCGAAGCGATGAGATCGAAACTCAGAGCACGTCCGGGTCGCCTGGCATCTCCGGATCGACGCGGTGACACGCAACGTGGCCGCCTTCGGTCGGGGTGTCACGAGGGGTCTCATCCTCACACGGCGAGGGGAAAGCCTCGGTGACGGTCGTTTTGGCTGCTTCCGTTTCACCGTTCGCGAGGCGAGCGGCCGCGTTCTCGATCGCCTTTCGAGCGTTGGCCGGGAGTTGGGCGTCGGTATCGGGGACGAAACGCTCGGTGATGCGGGTCGCGACCGCGTCGTTGTCGGTCGCGGCCGACTCGGCGCTCAGTCGTGTTCGGATCGCCTCGGGATCGATCTCCTCGCCCAGGACGCGATTCCGGAAGGTAAAGGCCGATTTGAACTCCGCCTGGGTTCCGGCCCACTCCGCGGGCGGGATGACGGCCGGACAGCGCGTGTGAAATCGACAACCGGAGGGCGGGTCAGCCGGCGAGGGAACCGTCCCTTCCAGTACCGTCCGATCGGTGCGTGCGGCGGGGTCGATGCGCGGGACCGCGGAGAGTAACGATTTCGTGTAGGGATGGCGCGGGTTCGCGAACAGTTCCTCGACTGGCGCGGTCTCGATTATCTCCCCGAGGTACATCACGGCTACCCGGTCGGCGACGTGGCGCACCACCGAGAGGTCGTGCGTAACAAAGCAGAGCGCGAGATCGAGTTCGGTCTGGAGATCGTCGAGCAGATCTAAGATCTGGGCCTGAACCGAGACATCGAGTGCGCTCACGGGTTCGTCGGCGACGATCAGCTCCGGGGAGAGCGTGAGCGCGCGGGCGACGCCGACGCGCTGTTGCTGGCCCCCGGAGAACTGCCGGGGGTAGCGGTCGAGATGGCCCTCCTTGAGCCCGACCAGCCCCAGTAGCTCCCGCACGCGCTCGGTGCGCTCCTCGTCGCTCTCGCCGATGCCGTGGACCTCCATCGGCGCTTTGAGTATCTCGCCGACGGTCTGGCGCGGGTTCAGCGAGGCCAGCGGGTCCTGAAAGACCATCTGGAGGTCACGACGGTAGGGCTGCATCGCCGAGCCCGACAGGCCAGTAATGTCCTCACCACGGTACTCGATGTGCCCGCCGGTCACGCTCTCGAGATTGAGCAGCGTCCGGCCCAGCGTACTCTTCCCACAGCCCGATTCCCCGACGACCGCCAGCGTCTCCCCACGACGCACCTCCAGATCGACCCCGTCGACCGCACGCACCGGACGGGCGTCACCGATGAGATCATCGAGGAAGCCCTCGGACTGGTCGTAGTACTTCGAGATATTCCGGGCCGCGAGCAGTGGGGCCTCGGCGTCGGTCGCGTCGGCGTTCGCCTCCCCGCTCGCACTCGTGCCCACATCCGTCTCGGAAGCGGTCGTTTCGGCGGAGGTCGATTCCGTTTCGGCGGGGGCTGGGGCCGAATCGGTCGACCGGCTCACAGACGATCCGCCTCCCGACCGCGCCGCAGACAGGCGGCGACGTGTTCTTCGGGTCGGTCCTCAGTATTCGAGACCGATCGATCTCCCCGCCGTCCTTCGCCGTCGGCAGCGGCGGTCGCCGGGTTCGACGGCTCGGTACTCCTCTCGATCCCCTCGCCGACCGGCCGGAACTCCGGCTCGATATCGTAACACTCCCGTTTGGCCTCGGGACAGCGCGGCGCGAAGTGACAGGCATAGGGGATGTCGATCAGTTCGGGGACGGTCCCGGAGATCGGGTCGATCTCCTGGTTGGGGTCCTCGAGCCGGGGCGTGCTCGCGAGTAACCCCTGGGTATAGGGGTGTTGGGGGTTCGCGAACAGCTGCTGGGCGCTTGCCTTCTCTACTATCTCGCCGGCGTACATCACGTTCACCCGATCGCAGGTCTCGGCGACGACCGCTAGGTCGTGGGTGATCATGAGGATCGAGGTGTCGAAGGCTTCCTTGAGCCCCTTGAGTTCCCCCAGGATCTGGGCCTGGATCGTCACGTCGAGTGCGGTAGTGGGCTCGTCGGTGATCAGCAAGTCGGGTTCGCAGGACAGCGCCATCGCGATCATCGCGCGTTGGCGCATCCCGCCGGAGAACTGATGAGGGTAGTCCGTCGCCCGGCTCTCCGGTTCGGGGATCTCGACGGCTTCTAACATCGTAATCGCGCGCCGCCAGGCTTCGCTGTTTTTCGCGACGCCCAGGATCTTGCGTTTGACCTCGGCGGGCAGGCGCACCGACTCGCCGACGCCCTGGTGCAGGCGGACAGTCTCTGCGATCTGCTCGCCGACGGGAAGCGTGGGATTCAGGCTGTTCATCGGGTCCTGAAAGACCATCGCGAGCTCCCCGCCTCGGAGGGCGGCGAGTTCGGCCTCGGACTTGTCCCGGAGCGATTCGCCCCGCAGGCGGATGTCGCCGCCGACGATCTCGCCGGGCTCCTCGACGATGCCGATGATACTTTCAGCCAGCACGCTCTTGCCCGAGCCCGACTCGCCGACCAGGCCGACGATCTCGCCGGGTTCGATTCGGAGCGAAACGCCGTCGACGGCTTCGACGACGCCGCGTTCGGTCGGGAACTGGGTCCGTAGGTCCTCGACTTCTAGTAGTGGATCACTCATCGTTGTTCTACCTCGCTGTCGCTCACGTCGAAGATGTCACGCAGGCCGTCCCCGAGCGTGTTGAAAGCGAGGACGACGACCATGATCGCGATCCCGGGCATCACCGAGATCCACCAGGCCCGCGAGATGAACTGCCGGCCATCGGAAAGTAAGAGTCCCCAGGTCGGCGTCGTGGGACTGACGCCGAGCCCGAGGAATGACAGCCCCGCCTCCGCGAGGATCGCCAGCGGGATCATCAGCGTCGCCTGGACGATCAGCGGGGCGACGGCGTTGGGCAGGATCTCTTTGGTCATGATTCGGCGGTTCGACATGCCGATCGCCCGGGCCGCGGTGACGTACTCCTCCTCGCGTAAGGAGAGAACCTCTCCGCGTATCAGGCGCGCGAAGTCGTCGATGTAGGCAATCCCGATGGCGATAACGACGTTCTCGACCCCCCGGCCCCCGGCGAAGGCGATGATCGCGACTCCGAGAATGATCTCGGGGAAGGCCCACTGGAAGTCGACGTAGCGCATGAGAACGCTGTCGATCCACCCCCCGTAGAACCCGGCAGCGAGGCCGATGGCGGTCCCGATCGTGAAGGCGACTAGGACTGTGGCGAGCGCGACCGCCAGCGAGACCCGCGCGCCGAAGATAATTCTCGAGAGGACGTCGTAGCCAAAGGAATCGGTACCGAGCGGATGCCAGACGCGTTCGATCGAACCGTCGCCGTCGACGTCGGCCTGTGAGTAGCTATCGGGCGATTGCATGAACCCGAAGGTCGCGCCGGGATCGTAGGGGGCGACGTAGGGGGCAAAGACCGCCACGAGGACGAACCCGACGACGACGACCGCGCCGAACAGTGCCAGCTTGTCCTCGCGCAGGCCCCGGACGATCCGAGAACGGAGACTGCGGTGTTCGACGACCGACTCCTCCTGTCGGTACTCCGGCGGAACGTCCATCGGTTCCCCGAAGGGCGGGGTCTCCGTGGGTTCCGGCTCACTGGGGGAGTTGCGGCCGATTCCGGGGTCGAGGCCGCCATCGGTCTCGGCGTTTCGGGTCCGCTCGTGATCAGGGTTTGAGCGTGCGTTCGGTGGCTCGTCGTTCATCCGTTCTCCCCTCCATAGCGGATGCGTGGGTCGATGACGGTGTAGGCGAGGTCGACCACGAGATTGGTGAAGACCATCACGCCCGCGATTAGCAGGATGACCGCTTGGGTTACGGGATAATCGAGATCGAGGATCGAACTGACGAGGATCCGTCCGAGGCCCTGGATACCGAAGACCAGTTCGACGGTGACGCTGCCGACCAGTACCAACGCGAGCTGGATGCCCGCGACGGTGATAACGGGAATGAGTGCGTTCTGCAGGGCGTGTTTGAATAGTCGAGTGCGTCCGGTGACGCCTTTCGCGCGGGCGGTCCGCATGTACTGCTCGTCGAGCACTTCGAGCAGCGAGGAGCGCATCATCCGCATGATGATCGCCGCATAGGGCAGGCCGACCGCGATCCCCGGCAAAATGACGCTTTCGAGCCAGGGGAGAAAGCCCGCGCTCAGTGGCGTGTAGCCGACGACCGGAAGCAGGTTATACCAGACCCCGAAGACCAGCGCGAGCAGGATGCCGACGAAAAACGCCGGCATCGAGACACCCAGGAAGGCGGCGATCGTCGCGATATAATCGATCGGCTCGCGCTTGTGGGTCGCGCTTATGATTCCCGCCGGGATCGCGACCGCCAGCCCGACGACGATGGCGACGATCGCGATCGAGAAGGTCTTGGGCGCTGCGCCCAGGACGACCTCCCTGACCGATTGACTGCTCGTGATGCTGGTGCCGAACTCGAGGAAGAGGAGATCGGTCATCCAGTCCGCGTACTGGATATAAAGCGGTTCATCGAGGCCGAGTTGGCTTCGAAGCTGGGCGACTGCCTGTGGGGTCGCTTCCTGGCCGAGCATCGTCCGTACCGGCCCGCCGGGCATCGATCGCAGCCCGATAAAGACCGTCGTCGCGACCAACCACATGATAAACAGGGCGTGCAGGACGCGTTTCGCGACGTACCTACGCATAGCAGTCGTGCCTGTCGAGGTCTCTCACGGCAGGCGGTAGCCCGGCGACGCTTGCCGGCCGGCGTTGCCCGCGGCGGGCCGGCGATCGGGATCGCTCCCCGCTGCCTGCGTGCCGATCGCTTCTCACGGTGACCCCTCGAGCCAGACCGTATGGAAGTTCCGCATGTAGGGAATGTGGGTGAATCCCTTGACGTTGCTGCGCCGCGCGGCGATATCGTCGCGATGGGAGAGGTAGGCGGAGGGGGTGTCGGCGATGAGCCGGTCTTCGATCTTCTGGAGGGTCTTCGCGCGTTCGCTACGGTCGAGTTCACGGCGCTGCTGGGCGAGCCACTGGTTTACCTTCTCGTCCTCATAGCTCACCCAGTTCCAGGGCCCATCGGAGCGATAGAAGTTCCAGAGCGACTGGTCGGGGTCCGGGTCGCCGACGCTGCCGCTGATCGTCGTATCGTAATCGAGGTTCTCGTAGCGCTCCCAGTACGTCGAGGAGGTGACCTGCTCGACGCTCGCATCGAAGCCCGCGCGGGTGAGTTGCTGGCGCATCGCCTTCGCGGGCCGGAGGCTGTCCTGGGTGGTAAGAATCGAGAAGCTCGCGCCCGACGCGCCGGCCTCCTCGACGAGTTTCTTGCCCTGTTCAGGAGCGTAGGCTTGGTCGTCTGGCTTGTTCTCGCGCCAGACCCACTCGGTGGCCTTGTTGATCGGGCCGCGCGCCGGGATCGCATTGCCGAAGTAGGCGGTCTCGACGAACTGCTCGTTGTTGATGAGCTTTGCGATCCCCCGGCGAGCCTTCCGCGAGCCAAAGGGCTCGCGCTCCTGGTTCATCGCGAAGCCGTACCAGTTGACCCCCGGTGCCTGGAGTTTCTTCACCTCGGTCGCCTTCTCGATCTGGCTGACGTTCTGCAAAGGTACGAGGTTCGAGAAGTCGACGTCGCCCCCGCGCAGCGCGCTCACGAGCGTCGCGGGCTCGGGGATCGGCTTGATGTCGATACCGTCGAGATAGGGTAACTGCGTCCCGTCCTCGTCGGTCCCGAAGTACTCACCGAACGCATCGAGGGTGATGCCCGAGCCGACGTTGTGGCTCGTAACTTGGAAGGGACCGGTGCCGACGGGCGTGACCGAGTACTGCTCCTGGCCCATCTTCTCGATGGCTTCCTGGTTGACGATTGTCGCCGCCCGGCCCGGCCCCCGCGTCAGGTAGATCAGCGCCGGCAGTGTCGAGAGTTTCTCGGCGGCCGGCGTCTCGTTTTTGATGGTTCGCTCGATCGTGTACTTGACGTCCTCGGCGGTGAACGGGGTTCCGTTATGGAATTTGACGCCCTCCCGAAGGTCGAACCGGATCGTCTCGCCTTCCCCCTCGACCGTCCAGTCCTTCGCGAGGTCGCCTCTGACCGTGAGGTCTTTGTCCAGGGTGACGAGTCCGTTGAAGACGTTCGAGGCGACCTGGAAGTACTGGCCGACGCTGATATAGGGCGGGTCGAGCGTATCGACGCTGCCGGTGAACCAGCCGGCACTGAGTCGCCCGCCGGGTTGGGGCTTCCCGCCCGAACCGCTCCCGTTCGCGCCACCACCGCTGCCCCCGGAGCCGCCACCGCCGCCGGTACAGCCGGCGAGGCCGGCCATCCCGGCCGCGCCGAGTAGCTTCATCGTCGTCCGCCGGTCGACGACGGGGCCGCTCAGGTCCTCGTCGGTGAACTCGTTTCGTTCGTTTCGTTCGTCCATGTTAGGTAGTAACATTCATTACGTCGGGCCTACTTCGTAGTGATACCGAATAGATTCGGGTGAGCCTGAAATTCAGCCAGTGCCGAACGAAAAGGGCCATCGGAACGGGAACTCCTATTCGAGTTCGGCCTCGAGTAGGTCAGTCATCGAGGACCAGGAGAGCCGATGCGCGAGATCACCCTTCGAATCCGTCACCACGGTGCGCCCGAAAGCGACGCCAGCGCCCGCCATCCCGCGGTGACGCTGCGGTCGGTCTCCTCAATGACCGGCAGCGCCGCAAAGCGCAAGCGCATCGTCGAACTGAGCGGCCCTGGGGATTCGATCGCGGCCTTCCTCGAGGACTTCCGGACGAGCGAGGCGATCGTCGCGGCCGAGGAACTCTCGCCGCTCGACTCCTCGCGCGTCTTCACCGCGATCACCTACGACGCCTACCAGTGGGACAGCATCTCCCAACGGCTTACCGATCACGGGGTCCACTATCGGACGGGAACGACGATCACCGCCGGCTGGGAGCACTGGACGCTCTATCTGGAGGAGGGTGACGACCTGGAGGCGATCGTCGACTCGCTCGAAGCGGCGGGCAACGAGACCGAACTCGTCCGGGACGTCGCGCTCGATACCGTCGAGGGCCGCCAACAACTCGAACTCTCCCGGGTGTTGTACGACGAACTCACGCCCCGCCAGCGCGAGGTTCTCGGGGCGGCGATCGAGTTGGGCTACTACCGGCCGCGACGGGAAGCGGGCATCGAGGCGATCGCCGCCCAGGTCGAGATCGCGACGACCACGGCCTGGGAGCACCTCGCACGCGCGGAGGCGAAGATCATGGCCGAGATCGGCGATCATCTCTCCTCGGAGCGGCGCTGAATCCATAGGAGGCCGCGAACCCGGGTCGAAGTCCCCGACGAACAGATTGATGAAGTGTTCGCTACAGCCCCTCGTATGCCCGAACCCGGAAACGACGGCGACCTCCTCCCGATCGAGCGGTTCTACGATCTCACCCTGGTGAGCGAGCTGTCGCTCTCGCCCGACGGCGAACGCGTCGCGTTCGTCGTCGAGGAGAGCGAGCGGGAAGCAGACGAACGCCGACAGTCGGTCTGTGTCGTCCCTGCCGACGGGTCGCGCTCGCCCCACCGGCTCTCCCGTGCGTCGGACGCAGGATCCCCAAAATGGAGTCCCGACGGCACTCGACTAGGGGTGCTCGCCGCCCGCGAGCGCGACAGCGAACTCGCAGTGACCGACACGGATGACGATAGTGAAGGGGACGACGCGGCGGCCGAAAGCGAGGACACAGGCGACGGTAGTGAGGCCGACGACGAGCCGAAATCCCAAGTATGGGTCTTCGACCTCGAAGTAGGTGGTGACGCCCGGCAGGTCACCGACCGCGAGGAAGGAGTGAACGAATTCGACTGGGGGCCCGAGAGCGAGCGGATCGTCGTTTCGGCCCGGGACCCGACCGACGAGGAGCGCGAGCACCTCGAAGCCCGCCGTGAGGGCGAGGCCCCGATCGAAACCGAGCGCCTCCAGCACAAGTTCGACGGGGCTGGGTGGCTCGATACCGTTACCACGTATCTGTTCGTGATCGACGTCGAAACTCGCGATAAACGCCGACTTGATGACGCGTATGGCAGCGGTGCGTACGAGTCGATCACGGGACTACAGCCGACCTGGGTTAGTGAGACAGAGATCGCCTTCCTCTCGAACCCCCTGGAGAACCCGGACGACTCGGCGGTGATGGACCTCTATCTCGCCGACGCCGAGAGCGGCGCGGTCGAGCGGATCACCGACGGCGACCTCACTGTGGGAACGATAGAGGCCGCACCCGCCGAGAGCGAAACACGCCTCGCCTTCGGGGCCGACGAGCCCGAGAACTGGTGTATCCCCACGCAGGTCTATGCCTGGGATGGCGAGTCCTACGAGTCACTCACGGCCGATCTCGACCGGACGCTCACCAGGAACGCCTCGCTGTGCTGGATCGACGACGAAAGTCTGCTGACGACGATCGCCGACGAAGCCCACACTCGCCCCTGTCGGGTCGACACGAACGGAGAGGTCGAGCGGGTGGGCGGAGCGATCGTCGATGACGCCTCGATCGCGGCCGTCGACGCTCAGGGTGGGACGGTGGCGCTTGCCCTAAGCCATCCGAGCGAGGGCCTCGACGTCCACACCATCGGACTCGATGCGCTCGACGGGAGTGGAGACGGCGAGACGAGCAGCGGGAAAAGAGGAGGAAAGAGGGATCTGCAACGCGTCACCGCGCTCAACGACGACCTGCTTGAGGAGGAGGTGATGCCCGAGTGTCGTCGCGTGAGCTACGAGAGCGACGGTCACGAGATCGACGCTATCGCCTACCTTCCCCCCGAGTTCGATCCGAGCGATCCCGAGACCCATCCGCTCGTGGTGTCGATCCACGGCGGGCCGATCTCGTATGACAGCCCGGAGTTCAGCTTCGAGTACGGCGTGCTTGCCTCACGAGGCTACGTCGTTCTCTGCCCGAACTACCGGGGCGGGACCTCCTACGGCCGAGCGTTCGCCGAGGAACTCTATGGGCAGTGGGGCAGCGTCGAGGTCGAGGACATCGTTAGGGGGATCAAGCATCTCGTCGAGCGCGGGTGGGCCGACCCCGACCGGGTGTTCGGCCGCGGGTTCTCGTATGGGGGCATCGCCCAGGGCTATCTCGTGACCCAGACCGACGTACTCACCGCCGCCGCGCCCGAGCACGGGATCTACGACCTGCGCTCGGCCTTCGGGACCGATGACTCACACGTCCGGATGGAAGCGGAGTTCGGCCTACCCTGGGAGGACGAGGAGGGGTTCCGAACCTCCTCGAGCATCACCCAGGCCGGAAACATCGACACGCCCTTGCTCGTGACCGCTGGCGGCGAGGACTGGCGCTGCCCGCCAAGCCAGTCCGAGCAGCTCTACATCGCGGCGAGAAAGCAGGGCGTCGAGGCGAAACTCCTCGTCTATCCCGACGAGCATCACAACGTCGGTGACCCGGATCGGGCAATCCACCGCCTAAAGCAGCTGACCGCGTGGTACGAGCGCCACGACCCGGCAAGGGGAACCGAAGAAGAGTAACCACGACCAAACCCTTCGAACCGATGACAGTGCCGAGCACGAAGATTGGATTCGGTGTTCCATAGAGAGTCGAGTCCCGAGACATGTGAACCAACACCGTAGACCACACGAAAGATTATTATAGTTTCTCGCCTCCAGATAAAACACGATGTACGAAATCGACTGCGAGACGTGTGGCTCGATCGGCTTTCACCCCTCGCGGATACAGGCCCGACGTCGAGACAATGGAGTGACACCGAAGACCAATAACGCCCAAACGGAAACAACCCCGGATAACGGCCGTTCGGCGCTCGAAGAGACAAAAAAGGGAGTCGACGGGTAGTATCACCGCTCGCTTCCACCACCGGGCCTCAGTGCGACGCCCGGAGAGGGGGGCCCTCGAAGCACTCATAGTGAAAGGAGGCGTTTCGATCCATCCGTTCTCCGGAACCCGGCCGGTCAGTTGATGTAGTCATTCGGTCACTAATATCTACGTCGTATGTTTTACCGTACGTTCTTACGCCATAGTACACGATATAGTTCTTCGGTAGGCAGCAGTTGCCGTCGTAACCACGATTTTATAACCCCGGCCTGTGGTGACGGGTGTCGACGATGAATAGAAGAACCTTGATGAAATCGGCCGGAATAGCGAGCATATTCGGTGCTGGAACCGCTACAGCTCTATCGAGCGGACACGGAACGGCCGGAGAAGACGACGATTGTACGATCGAATCTCGAAACCAGATCGACGGTCGGGAAGATGAGGAATCATACCGGGTTGAGTCCACGACCGATAACGTAGTTTGGGGCGCGATCGATCCGACGAAAGAGCCGGTCAAACGGGTCCCATCCGATGCTACCGTCGAAATCGAGACGATCTCACACGAGGGGATCCTGGAAGACCAGGGCGAAGGTCCGGTCGAGTTCTTTACGAACCGGGGTATCCCGCGGGCCGACGTCCTCGATGACCAGATCGCGGTTCACGAGGAGGTCCCCCACGACGGAGCCGGTCCCCACGTCGTTACCGGGCCGATCTACGTGGAGAACGCCCACCCCGGCGACGTCCTGGAAGTCGAGGTGCTCGATCTCGAGTTCCGCGTGCCCTACGGTGCGAACAGTTTCCGGCAGCGAAAAGGGGGGTTGCCCTTGGAGTTTACCTGGAACGACAGCGAGGTGATCGAGTTCGACACCGACCGAGAGGTAGCCTTGCTCGGCGAGGATATCGAACTCCCCTTAGAGCCCTTCCTCGGGATCATGGCGGTCGGTCCGACGGCGACGACTGGACGAGTGAACTCGGTTCCCCCGGGACCGTTCGGGGGCAACATCGATATCCAGGGGACGGGCGTCGGGACGACGATCTACTTCCCCGTGTTCCAGCCCGGCGCGCTCTTTTTCACCGGCGATGGACACGCGCTACAAGGAAACGGCGAAGTGGATCTCACCGCACTCGAGACGTCACTCACTGCGACGTTGGATTTCACCGTTCACAAGGACGCCGCGCGGATGGACTGGCCCGTTGCGGAAACCGACGAGGACGTCTACGTGATGGGTATCGAGGAGGACTTGGACGTTGCGATGGAACAGGCCATCGAGGAGGCGATTTCAGTACTGGTACAACAAAAAGGACTATCGCCCGAGGAAGCCTACCGCTACTGTAGTCTCGCCGTCGATTTCAACATCTCACAGATCGTCGACATCAACAAGGGAATTCACGGGAAGATCCCGAAATCGACGTTCGAGGACGGGTTCGAGATCGATCCACGGAACCTGGGAGAAACGTTCTAACGGGCAACGACCGCTCGGCGCTCCGGCAACACCGAACGCATCACTCGCCAGTCGCCAGCGACTAGGGTTTAGTGACCGGCTGACCGAACCCCCGCTATGGACTTCGAGGTGATCCAAGGAGACATCGCCGCCCAGCGCGCCGGGGTTTTGGTGAACGCTGCGGGCACCAGCCTCGAGATGGGATCGGGCGTGGCGGGCGCGCTCAGGCGAACCGGTGGCGAGGAACTGAACGAGGCGGCGACCGCCAACGGTCCCGTGGATCTCGGGGCGGTAGCGGTGACCGACGCCTACGGCCTGGACGCCGAGTACGTCATCCACGCGGCGGCGATGCCTCACTACGGGGACGGTCAGGCCACCGAAGAAAGCATTCGGGAAGCGACGAGGGGAAGCCTGGCACCTGCCGAGGAGCGGGGGTGTAGGTCACTCGTGATTCCGGCGTTGGGCTGTGGGGTCGCCGGCTTCGACCTGCGTGAGGGCATCACGATTATCGTCGAGGGGATATGGGATTTCGAACCCGACTCGCTGGCCGACGTGAGACTGATCGGCTACAGCGACGAAGAATACGAGACGATCCGGGCGGTCGCCGAAGACGTTCGCGCCGGCGAGTGAGCCCTGAGCACCAAGCAGCAACGGGATCGGCGGTCGAGCGGACAGTGTCGTTTTGGGGCTCTGACGCCGAGAACGCTACATGGCTCCGAACGCAGGATCGAAGACGAAAATGGGGGCCGCCGCTGATACTGAGGCGAGCGCGGTCGAGCCGGGCGAGCGGTGTCCGGTCTGTGAAGCGGTGTTCGATTCGGTCTCGGTTCACGAGGGGGGCCTGATGGTCAACTTACTCGACAACGAGCGCTACCGACGCATCTGTTTCGAGCCAGCGGGTGAGGACGAACCCCGGATCCGCTTCTATCACCATACCCACGAGCAGGCCGCATCGGCGGAGTGAGCGACACCAGCTACCGTCTTCGTTCAGCGGTCACCGGGCGTTCGCGAGATCCCGAAGACGCGGCTCGAACGGAACGACCGCGGGGGGGTCAGGAGGAGGAGGACCGTACGGCTTTGTTCGCTCGTCGCCGACGGTCGGCATGGACTGTCCAAAGTGTGGCGCGGCGACGATCGCCTTCGAGATCCCGGGGGAGCTACGCGAGTACGCCCCTGGCGACGAACCGACGGTCGCGCTCTGCCGGCGGTGTTTGACACTACACCCCGCGCCCGAGACTGAAGCGTCGACCGATCCCGATTTCACGATCGTCAGCGACGCCTTTCCCCGGAGCGAGGACGAGGGTGCGATCGCGATGGTACTCGCCGTAGGGTTGCTCGATAGCTTCGCGCTCTACCGCCGGGAGATCGAAGCACTGATCGAGCAGGTTGAGCAGGCCGGTACCGATCCCCTATTGCTACTCGATCGACTCGCCGACGATCCCGAAACGGAGCCGGCGGTCGATCTCCGGCGGCGCCGCCAACATCTCGAAGGGACCCTCGATTGAGGAGCGAGAGCCGATCGATCGGGTCACCGACCGACGGCCTCCTCAGTCGGCGGTGGTGTTCGCCGGGCAACGGCGAACCGGTGGGTCGGATCCTGGCGTCGCCAACGACGGTGAAGGAGTGATCGAAGGAATCAGCGTCGAGTCCCCTCGCACGCGTCGAGGAGACGACGTGGTCGTCTGGGTAGGAGAAGGGACAGCCACAGCCCGATCAGTGGTCGAACCGGACGCCGTGGTAGCCGGGGTTCGTCGCCTGGACGACAGTGAGGGGGCCGAAGGCGAGGGCGGGGCGGAGCGCGAGGACGAGCGGGCGGTCGCCGACAGCTGTGACGGCGGTGCCGACGTGGTCACCACCGGGGATCGGCGGCTACCGGGGCGCTGGCTTCGAAGCGATCGAGAACGGGGAAGTGGGAACCGGCGGCGAGGGGCGTGAGACCGGCCCGGCCCGCGACGAGTCGGTGTCGGGTGCGGAAAGCGGGTCGTCGCCACTACCGGGGTCGCCGGAACTACCTGAATCAATAGGATCGCCGAAACCGCCGAGATCGGCGGAGCTGCTGGCATCACCGGTGGGCGAGGGGACCGTCCGGGGAGAACCGGAGAACTCGGTGCGACGACCGGAAGGGTGAGCGCGGTGATTACAACGGCCATGAGAGGCGGTCCGTTTTGGTGCATTGGAGCGCGTGTCGATCGGTGTTCAGTGGCGGCAGGTCAGCACGTCGAGAGCGTCAGCGGGGGGAGCCGGACCAGGGAATGGCCTCACAGGACAGCGCCGGTTCGCGTGGCTCGGTGGGCTGAAGCAAACCGACATCCAGGTGGTCGGCCAGATCGGCGACGGGAGCATCGGGACTCTCGCCGGTCGCGAGGAGGATCGGGTAGGCGTCGACGTCGATCGAGGTGGCGTGTACGTCGATCACGTCCTCGGCGGTCGGGGTCTCGGCGACCGCCGCGAGAACCGCGAGGCCGCGTTCCGCGTCGACTCCATAGAGGTCAAGCAGGTACTCGATCCCCGAGGCCCCGATCACCCTTTCCTCACGAGCCGTCTCGAAGCCTCGACGGGAAAGGACATCCCCGACCGCGCCGCGGGCCGCGAGCTGGGTGTAGAGCCAGTCCCGGCTGGATTCCGCAAATCGATACCGGTAATAGATCGTCTCGGGGGCACGCGAGGGCCGTAGGACCTGTGAACATCGCCGACACCGAGTCGGCCCTCTGGTTCGGAGAAGCGCCACGCACACGCGGTACATCGGTGGCGCTCACCGACGGTCGCGTACTCGCCCATGATCCCCACGAAAGAGTCCCCGCAGTCCGGACAGCGACCCTCGGCATCGAAGCGCTCGCGCGGTGCTGCGTACCCACAGTTAGCGTGTTCGAGAATCGTCTCCCGCCTCGTCTCCGGCGACCCACACTCCGGACAGACCGTCTCGTAACGCAGTTCGGTGGGCTCACACTCCGGACAACGATGGACCTTCTCCCGGAATTCTCGGTCCAGAATCCCTCGATCGGCCAGTCCGTCGAGCACGCGGGAAGCCCGTTCGTCGTCGGGCAGATACGCCTCGGCGTCGGGGTAGGTGATCGTGCCACGATCCCCGATCGTCGGCTCGAGATCCGCGAGCGGGCCGTCAGCCATCGCCTCTAGCAGTCCGAGCGTTCCTGGTGTGAGCATCGTTCGTTACCCCCTCGACGCTCCGTCTCCAAGGCTATAGAGAGCCTGTATGGCCGCTATCGAGCGCTTCGAGACCGACAACGGGAGCTTCGAAGCAGGGACGAGGGTCGAACCGGCCGTTCAGTCGTGGCTTAACGAGTAGTTAAAGTCCGAGATCACCGAGAACCGACGTTCTTCGGCGGGGGTCGATCCCGCTCAGCGGCATAGTACGATCGATCGGGAAAGCGGTCGTATCGGGATCAGGCTCCTCTGACGGCGGAGGTGAGTCGCTGGAAGAAGGTCGTTCGATCGCTCGGTTCGGCTCCGGTCTCGTAGTCACGTTCGAGCGTGCCGTCCTCCCGGAGAGTGAGCAGGGCGACATCAGACTCCTCGGCGAGCGAGGCGGCTTCGGGACCGATCGAGCCGGAGGTCGTAAGCAGGAGTGGACGCGCCCGCGCGCCCTGTGTGGCCGTCCGGAGCGCGGAGACAGCGTCGGCGTCGGGCCACTCGTGGATCGCCGCGACGACCTGATCGCCGAAGAACTCCTCTTCGGCGTGGACGTGGACCGGCCGCCGCTGGCCCCCGGGACCGGGGACGGTCGTATCGATCGTCACGTCGAAGTCCTTGGCTTCGAGCGCTTCGACGATCGACTCGCGCGCACGTAGTTGGGTTTCGGTGAAGCGCTCGCCGGTCTCGGCGAGGAAATACCGACAGCACACCCGCTCGATCGCTCGCCGGGGTTCTATGACCCGCGTACACTCCTGGCAGCGGAGCCGGTGGGCGGGGCGCTTGACGCGCTCTCCACAGTCCCGGCAGACGTAGCGTCGATAGTTACTGGTATTGATATCGAAGGAGGGGAGTGCCTCCTTACAGCCCGGACAGACGTACTCGCCGTACTCCCCCGCGGTCTCGAAGGCGGCGTGGGGCGCGACGTGTCCACAATCGGAATGTTCGAGTAGCTCGGTCTCGACGGTATGGGGCGAATCACAGGCCGGACAGGCCGTCGTATAGCCCAGCCCCTCCGCCTCACAATCCGGGCAGCGATAGAGCTTCTCTTCGAACTCCCGTTCGAGGAGCTCGCGGCCAGCAAGCCGTTCGAGCACCTCGGCCGGTGGGCCATCGCTCGCATCGAGGACCTCGGCGGCGGCCGGATAGCTCACCGCACCCGTCTCCTCGTCGATCCGCGGGCCACATTCCTCGATGCGTCCGTCCTCGAGATGCGACAACAATCGTAACGTACCGGGAGATACCATTCTCCTCGGGCGTTCGATCGCCGCGTCTATATACGCTTGCTCATTACTACTCAGCATTTACTCTAAATTTAACGAAGAGTGACGCAGACGGGTTCACCGTTCGGTCCAATCGCTGAAACCTGACCCGGCTCGAAAGGACCGAACGATAGCCGAAAACAGCATAGAGATGAATCGGGTCAATAATGACTAGCTACACGCGATACTCTTCGTCTGTTTTTCCTCCAAGGCCTCAAGCAACTCTTGCATCCGATTCAGATACCTTCGAGTTTTAATCCCGGAATCATCTGCCATGTATCTCAGCGCTGCATCTGCGTTCCTGGTCAGCTTTTTCCATGCGTTATCGTATCCAATTTTAACCGGATATTGTGCAACTGTAGTGCATGTATTCATTACCTCCAATTGGAAGTGGGTATGATTCCCATCCTGCTCTCGGGCACTTTCATAGTGTCTTTGCGCCTCACTGAGCGCCGATTTGGCATGGGACGGCTTGTGTCGTAACTCGCCTATAGCTGACTGGTCCTCATTTATCGCCCACTCAGCGGATTCCGATAGCTTCTTGATGTTCGCCGTGGTAGCAGTGGTATCTGATCCTGCATAGTTGATCTTGGTAATTCGATGCTCTGGTTCCAGAAAGTCTCCGGCAAGATCCATAAATAGTAGTGTGTCGATTTTATTGTACATCGTCTGCATTTGTAGCTCTTTGATCGTAACCTCCGAAGTATTTTTAAGACAGTGTTCATACGCGACTCGTTTCGCAATTACATACAACATCATCTCGCTGTAGAGGTTCAGGTTGCTGGCCGCAATATTGATCGTCTCATCGTCGTAGAACGTAACACGATCACCTAGTAGCTTCTCCGTCTCTTCAACAATCTGCTTGTTCGATCGCAATAGGCTGGACTGCTCACCTGGTGTGGAAAGCTCATCTGCAGGCGTCCCGGACTCTGTACTCACTGTCCTGCTCGTGTGCCTATTGCTGCTCTACGATATCCGTATCGGTGCTCTCAGTTTTGTCTACAGACCGGGGATCACTGGGTAGCTCTGAGCCATCGGGGGCCGTTCGATGTTTATATGCGAACATAACTATCGCGACAGCGGGTCCGAGAGTCTGAGCGGCGCCGACACCAAATATGGCCGAGAAGACGGCGCTGACACCAACCGCGGCAGTAATGGTAACTCCGGCAAATCGAATAGTTGACCGTGGCATATCCATCGGAGGTTGATACTAGTCCACTGTCTATAATTAGATTGGAAGCATCGTCGGTTACACCATTATTTTGAGCATAGTTATTGATGATTGATGTGTGTTGGGCAGCCAGCAGCCCGGACAGCTGGGCTACCCTTCCTCGCTCACGACGACCACCGGGCGGTCGGTGTTGAGTAAGACGACCTGGGCGATGCTACCGAACAGGGCCTTGCCGACCGGACTCTGCTTTCGCGATCCCATCACGATGTAACTCGCATCGGCGTCGTCTGCCTCCCGGAGGATGCGGACTTCCGGGTCGCCCAAGTGGCCGACCACCTGGACGTTGCTCGTCTCCGAGAGGGTGTTCTCGACGATCTCGCGGGCGATGCCTTCGGGTTCTTCGGTATCCGAAGAGGACGCTTCCGGGACGGCATGGAGCACGAGGAGGTCCTCGCCGAGTGCGGTCGCGAGTTCGGCCCCGCGTTCGATTATCGCTTCACTCGTCGAACTACCGTCGATACTGGCAAGCACTGTCATACGAGTGCGGGATGGAGCGACCACGACATAAACGTTGACCCGACCGACGGATCTGTCTACGGTTCGTATCGGGAGGGTCGCGCCGGGATCGGGAAGCGACGACCCGATCTGACGGTCGCAGGCGGCCGGAGGAGAGCTTAGACACCGGTCGAGTACCGGAGGATGCCCGCGATACCGCCGAAGGCGACGTCGAGGCGTTCGCCGTCCTCGAAATCACTCGAGATGAACTTGGTTTCGGTGCCGCGGCTCTCGGCGATTGCCATCAGGTGGTCGATGGCGTCCTCGCGCTCGCTCGCCTCGGCGGACGCACCCGACGAACAGGTGTGCTCGGGCGCGGCCCGGCCGCGATCGATGAGTTCGTACTCCTCGCCACTGGGACAGTCATAGACCACTACGTCTCCGCGTAAGTCCTCGGAGAGCAGCAAGCGATCGACCGCGCCCATGACGAGGTTCCGTCGGGTGGCCTCGAAGCCGTAGGTCGCCAGATCGCCCTTGTTGAGTTCGCCGAAGAACTCGTCCATCTCGGCTTTGTCCTTCATCACCTCCTGGTCGGCCAGTGCCTCGCTCGCGGCGTCGACCAGGTCGTGCAAACCCGACTCGTCGGTGTAGGAGACATCGAATTTGTCTACTACCAGGTCGCCGATCTCGTGGTGCAGGTAATCGCCATCGAGGAACTCGTCTTTCGTGGGCGAGGGCCCGCCTACCAGGACGCCGTCCATCTCGTGGCGTTTGGGGACGAACAGATCGTTCGCCATGCCCGCGACCTCCTGATAGAAGTTATCGATCGCTTCGAGTCGCAGGCGGGCGAATCGCTGGGCGGACTGGCCACCCTTTCGCTGCTTGCCGGGGACGAGCGAGCTGGCGGATTTGACCGGCTCGACGCGTTTGCCCTTGAGCCAGCCGACGTTAGCCTCCCGGCGATCGAGAACGACGAGTCCGAACAGCCCCTTGTCCGCGAGCATCTCCTCTAAGGGTTCGGTGAGGAACTCGGAGTCGCAGTGATACATAAAGGACTGGACTGGGTCGGGCGGTTCCTCTAAGACCTGGGTGATCATATCGGTCTGCCCGCCCCCTGAATCGATCGCCCCCGAGAAGAGTACCATCCCGTTCTCGGGGGGGTTGTCGTAGTAACGTAACCGGGAGCGCAGGCTAGAGAGGGCGTCCTGGACGTTTGTGCGGGTGTCTTTGGACTTGATGTTCGCGGCCTCGGAGTGTTCCTGGGTGACGTGGGAGACTACATCGGAGATTTGTCTGTCCGGCGGAACGTAGATCGTCACTAGTTGGGTGCCCGAACCCTCGTGTTCCCTGAGATCCTCGATAACCTTCCGGAACTCGTATTTGCGCCGGTCGTCGCCGGGCGTCTCGGCGTCGGTACTCATTGGTTCTTCTAGTCCAATGGGCCGTAAGTACCCTTTGGCGAGCGACGAGCGGCCCCTCGGTCCTCGAGTACAGGCTCGAATGACATCCTCCTCGCCGTAAAGGGCGAGGTTTCCCTGGCGTTGGGATATTACGTTCGCAGTCCGCCGGTTCTTCTGGAAGGAATCGCCCTTCCGTAGCGTCGAACTGACGGACTGCTGGCTGTGCCATCCAGCCGTTACTCCTATGTCCCGAGAGAGACTCGGAGGTACTTTCCTGTCGAATGTTTTCCGCACCATTGCTGTCGGCGTTCGCCACCAGGCCACACTCCTCGCAAACGTACAAGCCACGTTCGACGGACTGACGGCCGTCTTTCGTCCTACAGACCGAATAGGACTTCGACGTGCCCCGCTCGAAGACGGGTTCAACGCCGATCCCTTCTGCTTCGGCCTTGTATGTAAGCATCGTCGTGAACCGATCGAACGCCCACCCATGCAAATCGAGGTTCCCGTGACCGCCCCAGTTCGTCGAGTCGCCGCTTTCGTCGCTGCGGATACCGCTAAGGTCGCCGACGACGATCGTTCCAACATCGTGCCCGACGCACTGTTGAACCATGGCTTTCGAGAGCGTGTGCAGGAAGTGTGAGCGGCGATCGTCGTGCTCGTCTCGGCGTGTCATCGACAGCGGCGAACGCCGAGAGGACCCAGCGTCCACAGCATACCCAGCGGGTTCGATCAGCCTGGACGACAGCTAATAGGAGGCAACATCACGTGGCAGTCGAGTCGCCTTCGATCGCGGTCTAACGCACGGCCGACGGTACATCTCAGCGGGCGCTGTCATGACGAGGAGATCGACCACGTCGCCATGGATACGACTGCAAAGACGGTATGAGCCATCCATTCGGGGCTAAGAACGCATGACAGAGAAGGAACTCGGAGAGAACGAAGTGAGTCTCGACCAGGCCGCCGACCGCTTCGAAGCCATCGCCGCCGAACTCCGTGAGGAGGGCGACTTCGACATCGATATCGACAACCGAACCGTCCACCTATCAACCCCATCGGTGATCGCCATGGAGATCGGCGTCCGCGAGTCCTCCTCGATGCTTCGCGGCGATCGGGAGACTCTCACCGTCAAGATGGACTGGCAGCCCGAGTAAGCGAGGGTTCTCCCGTTCGATTCGTGACAGTGCACCGCCGTCGCTCGAGAGCTACGTCATCGGTCGAACCCGTCCTGTTCGGACGCGGCGGTTGGTCCAAACGACAACGCCTATTAGTGACATCGGCCTGGGTGTCGGTCATGGCAGCACGCGAGGGGTCGGAGTCGGTCCCGACGGGCTGGATAGTGATCTTTCTAGTGTTAGTTCTCGGCGTCGGCGCCGGGTCGGTCGTCGTCGTCGGCGGCGGCGACGTCTTCGGCCTCGGCGGCGGAGCGAATGCGAGCAGTGGGACCAACGCGAGCGGCGGTGGAGCCAATGCGAGCGCAGGCGGCGGAGCGAACGCGAGTGACGGAGGTGCGAACGCCACAGGAAACGCCAGTGGGATGAATACAAGCGGGGCGAACGCAAGCGGCGGCAGCGCCAATGCTAGCGGGGGACCGAACGCCAGCAATGCGACGAACGCGAGCACCGGAGGAGCGAACACGAGCGGTGCTGGCGGCGGGAACGCCAGTGGCACCAGCACAGGCGGTGGAGCCAACGCCAGTGGTACGAACGGCACTGACAGGAACGCTACCGGTGGAAATACTACTGGTGCCGGTGCCAACGGGACCGGTTCCCGGTAAGATCGGTCACCCACGCGTCCACAGCGCTCCGGAAGCCGACTCCGGCTCGTCTCTAGCCGTCCTCGAGGGCCCGTTCGAGCCGGTGGCGGTCGATAGCGTGCTCGGTCCTACCTCGAGTCACGAAATCGGCAAGCACCCCGCCGAGGACGGCGCTGAACTTGAAGCCGTGACCTGAAAACCCCGCAGCGACATGGACGTTTCCCTGCTCGGGGTGTGAGCCGAGCAAGAAGTGGCCGTCGAACGATTCGGTCACCAGGCACGTCGAGAGGCCCATCGTCGGCCCGGCACCGTCGGGGAAGTAGGTCTCGGCGAACTCCCGGTGGAGTTCTTCGTCGGCCGCCGTTGGCTCCCGGGCCATCGCCTCGGGATCGGTCCCAGTGGGCGAAGGCGGGTCGACGCCGAACTTGAAGCCTGGCACGTCATACATCGGAAAGCCATAGCCCGAGCCCTGCTCGCCCCGCAGGCTGAAGACGGGGAATCTTCGAGGTTCGAAGCGCTCGGGGTTCGACGGCTGGAGCCAGGCCATGACATGGCGCGTGGGGGTGAGAAAGGCGTCGAGATCAGGAAGAAGTCGGCCCGTCCAGGCCCCCGCTGCAATTACGAGGTCGTTGGCTTCGTAAGCTCCCTTATCCGTCTCGACGCAGACTTCCCCGCTGGTCCGGCTGGTCCCATCAGTCCCGCCGGTCTCGGTCCAGTTCTCGACCCGCTCGCGGGCGTGGATCGTCGCGCCAGCGGCGTGAGTCACCGTGGGCAGCGTCAGTGGAGTGAGGGACCCCGTCTGACTTCCGTTCCCGAAAGCTCCTCGTGGTCGATACCATGGGCGTCGAGAGATGCCCTCGCGCTGTCGAGAAAAGCGGAGTCCGGTTCGGCGGCGTGCACCGATCCGGTAATCGTGAGTAGGTCACGACCGGTTTCGTCTTCCAGATCGCGCCAGTGCTCGAACGCTGCCCGCGCGAGCGGGACGTAGGAGGGGTCTTCGGGTTGAGTGAGCCGGACGATCCTCGTCGAACCGTGGCTCGACCCACGGGTATGAGGGACGTCGAAGCGCTCGAGACCTAAGACGTCGAGCCCGCGTGCCGCGAGGCGGTAGGTCGCTGCGCTGCCGACGCCGCCGACGCCGATTACGATCGCATCGTAGTGTTCAGGTGTCGGGTTCACATTTGGGGCAGTGTCACATCGACTCAGGGGCGGCGAC
This sequence comes from Halobacteriales archaeon QS_3_64_16, assembly GCA_003021705.1. Lineage (GTDB taxonomy): Archaea > Halobacteriota > Halobacteria > Halobacteriales > Halococcaceae > PXQR01. Next base: position 29,226 of record PXRJ01000030.1, read on the forward strand.
CCCGAGACACCACAGGGCGTTCGCGACGGTATGTCGGGCGGCGGCCACGAGAGCGAGCCGGCTCTCTTTCAGTTCCTCGGGCGCGTCGAGCACCGGACACTCCCGGTAGAAGGCGTTGAACGCTTCGGCGACCTCGCGGGTGTAGGTCGCGATCGTGTGTGGCGTGAGGTTCTCGGCGGCCGTCTCGACGACCGCGGGGAAGCGAGCGATGGTTTCGAGCAGCGCCCGTTCCTCCGAGGTGTCGAGCGCGTCGATCGCTTCGGTGTCGACCGACGATTCGGCGCGGCCGTCCTCACCAGTTCCGGGCATCGATTCGAGCGCGGCGAAGGGGTCTCGCTCACTTCCTTCGAGCCGGCCGGCCTCCGCGAGAATGCCACAGGCCCGCGCGTGGACGTACTGCACGTAGGGGGCGGACTGGGCCTCGAAGTCGAGCGCGCGATCCCACTCGAAGGTGATCGCTTTCGTGGGCTGTTTGGCGACGATGTCATACCGCACCGCCCCGATACCGACCTGGCGGGCGATACGGGAGAGATCGCTCTCGTCGAGATCGTCGTCGCGGATCCGGGAATCGAGGCGGTCTTCGACCTCCTCGCGAGCGCGGGCGGTCGCCTCGTCGAGCAGGTCGTCCAAATCGACGCCCGTGCCCTCCCGCGTGCTCATCCCACCCTCGGGGAGGTTGACCCAGGAGTAGAAGGTAGAGGTCAGCCGATCGGGGTCGTTGCTGAGGATCTCCAAGGCGGCCTCAAGCTGGCTCGCGTGGAGCTTCTGGTCCTCGCCGAGGACGGTTATCGCCCGGTCGAAGTTCGCGAACTTCCACTCGTGGTGAGCGAGATCCCGTGTGGTATAGAGGCTCGTTCCATCGGAGCGCAGGAAGACGAAGGGCTTCTCGATATCCCACTCGGCGAGATCGAGCTGCCAGGCCCCTTCCTCGCGCTCGGCATAGGAGCTGTCTTCGAGGCGGGCAACGATCGCCTCGGTACTGCCGTCGCGCATGAAGCGAGTCTCCTTGACGAACTCCTCGAAGGTCGCGGGCAGACGGTTCAGGGAGGTCTGCATCCCACCCAAGACCCTATCGACCACCCGGCTCACGCGCTCGTAGGCCTCGGTCTCGCCCGCCTCTAAGCCCTGCATGAGCGCCTCGATCTCGGCTTCGGCTTCCTCGCGCGCTTCGTCGTTTGCGGTCTCCAGGAAGGAATTGCCCTTTCGATAGTAGCGCACGAGGTCGTAATCGGCCCGGTCGCGCTCGGGTGCGGGGAGATCGCTCTCCGCGAAGGTTTCATAGGCCCAGGTAAAGAGGGCGATCTGCCGGCCGGCGTCGTTGACATAGTAGTGTCGGGCGACGTCGTAGCCCGCGAGGTCGAGCGTACGGGAAATCGCGTCGCCGACGATCGGATTTCGGGCTCGCCCGACGTGCACAGGCCCAGTAGGGTTGGCGCTCGTGTGCTCGATGACGACGCTTTCGTCCTGGGCCGGAAGACGGCCGTATCCCCTCTCTCCCGCCGCCTCGAGGGTGTCGGCGTAGTACGCTTCGCTCGGCATGAAATTGAGATAGGGGCCCTGCGTCGAGACCTCCTCCAAGTAGTCGGACTCCGCGAGGTCGATCTCGCTGGCGACCTCGCTTGCGACCTGGGGAGGGGGAGCGCCGCGTTCGCCCGCGAGTCGGAAGGCGACACTGGAGGCGAGAACGGCCGGGACGTTCTCGGGCGGTTCCTCGATCCCGAGATCGGTCGTCGGCAAGGAGAGCGAGGAGAGAGCCTCCCGGAGGACGTCTTCTGCCTCCTCACGCAGCCTAATGAACATACCTGGGATTTCCCTGCTGGTCGTATAGGAATGTCGAGTTAGTATTGCTCTGCTGGTCGGCTACAGTCGATCAGAGAACGGGCCTCAACATATAAGAAAATCAGCGGTAGGCGGTCAAGCAATGCACGCGCGAACGAGCAGCCGGAGGCGCGAGTGAGCGTTTTTGGTGGAGATTTTTGCTGGGCCCGCAGTGAGCGCGAGTGAAACGAGCGCGAACGAGGACCCCAGGAAAAAGGTCCGTGTCCTATGCGAACTCGTCGATCACCGGGATGCCCATCGTCCCGAAGTCGTTCATCGCCTCGAGGCGATCGGAGACGTCGTCGAGCGCCACGGTCTCGGAGACCACTCGGCTGGGGTCGAGCTTGCCGCGCTCGACCATCCGGAAGATCTCGTCGTAGCGGGTGGGCTGCATCCCGAAGGAGCCGATGAACTCGATCTCCTGCATCGTCATGAGATCGGTCGGAACAGCGACCATGCCCTCCTCTTCTTGGGTGGTGAGTCCGATCTGGATATGTTGACCACGGCGCTTGAGACTCATAATCGAGTTCCGGCAGGTTTCTGCGATGCCCAGCGCGTCGACCGAGACGTCCGCGCCGCGGCCGATAGCGGCCTGTACCTCTCCGGGAGTGTTCTCGGCGTCGGCAGCGTTGACGACCTCGTCCGCACCCAGATCGCGGGCTTTCTCCAGCTTCTCGTCGGTGAGGTCGACGGCGACGACGTTCGCACCCAGCGCGTCGGCGATATGCACCGCAGAGAGGCCGACGCCACCACAGCCGTGTACCGCGACCCAATCGCCCCCGCCGACGTCCGCGCGGTGGGCGAGCCCGTGGAAGGGGGTCATGAACCGGCAACCAAGCCCGGCCATGTCGACCGCGTCGACCCCGTCGGGCAGGGTCACGGTGTTCTGGTCGGCGACCGGCACGTGGAGTTCCTCGGCGAAGGCACCGGGGGCCGGCTCGGCGAAGCCGAGGGGGACGACGTTCTCACAGATGTTCGACCGGCCGCGCTGGCACTCGTGGCAGGTGCCATCGCCGAGGTTGAAGGGGACCGCTACCTGGTCACCCTCGCTGACGTGTTCGACCTCCTCGCCGACCGCGACAACTCGTCCTGCCGGTTCGTGCCCGAGGATCTGACCCTTCGGGGGCTTTGCCCCGACCCAGTCCCAATCGCCCTGCCAGCCGTGCCAGTCCGACCGGCAGATCCCACAGGCTTCCATCTCGACTACCGCCCCGTCCGTAGCGGGGTCGGGCGCGTCGACGTTCTCGATCGAAAGCGGTTCGCCGTAGTCTTCGAGTAGTGCTGCGCGCATGCCCTCTGGTGATTGCGGGACGATACCATAGGTGTTGCGGTGGAGGGGCCGATCAGTGACGCTGGTAGTGATGATACTAATGGCGCGACGCGAGGACAGAGGACGGCCACAGTAATCGTAGAGATGCTCGAAGCACGGTCGAGCAAGGATGGCTTCTTAGTAGGAGGACCTGATAGACCGAGGTCGATGGCAGCAAACGACTTCGACTACGAATCCTGGAGTGACGCACAGGAGCGAACGACGGTGACGGTCGACGGCCACGACCTGGAGATGGCCTATCGCGACGACGGCGATAGCGGCGGCGCGGATGGCGAGGGCGACCCCGTGGTCTTCGTTCACGGCATCCCGACGAACTCCTTTCTCTGGCGGCGACTGGCGTCCTCGCTGGCCGAACAGCGACGGGTGATCGTCCCCGACCTGGTGGGCTACGGCAATTCGGCGAACCACGACGGGTTCGACCGCTCGATCCGTGCCCAGGAGCAGGCACTCGGGGATTTGCTCGAGGAACTCGGTCTCGATTCGGTCTCGCTGGTCTCTCACGACATCGGCAGCGGAGTCGCGCTGCGCTACGGGGCCCATCACCCCGATCGGGTCGGGAAACTCGTCGTCTCCAATGGTACCTGTTACGATTCCTGGCCGGTCGATTTCATCACGAACCTGGGATTACCGGGCACGGCCGAGATGGATAGCGAGGAGTTCGAGGCGACCATCGAGTCGGCCTTCAGCCAGGGGACCTACGACGACGCCGACCCCACCTTCGTCGAGGGTATGACGACACCGTGGCTGCGCGAGGGGGGCCAGCGGGCGCTCGCCCGCGCAGCAGTATCGACCAACACCAATCACACGACCGAGATCCCCTACGGAGAGATCGAGGCCGACCTGCTCTGTCTGTGGGGTGAGAACGACGACTTCCAGCCGATCGAGTACGGCGAGCGACTGGTCGAGGACGTCGGCGGCGAGATGGTTCGACTCGAGGAGGCCTATCACTGGGTCACCGAGGACCGCCCCGAGGAGTACCGCGAGGAACTCGAAGCCTTCCTACTGGAGGAATAAGCGAGCTACAGAAGTCGGAATTCGACGATCAAACAGCCAACGAGGTTATGTGTAACTGGGCTCGTAATGATCTGTAGCCGGCTTCGATCGATTCCGACCGGCGGTGAGAGCATGACAGACCACGAACGACGGAACACGCCCAGGAACCGCGAGGTCGCGCCCGCGAGCGGGTACGGCATCTCGATCACGCTGATCGGCGGCGTGTTGCTCGCACTCTCCTATTATGGGGTGTTCGCCCTGCGCAGCGGGGACGGAGCCGGGCTCTCGTTGCCGGAGCCGTTCTATCTGCTCGCAGTAGCCTTCCTGTTCGTCGTCGAGTTGCTGAAGAGCCGTCACAAAGGACTCATCGCGCTCGTGCGCGCGGGGCTGTTCGCCGCGGTCTTCGGCGTGCTCGTCGTCCTCGGCGTCGAGGGGGTCGTCGCGCTCGTCGAGGCTCCCGGAGCGGCACTGAATGGCTACGCCGGCGTAACCGTCCTCTCTATTGCGCTCGTTCTCGCCGCGCTCGGATACTTTGCCTATCACTCGGTGATCCAGTTCGACCGCCGCAAGCGAATCGGCGAGTGAGGATACCGACCGTCGGCCCATCGACCCACCGGCCCCGAACAGGCTGGATGGCGAACGCTCGATCGGGGCCTTCATTGAGCGGCCACACTCCTAGCGTACATGGACGACCACCTCATCGACGGTGATACGCTCTCGACCGCCCGCAAATCCGTGCTGCCCGGTGAGGGCTTCTTCTATCCCGATTCCTTCGACGAGGAGCGCGCCGATCAGGAGGCCGCGGCCACACTCGCGGGCGCGGCAACCGTGGTCGTCGCGGATCCGGACGCCGACGGCCTGGCGTGTGTGGCGCTGCTAGAGGTCGTTTTCGGTGACGTCGCATTGATCGGGGCCGGGCCACATGACCTGTCCGAGGCACTCGCCCGCGTGGGCGCATACGCCGAACCGGAGGCCCGCGTGTTCGTCTGTGATCTCTGTCCAGATAGCGAGGACGATCTCGTAGCTCTAGAACGACTGGTCGATCGGGAAGAAGGAAGAGAGGGGAACGACGAAGGAAAACTGCGATGGTTCGATCACCACCAGTGGGACGAGAGCGTCGCCCGCGCGGTACGCGAGGCGGGCGTCGATCTGGTCGTCGGCGACTCCGAAGAGGAGTGCTCGGCGGACGTAACGCTTCGCTCGCTCGATCACGATTTCGAGGCAACGTACCGTGACCTCGCAGCAGTCACGCGCGATCACGACCTCTGGCTGCGCGAGGATCCCCGTAGCGACGATCTCGCGGATTTCGCCTACTGGGCCGATAGCGAGGAGTATCTCGAGACGATACTCGAACACGGGGCGGACCTGCCAGCCGAGGTAGAGGCATATCTCGCCGAGCGTCGAATCGAGAAAGAGGAGCTGATCGAACGCGCGGTCGATCGCGCGGAGTTCGCCGAGATCGGCGCCTGGACAGTGGGGATTACCTACGGGCGCTGTTCGCAGAACGAGGTGGCAGAGGCCCTCCGCGAGCAGGGGGCCGATGCCTCGGTGATCGTCAAGCCCGCCGGGAGCGCGAGCATCCGCGGGTCGGAGGGCTTCGAGCGGTGTCACAAGGTCGCCCGCCAGGTAGACGGTGGGGGCCACCCCAAGGCGGCCGGCTGTAAGCCCGACATCTACGAGGACATGCTCGATTACGCCCATCACTGGAGCACGCGGGGCGCGGTGACCAAACGCGTGATACGGGAAGCCTTCGAGCGACTCCCCGAGACCGACGACGAGGAAAGCGAGAGCGCCGATCGATAATCACCGACCGATCGGGCTGTGATCGGTGGTCGGAACTAAAAAAGTGATTCAGGTCTCGTCGGCGACCCAGCGATCGGAGTAGGCGGTCCCACAGTCACACACCGCGTAGGCGTGGATCACGTCGCCCTCGGCATAGATGCCACCGACTTCCTCGTTGCGCTCCTCGGCGAACGCGAAGGCGTATCGGACCGTGTGACCCTTCCCGTCGATGTCGGGGTGCTCCGTTGAGCTCGAATCCGCTCGGTCGAGGGCGGCCGGACAGGCTCCAATGAGGGCTTCGAGGTCGATTTCGCCCTCGGTGTCCATTGCCCTGCTCGCGAGATCCATTGGATCGGTCCCGATGGCGCGTTCGGCGACCCGACGACCGCGTTCGGCCCCGAGGACGAGGACGACTCCTTTCTCGACTTCCTCGCCGCGGTCGGCGAGCGCTTCGATATCCGAGACCCCGCTCTCGGCGAGGTAGACGAGGACTTCCTCGGGGGACTCGCCAGCGAGAAATCGCTTCCGAGCGTCGTTTACCATACCCGCCGTCGGTGCCGTGCGCTGAAAACGAGCCGGTTCGAGCGGCGAGTACCGAGCGGTCGTCGTCCGAAAGAGACAAAAGAGAAGAAGAGAGTCGACAGCCGATTTTTAAATCCCAAAACGTGCAATTCGAGAACTGTAGATGGCAATAGGACCGATTCGAGCGCTCGAAAAGAAGTACAGCGCCGAGATCCTCACGGCGACGGCCGAACCCTGTTCCGCACGGGAGCTGAGCGAGGAGCTCGACATCCCCATCGCGACGAGCTACCGGCGGGTCGAGGAACTGCTCGATGCGGGGCTGTTGGCGCTCGATGGACAGGTTCGCTCCGCGGGTGGCCGGCGGACGAAGCTCTACCGACGCGAAGTCAGTGCTATCGCCGTCGAGTTCGACGAGGAGGCGATCGACATCTCGATCGAACGGCGACGCTCGCGGGAAGCGGAGGGGCCGAAGGTAACGAGAAACTGGGCCACCCACTCCGAGTAACCGACGATCGGTTCGCCGAAGGTATACAACGACATGCGGAGGAATTGTCCCTATATGTAGCATGAATTTTACCCTTTCGCTGGGCGTGGAGAAATGCATCTGACTGGGAAGGATCCCGTCGCTTGGACGGATTGGAAGGGAAGCGAAGGGGCACCTCGATCGCGACCGGAAGGACACACTAGCGTCGAGCCGCCGAGAGCAGCGTTGAGGCCAGCGAAGCCGCTCAAGAAGGCATGGAGATGATGGACGAGATCGCCGCTCAGACCGAACGCACCGTCGCGGAAGTCGAAAAACTCGACGACTAGATGGACGAGATCATGGGCATCACCGACATCGCCGAACGGACGAACCTCTTGGCACTGAACGCGAACGTCGAAGCCGCCCGCGCGGGCGGCGATGGGGGAACGACCAGTGGCAGCGCGGAGGGCCTCACCGTCGTCACCAGAACCGGAGGTTCTGGTTGGCTCACGAGAGCGGCGCTCTCGTGAACGTCGCCGACGAAGTGAAGAGTCTCGCCGAGGAGACCAAAGAGAACGGCCAGGAGATCGAGGAGTTGGTGACCCCAGTTCGCGACCAGACCGAATCGGCGGTGAGGAACATGCGCGAGACCAACGAGCGGGTCGACAGCGGTTCGGAGACCGTCGCCGAGAACATCCAGAACACCAATTCGTGGATCCAGGGGATCAACGCGGCGACGAGCGATCAGGCCGAATCCACCGAGGAAGCGCTCCCGATAGTCGACGAGATCACCAATGTCAGCGAGGAAACCACCGCCGAGGCCGAGAGCGTCGCTGCGGCCGCCGAAGAACAGACGGCGGCGCTGACCGAGGTCACCGAAACCACCGAGGAGCAATCGAGACAGGCCGACGAACTGAGCGATATGGTCGGACAGTTCGACACCTCGGAGTCAGGAACGACGACGGACCTCGATCGCGATCCGAGCGCGCGGTCGGGCGATCGAACCACTGGCGCCGTCGGCGACGACGACTGACCGATGGTCGCTTGCGGGCGAACCCGGAACAGGCCGACCGCGAGACCGACCGCCGAACAGCGATCGGTCGTCGGAATCGACGAGGACTTCGGACCGACGGGGCCATCGAGATGGTCGAAAGCCAGCGAGGAGCGACGAACTCACTCCCGAGGAGATGTAACAGTGGGCGGTCACGGCCGGCTAGACGAACGAGAAGAACACGAGAAAGAGTTAATTTTCGATTCGACCCCGGCAATCAAAAACTTATTACGTCTCGTTAATTATATATTACTAGCCGCTGCCGACGGTGCGAGCGAAGCACGGCAGGCGACGGAACGTGAGTCCAGATATGATCGAAGGCGTCGAGAACGGCGACGAACGGATCGACCGGTTGCTAGAGGAACTCGCGGCCTACGGGGTGATCGACGCCCGGGCCGAGGGCGAGAACGGAGCCGACGTCCTACAGGAGGGTTCAGGTGTGGCTCCGGACTCCTCGGACTCAGGGAGCGAGCCGGGCGGGCCGAGGAGTGTGGAGTCGGTGTTCGCCGGCCCGGAGACCGACTTTTCTTTCGACGATGCGATAATCAAGGAGAACCTCGAGGCGATCCTCTTAGGGTTGATCTCGGTGCGTGGCGGGGCACACGGGAAAGCGCTCATGGGCGATCTCGCTCGCTTTTTTGACGCGGAGTTGAGCCCGGGAACGGTCTACCCCCGATTGCACGATCTCGAAGCCGAAGGGCTGCTACAGGTACACGAACTCGTCCGCACGAAAGAATACACGATCGACGACGAGACGCGCACTCGAGAGCGGATCGAGCGGGCAATGGGCCAGCACGTAGCGCTCGGTGCGGTGTTTCGCTCCTCGCTCGGCGGTGCCGGTTCGACGCCCGCGGATCGAGGGTAGCCGGGTGGTCGAACTGTTGAGCGATCGAGTAGTTCCTACACCCGTAGTCGATAGTGCCGACCGGCAGCCGACGTAAGTGAGAGATCCAGTGGCGACCGGAACCGAGGCCGAAACCGAGGAGTAGCACAGAAACCCTTTCAACTACAGAAGGGAACCGGGGGCCGCAGCAATCGAGGGTTTCAGCGGTCGTCGTCGAGCGACCGGGCGATCGATCGGAGACTGTCGTCGAGTGGGGCCGTAGCTTCGTAGACGGCCCGCTCGCCGGGAACGCGGAGCCCGTAGGCGTGCTCGGACGCTACGACGTCGAGCAGTACCGAACGGCCGAACTCGAGGTCGTTTCGGGTTTGCCACTCCGCGAGGCGATCGGTGCCCTCGGCGGGTTCGCGAGCAAGGCGGGGGTTATCGTACGCCCCGCGGATCTCGGGGTCGCCCTCGAAGGTCCGCTCGATCCGGGCGTGATAGGTATCGCCGTTGAGCGTGAGGCGGACAGCTTCCTCGATCGGGAGAGAAGCGTCGATTCCCGAGCAGTCGAGGCGCGGGCGATCCATCCGACCGCGACGCTCGATGCTGACCCGGTGGGTCTCGATCGAGGGGTGGTCGCTCGGGAGTCGATCAGCCATACTGGGATGTCTCGTGAGGTGTGTCGTTCCGGTCGGGTTCGTCGCTGCGGTCGGACGGTCGATGAGGTTCGTTGTGGCGTTACTCGGCTTCCTCGTCCTCGTCGTCACCGAGCAGATCCTCGATCGACTCCCCGCCGCGATCGGTGATCCTGGCGTTGACCTGGCTGGTCGCGTCGCTCACTTCGCGGCCGCGAACGGTGATCCGGCGGCGTTCGCCCTCCTTGGAGGGGTTGAAGCCGGTGCCGCCGTCGAGCAGTAGCGCCTTGAGATCGGGACCGGCGACGTCCTCGCGCATCGGTCGGCCGGCGTCGTCCGACCCGCCGGTGATCTCGAGGGTGTACCCCGAGAGACCGACGCTACCGCCGTCTACGTCCGCGCCGATCTCCCGGCCCAGAAAGCGGTTCGCGTCCTGTCCCTCGACGTCGAACTGGTAGGTGGTACCGTCGTTGGGATCGGCGACGGCGACCTGAAATTCGGCCATATTGGGAACGGAGCGGGCGCGGCGTCAAAAGCGTGCTGAAAGGACACGCCGGTCGTCGGCCCCGACGTTCGGCTGAGTGCTCCGAACCGATTGCCCGTCCGTCGTGTGCTACTCGGGCGAAAACGACCGAACTGTGCATTGCCGGAGTTCGGTTTCCGCGTTCGCGTTTCACGGTGCGAGCAGGCAGCCACATCGGAAACGACGCTCACAAACGAGTGTAGCGATTGGGCGAAATAATGGACCTTCGCTTTCTCGGCGGCGCGCGCGAGGTCGGTCGCAGCGCGATCCTCGTCGACGACTCGTTGCTGCTCGATTACGGACTGCTGACCGGCACGCCACCCCGGTATCCGATCGGGGACGTCGATCCCGACGCGGTCGTTCTCTCTCACGGCCACCTCGATCACGTCGGTGCGGTGCCCGCATTGCTCTCGGGAACCGATCGCCCCGAGATCCACTGGACGCCACCAACCGCCGAACTCGCGAGGACGCTCGCACGCGACACGCTCAAGTTGCATGGGGGCACCCCCCAGTGTCCCTTCACCGAAACGGAGGTGACCCGCATCACCGAGCACTCCCATCGCCACGGCTACCGCGAGCCCTTCGCGGTCCCCGCGTCAGGAGAGGACGCGAGGCGATCGAGCGGCTTAGAGCCGCGAGCGGAGGGCTACGAAGTAACCTTCTTCGACGCCGGGCACATCCCGGGCAGCGCCCACGTCCTCGTAGACGACGGCGAGACGCGCCTGTTCTACACCGGTGATTTCCACGTCGACGAACCAACGGACGGCAGGACGAACACTGAAGACGAGAGAAGCAGGCAAGGGAGCGGACGAGCGGATGGCTACGTAGCGAAAACCGGTTCGGCCGGCGAGGCCGAGTCGGTCCCCGGCCAGCGCCTCGTCGCGGGCAGCACCGCTCGCCCCGAGGCCGACGTCCTCCTGATCGAGAGTACCTACTCGGACGTCGAGCACGGCCCGAGGGAAGAGGTCGAACGCCGTTTCGCCGAAAGCGTCAGAACGACGCTCTGGGAGGGCGGCACGGTGGTGATTCCGGCCTTCGCGATCGGCCGCACGCAGGAACTGATGATGGTGTGTGCGGCCCACGGTGTTCCCTGTTACGTCGATGGAATGGGAGCGGAAGTCACCGAACAGGTACGCCAGCATCCCGACTTCCTGCGCGACGCCGATGCGCTCCGGCGGGCGAACTCCCACGCCCGGTTCGTCACCGGCCGGGACGGCCAGCGGCGACGGATCGCTGCGGACAATACGGCGATCATCACCACCAGCGGGATGCTCTCGGGGGGCCCGGCGATGACCTACATCCCCGAGATCCGAGGTCACCCGGTGAACAAGATCTGCCTGACGGGCTATCAGGTCGCGGGGACGCCCGGCCGCGAGCTACTCGATACCGGGCGGGCGGAAATCGACGGGCAGGTGGTGCCGGTAAGCGCCCGGGTCGAACAGTACGACTTCTCGGCCCACGTCGATCGGAGCGGGCTACTTGACTTCCTGGGGTCCTACGAGGAAAGTGAGGTCCTCGTGAACCACGGGGACCGGTGTGTGGCCTTCGCCGAGGAACTGGCCGAAAGCGGCTACGTGGCGAGCGCGCCCGATCTCGGCGAAACGATCACCGTCTGACCGGTGGAACTGATCGAACACCCCGAAGGAGAGGACGTAGAGAAGAGGTAATTACGCTCGGAGACCGATAGTCGAAACCGGTCGTGTAGCGCCCCCGCACAGGCGAGGGGACGCTTTTTGAGTCTCCTTCCCCTGAAGAAGGTATGGACGACGAGCGCGAGGGGGTGGAGCCGCCGGCCGATCGTCGGTCGCCGGTCGGAGCGCCGGTTATCCGCGGGGACCCCTCCCTCGCCGGCGAACACGCCGAGCGCGCGACGCAGTTCGACCCCGAAGATCCCGAGAGCCTCGCGCTCGCGGCCGATACGGTCCGCCGGTTCGCCGAGAACACCGGCGGGGCCGATAGCGTCTACGTGCTCGAGGGCGCAGCGGCGTGTGCGGCACTCGTCCGCGGGGAAGGGTCGTACAAGGCCGCAGCCGAGCGAGCGGGCGGTGAGGCAACGGTAGCCTTCATCAGGAAGTGGGCTCGGGTCCACGATCTCCCTCGATCGATCCGTCGGCACGTCGCGATGGGCGACATCGCACCGACCGCCGCGAAACACATCGCTCGCGTCGCCGGCGAGGAACGATTCTTGCTCGCGTGGGCCGTTCTGGACAACGATTTGACGGTGCGAGAAGTACGAGCCGCGGCGAGTGCGGTCAACGACGGGACGCCAGTCGAGCGGGCGCTGCAAGCACGCGGGGTCAGGCCCGGGGAACTCTCCCTGTCGCTCCCCGCGGCAAGCTACCGGGAACTCAGGCGCCGGGCGTCTCTCGAGGGCGTCGAACCCGACGAGGTGATCACCGAAGCTCTCGAGGCCTATCTCGAGGGGAAACCCCCACTACCGCCCCAGTGAGAGAACGGCGAGCGGAGACAGCCGGAGGAGAGAACCAGATCCGGCGAACCGTAAGGGTTTAGCGCGGGGCGACACCAAGCCAACCGAGGGCTGGTAGCTCAGTTAGGCAGAGCGTCTGGCTTTTAACGTGGCTACTCGTTCGATCCGGGTGGTCGCGGAAGAGACCAGACGGTCGGGGGTTCGAATCCCTCCCAGCCCGTCGCAGCCACGAACGACGTTGTTCGAAGGACGCGGTGCGGCTTCCGTGATGAACGCGGTCCGATGTCACAGCACGAATAGTGTAGGCAGTAGGCGCTGAACCGAGATAGTTCAGCCCCGAACCGGGAGATAGGCCATCCCGGTCAGGAACGTCGCCGACAACCCTGCGAGAATGACGATCCCCCAGAGGCTCGCCCGCGCGCTGTTCGCCGCCGCGTACTGCGTGCCGGCAGCCAGGTACGCCCCGATCGTGAGAACGAGAAAGAACGCAGCGTACGCTGCCGTGGCCCGTTGTTGCATAGTTGGGGAATGGCCCGTCCGTCTCATAACGGTTGCTCTTCGACACCAGAACAGGACGATCAGGTCGGGCCGACCTGGGTCATCACTCTCGCGAGCAGGTATCGATACCCAACAGGGCGTTCAGCCCACACCAGCCGACGAGAGCGTTGAACAACAGTCCGGAACTACCGAGGGCCGCGCCGGTCGCGACCGACCACCGACCGGCGAACATCGCTAAGAGGGCTACGAGAAGAAGAGCAGCGCCGCCGACGCCGCGAGCGAGTCGGTCGAGACCGCCGACGTTTCGTTCGAAAGTCATGGGAACGAAAGGGGCCGACGAGGCATAAATCGCTCTACCGAACCAACGGACGGATCTCCTCTGCGATCGGGGAGGCGTGTCCCCCGGTTCGAGGAGGAAGACGACTCGCTAATGGCGCTCACCGGGACCGTCGTTGCTCTCAAGGCCGACTCAGTGATCGTCGTCGGTGTCGTCACTGTCCGCGGTACCCCATGCACCGACCGCTCGCCAGAGGCCACCACCGACGAACAGGGCTCCGGTGCCCGCCGTCAGCACGCCGAAGAGAAGGACCCGCTGTCCACCCAATAGGAGCAGTGCGCCGCCGAGCAACAACGTGTGAAAACCCAACACGGCAGCGATCGCACCGACGACGAGCGTCCGGTTGATTCGAGCCACGGACGGGTTCGGTCGTACGGGCCTAAAGCCCTATCTACCCGCTACCCGGGCCGAGCGGAGCGGTTCGGAACCGTCGTGTGCGAGAGGAAACCGGCGGGCGATCGCTGGCCGATCAGTGGCCGTGACCAGTAGCCTCGCCGAAACTCATCCCGAAACGGTCCTCGAACAACTCCATCGTCGTCTCCTCGACGCCCTCAAGAGCGGGGTCCGTCTCGCCGTCGGTGTGATGGACCGTCGCGTGAACCCGCTGTGCACAACTGAAAAGCACCAGGTCGCCGGCGACCTCCGTGGTACTCTGGCCTTCTTCGGCGAGCATCTCGACGAGGCGGCGCGGAAGCGTGACTTCGTCCTGCTCGTCGCCAGCGTCGATCGTGAGCGTCACCGTCTCGGATTCTGCCATACCCACAGTCAGGAGTCGGGACGGAAGCCTCTGTGGATCCCCGCTCGCCGTCGAGAGCGGGAGGCCTCTCCCCTCGAAGACGACGTACCGCCGAACCCGGCACGAGACACGACGTACTCCAGTGTCGTCGAAGCCGGGCTCGAAGGTGGCGTTCCGACCGCTGTTTACGCCTGAGTCCCGCCGACCTCGAAGTCCGCGAGGGGCCCCTGGAGCTGGTCGGCCTGCTCAAAGAGCGATTCGGACTCGGAACTAACCTATCTCATCGAGGACAGCTGATCCGCGGCGGTCGCGAACACCCCTTCGGCTTCCTCCGCAGTCGTCCGGCTGATGACGGCCACCGGTTCGATCATCGCGACCGTCTCTTCCACGCTCGCGGCCTGATCGTCGGTCGCCCAGTTGATCTCCTGAATCCCCCGGTTGGTTGCTTCAGTATTGCTCGCTGCCGACGAGAGCGAGTCGGCGATCTCCTCGATGGCGTCGGCTCCCTCCCGAATGTGTCGATCGGCCGTCCGAACCTCGCCGACGGTCGTCTCAGTCTATGCTTGCGTTTCGGCGATCAACGCTTCGATCTCGGTGGCTGCTCCCTTGGTCTCCTCGGCCAGTTGTTTGACTTCGTCCGCTACGACGCTGAACCCGTCGCTGCTTTCGGCTTCCGTACTCGAACCGGCACGGGCGGCCTCGATGCTGGCGTTGAGCGCCAGAAGGTTCGTCTGCTCGGCGATGTCGCTGATGAGGTCGACGATCTCACCGATATCGCTCATCTGGTCGTCGAGGGACTGGACGTTCTCGACGGTCGAATCGAGCGGCTCACCTGCTCGCTCGCTTCTTCGGCCCCGTGACGCCGGTAGTGGTCTGCTCACTCACAACGCTCACCTCACGGGAGAACGTCTGGATGTTTCCCATCGCTGCGTCGATCTCGTCGATCATTTCTTTGAACGCCTCTCCGATCCGTGTCATCGCCTCGCTATCGCTTTCGGTGTCGAGTCGAGCAGTGAGAACTCTATCGGCCGCTCGCGCCATCGTGGTACTGTAGGCGTCGACCTTGGTTTCTAAGTGCTGGTTCAGTTGCTCGACTGCTTCCGGGCGTGCGTCGGCCTCGGCTCTGGCCTCCTCGACGCGTTCGATCCGGTCGGTTTGCTCGGCGACCTGCTGGAGCCGGGCTTCCAATTGTTCCCGGGAGCGTTCGATCGAATACCAGTTCGAGATCAACGCCGCCGAGAGTGCGAGAATAAACATAGCGTGGATTACCGTCCACGCCTACGGGTACTCGATGGCGGCGGGATAGTTGTAAACTCTCGTCGGATCGATCATACTAAAGACGGCGTGGCCGGTCGCGACGTACGACAGTCCGATCGCAAACGGTAGCCAGTCCTCGTAGATAGCGATCACGCCAACGACGACGAAGAAGTGAAAGTGCGCTTCGATATGCCCACCCGAAAACTGCACGAGCAGCGTCGAGGTGGTCATCAACCCGAAGGAAGCCAGCGCAGTCCGTGTGCGCCGTTCGAATCGGGACCAGTTTGCAAGCAGGGCGATCGCCGCGACGATCCCGAGCTCCCTGAGGACGAGCCACGTCGAGGTCGCCGGTATCCTCGCCCCGGTGAGCGTCGACTCGGTCCCTTCGTACAGACCGAGTGTCAAGAGCAGAGGAACGTGTGCTACTAAGGAAATCAGGATGTTTCGGTGGCGCGATCGCCAGGTCTCCTCAGGAATCGAGTCCCGGCTCGGCGTGTACCTAATAATCTCCTGCAGTTGGTCCTTCCAGCCGTCGATCACCGAGAGATCGGCTCACGACCTTTTCGTCGGTCGTTCCATGAGCAGTCTGGTCTCGTCATCGTTGATATATGTCGTTTTGTTATCGTAACTGATAATCAGTAACTCGCCGTTTTCTCACAGGGCCTGCTGGCCGTTTTTCGGGTGGTGTCGAGCAGTAGGTATTCGCTATTCCGACGGATCGGACTTGAGAGACTCGTTCCTACCGACCGAAAGCACGGGCAGACGGAACACTATGAGTTCGATCGGTACGGCTCGTTCGGCGCGTTTTCAGTCCTCGTTGGGGCCGATGCTGCGAGTACGAACGCCCTGAAAACGTCGAAAGCCAAGGGCCGGATTTGAACCGGCGATGGGCGGCTCTGCAGGCCGCTGCGTTAGACCGGACTCTGCCACCTTGGCACAGTTGCTAGTACCCCCGAGGCTCGCATAAACGTAGCGGTCGCTCGAACTGTGTAAATACGAGCGACGACGGACGGCGTCGCCACTCGTCGGATGAAGTATGAATGAAAAGGCGGCGAACCACCAGTTGCGGGCCGTTGTAACGGAGCGGTCTCGGGTTCCACCGGGACGGACCCTGCGTGTACTTCCGATTGCGCTCCTGGGCCCGTACTTGGCCCCTCGCTCTCGCGA
>PXRJ01000031.1:0-50376 GCA_003021705.1 Halobacteriales archaeon QS_3_64_16
CTCGGGCGTCATGGCCCGGTCGTCGCTCACCAGCGGGTACTCGAAGGCATAGAACGTGCCGTACATGTGATCGGCCCCGCGATTCGAGACCGCGAAACCGAGTCCCTGGCCGTTCAGGGCGCGGCCGTCGTGCGCGGAGAACTCCATCCCTTTCACCGACCAGTTCTCGACGCCGAGTTCGTCGTGACAGCGCGCGATGCCCTCCGCGAGCGTGTCACCAACGTCCTCCCGGTAGGCGATTTTCTCGACGGTCTCGTGGATCAAGTTCGAATTACCGAACTCATCCTCGCTCGCGAGGTAGGCCGCGACGGTATCCCCACAGGAGATGGTGTCCATTCCGAACTCATCGCAGAGCTCGTTCGATTGCATAACCGAGACCATATCGTTGACCCCCGAGTTCGACCCGAAGGACATCACCGTCTCGTACTCGGGGCCCTCGGTCTCGAGGCCGCTTTCCTCGTCTTTGGTGGGGAGCTTGCAGGCAAAGGCACACTGCGAGCAGGTCCCGCGTTTGTACTTCTTGTCCTCAACGCTATCGCCGTTGATGAACTCCGCGCCCTCGAAGGAGGTCTCGGAGAAGTAGCGCGTGGGCAGCGCGCCGACCTCGTTGCCTAGGTCGGTGACGCTCGTGGTGCCCTGGCGCTTCATGATGTGATCGTCGGTCGCGGCGTCGCGGTGGATCTCACTGGCGATATCGGGCACTTCGATTTCGGGCCGGGAGTCGCCCGCGACCGTGATCGCCTTGACGTTTTTCGCCCCGAGGACTGCGCCGAGACCGCCGCGGCCGAAGGCTCGGGTCTCGGTGGTCATGATCGAGGCAAATCTAACGAGGTTCTCGCCGGCCGGCCCGATGCAGGCGATGTGCTCGGCTTCCAGGTCGTGGTGCTCTGCCATGTACTCGGTGACCTCAGAGACCAGCGCACCCTCCAGGTCGGGCACGTCTTCGAACTCCACGCCGTCGTCCCGCACGTGGACCGCGACGGGGTCGTCGCTCTCGCCCACGAGTTCGATCGCGCTGTAGCCCGTATCGGCGAAATTGCGGGACATGAACCCACCGGCGTTCGTCGAGAGCAGCCCGTCGGTGAGCGGTGAGACGCTCGTGGCGTTCATTCGGCCGGTGAAACTCATCTGTGAGACCTGCATCGGCCCCGTCGCGAAGTAGAGGCGGTTCTCGGGGCCGAAGGGCTCGGCGTCTACCGGCACCCGGTCGTGTGCCAGTGCGGTCGCGAGCCCGCGTCCGCCGACGAACGATTCGAGGACGTCGTCTACCTCCTCCTCCTCGCGCGTCTCGTGGTCGGTGAGGTCGATCGAGAGCAGCGGCCCTTCGGTGTGTAGCATCGTATCACACCGTGGCGGCGGGAGCTAATAAAGGGTGCGGGGCACCACCTGTGAGGCCAGCTGATCGTTCACCTTCGAGCCGGTTCTACAACCGTGTGTAGCACCACGCGAGTCGGTATCGGCTCCGATCTATACATTCCTTACCGAAAGTCACCGGAACTCCATACCACCGTTGACGGCGAGCACCTCACCTTGCATGAAGTCGTTTTCGAGTACGTCCCGGACCGTCTTCGCGATCGTCGCGGGCGAACAGGCGTACTGTGGGAGGTGCGTGTCGACGTTCTCGTGGCCGCGGAAGTCGATCGACTCGAGGTACTCGACGATCTCGTCGTTCATTTCGGTCTCGACCGGGCCGGGCGCGATGGCGTTTGCCTGTACGCCGTCGGGACCGAGTTCGCGCGCGAGGGTTCTGGTGAGCCCATGGAGGCCGGCCTTGCTCGCCACGTACCCGACGTCGACCGTGCCGTCGGTGCCCCCGATACTGGAGATCGAGACGACATCGCCGCTCGACTCCCGGAGAAACGGCGTCGCCACACGAATGACGTGGAACGCGCTGATGAGGTCGGTGTCGAGCACTGCCTGTCAGTCCTCCTCGGACAGGTCCTCGACCAGCGCGGGACGGATAACACCCGCGTTGTTCACCACCGCGTCGAGACCGCCGAGCGTCTCGGCCGTCTCGGTGACCGCTCGCTCTACGGCGTCCGGGTCGCGAACGTCTCCCGTGGCTTCGATCGCGGCGCCCTCGCTTCCTTCGTCGCCTTCGATCCCCTCGACGACCGACCGCACCCGCTCGGCTTCACGGCCGCTCACCACGACGTCGTGTGAGTCGGCCAACTCGAGCGCGATCGCCCGCCCGATCCCGCGGGTCGCGCCACTGACGAACACACCCATAGCCCGGTCGAACGGGCGAACGCATACCAACGTTCCGCCGGCTTCCCTACGCCTCCCGCCCGAGTTCGGCGAGCAGCCGCGACAATTGAATACGATCACTCGTCCCCTCGGTCAGATCCATGTCGACCCGGCCGGCGAGTTCGTAGGTCGCGGCCAACTCACGGCCGCCGCGACGCGACCGTAGTTCCTTGAGCACGCTTTCGAGTATCTCGCCGCCTTCCAGGCCCTCGTCGACGAGCAGGTCGTCGAGCGTCGACCGTGCGTCGGTAAACTCGCCTTTCTCCGCCTTGCCCACCATCTCCTCGATCCGGTCGTCGAACCCCACATCCCCCAGTGCCTCGTAGGCCGCCGTCATCGTGATTTCCCCTTCCTGCTCGGCGGTCGTCTGGGCCCCTAAGATCGCTTTCCGCAGGTCGCCATCGGCGTAGCTCGCGAGATAGGCCAGGCCCTCCGTATCGTGCTCGACGCCCTCGCTCTCGGCGATCCCTTCGAGGATCCCCACTACCTCGCTATCGGTCGGCGCGCCCATCGCGAGGGGCACACACCGGGAGGTGATCGGCGCGATGAGTTTGGAGGGCTGGCGGGTGGTAATCACGAACTGGGTCGTCTCGTGGTGGCGTTCCATGACTCGCCGGAGCGCTTGTTGAAAATCCTCGCGGATGGCTTCGGCGTTGTCGAGCATGAGGGTCTTGTAGGTTCCCGCGATCGGCGCGTAGCTCGCCGATTCCTTGAGTACGTGGTTGATCAGGTCGGCTTTCGAGGACTCGCGGCGGCGCTTCGAGGACATAAAGGAGGCGAAACGGGGATCCTGGCTCACTTCCTTTTTCGTCCGACCGAAGAAATCCGCTACGTTGAGTTCGACCAGATCGCCCTCGACGTCCGAATGCGCTTCGCGTGCGAGCGCGCGGACCGCTGCGGTCTTCCCGGCACCGGGCGGCCCGTACAACACGAGATTGAGCGGCTCGTCGACCGCCTGCTGTAAGTACTGGCGCGCCCCGTCTTGGGGAAGGTCGGCGATCGTCGGCGCGTACTCGTCGGTCCAGAGCGGCCCCTCCATCACTAAGGGACAGACGACCAGCGGGTAAGAACCGACCGATAGTCTCTCGGCTGAGCCCCCTCCCCTCGCTTCTCCCGCCGATGGCTTCGTTGCCCCGTCCGCCGGCACCGTGTGGACGTTGGCCGGCTATTGCAGCGAAGTCGCTTATGAACGACGATACATAATTCTGCTCGGAAGAATACATGAGCGTCGAAATTGACGGCTACAAGCGCCGGTTCGCTCGCGCGCGTCGAACGAGTCGAAGCGGACAACAGAGCGAGACGTCCGACCCAACGGTGACTGGCGCCGCCGAAGACGAGAGCAGGAGCGAGGGCGGTTCCGTTCGTTCGCTTGCTGAGAGTGACCTGATACTGCCGGTCGGGTCCCGCCACGAACCGAACGCAGGGGTCGAAAGTCGATGAACCCCGAGTACCGCTATCGCGCCCACCCGGAGAACGTCCTCAGTTACGATACGCTCGACATCACGGTCGATCTCGGCTTCTATATCAGCCGCGAGACCCGCCTCCATCTCTCGGAAGTAGAGCACGAGACGAGCGACATCGAGATCGACACGCCCGACTCCGTACAGGACCTCACGAGGACGAACTTCGTCAACGAGTGGATCGCGACGGCCGGCAACGGCGGGGAGTGGCCCCTCGTCGTCGAAATGCACAAACCCGGCGAGGATCGCTTCGATCCCTACTTCGGGATCGTCGAGCGCGTCGTCGACGGCGCAGTGCTCAACGTCGATCTCATCGAGGAATTCGGCGAGGAGCTTCACCCGGACGAGGAATGACTCTCGCCGTGGACCCCGTCCGGTTCGAAACCACCTCTCGAGGAATCGGTCACGCCCGATCGTCCGTAGCTTATACCTCTGGCGCGTCAGTGGTCACTATGGCCCCCTCGAACGACGACCCCCCAGCAGACACCGACTCGAGCGACGGTCTCACCGGCCGGTTGCGTGCCCTAGTGGAACGAGCGGCCGAGCGCCTCGGTGAGGACCCCGACGTCGAAGCCCCCGGCGACTGGCAGCTCTCGCGACGCGGTGAGGAACGGACGGTCTGGGTCCAGCCCACAACCGAACAGCTCGTGATCTGTGAGCGGAAACGAAAGGGAGCTTGGATCACGCGTGCGAAACCCGCGATTATCGACGGGGAGGAAGTCGACCTCAGCCTTACCGCCGGGCCGACCTCGCGGGCGATCGCGGAGTACCTCGCGATCCAGTTCATGGCCCACCAGCTCGTCCTCGCGCCGATCACCGTCATGCAACCGCGCCACTGAGAGCACCGTTCGGTCCCATCCGCTCCGTTCGACCGCGCCGTCCCTCCGAGCGGAACCGGTAGTAGCGGACGAAGCAAAGTCGGGGAAAGCGGGTGACGACCTCCTGGTTCGGGTTCAGAAGTGGGGTTCGGGGCTCGTCGGCGGCGTGCGCTTGTGGTCGCTTTCCTCGTGCATCTCGACGATCCGTTCGACGTCCTCCTCGGTAATATCCGTGATCCGAGCGGTCGCCCCGGCGGGGACGCCCCCATCGACGTGGAGTGCGAGGACCGCATCGAGCGTGTCGTACTCGACGCCGAACTCCTCCTCGTCGGTGCCGTAATCGATCATCCCGCCGGTCGGGGTCTTCTGGACGAGGTCCTTCCCGACACCGAGGTGGGCTCCGACCTGGCGGACCTGCTGTTTGTAGAGATTCCCTAACGGGTTGCAGTCGACGCCGCCGTCGCCGAACTTCGTTACGTAGCCGGTGGCGAGTTCGGCGCGGTTGCCGGTGCCGACGACCAGCTTGTTCCCGTGGTTCGCGACCAAGTAATTCAGTGTCATCCGGACGCGGGCGCTCGTGTTCCCGACGTAGCGACCCTCCCACTGCTCCTCGCCGTCGCCGCCCGAGCCATCGGAGCTACCGTAGGTCGCTAAGATCTCCTCGACGATCGAGTCGATCTCGAAGATATCGTAGCTGATTCCCAGATCCTGGGCAACCTCTTCGGCGTCGCTCATGTTCGTCTCCGTGTTGACCTCCTTGGGAAGGAGAACGCCGTGTACCGCGTCGGCCCCCAGCGCCTCGACGGCGAGATGGGCGGTCGTCGTGCTGTCGATGCCGCCCGAGAGCGCGACGAGCGCGCCCTCCGTACCGGCGGCCTCGACCTCTCGGCCGACGAACTCGACGAGGCGATCGACCTCCCGGTCGAGTTCCGCTTCACTGAATCGAAGGTCGACGGGCTCGATTTCCTCTTTGGTCTGCTCGTGGACGATCGACATAGCACACGGCATCCCGTCTGAACGCACATAAACTATACGAAACTCGTACGAACGATCTATAGTCAAATATCTTATAAAACTGCCCGAACGTCCACTTATACTGATCGCTACCGGACCGGTAGCGCGGGACGCGGTACGGGGGGGTCGTCAGGCCGGTCGATCGGGGGGGTGAGTTCAGAGCTGGCGGGCGAGTCGGTCGAGGCCGATGAGACTGGCGGCGATCAGCAGGATCACCGTGACGACGACAATCAGCAGCGTCGAGACGACGTTCACGACCGGGTCGAGCGCCTGGCTTATCGACCGCCAGGCGAGCACCGGGATCGTCAGAGTGGCCTCCCCGGAGAGAAACAGCGTCATCACGAACTCCTGGATACTGATGATAAAGGCGATCAGTATCGAGGCGACCAGTCCCTCCTTGATCTGGGGGAGGACGACCTCGGCGAAGGTCCGTGTCGGCGACGCGCTCAGATCGAGGGCGGCATCCCGCCGGTTCCAGTCGACCTGGCTCAGCACCGACTGGAGGACGAGGAAGGCGATCGGGGTCGCCCACAGCGAGTGGGCAACGATAATACTCAGGTAGGTCTGATGGAGGCTGAAGCTCCCGAAGAAGGCGAGCAACGCGACGCCGAGGACGACCGGCGGGAGGAAAAGCGGCATCAGCGTCAGGGGCACGGCCCGATCGACGAGCGCCGAGTCGCTTCGCTGGACGCCATAGGCCGCCGACAGTCCAAGCGAGGTCGCGACGACCGTCGTCCCCGTGCCGACGATGAGGCTATTGATCACTGCTCGTCGCCAAGCCGAATCGCTCAGGAACGCGGCGTACCACCGCACGGAGAGCACTTCGGGCGGGAAGCGAAGCGCCGAGGACTCCGCCAGCGAACTCCCGACGATCACTATCAGAGGAGCGATCAGGAGGGCGAACATCGCGAGGTAGCCGACCCTGAACCCGGCGAGAAGGCTCCGTCGCCTAATCGACATACGCATCACCCAGCCTGTCCCGGAAGAGGTAAAATAGCGCGCCGACGCTCGTCAGTACGACCGCGAGGACGACGAAGGAAAGCGCCGTCGCCAGCGGCCAGTTGAACCGGGTGATCATCAGTCGGTAGACCTCCATCGCAGCCGTCTCGCCGTCGGTCGATCCCAACAAGAAGGGCGCGGCGTACGCGCCAAACGACTACGCGAAACAGAGAATCGCCCCGACGGTGATGCCCGGCAGCGCGTGGGGCAGGACGATCTCCCGGAAGGACTGGAACTCGTTCGCGCCCAGGTCGCGGGCGGCTTCGACGCGTTGGTCGTCGAGCGTCGCCAGCACGCTGTAGATCGGCATAACGGTGTAGGGAAGCATCGTGTAGACCTGTCCAGCCGTTGCGCCGAACAGGTTCGTCACCAGCAAGACTGGTTCTCTCAGGATACCGATCACGGTCAACAGCTGGTTGACCGGTCCGATCGGCGAGAGGAGTAGTAGAACTGAAAACAGCCGCACCACGAGCGTCGTCAGTAGCGTCACGAGCACGACAAACATGAGGACGGTCCCGAAGATTCCATCGGCCTGCCAGACGGCATAGGCGTAGTAGGTGCTCGCGAGCACGGTGAGAGCCGTCACGAGCACGCCGAATTTGAGCGAGAAGAAGACGATGTCCTGGAAGTGCGCGGAGAGCAGCACCTCCCGGTAGTTCGCGAGCGTGAACGTGTCACCGGCGTACGCGCCGGCGGTGGTCTGTTCCATCAGCGAGATGCGAAAGAGGTAGGCAAGCGGCGCAAGGAAAAAGAGGAGCTCGTAGATGACCAGCGGCACGATGAGTCCAGCCGGTCCCGTCGCTCGCTCCCGGAGCCTGCCGAGGGCCTCTCGGTTTCGGATGTCGGTGGTCGCCACGATCGATTAGGCGTTCTGGATCGCCTGGAACTCCTCGGAGAACGTCGAAGAGTACTCCGATAGTTCGGTGAAGTCGGCGATGCTGATCTTTCTCCAGGCCGCGTTGTCCTGGGGGTACTGGTCTCGAACTCGCTCGGGATAGGTCGCTTCGGGGTTCGAGACGTAGACGTAGCCTTGCTTCGCCCATTCGGTCTGGACTTCGGCGTCGAGCATGTGATCGAGGAAGTCCTCGGTCATCCGACGCTTGTCGGTCCCGCGAACCGGACAGTAGTGATCGAGGTAGCCAGCGGTTTCATCGGGCGTCGTGAACCCAAGCGAATCCCCTTGGGAGACCGCGGCGTTGCCCATCCCCGAGTACCACATCGTCATGTCGATGATACGCTGGCGGAGGCTCGATTGGATCTCCGCGAACGACCCTGTCCAAAGCTCGACGTTCTGTGCGAACTCCCGCATCCGCTCGTAGATCGCGTCGTGGTACTGTTGCTCGTAGAGCTCGCCGATCCCCTCGGCCTGGTCGAGGGAGTTGGCGGCGACCTCGAAGGGATAGATGTACCAGGAACCCTCGAACCCGATGCGATCGGTGCCCTTCTTATCTGCGAGTAGGTCCATCCACGTACTGGGCTCCCAATCCGGATCCGTCCGGTAGAGGATGCCATTGAGCGAGCCGTCGGTCGGCGCGCCGTATTCCGTCCCTCGAAACTCCTTCAGGTAGGGATAGACCTGCTGTAGGTTCGGGATGTTCTCGTCGCGGGTCTCGAGAAAGAGGTTCTCGTTGCGTCCCTACCAGTAGAAAAAGTCCTCTGCCGCCGCGAGGTCGAAGGGCGGGTCGTCCTCCGGGGCGCTTTTGATCTTGCTGAGGATGCTCCCGCCGGCCGGGACCACCCCAATGGTCGCACCCGTCCGCTCCTCGAAGGACTCCGCGACGCTCTTCTCGAAGGCCTCGGCGTAGATGCCGGCCCACGTGCCGACGCTTATCGTCTCACCTGAGTAGTCGGGGTACCGACCGCTCGACGCGCTTCCGTTGCCGCTGCTGTTGCCGGCTTCGCTACCGCCACTACCACTGCTGCCGTTACCGCCTCCGCCGCTACCGCCGGCCCCCCGGGCCGCTGCCGACACAGCCCGCCAGCGCCGCCGAGAGGCTCCCCGACGCGGCGAGTAGCTCCTGCCGGCCGACCGCCGACTCGGACCCGCCGTTCGTGCCACCCGTGTTGTCCTTTTCGATGCCATCGGTGCGCTCTCGCTCGCTTTCGCTATCGGTGTCGGTGTGTATCATGATCGAACCCTCTTCCCGAGTCGACCGCGCTGGCGTTCCGCACTGTTTCTCCTCCGCTCGATTCCTACGCTACCGGCTCGTCCCGCACGCCCGGCGCTACTGGCCCGGATCCCGTACTTCCCCGGCGATCGGTGCCGGTCATCGATCGCCCTCACCCACGCGCTCGCCGTCGGCGAAGACGAGCAGGTCACTCGGGTTCCAGCCGACCCGAACGTCGTCGCTCGCCTCGAAGTCCGTCTCCTCGCCGACGCTCCGCTCGAAGAACAACTCGCCCTCGGAGAGGGAGACGTAGTACCGGACCGACGCGCCCCGGTAGAGTACGTCCGTGATCGTCCCGTGGAGCGCGCTCGTTTCCTCCCCGCGAGCTCCGGTCCCGTCCCCGGCCCCGTTCCCGTCCACGCGTTCGTTCTCCTCGGTGTCCTCGGTAGCTCCGGTGCCTTCGGCTCGGGTCGGCACCGCGCCGTCGGTCGCTGCCCGCCGCCGTACGTCGAGGACTTCCGGCCGGAGCGAGATCGTCAACTCCTCGCCCGCCGAGAGTCGGTCGCTTTCGACCGGGAGGGAGAGGCGGCTCCCGAACTCCGCCTCGGCGACGATTCCTTCGGAATCGCTCTCCTCGACCCGGGCCGCAAAGAGATTGGTATCGCCGAGGAACTCCTCGACGAAGAGATTGTGAGGATCGCTGTAGACCTCGCGGGGCGTTCCGATCTGTTCGAGCCGGCCGTCGTTCAGAACGGCGATCCGGTCGGCCAGCGTAAAGGCCTCGTTCTGGTCGTGGGTGACGTGGACGAACGTCGTTGCGACCTCCTCCTGGATGCTCCGGAGTTCGAGTTGCATCTGCTCGCGGAGGCGCTTATCGAGATTGGAAAGGGGTTCGTCCAGTAGCAGTACTTCGGGCTCGACGGCGAGCGACCGGGCGAGTGCGACCCGCTGTTTCTGCCCGCCCGAAAGCGCGGGGGGTTTTTGCTCCGCGAAGTCGCTCATCTCGACGACTTCGAGCACGCGGCGTGCCTGCTCGGTGCGTTCCTCTTCCGCGATGCCGGTCATCTTGGGTCCGAACGCGACGTTCGTGAGTACAGTCTTCGAAGGAAACAGCGCCCAGGACTGGAACACCATCGACGTGTCCCGTTCGTACGGTGGGGTCTCGGTGGCCCGCTCGCCGCCGATGTGAACGTCGCCACTGGTGGGCGTCTCGAGCCCGCCGAGCATCCGGAGCGTCGTCGACTTCCCACACCCGGAGGGGCCGAGCAAGCAGAGCAACTCCCCGTCCTCGATCTCGAGGTCGAGGTCGTTCACCGCCGTCAGTGTACCGTACTCCTTCGTGAGGTCTTCGAGGCTGACTGTGGCCATGATTCCGTGCTTGGCTATCTCGGCTCGATAGTCACGACCCGGCGCGCACCCCCCGATCGGCGGCCGCTATACGCACACCTGCTATCGGTTATGTTTCTTCTCATTACCGTGAAGTCAGGACGCCTTCAGGCCGGATAGTTCCCGAACTACCGGTCGGCCACCGCCGCGAACGGGTGGGGCGCTTTTCACTGTGGTCAACTTGCGAGTTGAGCCATCAATCACACGCTTACCCGCCGCTACAGACATATAAACCCTCGCTCACACGACGGAAACGATGGTCATAGTAGCGATACCGACGGCGATAGCGCAGTTCGTTTCGGTCCGGTCGTTCCCGTTGGCGTCCCGACGCCGACCGATCGATCCGTCACTACCAGGCCGCCCGTTCGACCGCTCGCATCGAACTGCCGTCCCTCGACTGGAACGTCGGCGACGACTCCGCTTTCCCCTGTGGTAGCATCGGGACGAAAGCTAGTTACGACCCGGGACCGTGGCTTCTGGGACATGTCCCTTTCCCATCGTTCGGCTCCCGGTTCGAGCCCGGTCTCCGGTCTCGGCCGGGCCCTTCTGCTGACGCTCGCCGGACTGCTCGCCGCCGGAGTGGGTCTCGCCTGGCTTGCCGGTCTTCGCGGCTCGGTCGGCTCGATCGAACTGGCGACGAGTGAAATCGCGCTGCAATCGGGTGGCGCGGACCCGCTCGTCGCTATCGCGTACGTCGGCGTCGGGCTGGTACGAGTCTATCTGACGACGATCCCGCTCGTCTTCTTACTCTTGGGGCTCGCAACGGCCCCAATCGATCGCGGCTGGACGACCCCCGCAGCCCTCCTCTTCGGCGTCGCGTCGGCCGCCACGATGACGGTGCTCACGGGCTGTCACTGCGGCGATGGCGCAACAGCCTTCCTGCTCCAGCGCGCCGTCGAAGCACTTCTCAGTGGGAACGCGCCGCTCCCGATCTGATCTCCGGATCCTCTCCTTTTCAGCTGCAGTCGAACGCCCTCTCCTTCGCTTCTCAGTCGGCAGTAGCACTCGGTCGCTATCACCGACTATCGCCACACATCGGTGATTTCGGGTCCGTCCGCCGGCCGATGGTTACTCCTCGCGCCGAAGGCTCTCCCAGGCGAACTCGAGGCTCGAACGAATATCGACGTCGGACCCGCGATGGCGGGGAACGACCCGGAACTCCTCGCGCTCGTGGGCCGGGAGGAGCTCCCGTACTGCCCCCCGGCCGCGCTCCGTCGCGTACCGTCCGTCGACGAGCAGCCGAACGCCGACGTCTCTCTCCCCGCGGATCACCCGCCCGATCGCCTGCCGGGCGCGCCGGACCGCCGGCACGGTGAATGCGAACTCGTAGCCCTGCTCCTCGCCGAAGACGGATTCGTAGGCGAACCGGATCGCCTTCTGTGACCCCGACCCGGAGGGGGCGATCGGGACGCCACAGACGACCGCCGCGGCGAGGCACTCGCCGTCGTAATCGACGCCCTCGACGAGCGTCCCGCGCAGGCCGGTCACGAGCATCTTCGGCACGCTCGCTCCCCCGGCGAAAAACTCGCGTTTGAGCGCCTCGGTCTCGGCGTTCGAGGAGGGCTCGTCACAGAGGATCGGCCGGTCGGGTATCGTCCCGCGCTCTATGGCCGCCCGGAGGGTCGCGGCGGCCCACCCCGCCTCGGCGTAGGACGGCATCGCGATCAGGACGTTTCCAGGGGTTTCGGCGACGGTCGCCTGGAGGACCTGTGCGTACTGCCTGCGCGTCTCCCGCTGGGCATCGGTGAGGCCCGACCCTGCCGCCACAGTACCGTCGGCGGTCGTTCGCTCCGATATCGGCGTCGGCCCGCGCGAGCGGTAGGTAAAGGGCGTGGCGTTCACCGCAAAGGACTCGCGATCACCCGCGGAAAAGGGGAGTTCGTAGGTGTCGGCCGCGACGGGCGTTCCCTGTTCGCGGACTCGATCGATCCCGACCGTCCGCGTGAACGCCCTGAAGGGGTACAGCGTCGCACTCAGCAACAGGCCCGCCCCGATCTCCTCGAAGAACGCCGCGAGCACCCGGTCGGGCAGACAGAGCCGGAGTTCGACCCGCGCGGTGTAGTGTTCCCGGTGGTTCGCAGCGAGATCCCTGGAACTCACGTCCCGCGGGAGTCGGATTCGTTCGGGGGCGTTCGCGCGCCGTTCGAGGACGAGCTGACGGAAGTACCGGACGTCGTCGGCTTCGACCCAGCGCGCGAGATACCTGAGGACGCCGACCGTTTCCGAGAGCGTGAACGCCTCCGGATCGTCCGCCCCGGTCCAGTCGCCCAGCACCTGATGAAGGGCTTCGGCGAGCTCCGGCGTCGCGGCGAAGGTCTCCCCGAGCCCGGCCGCCCGAACCCGGGTCGTGAGCCGATCAGGTGCGTCGCGCTCGGGATCCTGGAGACTCGTTTCGATCGTCGGAAGCAGCGTGTAAATCGCCTCGGTCGAACCGGCGTTCGAACCGGCATTCGACTGCGACCCCCCTCCGCTCCCGGCGTCGAGTTCGGCCTCGAGCGCGCTCGAAGCCGTCTCCGAGAGGACGTTATCGAGCAGATCGAACAGGTCGAGGAGTTTCTCGAGGTCCTCGCGGGAGACCTCCGCGTCCCGCAGTCGCTCGAGGTGGGTCGATCGCGCGGCCGCTTCGAGCCCGGCGCTCTCCTCGGTCCCGAGCAGTACCCCGAGTTCGCTCCGAGCCCATCGGATCGTCGAGCCCGCTCGCGAGGTCCTCCGCAGGTCACGTACTCGATCGACGAGGTTGTGCGCCTCGTCGCACGCGAGGGAGGTCGCTTCGAGGTCGATCTTCTCTCGGAGGATCTCTACAGTACGGGGGTCGAAGAGGTGATTGTAGTTGCCGATCAGGAGGTCGGCGGCCGGCAGCAGGTCGAACATCGCCGAGTGGGGATGGACCCCCTGTTCGGTCGCCTCCCGGAGGAGCCGGTCGCGATCGATCACGCCCCAACTCGGGTAGAGTGGGCTGTGGCTCTCGGGGTTCTCGATTTTGTATAGGCGCGTCGCCGCGTAAAACGGGCAGTACTCCCGGCCGTCGAAGGTCGGGATCTCCTCTCGGTAGGGCGCGCTCCACTGGCCGTCGGTCCCCTGCATGCGATTTGCCTGCCTGCTCGCCCTCGCGCGGTCGAGAAGTGCTTCGAGGCGCTCGCGCTCGAGTCGGGTGCGGGTTTCGTTTGGCACCTCGCCGATCGCGTCGTACTCCCGCGAGTCGGCGATAAAGTCGTCGTAGGCGGCCTCGATCGACGCCTCGATGCCCTCCCGCAGCTCGGCTTCGAACGCGTAGACGTCCTCCTCGTCGGGATCGACCAGCCCGGCGGCAGCGTAGGGCGAGAGATCGCGGCGACCGACCAGCGAGAGGGCGGTGATCGGTGCGTCGCCCGTGAGCCGGTCGTTGATCCGGCGCACGTCGTCCTCGTAGGGGGTGAGCTGCTGTTTGTAAGGCGTGAGGAACATCGCCGTCTCCATGACTCCTCGCTTGATCAGTGCGATGCCGGTCATGAGTCCAACGAGGGTCTTGCCGGTGCCACACGCGCCTTCGAGCAGGTGCAGGCCTCCCTCTCCCGCCGTCTCGAGAACGTTCCCGATGGCCTCGCGCTGGGCCGGGTAGGCTGTCGCGTAGGGAAACCACTGGGTCCAGTCGGGTTCCGTCGAGTCGCTTGCGTCCTCGGGATCGCTCGACTGCCGGCTCACGATCGCCTACGGGCAGGCCGGCACTGGGGCCTGAAAGGAAGGCATCGATCGACGCTCCGTGCAGTATCGAGGATACGGGATATCGGGTGCCGACTCAGTTAAATATTCACTGCCCTCGATGACAGGACCGTCGGTTCGGGCTTTTCGGTCAGTCGGGTCCAGCATTGTCGCCGTCGTCGGAATCGGTGTTGAGGGCGAGATCGTCGACCGCGTCCTCGGAGAAGTCATAGATCGTCCGTGCGGTCTCGGTCGAGAGCTTCCCGAGTTCGACGTCGCGGACGATCGCCTCAGGGTCACGGTCGGCGGGATCGCCGTAGCCACCGGCCCCGGGGGTCCGAACGCTTACGGCCGTCCCGGGTTCGAGTTCGCAGACGGCCTTTCCGGGGAGCTTCTCGCCCGCCTCGTCGGCGTCGGAGTCGCCGAAGGCCTTTCTCGCGTCCGCGCTCGATCGTTCCTCCGCGAGCGTGTCTTCGAACAGGTAAGCATCGCCCGGCGTGCCCTCCCCGCCGCCGGCGAGACCGTAGGGCGCGTGACGACGCCGGTCGGCAAGCAGGCTGAAGGTCGCCGTGCTCCCCCGTACGCCGATGTCCCGCCGGAGCCCGAGCCCGCCGCGGAACTCGCCGGCACCGCCCGAGTCCTCTCGGCACTCGTATTGCCCCACTCTGAGCGGGTAGGCCGTCTCGAGGACTTCCACCGGCGTGTTCATCGTGTTCAACATATGGACGTGGACGCCGTCCATTCCGTCTCGACCCGCTCGCCCGCCGAACCCGCCACCTTGCGTCTCGTAGAAAGCGTAGGGAGATCCCTCACCGCCGTTCTCGTCGCCGTCTCCGGCTGCCGACTTGCAGTTTACCGACTCGTCCGCCAACGCCTCGTTTTCCGACCCCCGGCGGTCGATCCCGCCGAAAGTGACGTTATTCATTGTCCCCTGACAGCCCACGACGGCGCGCTCAGGGTCGGCCTCCGCGAGCGCCCCGAGGACCACGTCCGTGACTCGCTGGGAGGTCTCTAAGTTGCCCCCGACCACCGCCGCGGGTAAGTCAGGATTGACGATCGTCCCGTTCGGTGCATCGATCTCGATCGGCCGGTAGCAGCCGTGGTTCGGCGGGATGTCCGGGTCGGTCACACACCGGATCGCATAGTAGGTCGCCGAAGCCGTCACCGCGAAGACCGCATTTACCGGGCCTTTCGTCTGGGGGGCGGTGCCCTCGAAATCGACGGCGACCGAATCGCCCGCGATCGTCACCTTGGCGACGACCGGTAGATCCCGGTTGCCCTGGCCGTCGTCGTCGAGAACGTCCTCGAAGCGGTAGGTACCGTTGGCCAGCGAGTCGATCTCCGCGTGCATCCGTCGCTCGGAGTAGTTCTTGATCGCCTCTAAGGCGCTCTCCAGGTACTCCGTGCCGTGTTCCGCGATGAGTTCGTCGAAGCGTTCTCGACCTGTCCGGTTAGCTCCCTCCTGTGCGCGCAGGTCCCCGCGGCGTTCCTCGGGCGTGCGGACGTTCGCGAGGATCATCTCTAAAGCCGTGTCGTTGATCTCCCCGCCCTCGTAGAACTTGACTGGCGGGATCCTGATCCCTTCCTGGTAGATCTCCGTCGAGTCGGCGGCGACGCTGCCGGCGCGGGCCCCGCCGACGCCAGCGTGGTGCGCACGGTTCGCAGCGTAGGCGACGATCTTCCCGTCCCGCGGTCCGTCGCCCCCTTCACCACCAGTGAAGACGAGCGTCAGATCGGGCAGATGGGCCCCGCCGCGGAACGGGTCGTTGAGCAGGATTCCATCACCCGGTTCGAGGGTCTCCGGCAGGAATTCCTCGATCGCGGCGGCGACCGAGAAGGGCATCGCGCCGAGGTGAACGGGCATGTTCTCGGCCTGGCTGATCATCTCGCCTGCGGCGTCGAACAGCGCACACGAGCAGTCCCGGCGTTCTTTGGTGTTCGGCGAGTAGCCCGTCCGAATCAGGTTCGCGTTCATCTCCTCGGCGATCGCCGAACAGCCGTTGCGAATGATCTCTAAGGTCGCCGAGTCGATTTCCACCTCACCCGCTCCCTCGATTCCTGACCGGTCTCTCTCACTCATCGGGAAACACCTCCACGAGCAGCGTGCCGTACTCGTCGACTGTTATCCGTTGGCCCGGCGGCAGCACGGTCGTGCTCTGTGCGCCCTCGATTACCGCTGGACCCTCGAAGTTCGCCCCGACCGGGAGCCGGGTCCCGTCGTAGATTCGCGTGTCGTGGGCCTCGCCGTCGTAGATCACCTCGCGGGGCTCGACGATAGCGTCCTCGATCGACTCCTCCCTGTTTTCGATTGCGAGGGATGGTGGATCGACCGCGCTGCGCGCCCGTAGCCGGATAGTAACCAGTTCGATCGACTCCTCCTCGTAGGCGTGGCCGTAACGCTGCCGATGGGCCTTGTGGAAGCGCTCGGCGACCGTCTCGAGACTCCTCTCGTCGATCGTACCTTCGGGAATCGGAACCGAGAGCTCGAAGGTCTGGCCGGCGTATCGCAGGTCGAGGCCGGGATCCGCGCCCGCCGACCGGGGACCGACGCGCAGCGCGCCCCCGGCGTCGATCCAGGCGATCGACCCACCGCCCGATCCCACCGTATGTACGTCGATCATCGGTACTCCGACGGGATAGGGGCCGACTGCGACGTCAGTCGAGACGACTGGTTCGGAATCCTCGACGAGCGAGACGTCACAGGAGGTTCCTCCCATGTCCATCGTGATCACGTCCTCGAACCCACACCGCTTCGCGATCGCGGTCGCGCCCTGGACGCCCGCCGCGGGGCCCGAGAGCAGGGTCCGTACCGGCCGGTCGCGGGCGACGTCGGCGGCGATGATCCCGCCGTTCGACTGCATGATACCGAGATCACTCCCGAGACCCTTGGGACAGTTCGCTGCCGAGATCACCGATGTAGCCCTCCATCACCGGCTTGAGCGCGGCGTTCATCGCCGTCGCCAGCGTCCGCTCGTACTCGCGGATCTCCGGGAGAACGTCGCTCGACAGTAATAGAGGGAGGGAAACGCCGTTCGCTCGTAGGAGGTCGCGCACCCGCCGTTCGTGGGTCGCGTTCTCGAAGGCGTACAACGGACAGATCGCGACGCTCTCGACGTCACTCCCACGAAGCGCCTCGGCGACTGACCGGATGCTATCCGTATCGAGGTCGGCGAGGACCGCCCCCCGTTCGTCGAGGCGCTCGCGAACCTCGTACTGGCGATCGCGCTCGACTATCGGCGCCGCCTTCTCGACCTGAAAATCGTAGATGTCGGGACGGTTCTGGCGGCCGATCTCGAGGACGTCGCCGAACCCCTCGGTAGTAAGCAAAGCGGTCTCGGCCCATGTTCCTTCTAGGACGGCATTGGTCGCGACGGTCGTCCCGTGCCCCAGGGAGGAGATCGACCCGAACGCCCACCCCTCCTGTTCGCGGGCCGCTTCGAGCCCGTCGAGCACCCCCTGTTCCGGCGCGTCGGGCGTCGAGGAGGTCTTGTTCACGGCCACCGACCCGTCTCGGACCGTGACGATATCGGTGAACGTCCCGCCGATATCGACGCCGACGCGGAGTTCGCCGCCGGATTCCGCCTCCGCCTCAATACCCATTCTTATTCACCTCGCCGTTTCGTTCCCAGCTCAGGTCGATCCCGAGAACGGACGTCGGTGATCGAGTTCGTCGAGACACCGGTAGGTTCGTTGCCAGGACAGGGGCCGCCAGGGCGGCGACCGTTCCCTCGTCCGTCCAGGGGTTCGTGAAATAAGGAACCATAGCGTGTCCTGTGCTGACACGATGCTTAAGGACTCGGGAACCCGGCCGACGGGAGTCGCGTGCTCACTCTTCTCCTCCATTCGTAACTACAGACTGCCGCTTCTCGCGGAAGGGCCGGACCGAGAACCCAACGTTTAGACCGCTTGCCCTCGGTCCTCTCCCGATGGCCACCGAGCGCCCGAACGTGCTCTGTTTCGTCTGTGATCAGCTCCGCTACGATCACCTCGGCTGTACGAGCAGCGACGCGATCGAGACGCCGAACATCGACGCCTTGGCGGACTCCGGCGTCACCTTCGATCGCGCCTACGCGAATAACCCGATGTGTATGCCCGCGCGGGCGACGCTCTTTACGGGGCAGAACCCCCACCGCCACGGCGTTCGCTCGAATGGCGTCGCGCTTCCCAAGGATATGCCGGTCCTCCCCGAACTCCTCTCGGAGAACGGCTATCGCACCCATTCCTCGGGGAAGCTCCATCTCGGCCTCTATACGCTGCCGGCCCCCCAGCAGGTCACTCACATCGCTACCGAGCTCGCTGAACGCGCGAACTCGACCTTCGAGCGTACCCTCCGGGACGTGCTTGAGGCCGTCCTCGATCGGGTCCTAGAGGACTCGACGGGCATCGATAGCAGCGGCGAGTCGGGCGAGTCCCACGAGAACTTCTCGGGCCGTGCGGAGGGCGCGCTGACCGGCGCGCTCGAAGAGGCTCACGCGCCGAAGTGGTCGGATACTCCTCTCATCTTCCGGGAGATAATCGAGGAGGTCGTCGACGAGCGGCCGGTCGAGGAACTCTCCGAAGACGACTGGGAGCGCTTCGGAGCGATCCTTGAGGACCGACTGGAAGCGATGTTCGCCGAGGTCGGCGCGACTTCCTATTCGGATCTGGAGTTCGCCCCCGAGGAGTTCCCCGAGGCCCGGGAGGTCTGGGAGTCGGGCCGTATAGATAGCCTCCCCGAGCCGTACTACGGGTTCGAGACGACGGATTTCACTGGCGGACACGTCAACGAGATCTTCGGCGAGTACAAAGAGTGGCTGCGCGACGCTCGACCGGAGGACTACGAGCGCCTCGATTTCACCCATCCTGACAATCGCCGGGGCGAGACCTTCCAGGTGCTTAACGAGTGGTCCCTGCCCGAGAAGGCCCACTACAACCACTGGATTAGCGACCGCTCGATCGACTTCTTCGACGAGCATTCGAGTAGCAGCGACGGGGGCGACGGGGACGACCAGCCCTTCTTCCTCTGGAACTCCTATCCCGACCCGCACAATCCCTACGCCGCGCCCGAACCCTGGGGGTCAATGTACGACCCGGCCGAGGTCGCCCCGCCGACCCGCCGCGAGGGCGAACTCGAGAACCTACCATCGTTCTACGAAGACGTCTATGCGGGCGAGTTCTTCCAGCTTCAGGGTCTCTATACCGATCCCCAGCCCGAAGTGAACGAGGAGGAGATCCAGGAGATCATCGCCCGAACCTACGGGATGGTCAGCTACCTCGATCACGAGGTCGGCCGGGTGATCGAGGCGCTCGAAGAGCGCGGGCTGCGCGAGGACACGATCGTGGTGTTCATGTCAGATCACGGCGCGATGATGGGCGATCATTGGATGCTTCGAAAGGGCCCCTTCCAGTTCGAAGGCCTGCTGCGCGTACCGATGATCTGGAGTTGGCCTGAGAAATTCGCCGAGGGCAAACGCGTCGAGACCGTCTGTAGTCACGAGGACTTCCTGCCGACGCTGCTCGATCTCACCGGCACGCAGTCCCCACACGCGGCCTACGACCCCGACTACCGGGAGACGCCCTCCTCGTGGGCCGGCGAGTCACTCGCCCCGCTTTTAACCGACGAAATCGAGGAGATGGATCGATCGGTCGTCGTCGAGAACGACGAGGACTACCTGGGCTTGCGCGCCCGGACGCTGGTCACGAACCAGCACAAACTTACCGTTTACCCTGGCGAGGAGTACGGTGAGCTGTTCGATATCGCGGGCGACCCCCAGGAACTGGATAATCACTGGGATGACGACGAGTACGCCGAGACCAAAGACCGGCTCCATCGGGAGCTACTCGAACGGCTCGTCACCCAGGAGGGCGCAGTCCCCAGCCGGCGTAACGTCGCCTGATCGACCTTCCAGGATCGCGACTCGCCGTTCGTGTCCGCTTTTACCGTGGGTAGTCGTCCTGCCAGGGCTGGGCCCGCTCAAAGGCGGCGGCTGCCGCGAGCACGCGATCCTCCCGGAAGCGCGGGCCGACGATCTGGAGGCCGACCGGCAGACCCTCCTCGCTCTTCCCGGCCGGTACCGACGCGGCGGGGTGGCCGGTCATATTGAAGATCCAGGTGAGGAACCAGCCATATAGCGGGTCGATCGACTCGCCTTCGATCTCGGTCGGCCCCAGGATCGCCGAGTCGAACGGTGGCAGTGCGATCGTCGGCGTCACCAATAAGTCGTACTCGGCGAAGGTGTCCTGAATCGCGTCGAAGACCGCGGTCCGGACGGTGTCGGCGCGCTTGTAGCCCAGCGCGCCCGTGTTCTCGCCGGCCTCGATGTGCTCGACTAATTCCGGCGTCGTCTCCACGCGGTACTCGCCGACGAGATCGATCCCCATCTCCCGGCGGAAGCCGGCGTTCGTCGCGGCCAGCCCTACCCGAAAGCCCGTCCGCCAGGCATCGAGCATCGCTTCTCGGGAGTGTTCGAACTCCGGATCGCTCGCCGCGACGTCCGCACCCGCCCCGGCGAGAGCGTCGACGGCGCTATCGACGATCTCCCGGACGTCACTACGGACCGTAAACACCCCGAGGTCGTCGCTGTAGGCGATCGCGAGGTCCTCGATACCGCGATCGACCGCCCCGGGGAAATCGGTGCCATCGTCGGGTAGACAGAGCGGGTCGCGCGGGTGAGGGTCGGCCATTACCTCGAGCATCCGCGCTGCGTCCTCGACGGTCCGAGCGAGCGGACCGTTCTGGCTGAAGGGGGTGTGGTGGATGCCGTCGGGGCGATTCTCGACGGGCACGCGCCCGAAAGAAGGCATGAGACCGACGACGCCACAGCAGGCAGCAGGGATGCGAAGCGAGCCGCCGCCGTCGCTGCCCTGTGCGAGCGCGGCCAGTCCGTCGGCGACGGCCGCGGCGCTGCCCCCCGAGGAGCCACCGGCGGTCCGACCCGGCGCGTAGGGGGTGTGAGTCGGGCCGAAGAGGGGGTTGTCGGTCGTCCCCTTGTGGCCGAACTCGGGGGTATTGGTCTTCCCGATCACGATCGCGCCCGCTTCCCGGAGGCGCTCGAGAAGGATCGCGCTTTCCTCGGGGACGAACTCGGCGAACGCCTTCGAGCCGAAGGTCGTTCGCACGTCGGCAGTCGGGACGAGGTCCTTGATCGCGACGGGCACGCCGTGGAGCGGTCCCACTTGCTCGTCGTTCTCGATGGCGGCCTCGGCCTCGCGGGCCGCCGCTCTGGCGTCTTCTTGTACGATCGTGACGAAGGCGTTCGTGCGGTCGTTCCGTGTGTCGATCCGATCGAGGTGAGCCTCGAGGAGGTCGACCGGCGAGTACTCGCCCGCCCGCATCTCCGCGACCTGCTCGCTCGCCGATCGGAAGGGAAGATCGGTCATGCTGCTTCCCACCGTCGCTGATCGTCATAGGGTTTCGGGAGGGGAACGCCGCGTCCTCTCACTATCGCTCACTGCCGATCGTTACCGAGCGCTACCGAGTGCTGCCGATCGATAACGATCGTCGGCGAGTTCCATTTCGTTACGAGGAGCGACGACTACCCCTCTTTCGTATCGTTTCCACCGCTCCCGACTCGCTTCCCACACCGTCCGGGCACCGCAGTCACGACGATCTCGGCGTGCAGTGAAGGGGACTCACGTTTGTCGAGTCCGTTACGAAGTCCGACCGCTCCCCCAGTAGGGTCGACTGACTCGACCCGACCAGCGTCTGTAAACTGTTCATTCGGATAGAGTCGAACTGTCGATCGGACCGATCTTGCGAACCACCGAACGATACAGCGGTTCTCTACCGCTCCGAATTCGAACTTAGCCCAGAGTCGAAACGGTTCTATGTATACTAAACATTCAGTCTGCTACAGGGGGTCACGGTGATCCTTGCCTGAGGGTTCGCGGGACGAACACTTATAGTGACGTTGTATTGACACTACTCACACCCCTACCCTATCACCCTCGTTCGTCCCGCTCGGTTCCCTTACCGAATCGACGGTTTTTGACGTGTGAGTACCCGACGCGCCCTCGAAGTCCGATGGGGACTAGCTTCCCGGTATAGGGTTCGTTAGAACTCCGTTCTCGAATCGGCGTCGAACGTCTCCGGACCGACCCGCCTGATTCCGTCGTGGAACACCCTACGAACGCCCCTTCGAGCGGGTCCACAGGGTCTTCGCCGCACGGTTGTCTCAGACCGCTTCGACGCGCTCGAAGAGATAGGCTCCGAGCGCGACCATCACGACCGACGAAATCACGAGCGCGACGAAATCGACGAGCAGCGGAAAGCTCGACGAGCCGACCAGCGCGGCTCTGAGCCCATCGACACCGTAGGTAAGCGGGTTCGCGAGCGCGAGGTACTGCACGGCGACGGGAAGTCCCTCGATCGGGTAGATCGCCCCCGAGAGGAAAAACAGCGGGAAGATAATGAACTGGACGATGAGCGAGAAGCCCTCGCTGTCGGAGAACTGGGAGGCAAGCGCGATACCGAATCCAACGAACGTGATCGCGATAAGTGCGAGAAAGATCGCCGCCAGCGGGATCGAGAGCCAACCCGCGATCTCGAAGCCAAGCGGAATCGAGAGCAGGAAGACGAGGACGGCCTGGACGATGGCCGTCGTCGATCCGCCGGCGATGCGGCCCAGTACGATGGACGTGCGGCTCACCGGTGCGACGAGGATCTCCTTGAGAAACCCCACGTCCTGATCGGAGAGGATCGCCAGACCCGCGAACGACGCCCCCAAGAGCATGGTAAAGCCCATAATACCGGGCACGAGGTACTGGAGGTAGTCGATCCCCTCGGGGAGGCCGGG
The DNA here is from genome assembly GCA_003021705.1 of Halobacteriales archaeon QS_3_64_16. Taxonomy (GTDB): domain Archaea; phylum Halobacteriota; class Halobacteria; order Halobacteriales; family Halococcaceae; genus PXQR01. The sequence goes on from PXRJ01000031.1 coordinate 22,485, forward strand.
GATAGCCGCCCCGCTAAAGCCAAACCCCAAAAATACCAGAAACATCAGCGGGAACACGAGCGAGCCGACGATCTGTGAGGGCGTTCGTAGAAATCGCTTGACGTCTCTGAGCCACAACCCGTAGATCCCGAGCGGGGCGATGAGCTTCACTCCACCGCCTCCGGGGCCTCCGTCGCCTCCGTGGCCCCCGCCGCCTCGGTCGGTCGATCCGTCGCGGGGTCACTATCCGTTGCCTCCGCGTGGTCCTCCTCCCTGTCGCCTGCTTCGCGCTCGGTGATGGTACTGCCGGTGAGCGAGAGGAAGACCTTCGCGAGACTCGGCTTCTGGAGATCGACGGACTCGATAGTCGCGCCCGCGTCGTCGGCGAGGCGAACCAGATCGGCGACACGCTGTTCGCCCTGTGCCATCGTGACCGCGACGCCGTCCTCGGTCGCGGTGTACTCGCGTACCCAGGGCTGGGCCTCGAGGCGCTCGAACAGTTCCTCTCTGCCGTCCGTGAGCCCGAGCGCGAGGACGTCGCCGCCCAGCGACGCTTTGAGTTCCGCGGGCGAGTCGATCGCGACGACCTCGCCCTGATCCATGACCGCTACCCGCTCACAGAGGAAATCCGCCTCGTCCATGTAATGGGTTGTAATGACGATGCTTACGCCCGACTCCTCGTTCAGCCGCTCGATGTACTCCCAGGTGTCCCGCCGAGTTCGGGCGTCCAGTCCCGTCGTGGGCTCGTCGAGAAAGAGCACTTCGGGTTCGTGCATCAGCCCGCGGCCGATCTCCAGGCGGCGCTGCATCCCGCCGGAGTAGCTCTCGACGGGATCGTCGGCTACCTCGGCGAGTTCGACGAGATCGAGTACCTCCGGGATGCGCTGCTCGCGTTCGGCTTTTCGGGTGCCGTACATCCGGGCATGAAAAGCGAGGTTCTCCGCGCCGGTGAGTTCCTCGTCGATCGCCGGCTCCTGGAAGACGATGCCCAAACTGTCCCTGACCGCGCCGGTCTCACTGGTGACGTCGTGGCCGTTCACCCGCGCGGTGCCCTCGGTAGGCCCGAGTAAGGTACAGAGGATGTTGATCAGCGTCGATTTCCCCGCGCCATTCGGGCCGAGCAGGCCGAACAGCTCGCCCCCTTCGACGGTAAAGGAGAGGTCCTCGATCGCGGTAGTCTCGCCGAAGCGCTTGGTCAGCCCCTCGACGGCGATCGCGTTCGTCGGTTGACTCATTTCTCATGCTGACTAACCGTTCAGTACGCATAAGTCTGTATGAGTGTCTCGGTGACGTGGCACGTCCGGTCGAACCCGGGGTTCGGAATAGTAACGATCGGGAGGAAACGACGCTCGTCGGTAGTTCAGGCGTCCCCAAGCAACTCGACGATACCCCGATCGCCGTCGACGCGGACCCGCTGGCCGTCGGCGATCGCCTTTGTCGCCCCGCTCACGGAGACGACGGCTGGCAGGCCGTACTCGCGGGCGACGAGCGCGCCGTGGGTGAACCGGCCGCCGACTTCGGCGACCAACCCGCCCGCCGTCGCGAACAGAGGTGTCCAGGCGGGGTCAGTCGAGGGGCAGACGAGGATCTCGCCGGCCGCCAGATCCGCTTCGGCGGGGTCGTGGACGATCCGGGCCGTGCCCTCGACCGTGCCCGAGGAAACCCCGGTGCCGCCAAGCGCGTTCGCTCCCAGGTCCGCGCGCTCGGCGCGGGGGATCTCGCCCTCGCTCGTGATCAGTGGCGGGGCCTCGGTTCGCTTCTGGCGCTCGTGGGCCCCGCGGCGTGCCCCGATATCCGGGAGCGCTCTCGAAGAGTCCTCGAGAAGGCCGAGCAGTTCCCCTTGGTGGAGATACCAGACGTCCGCGGCGCTCGTGAGAACGCCCTCGCTTACGAGGTGTTCGCCCGCTCGTTCGAGCGCTCCGTGTCACGCCGCGAAGAGATAGGCGGCCTCGTGTTTCGATTCGTCGCGCAGGTGCATGTACGGCCGGTACGTGAGCAGGAGGCGGTCGACGGGCCGGCCTCGCAATCGAGCACCTCCCCCGTCTCTTTCTCGACGCGAGCGTTGTCCGCGCTCACCTCGCCCGAGACGACCGTATCGCCCAGCCCGTAGGTCGCGTCGATCGAGGCGACCGTTCGATTATTTGTATCCGGATCGGCAGTAAAGAGCACGCCCGCCACGTCGGCGTCGACCATCTCCTGGACGACGACGGCCATCGCGATGTCCGTGTTCGAAACGTCGTTACGAGCGCGGTAGGCGACCGCCCGATAGGTAAAGAGGCTCGCCATGCAGTCCCGAACCCGGCTAAGCACGTCGGCTTCGGTCACACCGAGAAACGTCTCGTGCTGGCCTGCAAACGACGCGCTCGGCAGATCCTCCGCGGTGGCCGACGATCGCACGGCGTGTGAGGTGTCGCTATCGGTATCGAGCGCGTCGGTGATCGATTCCGCAACTCCTCCCTCGAACGCCCGGTCCCGGACGAGCGAGCGAACCCTCTCGGCAGTCGCCGCGAGTTCCTCGGCCTCGGCCGGATCGAGTCCGTCGAGGTCGTCGATACCCTCACGAATCTTCGGAGTGTCGGTCAGCGAGCGATACGCGTCGGTCGTAACGACGAACCCCGGCGGAACCGAGAAACCAGCTCCGAGGAGTTCGCCCAAATTCGCGCCTTTCCCGCCTGCCGCGCCAGGTCCTCGATCCGTAGTTCCTCGAACTGTCGTGTGTAGGTCATCGTCTTTCCTCTCGAGTCCTCTACTTCTCCTCGTGTCATTATCGCCTCTCCATGTGGTAGTAGCCCGCGTCGGCCGGGGCCGATCGGGTAGCGACGAGCGGCGTCGTTCGAGCGGGAACCGATTCCCGTCGCGAACGCCTCGAGCGCCCCGTCCGGCACGAACAGCACCGCAGTACCGATGGCGGCGACCCAACCGATTGCGCGGGTCGATCGGCGCGGATACAGGTGGCCGAACCCCCTCCCGAACGCGGCGAGGAGCGCGGCGAGCCACGGCCGCTTTCTCATTGGATCACACTACAGTAGATTAAATATTCAGTAAATATTTATATCTTTCGTGGACGCCGAGTCGCGATCCACGGGCGAACCAGCCGACGACTGAGAGAGGACGCGAGCGAAGCGCTGGGTGTACTTTACCCTTTGAGCTACGAAGTGCAGGTACCCACCACGCTCGCACGAACCGAGCGCGCCTCGGTCGAGACGTGTTCACGATCGACAGCCGATCGAAGAAGAGATCGATTACCAGGGCGTCAGGTCGAACGCATCGGCGAGCAGTTCGTGTGAGCGAAGCACGTGGTCGGAGCTGACGATCCGGTTCTGTACGACGATCTCCTTGACGCCCATCTGATCCGTTGCTGGCTACAACAGCAAAACGGGTTCGAACCGGCACGTCGCCGATTCACTTCCCGGAGCAAACGAACGGAAGCTACTTCGCGCTTGACTGAATAATTAGTCCTACGAACTCTACTATGGAACCCGATCGGAGGAGTGACACACAGACGGCGATCATGGACGCGACCTACAAAGCACTGTGCGAGCACGGCTATTCGAACCTCACCATCGATAGGATCGACGCCGAGTTCGAGAAGTCGAAATCCCTCTTGTATTACCACTACGATAACAAAGACCAAATCCTCCTCAACTTACTGGAGTATATCCTCGATCAGTTCGCGATCGAGGACGCGGTCGACCCGAACGACGATCCCGACATCAAGCTCCGGGCGCTTATCGAGGAATTTCTCCCCTGGACGCTCGACGAGGAGGCCACGGAGTTCCAGATCGCCGTGCTCGAACTCCGTTCCCAAGCGCTCTCGAACGACGCCTATCGCGAGCAGTTCACCCGGGCCGATGCGCTCATCGTGGAGACGATCACCGATCTGATCGAGAAAGGAATCGAAGACGGAACCTTTCGAGACGTCGATGCGAACCGGGTAGCCGAACACGTTTTCTCGACGATCAACGGTGCGATGCTCCGGCGGCTCACTGCCGGCGACGAAAGTGCGGTCCGGGTTACCCGGAAAGGGTTAGACGAATACATCGAATCGTATCTCACTCCAGAAGACATCAGATGAGGCATCGCCGGTCGGCAAGCACACCCCGTAGCGCGCTCTGGTCGCGACGCCCAGACGAGTTCCCTCGACTCCCCTCTTGTCTTTCGTTATCGTGTCGCGTTTGGGCCCAGGTAGCTCGACCCATCCGACCGCCAGACCGGACACGAGATTCCGCTCCCCGACGAGGCGGAAGTTTATGTGGGAGGGTACGATGATATACAGGCTATGGGTAGGGACCAGGACGAGGCGGACGGGGAGTGCACACGATGTGGGGACTACGGGTTTACGGTTCACCGCCGAAAGGGGCGGCGGTATCCGTATCCGTGTCCCACCTGTGAGCCGGGGGAGGAAGCGACCGTACTAGACGCACAGCGCGTGCTCGCCGAACACGGCGACGACCTGCGAACGACCTACACACAGTAGGCGGGTATCGTGGTCGCTCGCCACCCGGCGAACCGATAGTATCGAAGTGAAGAGGAATCGATCGTCCCGGGACGTGGCACAGCCGGGACACAACGGCTTTGACCGTGAGCACCGTAGCTCCCGCATGACCGACACAGTTCCCGAGCGAGTAGCGAGAGCCTTTAGTGAGCACGAAGCGTTCGAGGACGGCGAGAGAAGCGAGGAGCGCCGCGGAGAACTCGACGAATTCCTCGTGAGGACGACGGATTTCGACGCTACCGTCCGTATCGAGGATGGCGAGGGAGGCCACGACACCGAGAGAGGTGAGGGTTCGGACGACGCGGCGCTTCGCTACTGCGTGCTGTGTCGGGTGCCGACGCTGTCGGCGGCGGTCGAGGGACCGGTCGCCGAGGTCGTCGAGGAGGGCTGGTTCGATACGTTCTCGCTTCGCCTCGAGGACGCCGCGATGGCCGTTCCCGGCACGACGGAGATCGCGGGTCCCGAAGCGAGCGTCGAGGGTGAGACGATCCTCGTCGAGGCGGATTTCGAAGCGGAAAGCGCCGATCGAGCGACGGACATCGCCAAGGCACTGGTCGATTACGTCGAGGGGACCTACGTCGAGGGCGTGATCCCTGGCTACGAGTATCGCCCGCCAGTGAGCGGCCTGCTCGCGAACGCTCGTCAGGGCGGCGGTGATACGGGAGGAGACGACTCGGGGACGAACGCTGGCGGCCCGATGCCGATGTAACGCAGGCGGGAACGATACCCTCGAGATCGTCCGATAGTGATCTGGAACGGCCCCTCGCGCCGATTCCCCGCGTTCTCCTGGTTCGCCGGTCCTTTCGAGTTCCCGTTCGATCTCGGCTACTCCATTGCGATGTAGGTCTGGGTGCTCTCGACACCGTCGATCCCCTGGATGGCGTCGGCAGCGATCTCTTTTACCTCCGCGGGGCTATCGACCGAGAGCTTGGCGATGAGATCGACATCGCCCGCGACGATCGATACCCGGTCGATACCCTCCAGCTCGGCGATCGAGCGCTTGAGCCGATCGGCTTCGCCGGTATTGGCTTTGACGAGTACGTAGGCGACGACCATTTCAGCTTCCTCCCGTGCTCGCGTTCGCGAGTGTATCCGCCGCGCTGCCGACGATGATCCGGCGCACGTCGTCTAAGGCGTCGAAGTCGGCGAGCACGACCAGTCGGTCGCCGAGTTCGAGCGACGCGTCGGGGTCGGGCAGTGCCATTGCGCCCTCTTCCTTGCCGAAGGCGAGCAGCCGCGAGTCCGCCGGGAGCGCGATCTCGCTCAAGGTATAGCCCCGGGTCGGCGAGTCGTTGGTGACTTCGAGTTCCACCACTTGAAGACTCTGGGCGATGTCGGCAACCGCACGGATGTTCCCCCCGATCAGGGCGTTTTTCGCGGCGATCGCGCCGAGTCGTTCAGGATGGATCACCTCGTCGACCTCGCTCGCGTACTGTTTGTAGATTCCCTCGCGGTAGTCCTCGTCGATCCGCATGACTGTCCGGCAGCCGTGGGCTTTGCCGATCATACAGGTAACGAAATTCACATTGAGATCGCCCGAGAGCGCGCCTAGGGCATCCGCTTCGGCGACGCCGGCCTCCTCGAGGACGACTTCGTGTGAGCCGTCGCCCTCGACGACATCGAAAGGCGCGTTGGAGAGCTCCTCAAGCGCCGATGCGTTGGGTTCGACGACGGTCACGCCGTGATCTTCCTCGGCGAGAACTCGCGCGGTGCGGAGACCGACCCGTCCGCCACCGACGATGATGAATTCCATAGCTCCTTTACAGCGAGGTGCGTCTAAAACATTGCCCACCGATCGACCGACGGACGGCCGCGATGGCTGGCCGGCTACTCGGTCGATCGGTCGGTCGGTCGCCGCCCGGATCGGTGGTAATGAGGTCCTGTAAGGGAGTCTCCTCGACGCCGGGTCCCTGTTCGACCCCTTGCGGGGAAGCTTTAACCCGTCGGTCGTGCACGGTAGAGCCCATGGTACATTCGTTCGTCATGGTCGAGACGGCGGCCGGGAGCATCGAGTCGGTCTTGGAGGCGGTGGCAGGTCTCGCCGGCGTCGAGGAAGCACACGTCGTCGCGGGGGATTACGACGTCGTTGTCGAGGTCGAAGGCAGCGACGTACGGGAATCGATCCAGGTAGTCTCGACGGACCTCCGGGAGTTAGAGGGGATCGTAGACACCCGAACCTACATGGCCCTCGAGTGACCAGCGATCGCGGTCGAGTGTCGCGGCTGGCCTCGACTGGCGGGGGCCTGGCAGAAGCGCTCCGTACTGGCGCGAGCGTCGCGAGCTGGGTGCCGGGGCGACTCTTCGAACCCGACGCCCCGCTTGCCTGCCCCGAACGGCGGAAACGAAAAAACGAAAGATAGATGCCTGATTTCCCCTATCGGATCGTGTGCCCAAGCTGTCGGACGTCACCTCCTTCGAGCGGGATCTTCCGAGCGAGTTACGCGCCGACCTCGAGAAATACACGAATCAGGGCGGCCTCCTCGGCGTGTTCACGTACTTCTTTACCTATCTGGAAACGGACGACGAGGACCTCGCCGCTACTGCCGCGTCGATCCCGACCTGTCTGTTCGTCATGAGCAGCCTCCACGACGACGCGATCGACGAAGCGATCGAACAGGAGGAGGATCTGAAGGGCTTTCTCAACTGGCGGACGACCGTCGGGGACGTGATCTTCACCTATGCGATCGACTTCGCCGAGGAACTCCCCGAGGGCTTCGACGTCGGTACCATCACCGGGCGCTTCCGGGAGATCGGTGCCGGGCAACTCAGGGAAGAGTCGCTCACCACGACCGATCTCACCGTCGAGCAAGCCATTACCCGAGTCGAAGAGCGCGGGTCGGTCTGGGGCGAACTCGCGGTCGGGCCCGTCGAGGCAGCCGGCTACTACTCCGAGGCCCGGCTCGAGCGGATCTATACGTTTACTGCGAACCTCCTGTTCGTCCTGACCGTGATCGACGACGTTGAGGACCTCCCCGAAGACCTCGGAAACGACGTGCTGAACGTTCCCTTGCTGTTATACCGCGGGGATCCCACCGAACACGCCTCGACGCGCGCGCTGATCGACTCGGTGCTCGACTCGGACGTCCCTGCACGACTCGATGAGCTGATTACCGAGCACGAGGACGAGATGGAAGCGGCCGCCCGCCAGTTCGCCGCCGACTCCCGACACGAGACGAGCGACCTGCTCGACGCGTGGAACCGCTCGCTCGTCTGGTATCTGGACGCCGCGTGTACGGTTCCCGTCGAGCGAAACGTCCCTGAAGAACGCCAGGAAGCGATCCGCTCGAAGCTAGGGGGCGACGACGAGACGAAACGTCGATACCTCCTCGAGGAGATAGTCGCCGAGTTCCCGGCGCGCTTCGACTCGCGCGAGGAGTTCGCCGCTTCGATGAGTTCCCTGCCGGCGACCAGTCTGGTGCCGGCAGCGATCAAGACGTTTCACATCGAAGCGCTCGTCGACTCCGTGATGACCACGAGCCTCGAGGACGCACTGGCGAACCTCCGAGCCGAGTCGACGACGGCCGACTAATATGGCCGAGAAGTCGGTCGCCTGGACGTCCTTTCGGACCCTAGAACCCAATCCCTACCCCTACACGCCGATGACCCAGAGCATCCTGGAGCGCGGCGTCGAGACGTCCTCGCTGGCCGGCGTCGGCTCCCGTGGCCCGCCCACGACGTTTCACCGGGGGTACCTCTATTTGAACGTTGAGGAACTCCGATGGATCCTGGGATGTTTCGCCGACGTGCCCGAGGAGGTACTGCTCCAGTATCTCGGTGACGAGGCCGACGTCGCGTTCGACCGGATCTCGATTCGTCCCTCGCTGCGTGGCCTGGCGCTCGTAGCGAGCGAGGGCAGCCAGCCGGCACGAATGGCCCTCCACGGACTGACCGTCGAGCGACGGCTTCCCGACCGCCCGGCGGTCGAACCCCTGAGCGACGCTGCGCTGCTCGGGCTCGTCGACACCCACCAGGAGTTCCTCACGGAGATGATCGGCGCGCACGTCCTCTTCAGCGGGCTGGCAGAAGCCTACGCGGCGAGCGTCGAACGCCTTCTCCCCGGCAGTCCGTCACGGCGGCGTATTCAAGCGCTCGTCTCGACGTGGACCGAGACGAAAACCGCCGAGATGGCCCGCCGAGGGGCCGCTCTCGAGAGCGACGAACGACGAGGGGCGTTCCTGGAAGCGTTCGGCCACCGATGTCCCCGCGAGATGGAGATCGCCGTCCCGCGCTGGCGCGAGAAGCCGGGCACGCTCCGGCAGGGAACTTCTGTAGTTCGCCCTGACGCTACCGGCGAACCCATAACTACCGACTCGACGGGCACCGACTCGGAAGGCGGGCTCGGGAGGACGCTCGCCCGCCTCGCGCTCTATCCGGGAAGCCTGCTCGAACGGCTGCGCGAGAACCCGAAGAACGAGTGGCTCAAGTCCTACGCCTATCTCCGTGACCTCCTGCTCGACATTGGGCGCCGGGCAACGGTATCGGGCCACCTCGGCGCGCCAGAGGACGTTTTTTACCTGTCGTTCGGCACGGCTCGCCGCTTGCTCTCCGAGCCCCCATCCCGGCGGTACACGCGTCGTCGCGTCGCGCGCGCCAAGCACGAGCACGAACGAAACGAGCGCTACTCGCCGCCGCTGTTCGTCGACCGGGACTTCCAGCCGATCGAACGAGGTCCACGGCGCGAGGAAAGCGGGCTCTCGGGACTCGGCGTAAGTGAGGGGCGGGTATCGGGTCGGGCGATCGTCGCTCGCTCGCCCGAGGACGTCGATCTCTCGGGAAAGTCGGTCGACGCCGAGCGAGCGATCCTCGTGACCGAGTTCACCGACGCGGGCTGGACGCCGCTGTTCTTCCAGGTCGACGGGCTGGTCATGGAGCGAGGAAGCTTGCTCTCCCACGGCAGTATCGTCGCCCGTGAGGCGGGGATCCCGGCGGTCGTGAACGCCAATGGCGCAATGGAGCGGATCGACACCGGGGATCGGATCGCGGTTGACGCCGAGGCGGGCTCGATCCGGTTACTCGATCGGTGAGCGCCGCTAGCTACCCGCCGTCCTGTCGAGACGACAGCCGGCCGAATCGACCCGCGACACGCCGGTTCCGACACGGCAAAGAGGGTGTCGAGCGTAGAACTAGTATGGTCTCGGCCGCGGGCGCGATCGGCGTTCTGTTTATCGTCGCGCTCAACACCGCAGTAGCCGCACTCGTGACTCGATTCCTCCGCGTTCGGCTGGAGACCCAGTGGGGAGCGGCTATCTACGTCGCGCTGTTCGTTCCGGCACTCGAAGTTCTCATCGTACTCGTATCGAGTGGGGTCTTAGGTCTGGGGCCGAACCTCGGCGGTCCGGTCGCCGTTCTCGCCGTCGCGGTCTTCCTCCCGCTCGCGCTCGGGGTCGCCTTCGATCTCTTCTGGATGCCCGCCCCGGAGGAAGTCGACGTGCCCGACACGCTCTGATCGGTCCTCGGTGTCGATCTCCCGACTCTCGATCCGTTCTCGGCCCGTTCGATCTCCGGAGGAAGACCCGGGGTCAACTCCAGTAGGAGCGTCTAGTTCTCCAACAGGCTTTCGAGGTGTCCTTCGACCGATTCGAGCACCGCTTCGGGGGGTTGGCTCGCATCGATGCGGACGTATCGCCCGGGATCGGCGGCCAGCAGTTGTTCGTAGTTCTCGCGCACGTCGGCGAGAAACTCCCGCTGCTCGAACTTGTTCGCCCCGGCGCTCCGCTCCGCTCCGGTCTCGGGATCGACGTCGAAGTAGATCGTCGCGTCCGGGACTCGCGTCCAGGGGTCGTGGAGTCCCATGATGTACTCTAGGGGCCGATCGATCACGCCTTCCAACGAGGCGGCTTGGTAGGCATAGCGGGAATCGGAGTATCGATCGGCAACGACGAGATCACCGGCGTCGAGTGCGGGGCGAACAGTTCGATCGAGGTGGGCGGCGTGATCGGCGGTATAGAGGAACAGTTCGGCGATCGGGTCGGCTGCTTCCTCGGATAGCGATCGCTTCACTGCCTCGCCGTACCACGAGTCGGTCGGTTCCCTCGTGAACGTGGCGGGTCGATCGATCACCGCCGACTCGCGCAGTGCCTTCCAGACCGTGCTTTTCCCGCTGCCGTCGATCCCCTCGAGCGTAACGAGCATGCGTGAGCGTCGGTCGGCCCGGTGTTAAACGCCCCGCGAACCGGCGGCGAACTTCTCCCCTCGTTCACGGGCGTCTCTCGCCCGGTCGAACTATGCTATCGGGCTGTCAGATCGACTCCCCGTCCGTGATCGGAGTTCTCGACGGGGAAGAACCGGCGGCGATCAACGGTAGTTTTAGGTCGCCTTCCCGAGTAGTTCGCGTTATGAACGTGTTGGTGACCGGCGGTGACGGGTTCGTCGGATCGTACCTCTGTGACGAACTGGCGAGCCGGGGTCACAACGTGACCGCGCTCTCGCGCGATCCCGACCCCTCGGTGTTTACAGAGGACGTCGAGACGGCAATGGGCGACCTGACGGCCTACGAGTCGATCGAGAGCGCGTTCGAGGGAGTCGATGTCGTTCTCAACCTCGTTGCCCTCTCGCCGCTCTTCCAGCCAAAGGGCGGCGACGAGAAGCACTTCGAGATCCACCTCGGGGGGACTGAAAACGCCGTCCGGGCCGCCGAGGAACACTCAGTGCCTAAAATCGTCCAGATGAGTGCGCTCGGAGCCGATCCATGGGGGCAGACCGCCTACATCCGCTCGAAGGGCCAGGCCGAAGACGTCGTCCAGGACTCGGAACTCGACTGGGTGATCTTCCGGCCCTCGGTCGTCTTCGGCGAGGGCGGGGAGTTCGTCTCCTTCACCGAGCAGCTGACCCCGCCGTTCCTCGCGCCCCTGCCCGGCGGCGGCCGGACCCGCTTCCAGCCGATCTGGGTCGAGGACCTCGCCGCGATGCTTGCCGACGCTGTCGAAAACGACGACTACGACGGGGAGGCCTACGAGATCGGCGGCCCGGAGGTTCTGACGCTCGCGGACGTGGCCCGCATGATCCAACGCGCGGAGGGCAAGTCCGTCTCGATCGTCCCCGTCCCCATGAGCCTCGCGGAGATCGGAATGTCGATCGCCGACCCGATCCCGATGGTGCCCTTCGGCTCGGATCAGGCCCGCTCCTTACAGATGGACAATACCGTGAGCGAGAACGACGTCGGGGCATTCGACATGAGCGAAGGCGACCTGAAAACTCTCGGCGAGTACCTCGACGTCAGGTGAGGGGGGTCGGCGCGGTTCGTACCGAACGAGTCTTCGAACCGGCCGATCAGCATGCGTTTCACGGCAGTTCTTACGTGCTCGATACCTCTGGGTCGGTATGCGCGTCGTAGTACCGTTCGCGGCCGAGCGGCCGAAGACCCGGCTCGACGGCGTGCTGTCGCCCGCCGAACGGGTAGCGTTCGCCCAAGCGATGCTCGCCGACGTGCTCGAAGCGCTCGAGGAGGGAGGCCAAACCCCCGAGGTGCTCGCGACGGCACCGTTCGACGCGACGGCCGTTAGCGGCGTGTCCGCCGGAACCGGCTCCGTCGGTTCGCCAGAGGTTCCGGTACGAGTCGACGACCGAGCGCTCACACCGGCGGTAAACGCGGTGCTTGAAGCCTCCGAGGAACCGGTCGCCGTGGTGATGGCCGACCTCGCGCTCGCGACGCCCGCCGCACTCGGTGAACTCTTCGCCGCCGAGGAGGGGGTCGTCCTCGCGCCGGGGTGCGGTGGGGGGACGAACGCCCTGCTCGCTCGTCACCCCGATTTTCGGGTCGACTACCACGGCACTTCTTTCCTCGATCACTGCGAGCGTGCCCGATCGATCGGCGCGCGCGTCGGGACGGTCGATTCCTTTCGGCTCGCGACCGATATCGATGAACCGACCGATCTCCCGGAGGTCCTCTTACACAGTGAGAACCGGGCAGCGCGGTGGCTGCGGGCGGCGGGCTTCTCGCTCGCCGTCACCGACGGCCGCGTTAGTGTGAGGCGGGGAGGCGAGTGACGGGGCGAGGCGGGTTCCTCACCGTCGGAGAGGGAAGCAGTAGAGCGCGGTCGATAGATGTGGGATGAATTTGGGACAACCGTTTTACTTACAGACGGTTCATGATTACCTGCGTGAACCGTACTGGTTCGCGCAGTCGGATCGGCGCCCCGTCTTTCCCCCACCTCCACGCGGGCGCTCGGGTCCGACGTTTCGGGGTGAGCCGCGATCGGCCCGCGGCCTCGCCCTTCCCCAGCCGTGTCCCCGGTCCCCACCTCCCTCCCCACCCTCTTCCTCCCCTTCCCCTGTCACGTTCCCCCGCCTCCGAATCACGACGAGTCCTCAGCGCGCTCAGCACGGGCCAGAGCGTATCGAGCCGGCATCGAGGCTTTTCGTTCGAACCGACCAGCGAGGTCCGAACAGGCTTTTGTCGCTCGGGGCCGGAAGGCGGCCGTGACCCCCGGAGCGGACACCGAAGAGAACGCACGCTCCAAGCGCCAAGTGGCCGTTCCGGATGTCGTCCCGTCGATCGACGATAGCGAGGTAGACGCCTCGCTGTCGGTCTCGCCGGCGGATGTCTCGCCCGCCTCGGAGCTGAGTTTCTGTCGGAACGTCTTCGTCCCGCTGACGACCGCCTGTCGGTACACCTGCTCGTACTGTACGTACTACGACGACCCGGGCGAGGCGACCCTCATGGCTCCCGAAAGCGTCCGCGAACTCCTCCGAACCGGCGCGCAGGCCGGCTGTACGGAGGCACTCTTTACCTTCGGCGATACACCCGATGCACGCTACGAGGGAATTTACGCGCAGTTAGCCGAGATGGGCCACGACTCGATCCACTCCTATCTCCGTGCGATGTGTGAGGTAGCGCTTTCGGAAGGACTGCTCCCTCACAGTAACCCCGGCGATCTGGAGTCCGAGGAGATGGCCGGCCTCGCAGACGTGAACGCCTCGATGGGCGTGATGTTAGAGACGACCGCCGACGTCGCTGCCCACCGCGGTTCCCGGCAGAAAACGCCCGAACAGCGCCTCCGGACGATCGCAAACGCCGGCCGCCTCGGGGTGCCGTTTACGACTGGTATCCTCGTCGGCATCGGCGAGACCCGCCGCGACCGGGCCCACAGCCTGTGTGCGATCCGTGCGCTTCACGACCGCTACGACCACATACAGGAGGTCCTCGTCCAACCCGTAGTGCCGAACGAGCGCTGGCAGGCACCCGGCCCCGACGTCGGGACGCTTCGGGACGCGGTGGCGATGGCCCGGGCCTGTCTGCCCGAGGAGGTATCCATCCAGGTCCCGCCGAACCTCGCGCCGGTCGCCGAAGTACTGGACTGTGGCGTCGACGATCTCGGGGGCGTCTCGCCGGTGACCGACGATCACATCAATCCCGAGTACGCCTGGCCGGCGCTTCGCGAACTGGATGAACTGGCCGAGAAAGCGGGTGTTCCACTCCGCGAGCGCCTGCCGGTCTACGAACACTTCCTGCCCGATGGACTCGGAGCGAACGGGATCGAACGTGAGCAGGGGGAGCGAGGTGAGGACAGTGAGGATAGCGATACCGCAATAGTCAACGAATGGGTCTCCGAGCGGATCGGGCGGGCGATCGCTGCGGACTGGGGAGCTGGCGAGCGCTACCGGGCGGTACTCCGCGGGACGTCACTCGACGATCGGTGAGTATCACCCGACGACCGCACCGAGACGGCCCGTAGACGGCTCTTTTATACGCTCCGTGATCGTGGCCGGTGCGATGACCGATAACGATTCGAACAGCGGTGGACGGGGATTTCTCGGGCGAGTGAACACGCTGGCGACGCTTCTCCGGGCCGGACGCGCGATCCGGACGGGTAACACCGGCCGAGCGACACTGCTAGTGGGATCGGTGCTGCTCGGCCGACGCCGCCCGCGACTGGGATTTCTCCTTCAACTCGCGGATACAGTCTATCAGATACGAAAGCGGCTGCGGTAAGTCACTGTAGCCCGAAACCGCTCCGAGACCGCGCACGCTTCGACCACAGGCTGGCAGCGCAAACCTGGATCCTCTTTTTCCTCCCGGCCGTGCCGACAGGGGTTCAGTCGTCGGCCGGCCGTGCCGATCGTTCGGCGCGGATCGGCGTGCCATTGGCCTTCGGGCCCAGTTGCGGACCGTGGGCCCCCTCCTCGGGATCGATCCGTCGCTGGGTCCGGTAGTCCGTCGAGCGTTCGGTCGGCACCCGTCCGATCGCTGCGATCATCGAGACGAACTCCTCGAACGAGCGGTACTCGCCGTAGCTTCCGCCCGCCCGCTTCGTGATCTCCTCCGAGCAGATGGTTCCCATGAAGTCGTTCGCCCCACACGAAAGCATCTTTAGGCCTTGTTCGTCGCCGTATTTCACCCAACTCGACTGGATATTCTCGATGTTATCGAGAAAGAGCCGGGAGACGGCGATCATCAACTCGTCTTCCTCGGTACTCGCCCCACCCGTTACGAGCCCGCGCTCGTAGAGCGGCGTGTTCCCATGGATGAAGGAGAGAGGCACGAACTCGGTGATCGTGCCCGTTCGGTCCTGGAGATCACGGACTTTCTGTAAGTGCATGACCCGGTGGCGGGCGTTCTCGACGTGGCCGTACATGATCGTCGCCGTCATATCCAGTCCGACCGCGGCGGCGGCTTCCATCGCCTCGAGCCAGCCCGCCGAGTCTATTTTGCCCGGACAGATCACCTCTCGAACCTCCTCGACGAGGATCTCCGCGGCGGTGCCCGGCACCGAATCGAGGCCCGCACGCCGTAGCTGCTCGTAGACGTCCGTGTAGGAGCGGTCGGTACCCCGTTTCGCGTGATAGGCCTCCTCGGGGGTCATCGAGTGGACGTGGATTCCCCCCACGTCCATCGCATCGATCTGCTCGGTGTAGGTGCCCGGATCGGTGTCGTAGCGGTTTGGGGGACGGTAGTTGACCGTACTATGAGCCTGCTCGTAGTTCGCGAGGATTTCGTGGTGCTCCGCGTCGAGCGCGAACCCCGGGTGGAGTCCAGAGACCGAACAGACCTCGTAGATCCCCCGCTCTACCGCGTCGCTGACGACCCTCCGTGACTCTTCGGGCGTTTTCGTAAACCCCTCGTGGTCGGCGTCAATGTCGCTGCGGAAGGCCTCGGCGGGGTCCTTGAAGTTACAGAACAGACAGCCCGTGTTGCAGGCGGTGGTAACGTTGTTATTGAGATTGGCGACGAAGGTGACCTCCTCGCCGGCGACTTCCGCCCGACGCCGGTCGGCGGCCTCCAGTACCAGTTCCTTTCGCTCCGGATCGATCTCCACATCGCCGTTGCTCACGTCGCTACCGGTCGTCATGAGCGCGACGCCGTCCTCGACCGAGAGGCGCTCGCCGTTGCGAGCTTTCGCTAGGGCGTTCTCGAAGGACTGGTCCGTCTCGGGCTGATGTTCGAACTCGAGTTCCTGGGAGCGCGTCCCCGTAGCCATCCTTTCCTCGGAAGACGTGTGGCGCTAAAAGTCACCGGGTCACCCCGATTCCGATCACCGACCCTTCCCTTCCGTCGTTCCCACCTACCTGACCCGACTGTGAGCGTCCTCGGGTGGCCGACCTACTAGTTGGCACTGACAGGGAGTTCTCGCCGGACGAAAACCGCTATGTGTCGACCCCCGAAAGCCCGCGTATGACCAGCGTGAAGCAGTTCCGGATCGAGCGCGAGCCGACTCCCGAGGACCTAGGGCAGGGAGCGTTCGTGTTCACCGACGAGTACTCGGTGTTCGACTGGGGGCGAATGCCCGATACGATCCCCCGGAAGGGAGCCAGTCTCTGTACGATGGGGGCCTACAATTTCGAGCTGTTCGATACGAACCACGTCCCGACCCACTACCGGGGCGTCCGCGCCGAGGGCGAGGAAGGGACGCGTGATCTCGGGGATCTCGATAGCCCGCCCCGGGAGATGGCGATCTCCTTGACCCAGGCCCCCGACCTGCCCTACGAGGACGGCGCGTACGACTACGACGCCTACCACGAGGCCGCGGGCGAGAACTTCCTGATTCCCTTGGAGATCGTCTTTCGCAATTCTGTTCCAGTGGGATCGAGCCTCCGGGAACGGGCCGACCCGGGCGAGTACGGCCTCGAGGTCGATAGCTGGCCGGAAGAGGAAGTCGAACTTTCGGAACCGGTGGTCGAGTTCTCGACGAAGTTCGAAGCACAGGACCGGTATCTCTCACGCGAGGAAGCGAGGTCGGTCGCCGGACGGGCGGACATCGGTCGCCTCGAAGAGCTCACACTCGCGGTGAATCACCTGCTTACCCGCCAGGCCGAGAGTAGGGACTTCGTCCACGAGGACGGGAAGATCGAGTGTCTCTACCATCAGGGCACCATCGCGGTCGCGGACGTCTGTGGTACCTTCGACGAGAACCGTCTCTCTTACGACGGCCAGGAACTCTCGAAGGAGGTGTTGCGCCAGTACTACAAGCGCACCCACCCCGAGTGGGTCGAAGCCGTCGACGAAGCGAAACGCGCGGCCCGCGAGCGGGACCGCGCCGACTGGCGGGCATTGTGTGACCGTGAGCCCCCCTCGCTTCCCGAACGCGTGATTGAGACCGCCGCGGATCTCTACACGGCGGGGGCGAACGCCTACCTCGGCAGCGAGGTCTTCGACGCGCCGGGCATCGAGGCGGCGGTCGCAGCCGCTCGGAAACTGTGAGAGGAAGGCTCGAAGGACGAGAGCGGCCGCCGATCAGCCGGTCCCTTCGAGCGTAGCGATCCGGTCGTGGTCGGCCTCGGTGAGCGAAAAGCCAAAGACGTCTACGTTCTCGATCACGTGCTCGGCGCTGGTACTGGAGGGAACCGGTATCGTCCCGCTCTCGACGTTCCAGCGAACCAGGACCTGGGCCGGCGTCACGCCGTGGTCGTCGGCGATCGCTTCGAGCACCGACTCGTCGAGCAGCCCCTCGGCCGACAGTGGCGAGTGAGCCATTACCTCTATCCCTCGCTCCGCACAGAACGCGAGGAGGTCCTCGCGAGGGGCGTAGGGATCCCGGCCGACCTGCACGACCCGCGGGGGAATCTCGGCAATCTCGAATACTCGTTCGAGTTCGGCGATCGAGACATTGCTCACCCCGAGCGTTCGTGTCTTCCCTTCCGTGACCAACGACTCCATCGCGCGCCAGCTTTCGGCGAGCGTGACGTCGCTCTCTACTGGGTCGCCGGCTTCGTCGGTCGGGAACGTCAGTGCAGTAGCGTCCTCGTGGGAGAGTTCGGCGAGGTCCTCCAGGGGCCCCTGGTGTTCCCAGGCCGCTGGCCAGTGGAGCATGTAACAATCGAGCGTCTCGAGGCCGAGTGCCTCCCGGCTGCGATCACAAGCCGCCTGCAGGTGCTCGGGTGCGTGATTCGTGTTCCAGACCTTGCTCAGCAGGAACAGGGTCTCCCGATCGGGGCTGCCCGGCCGGGCGAGTATCTCGCCGATCCGGTGCTCGTTGCCGTACAGTTCCGCACAGTCGAGTAGTCGGTAGCCGGCGTCGAGCGCGACCTCGATCGATTCCCGGAGGTCGACGTACTCATCGCCGCCCCGATAGCGCGAACAGCCGAAGCCGACCGGCGGCATCGAGACCCCTTCACTACTCGCTTCGCTTTCGGTCCCGGGCTCCTGCCCGGCGATCGTCCCGAGGACAGCGGACGGCGACGCCCGGTTGTGGTCGTTCTCCAGCGGTGCTGGGCGCTCCAATCCCTCCGAGTCGACCGTGATGGGCTCTCCCGAGTCCGCACACCGCTCGATGGCCTCGATGACCGAAACGAGATGTGCTGCCCGCGCGCCATTGAAGTAGTTCCCTCGCCCTGCCTCGATCGCGGCGGCCATCTCGACGATACCCGAAGCGTAGGTCAGGTCTCTCGATGGGCGTTGTGAGGGCACTGCTCGATATTCCCGACCGAGGCGGGCAAACTCCACACTGCCATCCGCGTCGAAGGCCGCGGCGTCCCCGAGATGTAAGGACCCCTCGTCGCCATGCAATTCCAGATCGTAGAAACTGCGGGTCCGGTGGGGAATGTACATGCTTGCGGTCAGCCGCACCGAGGGCCCATCCGCGAAGCGAAGGACGCAAATCACGTGATCGGGCGTCTCGACGGCGAACGAGCGACCCTCGTGTTCGTGCTCGCCGAGTAAGAGCTCGGAATGGGAAGCCTCGACTTCCACCACCGGTCCGAAGTATCCGATGAGCACTGAGAGGGGGTATATCGCCCCGTCGTACAGCGGCCCGGCCCGCAGGAACGATTCGGGACTCTCGTTCCATTCGGTGACTCGACCGATGTTACAGTCGGCGTAGGCGGTGCGCACGGTCCCGAGTCGGTCCTCTCGGAGGTAGCGCCAGGCACGCTGTTGGGCACTTCCTGCAAGGCTGATCGGTGCACATCCCAGCCCGAGTCCTCGCTCCGCGGCGAGGTCGACTAGTCCCCAAGCTTCCGTTGCACTCATCGCGAGGGGCTTTTCGCTGTAGACGTGGGCCCCTTCCTCCAGACACTGCTTCGTGACCGGGGCGTGGGCCGCATGCGAGGTGAGGTTCACCACGAGCGAGGCGTCGCTATCTCCAAGGAGCGTATCGAGATCGCCGTAAGCGGTAGCGCCGTGGGCACGCGCGAGACGCCCGGCGCGCTCGCGGTCGAGATCGGTCGTCGCGAGGAGCTCGAGGCAGTCGGCATCGACGATCCCCGGCGCGTAGCGATCGGCGATGGTTCCACAGCCGACGATAGCCACCTTCACGTCCCGAGGAACGGAGAGTGTAGGCAAAAACTCACGGAAGCCGGAACCACGAGCGGAACGGCTCGACACACTCGAGCGCGTCGAGGGAGACGCCCAGGAGGGCCCGGCTCATTTGTAAGCTATCTCGACGACGAGTACCGTAGGTGGTAGAACGGACTCAGAGTCCGATCGGAAGGAGAAGTCCGATTTCGATCGCGAGCGCGGCGGCGATCGGGATCGAGAGGTTGTCGTCGATCACGTAGCCCCACGGCGCGGGTTTCACGCCGTCGGCGAGCGTCGCCGCGAGCCCCCCGAGGGTCGCGGGGACCGGCGGAACGAACAGCGAGGCGAGAAACACCGAAATACCGAAGGTCACCAGCAGGACGAACGTTTGCTTCGCCGCTTGCAGTTCACTCGAGCCCAATAGGCCGCTCACCGGGTCGGCGATCGCAAGCATGAGCATGCCGGGAATCGCCGCTCGCGGAGCGAACAGCAGCGCAACGACCGCCATGCTGAACAGATAGAGGAAGTAGCCGGCGAGATTGTCCTGTTCGTACTCGCGGGTGAGGTGATCGAAGACCCGATCGAGGAGTGCCCAATCGAGCCCGACGCGTAGTCTGAAGACTTCGAGAGCGAAGGCAGCGAGCGCGGTGGCGGTCAGTACCCATCCTAATTGGCGCCAGGAGAGGACACCCAGCAGATAGGACAGTGGGAAGACCAGCCCGGAGACATGGACGAGGCGACGCGCGATCTCGTCGGTCGTGTCGCCGGCCATCGCGGCGTTACTCCGCTCCGGCGTCGATCGGGTCCTCATCTCCGGCGACCGTCTCCAGCCCGAGTTCCTCCTTGATGGCCGCTACCGTTTGCCGCCCGGCACGGAGATCGGCCAGTGCTTCGAGGAGGCGATCGAGGTCCTCGCCCGCCGGGACGCGGCTCTGGGCCGCCGAATCCCGATCCCGGAGCGTCACCGAGCCGTCACCCTCGACGCTCTCGTAATCGACGGTGAGACAAAGCGGAGTGCCGATCTCGTCCTGGCGGCGATACCGACGGCCGATCGAACCTGAATCGTCGTACTCGACGGCGAACCCGCGCTCGCGCAGCGCGTCGGCGATCTCCTTCGCCCGCTCGCCCATGCCGTCCTTGTCCATGAGCGGGAAGACGCCGACGAACGTCGGGGCGAGTTCGGGAGGTAAGGAGAGATAGGTCCGCTCCTCGCCTTCGACACTATCGCGGCGGAAGGCGTGTTCGAAGACGGTCGCGAAGACCCGATCGACGCCGAAGGAGGGCTCGATCACCTCGGGCGTGACGTGCTCGCCGGAGATCGTCTCCTCGCGTATCTCGAAGCCAGTTATCGCCATTGGGATCGCGTGAGTCTCGCCGTCGATCGTGACCTCGATTTCCTCACCGTCGAACGCCTCGGGTTCTTCGGCCGCCCGTTCCTTTAGAGCCGCGACGACCTCGGGAGCGCGGTCGCCGAACTCCGGGCCCAGATAACTCATGTCGGGATCGACGGCCGGGCGTTCGGTCGTTTGGGGTTTTTCGTAGGGCTCGAAGACCGTCATCGATTCGCCCGAGTGGTCGGCGTGCCGGGAGAGATCGTAGGTTCCCCGCGTCGAGAACCCCGAAATCTCGATCCAGTTGCCCCCGAGTTCGGCTTCTGCGTCCCAGCAATCGGTAGCGTAGTGTGCGCGCTCGCCAGGGAGGTGCTGGCGAAATCGGAAGCGATCCATATCGACGCCGACGTGCTCGTACCACTCCTTTGCGATCCCCAGGTAGTAGGCGATCCAGGGACTCCCGATCACGCCTGCTTCGAGTGCCTCCCCGACCGTGGTCTCGACGTGCTCGGCGCTCCTTGCTTGCTGGCTGTCGATCGGATAGAGCGAGAGGGACGTTTCGGCGACGCCGGAGAGGTCGGGTGGCGCTCCCTCGGGGTGGACGAAGTGTTCGAGTTCGGCCTGGGTGAACTCCCGTACCCTGATGAGCCCGCGGCGGGGACTGATCTCGTTGCGGTAGGCCGTGCCGATCTGGCCGACGCCGAAGGGCAGCTGATTGCGCGCGTACTCGGCCAGCCGGGGGAACTCGACGAAGATCGCCTGGGCGGTCTCGGGACGTAGGTAGCCCGGCGCGGAACTGCCCGGCCCGATGTTCGTCCCGAACATGAGGTTGAACGCGGTGACCGACTCGCCGGCCAGGACGGCCCCACAGCTCGGACACTCGAGGTCGTGCTCGGCGATCAGTTCGGCGACCCGCTCGGTCCCCAAGGCTTCGGCGTCCTCGATGTCAGTGTTATCTTCGACGAGGTGATCGGCGCGGTGGCTGGCTCCACAGCCGGGACACTCGAGTATCATGTCGTCGAATCCATCGAGGTGGCCTGAGGCCTCGAAGACGGGTTCGGGCATGACTGTCGGGCCAGCGACCTCCATGTGGTCTTCCCTGGTCAGAAAGCGGTCGCGCCAGGCCGATTCTACGTTGCGTTTCAGCGCAGCGCCTTGGGGGCCATACGTGTAAAAGCCGGCGACGCCGCCGTATGCTCCTGCCGCGGGGAAGTAAAAGCCCCGGCGAGTCGCGAGTTCGGTGAGTCGATCGTGGTCGGTCATATCGAGTGTGTTTGGTGGGGGGTGTTCGTGGGCGTCGGTGGAGATCCGCGAGTCGTCTTCGGGTCGGCATTCGATCCCGGCCCGGCCGTCGAGGAGCGCGGTCGGTAGGTCGGGATCGTCGTCGATCGATATTGCGCTGCGAGCAGGCGCGTCCGTTATCGAAGGGCTCCGAGCACGTCGATGTCGCGGATAATACCTGCCAACTCGCCCCCGCTCACCAGCGGGATCTGCTCGATGCCGGACCCGATCATTCGCTGGGCGGCCTCCGTGGCGGTTTTCGTCCGTGTGAGGGTGATCGTATCACTACTCATGAAGTCACCGACCGGCTCGGCGGGGATCTCGACGTTACGGGTAGGCATGTACCGGTTGCCGACGGCCTTGATCCCTTCCCACATCCACTCGTCGTCCTGGTTCGCAACGGCTTCGCCGGTATCGGTCTCGCCCTCAACGATGCGGGCAACCGCTAGGATATCGACTTCGGTAAGCACGCCACACATCTCGGCGTCGTCGTCGAGCACTACACCGTAGGGGACGCCCGCATGCGCGAGCTGGCGTTCGGCCACCGGGAGGGGCGTCCCCCGATAGAGGGTGTGAATCTGATCACGTACGAGGTCGCCGACTGCCGTGTCGCCCGCGAGATCGCCCTCGGCCATCGCCCGGATGACGTCGGTCACCGTGACGATGCCGAGAAGTACCTTGTCGACCACGGGTACCCGACGAGTGCCCGATTCGACCATGAGATCGGCGAGTTCTTCGATCGTCGCGCCACTCGCGATCGCCGGGGGTTCCTCGGCGAGGATCGCCAGTTGGTCCTCGTCCGGGCGAGCGATAAGTGATTCGCGCGTGACCAACCCCCGGAACTGTTCGCTCTCGCTTCCGTTCTCACTGTCTGCCTCCTCCCCATCGTTGCTTTCCTTAACGACGGCGACCGAGGAGAACTCCTGCTCCTGGAGGTAGGCGAGGGCGTCCTCACGCGTCCCGGGCAGCGAGACGGTAACGAGGTCCTCGCGAGGCGTCATCACGTCCGCGACGTTCATAGTAGGCGTTCTGGGGTGGCCACCTACTAAGTAGTTTCATTCGGCCCGCCGGTACGCTCGCGGCACAGTGTGGGCAACGACTAACCGACGCGACGACCGCGATGTGAGGAGCCAGGCTATTAGTCCCTGAAGCTATCGATTCGGGGGACGAACTTCTCGTACTCGTCGTGTTCGAACGAGCCGAGATGAGTGCCATCGAGCGTCCGGAGGTGGGTGTGACAAACCCCAGCGTCCTCCGCGGCCGCGACCAGCGGTTCGACCGTCCGGAGTTCGTAGCTGCCGGCGAGAAGGATCGCCGTCCGGGAGTCGGGATCGAGCAGCTCGGTCACGAGAAAGACCCGTCCGTCGGTACTCGCCCGGAAGACGTCGTACTCGGGGAACTCCTTCTCGCCGATCATCTCCTGGATCGCCGCGGCGTAGTTACCTGGAAGCGTATGGACGAACCCGAAGCGATCGCTTGAGCCGGCCTCGGGGTGGGTAGCAGCGGTGTGGCCCGCCGGGACGGCGATCGTCTCCCAGTCCTCCTCCTCGTAGGCCTCAGTGCGGGCCGTCATGTCCGCCAAGGTGCGCGCCCAGGCGCCTTTCTCCCGCTCGGCGTTCGCGGCGAGGCGTTCCCCGTCGGGACTGTCCTCAATGCCCTCGACCATGTCGCCTCCTATAGTCGGCACGCCAAAGCCGCTTTTCCTTCGGCTATCCGTCCTCGCGTTCTCCTCGCTCCTGTCCGGTTCGGTCGATCACTGGCCAGTCGATCGACCGATCGGCTGATCGAACTAATCGGACCGATCGAACTGACTGGAACGAGGTCGCCTCAGGCGACGACGCCGAAGACCGTTTCCAGGAAGAAGGAAGTCCCCAGGACCAACAGGCTCGTGATGAATAGCTTCGCACCCGCCGAGAGCCGTTCGGCCGGCGCGAGGTCGTACCGACGCAGCGGCGGCAGCCGATGGAGGGTTCCCTGGAATCGGGTTTCCTCGTCCGGCCCGACGATGCCCGTCGGATCGCCGTTCTTCCAGGCCGGCGTCGGGCGCATGCCGATCGCGCCGATTGCGAAGAGGGCGAAGCCGACCAAAAAGAGCAGGTACTTCACGCCGACCAACCCGCCACCGAAACCGACGCTCAGGACGCTCGCGGCGAGAGTGAGTAGCCCGGTGACAGCGAGGCTATAGACCAGCGCGTCGAGTACCTGGAGCCAGTGGCGGCGGCGCGTCGATCGGCCTCGGGCGCCCTCCATGCTCCCACCGCGATCCCGGTTACGCTCGTGACCGCAATCACGCTCGAAGCCGTTATCACGGTCGTGGTCCCCGGGAGTCACGAGCGGTCGGGGTGAACGTCCGCGTCGAACGCCTCGGCTGGCGATCGGTGCTCGGGGTTGTGCCGGTGACAGAGGCTCTCCCGACCCGTGTCGCTCACCGCGTGCTGTTCGGGTTCTTCGAGTTCACATTCCCCGCCGAACTCCGCTTGGAGGTACTCGCGGGCCTCGCGTTCGTCTCCCTCTCGGCTGAGATCGCCCGCCCGTCCGAGGTGCTCGTCTACCGTTTCCGGTATCGTGACGTCCGCGAAGACTTCCTCGCGGATCTGTTCGACGTCGGAAAAACGGGTCTCCAGGCCGAGCAGTTCGCGGGCACGTTCGGAAAGCGTGCGATCCGCACGCCCCCGCTCCCGCAGGATCTCCCGGAAGACTTCGAGGCGCTCCCAGACCTCCCTATCGAGGTCCTCGTAGCCCTCCGGGCGGATCTTCACCGGACAGCGCGTACTGAACGGACAGCCAGAGGGTGGGTCCCGCGGGCTCGGGGGCGTCCCGCGAAGGGTGATCCGGCGTTTCTCGCTCGTCGGGTCCGGCTCGGGGATCGCAGACAACAGTGCCTTGGTGTAGGGGTTCGCCGGGTTCGCGAAGAGCTCCTCGGTCTCGCCCAGTTCCATGAGATTGCCGAGATACATCACTGCGACGCGATCGCAGATATGCCGCACTACCGACAGATCGTGGGCGATGAAGAGGTAGGTCAGCCCGAACTCCTCTTGCAGTTCTTCCAAGAGGTTGATGATCTTCGCTTGGACGCTCATATCGAGCGCCGAGACCGGCTCGTCGAGCACGAGGAAATCCGGCGAGAGCGCAAGCGCCCGCGCGATCCCGACCCGCTGGCGCTGCCCGCCGGAGAACTGGTGGGGGGAGCGATAGTAGTGTTCCTCGCGCAGCCCGACGGTCTCGAGCAACTCGCGCACCCGCTGTTTGCGTTCCCGCGGGGAGCCCTGCTCGTGGACGTCCAAGGGTTCGCGGACTATCTCGCCGATCGTCATGCGC
Organism: Halobacteriales archaeon QS_3_64_16; assembly: GCA_003021705.1. GTDB lineage: Archaea > Halobacteriota > Halobacteria > Halobacteriales > Halococcaceae > PXQR01. The sequence continues at coordinate 47,560 of PXRJ01000031.1, forward strand.
TGGTTGAGACTGGATTCGGGGTCCTGGAAGACGATCTGGGCGTTCTTGCGCCACTCTTTTAGCACCTCGCCCGAGAGGTCGGTGACGTCCTGGCCGTCTATCAGTACCTCCCCGTCGGTCGCTTGCTCCAAGCGCAGCAGCGTCCGCCCGAGGGTGGTCTTCCCACAGCCCGACTCGCCGACTACCCCTAAGGTCTCGCCGCGCTCGATGTCGAAGGAGACGTCGTCGACCGCTTTTACCGGGCTACCGCCGAAAAAGCCCCCGCCCTCGTAGTAGGTCTTCAGTCCCCGGACTTCGAGGAGGCTCGATCCCTCGCGCTCGGGATCGTTGCTCGGGCGGTCGATCGTCTCGGTCGTCTCGCTCATTTCGCTCATCGCGATCCCTCCCGTCTGTCCTCACCGGTCCCCGCGGCCTTGGAATCCGGGGACCCACTCCTCTCGGGGTCGGTATCGGCACTGCTCTCAGCACTGGCACCGGTACTGCTGTCCGTACTCGCGCCGGCCGTTACCTCCGCCGCGTCGCCCCGGGCCCGGTGTGTCTCGACGGCGTCCTCGCGGGACTGGTCCTCGGGATAGAGCAGACAGGAGGCGGTGTGGTCCTCGGCGGTTTCGTTGACCGACACCGAGACGGGGTGGACGGCCGTACAGTCTTCGAAGGCCTTCGGACAGCGGGGCGCGAACCGACAGTAGGTCGCCGGTTCGTTCGGCGTCGGGACGTCGCCCTCGATCGTCCTGAGTTGTTCCTCGTCGGGATGGCGACCCGGGATGCTCTCGAGGAGCCCTCGCGTGTAGGGATGGCGTGGGTTCGCGAACAGTTCCTCGACCGGCGCGCTCTCGACGATCTCCCCGGCGTACATCACGTTCACGCGATCGGCGATCTCGGCGATCACGCCCATGTCGTGGGTGATGAAGACGATCGCGAGGTCGCGTTCGTCCTGGATATCGCCTAGGAGCTCTAAGATCTGGGCCTGGATCGTGACGTCGAGTGCGGTTGTCGGCTCGTCACAGATGAGCAGGTCGGGCTCACAGGCCAGTGCCATCGCGATCACCGCCCGCTGGCGCATCCCACCGGAAAACTGGTGAGGATATTCGGTGAGCCGACGCCGGGCGTCGGGAATCGAGACCGACTCGAGGAGATCGACCGCCACCTCGGTCGCTTCGGACCCGCGCAGGTCCTGGTGGAGTCGCAGGGCCTCTTTGATCTGATTGCCGACCGTATACACCGGGTTCAGCGAGGTGAGCGGGTCCTGAAAGACCATTGCGATCCGCCCGCCCCGGATCCGGCGGTACTCCTTCTGGCTGAGTTCGGTGAGTTCTTCGCCCTTGAAGCGGATCGAAGAGCCTTCCAAGACCTGGCCGGGCGAGTCGACCAGTCCCATGATCGAGCGGGCGGTCACCGATTTGCCCGAGCCGCTCTCGCCGACGATGCCGACCGTCTCCCCGGCCCGAACGTCGAAACTGCTGCCATCGACCGCTCTGACGGTCTCCTTCTCGGTGAAAAACGCCGTCCGGAGGTCCGAGACCGAAAGCACCGTCTGGCCGCTACGGTCGTTCGCTCCTGTCCGACTCGTCCCGTCGGCGAGATCACGATCGACGGGGCCATGATCGGTACCGGTGGTATCCGAACTCATCCGCCACCACCCCCGGCAGCGGCGGCGGCCGCTCCGTCGTCGGAGCCACCGCTCTGTGGGTCGATCGCGTCCCGAATGCCGTCACCGAAGGCATTGAACCCGGTCACGACGAGCGTGATCATGATCCCGGGGATCAACGAGATGTGCCAGGAGGGCGAGGCGACGTAGGGCTGGCCCGCGGCGATGATCCGGCCCCATTCGGGCGTCGGTGGCGAAATGCCCAGTCCTAGGAACGAAAGCGCCGCGACGGCGATGATGACCCCGCCGAGCGACAGCGAGGCGTAGATCAGCATGTAGCTCACGACGTAGGGGATCATGTGCTTTCGCATGATGACGCTCGGTTTCTGGCCGTAGCTCTTCGCGGCGTCGATCCACTCCTGTTCGGCGATCTGGAAGGCCGGACCGCGCACGGCCCGCCAGAGGAACGGCCAGTAGAAGAAGGTGAAGATGACGATCAGAAGCACTGCTCCGCCATAAGCGTCGCCGAGCCAGGTGCCCTGGAAGACCACCGCGGCGAGAATCGCCATCAGGAGGAAGGGAAGCGACTGGATCGAGTCACTCGCCAGTACCGTCGTCAGATCGGCCAGTCCTTTGTAGTAGGCCGTCACCATTGCGAGGACGAGTGCGATTCCACCTGCCCCGAGCATCGTACTCAGACCGATCAAAAGCGAGATCCGCGCGCCATAGGCCATGTACGTAAAGAGGTCCTTGCCGGTGGTAAGCGTCCCGAAGGGGTGGAAGCGCCCGAAGTCGTCGTAGGTCATGGGTCCGACGTTCTGGCCGGGGATCCCCTTCGAGGTCGACTGGAGGTTCGCCACGCCGGCGGAGGTCTGGGAGACGCTGTCGGTCGTCTCGGAGTAATATTGGAACTGATTGCCGTAGGGATTGTAGATGTTGTCCTGGGCGGTAACGGGACTGAGTGCCGGGGCGAACAGCGCGAAGACCAGGAATCCGACCACGACGATCAGGCCGAACTGTCCCCAGCGATGGCCGCGAAGCCGGCCGACCATGTCGTCACGCGGGGTCCAGTCGACCTGGCGGTAATGAATCCGGAACCACTGATAGCCCTTCCAGAGCCACGCGAGCCAGACGAAAGTGTAGGCATAGACGAGCACGACCCGCAGCGCCCACGCGTACATCGGCTCTAGCCCGAGGAAGGTGTTCACCCAGCCCCCTCCGTCGAAATA
>PXRJ01000031.1:50472-86231 GCA_003021705.1 Halobacteriales archaeon QS_3_64_16
CTCGGAGAGTAGGCCAAGCAGCGCGCCGAACTCGACGGCGACGAGTAGGAGTACGCCGACGAGCCAGATCGCAGCGGGGCGGGGCTGGGCAGCGATGCGACCGGTGAGCGGTACGTCCTCGGTGCTCTCGTCGGCGTCCTCGACGTTCTCACTATCGTTCGATGAAGTACTCATGTGTTACTCGTATCCGATCCGGGGATCGATGAGGGTATACAGGAAGTCCTGTAGGACGTTCGTCGCCACGAGCACGAGGATGAAAATGAACGTTATCGAGCCCACTAATGGCAGATCGGCGTTCTGTATCGCCGTGTAGAACAGGTAGCCAAGCCCGTTGATCGCGAAGACGACTTCGACGACTACCGACCCGCCGATCAACAAAAAGGCCTCGCCGGTGATGATCGGCACGAGGGGGATGAGCGCGTTTCGGAAGACGTGTTTCCAGACGATCGCCCGCTCGGGAACGCCTTTCGCCCGGGCGGTCTCGACGTAATTCGAGTTGATCGTCTCCAGGACGGCGGTACGGCCGATACGCATCTCGTTGCCCATCGACGCCGAGCCGAGCACGAGTGCGGCTGGCGCGACGGCCTTCAGCGCGCCGATCAACCCGTTGGTCCAGGCACTCGTGTTCGTGAGCAGTCCCATCGGCTCACTGAAGAAGGACAGATCCGGCGGTGTCACGATGTTCGTCTCGACGATCCAGGACTCCCAACTGAACCCGAATAGTTCCTGGGACTGGGAGAGCACGGCGACAAGGATGATCGCGAGCCAGAAGTTCGGCATCGCCCGCCAGATGATCCCGCCGAAAGACGCGAAGTAGTCGCCACCAGTATTGGGATTGAGTCCCGCATAGAAGCCGAGTGGAATCCCGATGACGATAGCGATGAGCACCGACCAGATGCCGAGCCAGATCGTCCGTGGCGCGTAGATCAGGATGAGTTCGTAGGCCGGCGTCCCCCGGGCGATAACCCAGGACTGGCCGAGATCGAAGGTGAGCAGATCAACCATGAACTCGATATACTGCTGCCAGAGCGGTTGGGTCAAGCCGAGCTGCTCGCGGATCCGCGCGATCCCTTCTGGGTTATTTAACCCGACGATCGCCGCCGCCGGGTCGATGGGTCCAAGCCGGATCACCATGAACACGATCGTCATCCCGGTGATCGTCACCGGGACCATCAGTAGTACTCGCTTGAGGAAATACCGCCACCGGCTCACGAGTTCACCTCCGCGCGAACGATCCGCATTGACTCCCGGTGGACGATATCCACTGTTAGGCCTTTCGTTTCCATAGGTGCGAATACTGCCATACGTCGGTCGAATCGCTCCCCCTCGAACGCCGGCCCCATCAAGCCAAAGCCCGTCGAAGCCGATCGATGCGGTCGGTCCGATCGCGGGTAGCCGTTAGCTACCGTTACCGCTGCCACCGCTCTCTCCACCACCGCCGCCACCGCGATCCGCCGCGATCCTCACGTCGTCGAATTTCTGTCGGCTCGGGCCCATCGCGCCATAGGGCGGGATATCGACCCAGTCGTAGGAGTAGCGCTGATCCCACTGGTGGTACACGTTGACGAAGGCGACGTCTTCCCAGTTGGCCTCCTCTATCTGCACGTAGGCTTGATCGCGTGTCTGCTGGGCCTGGTCGGTCGGTGCCTGGTTATCGACGACCGTCTCGTAGGCGTCGATAGCCTGTTGGGCGGCCGAGCCGTTCTCCTGTGACCAGTTGAGATAGGAGATCGGGGCCTCCATTGAGGTGTCGGTCTGGGGCGGGTTGAGCAACTGCAGGAAGTTATCGGGCGCGGGCCAGTCGGCGATCCACCCGAGCGTGTAGACCTCCAGTTGACCATTGCGACCCCGCTGGAGCAGCGTCGAGAAATCCGCGCTTTGGATCTGCATGTCGATGTGGGCCTGCCGGAGCTGATCGCGGAGGATCTGCCCGGCCTGTGTCCAGGTATCCGAGGACGCATAATCCGTCCACTGGACTGTGAATTGATTGTTCGGGCCGTAACCGGCCTCCTCCATGACCTGTTTGGCCTGCTGGATCTGTGTCTTATTGTAGCCGTAGGGATAGCTGTTCTTCGCGTGTTGCTCGTAGGCTTGTGCCCCGCCGGGGTAGATCGAGGGGGGTGTGAGGTGGTAGGCCGGAGCGCCGGTACCCTTGAAGACCTGATCGACGATCAGTTGCTGGTTAGTCACGTACGCGAAGGCCTGCCGGACGGGTTTGGGCACCTTCGCCATGTTGAACCCCAGATAGTAGCTGTTGATCGGGGTGATGTGATAGTAGTCCATCGTCGCCCCGTTCCGAACCGGGCCGTAGGTCCCGAAACTCTGTGCGCCCTCCTCGCGTTCGACGCTCAGCTTCTCGGGGTTGTACTGGGTGAGCGGGAGGCTCGGGCTGAACAGCGAGTCGACGTTCTGGTTCATCGCGTAGTTGTAGATTGCCGAGGAATCGGAGATGACCTGCCAGTGGACGCCGGCGATCGAGGCGGACTCGCCGTGGTAGTTCTCGAAGCGGGTGACCGATGCCTCGGTGCCCTGCTGCCAGTTCTCGAGCTGGAAGGGACCGGCACCGACCGGGTTGTCCGAGGAGAAGTCGGTGTACTCGATCTCGCCCTCGGTCCCCGGGATGTCGCCGACGAGGCCCTCGGGGACGGCGGCGAAGGCAGTGTAGGCGAGCATCTCGAGCGTCGCGTGAAACGGCGCGCTGAGCTGGATGCGAAGGGTCCGATCGTCGACCGCCTCGACGTTCATCGAGCCGGGCTGGTAGGTGCCCTCCCTATCGGTCTCTGCCTCTACACCCAGTGAATCGAGGATGAAATACGCTCGACTCGAGTTCTCCGAGCCGGCGAGGCGCTCGAAGGCATATGCGAAGTCCTGTGCCCGGACCGGATCGCCGTTGTGGAACTGTGCGCCTTCTTTGAGCGTGAGCGTATAGGTCGTGAAGTCCTCCGAGACCTGATAGTCGCTCGCGAGCAACGGCCCGACGGCCGTGTTCGCCTCGGGGTAGTTCATCAGCCCGTCGAACATCTGCTGGATGACGATCCCCGAGGCGGTGTCGGTCGCGGCGATCGGATCGAAGGTGGTGATCGAGGAGTTCATCAGCTCCAAGGTCTTCGAAGGGTCGGCCTCGATCCGTCGTTGACTTCCACCGCCACCGCTACCGTTCGTACCACCCGTGTCGTTACTAGCCTGGCCGCCGTTGCCGTTCCCACTACCACCGCCGCCACCGCCGCCGGAACAACCGGCCAGCGCGGCCGCTGCTGCGGTGCTACCGGTTGCCTGGAGGAAGCGACGACGGGACAGGTCTGAATCATCCGTCATTCGGGTGAGGTATCCGATCCTTCGTAATAAACTTGCCGTCATGCGGTGGTTTGAAGTAGTATGATCGACTCCCGCGGCCACAGCTATCGTCGCTGCCGACCTGACATAGCCTTACGCTGGCCGTCTCGATTCCGCTCGTCGAACCGGCGACGATCCGTCGTCTTACCTCTCCCCGCGAGGCCAGAACGCGGTGAGTCACGAGCGATCGGACGGTGTGGCGGCCTCGCGGTACCGGCCTTCGACGGCGAGGCGAGCGATCGCTACTGCGAGGCGACCGACGAGCGGGTGAGGCGGCGGCGATCGGTGGAGCGACGATTCGAAATCCTCACTATGGGCCTGTAGGGAGAACGAAGACATGTAATGGTCCCGTTGTTTCGGAGGGTTTATATTGGATGTTAGGCAATGTCACAGTATGGTGCCGGACACGGCCGCGGCGTCGGATTCGGTGGAGGGTGAGGTGATGACTGCGGTCGACGGTAACGGCGGGGCCGCGGATGTCGTCATTGCCGATATCTCCCGCGAGGAGGCCTGGCTATCCCTTCCGCTCGCCGAGGCCGCCTCGATTCCGGAGTGGCGTTAATCCCGCACGCACCTTTTTCCTGGCGTCCTCGCGCGCCTACGGCGCGCTGCGGGGCCAGCAAAAATCTGCACCAAAAATACGGACGAGCGCCACCGGCGCTCGTCCGTGCGGACTACAGGGCTGCCGAAGACCGCCTACCGGCTGGCTCCCCTTGCAACGCGCTATAGCTGCCGGTTGGTCGGATGTCGTTGCGCTATCGTGGTCGGCTGATCGGATGACACCGTAGGGTAGTACGGAAGGGTTTTTTGTCGATACCGTCCATCCCACTCAGTATGTGCCGTCGCGCTGCTGCGATTGAACGGGGAACTTCCTTTGATCCAAAACGGAGTGAGCGAGTCAGTATCGATCGAAGCGGCATCGAATGCAGCGAGCGAGTGACGGCGACCGCGTGCCAGTCGTGAGCGACAGCGACGCGGGCGAGGACGTCGCGCTGTCCCCGGCCGACGAGCGTTACTTCGGGGACATCGAGAAGCAGTTAGACCAAGCGCTCGCGATCGCTGAACAGGCCAAAGAGAACGGTGGAGACCCGAGTCCCGACGTCGAGATCCCGGTCGCGAAGGACATGGCCGATCGGGTCGAGAACCTGCTCGAGATCGAGGGGGTCGCCGCGCGCGTGCGCGAACTCGAAGGCGAGATGGGTCGGGAGGAGGCCGCCCTCGCGCTCGCCCGCGATTTCGCGGAAGGGCGGGTCGGGGACTACGAGACCCGCGCGGGCAAAGTCGAGGGCGCGGTCCGCACCGCCGTTGCTCTGCTCACCGAGGGGGTAGTCGCCGCGCCGATCGAGGGCATCGATGGCGTGGAGTTCGTCGAGGACGGGAACAGGGAATTCGTTCGGGTGTACTACGCCGGGCCGATCCGATCGGCAGGGGGTACCGCCCAGGCGCTATCGGTGCTCGTCGCCGATTACACTCGAACCCTCCTTGGACTGAATGGCTACGAACCGCGCACACAGGAAGTCGAGCGCTACGCCGAGGAAGTCGAACTGTACGACTCGACGACCGGCCTACAGTACAGCCCTAAGAAAAAAGAGACCAGATTCATCGCCCGGCACTGTCCGGTGATGCTCGATGGGGAGGCCACCGGTGACGAGGAGGTCTCGGGCTATCGCGATCTCGAGCGGGTGGCGACGAACAAGCCCCGCGGCGGGATGTGTCTCGTGCTCGCGGAGGGTATCGCTCAGAAAGCCCCGAAAATAAAGCGCTATACCTCCCAGCTCGACGAACTCGACTGGCCCTGGCTCGACGATCTCATCGCCGGCACGATCGGCGAGGAGTCGGGAGAAAAGGAAAACGATGCTGAGACGCCGGAAGCAACCGAGGGCGAGGAGAACTCGGAGGACCCCGATGATCGCGCCGACGAGGACACTACAGAGGCGAACGACACGGACGGAGACGACGGTAACGACGACCGGGGCGAACTGAGAACCGCACCCCGACCCGAACCCTCCGAGAAGTATTTGAGGGATCTGATCGCCGGCCGGCCGGTTTTCGGACACCCTTCCGAGCCCGGCGGCTTTCGGCTACGCTACGGGCGCGCGCGGAATCACGGCTTCGCGACGGCTGGGGTCCACCCCGCGACGATGCACCTGGTCGACGACTTCCTGGCGACCGGTACCCAGATCAAGACCGAACGGCCGGGCAAGGCAGCGGGGGTCGTCCCGGTCGATTCGATCGACGGCCCAACTGTCAAACTCGCGAACGGCGACGTCAGGCGGATCGACGACCCCGAAGAGGCACTGGAAGTCAGGAACGGCGTCGAAGCCATCCTCGACCTCGGGGAGTACCTAGTGAACTACGGCGAGTTCCTGGAGAACAACCATCCCCTCGCGCCGGCGTCCTATACCGTCGAGTGGTGGCTCCAAGACTTCGCAGCGGCAGGCGGGGATGCTCAGGCCATCGAGGATTCGGCGCGGATCGACGTTACCGATCCCGGCGCGCAGCGAGCCATCGAGTGGGCGCGCGAGTACGACGCTCCCTTGCACCCCGCGTATACCTACCTGTGGCACGACCTCTCGGTCGAGAGCTTCGAAACCCTCCGTGAAGCCGTCGGGGCAGGCGAGCTATCCGATCGGCTCTACGTCGCGGATACCTCCGAGGTGCGCGGCGCGCTCGAAACCCTGCTCGTCCCCCACACCCAGGGCGTCGAGCGGGAGGTGGAGGACGGAGAGAGGATCGGAAAGTGGATCGGGATCCCCGACGGCCCGGCGCTCGCGCTCCGCGCGTCCCTGGGGTTCGGCGTGGGTACGGATGGAAACGCGGACGGGGAGGCGGATAACAGCGACGGCGAGGAGGGGTCGATCGCTACCGACGTGCTGGCGGCCGACGGTGGCGGTCTCTCGGCGGCGGCCCGCGGACACGACGACGCAATGGGCGCGGTCGCCGAGACCGCTCCCTTCGCGATCCAGGAGCGCGCGCCCACGAGAATCGGTAATCGGATGGGTAGGCCCGAAAAATCCGAGAAACGCGAGCTGAGCCCCGCAGTTCATACACTCTTTCCGATCGGCGAGGCCGGGGGCAACCAGCGCGACGTTACGAAAGCCACCGACCACAGCGCGGAACGCGGAGCGAAACCGGGCGAGATCGGTGTGCAACTCGGCCGACGGGAGTGCACCCAGTGTGGAACCGAGACCTTCCGAACGCGCTGTCCCGAGGACGACTGTGGGGGCTGGACGGAGCCGGCCTACGAGTGTCCCGACTGCGAGATCACGGTCACGCCCCATGAGAGCGGGACTGTAGAGTGCCCGCGCTGTGGTGAGGAAGCGTCTTCGACCGCGTGGCGGACGGTAGACCTCAAGAGCGAATATCGAAACGCTCTCGAGTCCGTTGACGAGCGGGAGAACGCCTTCCCGATCCTCAAAGGCGTCAAGGGGCTCACCTCGACGCATAAGACCCCCGAGCCGATCGAGAAAGGCGTCCTCCGGGCCAAACACGGCGTTTCTACGTTCAAGGACGGCACCGTGCGCTACGACATGACCGACCTCCCAGTGACGAGCGTTAGACCTGCCGAACTCGACGTCTCGGTCGATCGCTTCCGCCAACTGGGCTACGAGGAAGACGTCCTGGGCGACCCGCTCCGCCACGATGATCAGCTCGTCGAACTCGAGGTCCAGGACGTCGTGCTCTCGGATGGGGCCGCCGACCATCTCCTGAAGACCGCGGCGTTCGTCGACGACTTGCTCGTGAACCACTACGATGCCGAGCCCTTCTACGAGCTCGACGATCGGGAGGAGTTGGTAGGCGAGCTCGTCTTCGGGATGGCCCCTCACACCTCCGCGGCGGTCGTCGGCCGGGTGGTCGGCTTTACGAATGCTGCGGTCGGCTACGCTCATCCCTACTTCCACGCCGCGAAACGTCGGAACTGCTTCCATCCCGAGACGAAGCTCTGGTACGAAACGGAGGCGGGCTGGCAATACGGGACGATCGAGGAGCTGGTCGAAACCCACCTCGAGGATCCAACGGAGGACGACTTCGGCACGCTCGTGGAAGAACCGACGGAAGCGATCCGGGTCCCCTCGCTCGACGCCGACGGGGAACCGACTCGGGAGACGGTCGAAGCGGTATCGAAACATCCGGCCCCCGAGCACCTCGTAGAGATCGAAACGGCGGATGGCCATTGCCTGACTGTCACCCCTGACCATACGATGCTCCGGCGAGCCAGCGGCGAGGGGAGTGGGATCGAGGAAGTCCGGGCGAGCGAGATAGCTGTTGGCGATCGGGTCCCGGCGTACGACGGCGGCGAAACCACGACGATGACCCGGGCCGTAGGTGCCAAGAATGGTGAGGCGACCGTCGCCGATGGCGGCGACGGCGACCAGAACGAGGACGGCGGCCGAAACAACCCCCCATTATCGGAAGTGACCCGCGTCGAGATCGTCGAATCGGAATCGGAACACGTCTACTGCCTTACCGTCCCGACCCATCGAGTCGCGGTAAACGGTATCTATGCCGCGCAGTGCGACGGTGACGAAGATTGCGTGATGTTGCTCATGGACGGTCTGCTGAACTTCAGCAAATCTTTCTTGCCTGATAAACGTGGCGGAAAAATGGACGCTCCTTTGGTGATGTCATCGCGGATCGACCCGGCCGAGATCGACGACGAGGCCCACAACATGGACGTGGCCGAGGCCTATCCCCGGGGGTTCTACGAGGCGACCCGGGCGATGGCAGATCCCGGGGAGGTCGAGATCACTGTCGCCGAGGAAAGCGTCGGCACCCCCTCGCAGTACACCGGCTTTCGCCACACCCACGACACCTCGAACATCGCCTTGGGGCCTGACCTCTCGGCGTACAAGACGCTCGGGTCGATGCTGAACAAGACCAACGCCCAGCTCGAGCTCGCGCGCAAGGCCCGGGCGGTCGACGAGACCGACGTCGCCGAACGGATCATCGAGTATCACTTCCTGCCCGACCTGATCGGCAATCTCCGGGCTTTTTCGCGCCAGGAGACCCGCTGTCTGGGCTGTGGGACGAAGTACCGCCGCGTGCCGCTGTCGGGCTCCTGTCGGGAGTGTGACGGCCGGGTGAACCTGACCGTGCACGAGGGGTCGGTGAAGAAGTACATCGAGACCGCGACGACGGTCGCCGAGGAGTACGACTGCCGGCCCTACACGAAACAGCGCCTCGAGATCTTAGAGCGAAACATCGAATCCATCTTCGAGGACGACACCAACAAGCAATCGGGCATCGCGGACTTCATGTGACGCTTCTCGATTTCTCGCACTGAGACACCTCTCACCGTTCGAACAATGGTCCGCTCGCAGAGAGCGTGTCGGTCGGCGGCGCGTGAGGTCGGCGGGTAGCCGATTCGTCCGCTGTGTGCGAGCGTTTTTGTACCGGAGCGAGGCCAAGGGCTCCATGAGCGGTACGTCCGGCGGGGCCGGTAGGGATGGTGGGTCGAGAGGGTTATTCGGGGACGTTCGGGCCCAATCGGAGACCATCGGAGTGGTGTTGATCCTCGGGATGGTGGTTCTCGGGATGACCGCGGTGATCGGCTTCGGATCACAGGCGTTGGACGCCACGGAGGAACGCTCGGAGTTCGCGAACGCCGAGCAGGCGATGGCCCAGTTCGACTCGAAGGCCGCGCAGGTGGCTCTGGGGGGTTCGGCTGTGCAGTCAACGACGTTCGGGCAGACCGATGGGGGCTACCGAGTGAACGGTAGCAAAGGCTGGCTCCGAGTCGATCATTTCGATCACTCCGGAAACAACAACACCGAGGTGATAGCGAATAAGACACTTGGAACAGTCGCCTACAGCAACACCGGGACCGAAATCGCCTACCAAGGCGGTGGTGTTTGGCGGAAGGATCCGGCCGGCGAGGCGCGCATGATCTCACCGCCGGAGTTCCACTATCGGGATGCGACGCTCACGCTCCCGATCGTCAGCGTGAACGGCACGGATAGTGCCGGTGGAGCGACGACGGCCGTCGTTGACGGCTCGCAGGACATCCCTCTTTATCCGAACCGCTCGGCGAGTTACGGTTTCGACGGGGACCCGTACGACAACCCGGTGGACAACGGCACGGTGTCGGTCACAGTACACAGTGAGTACTCCGCCGGATGGGCGGAGTACTTCCGCACCCGCACCGACGGCTGTGTGGTCACCAGCGACGACACTACAACACAGGTCAAAAACCGCTGTAACATCGACGACTTGTCCGATTTCGGGATCGATATTCCAAGCCAGGATAATACCGTTTCGGTTTACCTCCTCACACCCGGGACCCGGGGACCGTTTCCGATGCCCGGCGAGGGCAGTGCGGTCGACGTCCGTGGACTGTCGGGCGGCCACACGCTCAGCGAGTTCAACGTTACCCTCCGGCCCGACGATACCGACAGTGCCGATTTCGCGAACCTCCAGTGGTCGATGTACGCCGAAAGCGGCGCCAGACAGTTCGAGATCCATCTCCGTCGCCAGAGCGGTAACGATTGTAGCGACACCAAGGTGGGTGTCACCGTCTACTACTCCGGGGACGGTGGCGAAACGTATCAGGGGTGGTTCGGCAATAGATCTTATACGACCGAGTGCTTCGACAGCGACGGTGACGGCGACGACGAGGCCAAGCTCACCGCCGATTTCGTCGATGATAGCGACAGTGACGGCAATACCACCGAGACCGACGGCACCGATCCCGAGTTGAATTATACGTCCCTCGCATCGAGCGATCTGCAACACTTCAATCCCTCCGGAGCGGAACTCCTCTCCTCGGCGACCATCGACGAACACGCGGGCAGCGTGGGCTGGGAATCGGAGACCTACTCCAGTGGGTCGACGGAAGTCATCGACCGATTGCTGCGGCATTACCTCGCGCTCATGGGCCCAGGAATTGACCTGACCGTAGATGATAAGAACTCCGATACTATCAGCGAAGACGCGTCCTCGGGCGTGATCAGATATCCTATCTCGGGACAGTACATCAGCTTCCTGCACGTGACCTACGACGGGATCGACGTCAGGCTCGAATGACCGGCCAGCCTCTCCGCACGCTGATGTCGGGTTCGTCGAGCCAAGTCCCCGGACACCACGGTCTGGCTGTCAAGCCCCCGGACCGAATGTAACTGCCCGCGGTCCATCAATTAAACGTCACGTCGATCCCCGTCGCCGTGACGATCAGTCGGTCGACTTCGATCTCACAGGCGACGACGCCATCGGGGGTCCCCGCCACCGGACAGTCTTTTTTTAGGGGAGCTGGCACTTCTCCGTCGAAGAAGTCCCGCCACGCGTTCGCGCGTTCGGGTGTCGTCTCGATCGTGTAGTTCAGCGTGTAGGGACCGTCGGTGAGACTCACGTTCTCGACGGTCGGAGTGGCACCCACAGTGCGGACGAGGACCGTTGTCGAACCCCCAACGGCACTACCGTCCCCTGCCGGACGGGTTCCGAGAAAGGGGATCAGTGCGGTCCCGTTGCCGCTATCGTCGGCGAACACCATCGGTGGGTCCCGTTTCACGATCGCGTTCTCGGGATTGCCGGGATCGGCCCGAATGACTGCCCCACCCTCGTATGCGATTTCCGTCCTGGTGCCGGCAGAGTAGACGATCGGCCTGAAGCTCGTCTCGTAGACCGGAGTGGGAGAGAGACTAGTGACAGTCACCCTCATCGTCGTCGGCGCACCGAAGGCCAACCGAGCATCGTCGAGGCTGATCTCCGTCGCCCGGCTGGGTGCGTTCCCTTGGTAAATATCGTTCACGTTGTCCGCGAGCACGTCGAAGGCGCGCTCAGCATTGTCGACACGCTCTGCATCCCGGCGCTCTTGCAGTGCCGGGATGCCACTGACGTACACCAGCGCAACCGTCGCCGTGATCATCGAGAACACGAGGACGAACCCGAGGACCTCACTGACCCCACGGTTATCCATTACCTACCTCGAGTTCCGGAACGCTATCCCCGTCGGTATCGGTGTGGTTGATGACGACGGGGCCACCGCCCAGCGGGGAGTTGTCCTCGGTTCGCACCTCGGCTGCTGAGACGAACCTGACGGTGATCGTCACGTCCGGGTTCGCGCTATCGAGAACGATTCCGTATTCGTCGTCGCCGTCCTGGGAGGTAACATCGATCGTATAGCTCGTATCCACGACCTGCGTCGGGAGGGTCCGTCGAACCACTACATCGGTGACGGTTGCCGATTCCGTACCCGAGGCGTTCAGTTGGTCGGCCGTCACGACGGCGCTTGCGAGCTGTTGGCCGAGTACCTGTAGCTCCGAGCGAACGGCTTGCTCGCGCTGGGTCTCGACCACGTCGGCGCCGGTGATCAGGAGGGTAGTCATCAATAGCGTCGCGATCGAGAGGTTCAGCGCGTACCCGAGTATCGTCGAGACGCCCCGGTCCTCACTAGCGAGCCAGTTGAGCCAGCGTATAGCCCTCACGCGACTCACCCTGCCTCCGTGGGTCTGAGCGTCTCCGGCTCGTGCGGTTCGACTGTAGCGTTCGTGTCGTACCGTAGCGACGGCGACTGGTAGCTCACGGTGGCTGTCGCATTGTGGATCGCCCACGAGGCGTAGGGATCGGGCTCTCCGTCGTAATCACCGGGATCGAATAGGAGATCGTCGCGATCCTTCTCGACCGAGAGTTCGTAGACGCCGGAGATCTTAGCTGCGTTTCCGTAGGTGACGTTGTAGTTCCCACTCGAATCGAAAAAATCGAGTGCTGGACAGTTCTTCGCCGTCTCGTTCGTTCCATTCGTTCTGTTCGTCCCATTCAGTATTGTTCCGGCGACGATATCTAGCTCGGCTCGCTGACTCTCGACGGAACAGGTCGACCCACTGGGGCCCTCCACGATGATTTCCGAGGGGTCGCTACTGTTGTTTATGAGTACATCCTGTCTTCCACTGCTGTTCGTAAATCGTATGCCGAATCGGTTCGTATCGTCTAACCCGCTTCTATTGATGTTCATACGAAACGAAGTGATATTCCCGGTCTCGTTCGCGAGCGTCCATACTCCTTCACCACTCGTACTGGTGAAATCTCGGCCCGCGTTCTGACCAATCCGCGTTCTCCAGACGACGCTGCTACGATTCAGCGTGACATTCACGGTGCGGCCATCGACTGCGGCGAATTTGGCAGTGGATTCGCTCCAGGAGACGATTGAATCGTTGAGCGCGGCCGTATGGTTAGGTTTCGTTTCTGAGCGGGCGTGACGGTTCACGTGCGCGATAGAACCGGCGACCCCTTCGCGAGCGCTTTCACGGTACTCGATGGCGTCAGTCGCCGGAACGTCGTTGTCCCGGGCCGCGAGGTTCTCCGTGTAGATCGTCGAGTTGAGGATCAATGCGAGCGCGACGATCGTCAGGGCTAGTGCGACCCCCATTACGAGAATGAGCTGGCCGCGATCGCGACCGGGCTCTGATCCCGGAAATCGAGGACTCGAGGGGCCTACATTCGCCATACGACCACCCGAACCTGCACAACGGTGTAGACGCTACTGTGCTCGAATGCGTCCCCTGAGGCGTAGAAACTCGACGAATCGTTCAGGGTCGATCCCCGTACACCGCTCGTGTTGCGCAGTCGGTCGCTGTCGTATAGCGTCACGCTCCTGCTTGCCGCCACTGCATTATCGCTCGGCGCACCGCGGTATACGAGCTGTCTCGGCGTCGAGAGTTCGCTCGAGGGAGAGTTCGTGCCACTTAGGGGCTTGAGGTAGATCAGATAGACGTTGAACGCGACGTTTCTGTCCTCGAACGTGCGGTTCAACAGGTGCCCGAAGGCGTTCGGCGGTCCACCTTGGGTATAGTACCCTCGCTCGCCGAGGTTAGGGAATTGATCCCCGGTCTCGTTCCAGGCGAGTGTCGCGTTCTTCAGCGAGCCGTTCGCCGCGGCCGTCGCGAGGACGCCTTCGGCTGTCGATTGCTGCTGGTTCTCGATCTGTTGGCTAGCCGTACTCGCCGACAGCGGCGTCACGGCCGTCGATTGGAGCGCGAAGACGAGCCCCGAAAGCAGGACGAGCCCGGCGACGATCCCTTCGAGCGCGTGTGCCTGCCCACGACTCCGACCCATCACCACACCCTCACGAGTAACGTGGCGTCCCGACTGTCGATCGAGACCGCACGACGGGCGACGACGACCGAGCTACGGTTCTCCGGAAGCGTCGCACCGTCCTGAAGAACGACGTCCGCCGGATCGCCCTCGTCACAGCTGCCATTGTCGCGTTCGACGATCGTCTCGTTCGTATCGTCCCGACAGAGAACGGCGCTTCCATCCGAATCGGAGAGGTTGCCTTCTACTGAAACGTTGATCTGGCTCCGATACGGCTTCCCTTCGCCGTATCTCGAAAGTCCGACTCGCTCGGAGACGTTATTACCGCTGAACGAACACTCGGCCGCGTCGTCGAAAAAGTCTGCCGTACACGTTCCGTTCAATATGTATGGTGTGCCCGGATCGCCGAGCAGTCCTTGCGAGAGCTGATCAGCGACCCGATCGGCGACGACGGTCGCTTCCTGATCGCTCGCGCTGAAAGGTTGTATCATTCCAGGAATAAACGTCAGTACGAACGCGAAAACGAGTAGAAACGTACTCATGCCGACGGCGAAATCCAAAGTCGTCTGTCCACGTTTTTTCCCACACATCTCAGATCACACTGAACACTACCAGAGCGAAGGCCGGCAGCACGACGGCGTACTTCACGCCGGCGAGCAGCGACCCTTCGCTCATGTACCCGGAGATCAGCCCCGAGATCACGGCCTGGAGCGTAACGGCATGAAAGAACAACATGCTGAGCATATCCGTATCGACGCCGCTGCCGAAACCCGCCGCGCCGCCAGCTCCGCTCGAGCCCGAGGACTGCTCGGCGAGGCCGGCCATCGTATCGAGGAAGTTCACCTGAAGGATGGCCATCACCCCCAGGAGAGTGAGGTAGGTCATAATGATGATGACGATCTGCATTCGGGCGCGCGAGCGCCGTTCGCGCTCAATGTCGTCCTGGTTCTCGGAGGTCCGGGCGGCCGTCGAGAGCACGTCGGTGAGCCGACCGGAGGCCTCCTGGGCTTTCGTGATGAGCTTTACCGTCCGGGCGAGGCGAGGGATATGGTAGGTGTTGTTGAACTCGATCAGGGCCCCGCGCATGCTCGTCCCGTAGTCGACTTTCGCGTGGATCGTCTCGAACTCCTCGGACAGTTTCCCCGAGGAGGTATCGGCGACGACCGCGAAGGACTCGAGTAGTGTCATCCCGGTGTCGTTCGCGCTCGATAGCTTCCGGAGGCTATCGGACAGATTGCCGACGATCTTCCGCCGGGAGCGGACGTTCCACTCGTGGAACACCGCAAGCGGCAGGAACGCCACGTAGAGCGGAACGTAGAGCCAGATCACCGTTGCGCCCACGGGGTTATCGATAAAGCCCGACAGCGACAGCGGGGCAGTGCCCGAGAGTACCGCGATACCTATCAGAACCATCGCCGCCGGCACCGAGAGGGAAAGGACGTAGAGGGGATTGTCCCGAAAGAAGTGATGTGGTCGCTTGAGCAAGCGCAGCGTCTCGTAGGTTCCCTCGCGGTTCTCGATCCGGTCGAAAATTCCATACTCCCCGACGTAGCCCTCGATGGCGCCGAGATCCGAAATGCCCGTACTCGCCGCGCCGCGCCGATCGCTATTCCCCTCGAGATAGCCACTGCCCGGCTCGTCATGTTTGACCGTCGAGACCATCACTAAGAAGGCGACCCCGATCAGCGGAATCATCCCATAGACCGTGCCATACAGCATCGACGTCTTCGCCTGACCCATCATTCCCATGATGACGAGGATGATAATCAGAAGCAGCGGGAATAGCGAGAGAGTCATGTACATCTCGCCGAAGAGCTCTAAGGTCTCTAAGGTGAGTTCCTGCTGTTGTTTCGCCGTCCGGAGGTGTTTTTCTTTCTGATCGTCGAGGAAGCGCTGCATGTCTCCCCCGGAGTCGATGATCGAGAGCATATCGGTCAGAAACTGACTCAGCTCGTCGGAGGGGGTCGCGAGCGCCTGGTTGCGGATCGCGCTTCGGTAGTCCGTATCGAAGTACTGGGTCTCTAAGACGATCGACTGGAACTCCTTTGCCGTCTCACCATAGGTGTCGTCCGCCCGGGCCATCGCCTCTAAGATCTCTAACTGATTGAGCCCGCCAACCGACAGCGCGTACATAAACGAGATCGAATCGGTCAGCAGCATCTCGATCTCGCGTTCCCTGACGTTGGCCCTCTGGTAGGGAATCGCGATGTAGGTCCCGAAGCCGAGCGCGAACCCGAGGACTCCGAGCACGACGCCCGAGGAGACGATCAGGAAAGGAATCTTGATCGCCTGGACGATCGATAGCACCTGCTCGGAGGGAAGGACCAAGCCGAAAAACGAGGGCGTCCCCTCGATGAATGTAGTGACGAGCAGGTAGCCCAGGCCGGTGCCGACGAGCCAGAGCACACCGCCCGAAAGCACGCCGATCGCAAGCGCCCGTGCGAGATACAGCTCGACGGTCTGGTCCATGCGTGCTTCCGCAAGCTTGCGTTCAACGGTGGCGGCGAAATCCCCATCCGCGTCGAAGACGCGCTGAGAGAGTTCGTAGAAGGCATCGGCGAGTGGCGTCGGCGCGCTACTCGCCCGGGTGTCGACGCTCATTCCTCGGCCTCCTCATCCCCACGATGACGCTCGCTTCCGCCCCGATTGCTCCCGTCGGCCTCGCCAGCGACCGCTCCTGTCGGTTCATCTCCCTCGCGTTCGTCCCCGTCTCCCTCGTCGTCGCGGCCACCGTCGGCGGCTACGTTGGTCGCCTCGCTTCCCTCGGACCGGTCGCTCTCGGCGGGATCGGCTCCGACACCGACGGCGGTCCCGGCGTCATCGTCGATGTCAGTACTGGCATCGGCGTCGCCATCGCTGTCGGCCGTCGTGAGCACGTTCGCGATCCCCGACGCCTCTCGGCCTCGATACTCCTCCAAGAGCCCCGAACGGGCCTCCTCGAGGATCCACTCCGCGGTGGCTTCGGTTTCGTCGGTCGGGTCGGGCCGTGGGACCATCTCCTCTTTATCGGGGTCGATGTCGATCAGTACCGACTCCATCTCCCGAAGGGTCTCCAAGCTCTTCTCCAGCTGGTCGTTCGCGATCAGCGTGAGAATCGTCTCGGGATCGTTAATGTAGGCCTGGAGCGTCGCCGCGACCTGCGTGTAGGTGTTGAGATTTCGGTCGATCAGATAGGCGAGGACGACCTTGCGCTCGAAGAGTTCGGTTTCCAAGGTGGCTTCGTCCCAGCCGCGATCGAACTTGATCTCCGCTAGGGTGCTCGAATCACCCATCGGCAGGTACTCGTCGGTTTCTGCCTGCCACTGGTAGACGTCTTGAACGTTGATCTCGTCGTTCTCGGCGTCGTAGTGATTGATCTCGGTCAGTGCCTTGTTCCGCCGTACCTTCCGACCCTTGACCCGCGTCTGGGTCTGGACGCTCACCAGATCGAGCGCGGAGAACATCGTTTTTGATACATTTATCGGATCGGTCGTGAAGCGCTTGATCACCTCGCCGACGCTATCGGCGTGGAAGGTCGTGAGCGTAGTATGGCCAGTCGACATCACCTGGAAGAGGGTTCGACCCTCCTCGCCGCGGATCTCGCCCATCACGATGTACTCGGGGCGCTGGCGGAGCGCAGCTTCGAGCAATGCGAACTCGTCGACGTCACCCGCGTCGTCGCCGGAAAAGGAGGGCCGAGTGACGCTCGCGATCCAGTTGCGCTGGGGGAGCTCCACCTCTCTGGTATCCTCGATCGAGACGATCTTCGATTTGCTGGGAATGAACAGTGAGACCGCATTCAGGCTCGTCGTCTTCCCCGAAGCCGTGCCACCGGCGAAGATCAGGCTCTTTTCGTTCTCGATACAGAGCCAGAGGTAGGCCATTTCCTCCAGGTCGAAGGTGTTCCAGTTGATGAGGTCGATCGGCGTGAAGGGGACGTCCTTGAACTGCCGGATAGTATAATTCGTCCCGTGATCCGATACCTCTCGGCCGAGGGTAAGCTGGGCTCGCGAACCGTCGGGAAGGGTCGCGTCGACCTGCGGGGAACGCTTCGAGATGCCCTTGCCCGAGCGCTGGGCGAGTTTAACGACGAAGTCGTCGAGTTCGGTCTCGCCATACGAGACGTTCGTGATGACCTGTTCGTACTCGGAGTGATAGACGAAGACTGGGGAGTTGTACCCGTCACAGGAGATATCCTCGATGTTGATGTCGTGTTTGATCGGGTCGATCCGCTCGTAGCCGACGAAATCGCGTTTCAGCCGATAGA
Source organism: Halobacteriales archaeon QS_3_64_16 (assembly GCA_003021705.1). Lineage (GTDB taxonomy): Archaea > Halobacteriota > Halobacteria > Halobacteriales > Halococcaceae > PXQR01. The sequence goes on from PXRJ01000031.1 coordinate 68,078, forward strand.
GGAGTTTCTCGACCTGGTACTCCGAGAGCGTGTCACTGTTCTCCTCGAGCACTGCGGGTTCCGGTCGAGCGACGATTCCCTCAAGCCTCCCCTCAGAACCGTCGTCTCCGGCCTCGCTGTCGGGTCCGGTATCGGACTCAGCGTCGGTACTGGAATCGGAATCGACGTCGTTCTCATCGTCGGAAACGCCACGACCGAACAGTCCCGCGAGCCAGGAGAACGATTCATCACTGTTCGTCTCCTGGGGCGCGTCGTACAGGTCGTATCGCGAGAGCAACGCCAGTGTCTCGCGCTCGATGACCGCCGCACGGCTCGCACTGTCACCGGCGACGATCGTCTCGTCGTCAGTGTACTTGATCGCGGTTCTGAGTTTCTCGGTGAGGAACTCGACGAGATCGGACTCGATCGGCGTGAGGTGGGGTTCGATGACGTAGTACTTGCGCTCGTTCTCTCGATCGGAGTGAAAGAGCACGACGAAGGCGTAGGGCTTGTTGACCCAGTACCGATCGACTTCCCGAAAGTGGCTCTTCTTCGCGTCCGGAACGGCGCGTTCGAGGTCGTAGCGATTGGTAACCGTCGTCTCCCCATCGACAGTGGTGAAAAAGTGGTCGGCCTCGATGTCCTCGCGGACCGAGACCGTCCGACCCGCGAGATGGGTCTCGAGTGCACTCGCCTCGCCGCTGGCTCGCTCGAGCGCTGCTGTGAGATCGTCGATCCCCGACGAATCGCTTGCTCCCTTGTTTTCGCTGCTCTTTTCCTCCGAAGTGCTGCTCACGGATTCCTCCCGGTCGCCGTAAGGTCTCCCGTTGTCAGCCGGTCGATCGCACCGCTACCCACGGTCATCGCCCCCCGCGAGCAGGCCCGCTCGCATATGGAGATCACTGGGGGTGAGTGGTCCGGTGCTCGGTTATAAACTCTTCCTGGACACCTCAGGCTGACGATCCCTTCGCTGAGAAAACGTACAGGAACCGAACCAGCGGTTCTCGATCCTCTCAGTCCAGAAACGCTTCGATCCGGTCGAGTGCTTCGCGCAGGTCGGCCAGCCCGGTGGCATAGGACACCCGGAGGTGCCCCGCACCGCCCTCGCCGAAGACGCTCCCCGGGACCGCCGCGACGCCCGCTTCTTCTAGGAGGGCTTCGGCGAACGTTTCGCTGTCACCACCAGGAACTTCGGGGAAGACGTAGAAGGCTCCGGTCGCCTCGAAACACTCGATCCCCATCTCCGCGAACCGGGCGAGGACGAACTGGCGGCGGCGGTCGTACTGGGCCCGCATCTCCCGGACGTCTTCCTCACAATTCCTGAGAGCGTCGATCGCGGCGTGCTGGGCGGTGGTCGGCGCGGAGAGCATCGCGTACTGATGCACCCGGGTCATCGCCGCGCTCGCCTCGGGGGGTGCGAGTGCGTAGCCCAGGCGCAGGCCGGTCATCGCATAGGCCTTTGAGAAGCCATTGATAACGATCGTCCGCTCGCGCATGCCGGGAAGCGTCGCGATCGAGGCGTGCTCGCGGTCGTAGGTCAAGTCGGCATAAATTTCATCGGAGATGACCGCGAGATCGTGCTCGCGACAGAACTCGGCGATCGGTGCTAACTCGCTCTCGCTCATCGTCGCGCCGGTCGGGTTGTTCGGATAACAGAGCACCAGCACCGCCGCATCGGCCCCCCCGCTCGCCTCCAAGGCCTCGTACGTGAGGGTAAAGTCCTCCGCCGCACGGGTCGGTACGTCCAGCACCTCGCCCCCGGCGAAGATCGCCCCCGGCGGGTAACAGACATAGGATGGCTGGGCGATAGCCACTCGGTCGCCGGGATCGACTAAGGCACGGAAGGCGAGATCGATCGCCTCGCTCGCGCCCGCGGTCACGAGGGTCTCCTCGTCGGGGTCGTAGCTCAGATCGCGTTTCTCACGCTCCCGGCGGGCGATTGCGTCCCGGAGTTCCGGCAGTCCTCGATTCGAGGTGTAGGAGGTCCGGCCGCGCTCGAGCGAGGCGATCGCCGCCTCGCGGGCGCTCCAGGGCGTCGCGAAGTCCGGTTCGCCCACACCCAGGGAAATGACGTCCTCGGCTTCGGTCGCGAGTTCGAAAAACCGCCGGATGCCCGAGGGCGGGACGCGTTCGACCCGATCAGCGATCTTCATACGCTGCCCTCGCGCTGGTTTCGAGAGGATCGCCACCCTCGATAGGGTCGGTCGGTTCGCTTCGACCGGCGCTCGGCGATCGGACGGCGGTGACCACCGGGATCAGGATCGAGACGCGAAGCGATCATGGCGAGACCGAGAGTCGGTCGTCGTCGCTGCCCTCGCCCATCTCGATGCCCCGGTCCTTGTAGGTATCCATGACGTAGTGGGTCACTGTCTGAGTGATCTCGGGGAGGCGCGCGACCTTCTCGCTGACGAACCGAGAGACTCGATCCATCGAGTCGGCCTCAATGTCGAGCGCGAAGTCGTAATCCCCGCTCACCAGCCGGAGGGACTGCACTTCGCTGAAGCCCGCCAGCCGCCGGGCGATGTCCTCGTAGCCCGTCTCGCGATCGAGCGTGACGTTCAATTCGACGCGGGCCCGGACCTGTTCAGTCCCAACCCGGCTGGGATCGACGATCGCCTGGTAGCCCCGGATCGCCCCCGAGTCCTCTAACTCCTCGATCGCCGCTTCGATTTCCTCTTCGCTGAGGTCGGTAAATCGTGCGAGGTCCGCGATGGAGTACCGGGCGTTCTCGCCCAGCAGTTCGAGCACTTCCTCGCGCTCCCGCTCGTTCACTGGCATACCCGAGACACACGGGGATCGAGCAAAAGCGTTTCCAACCCCGGTATCGCGTTACAGTTCGGTAGCCACCCGACGGCGAGTGATCGAATCCGGAAAGCTCAACCGTGAAGACCCCGACGGTGAGTGGCTCGACGGCGATCGATCGGATTGCTCCTGGGATGCTGATCGCCAAGGGGATTACCGGCGCGTGTCTCACCCGATTATGCACGTCAGAGCCTACGAGCAGAGGGACGGGCCGGCGCTGTGGGAACTCAAAGAACGCTTCGAGCGCGAGTTGGGCGCGCTCGGCGGCGAGGAGAAAAGCACGGACTATGACGGGAAACTCACTGCGGAGTACCGGGAGCGGTATATCGAATGGGTCGATCGCTGCAACGAGTGCGACCCAGGCTGTGTCCTGCTCGCCGAAAGCGAGGACGAACCCAGTGCCACCAACACCGAAAACGAGCCGGTCACGTCGCTCGCCGGCTACGCCTTCGTGCTTCCCGCGGACCTCTCGCTTATCTGGGACGCCGCCGTCCTCAACGAACTCTACGTGCGCGAGGGGGATCGCGGTGAGGGGGTCGCCGACGCGCTTCTCGAAGGTGCGCTCGATCACGCCCGCGGGCAGGACCTCCCGCTCGATCGGATCGTCCTCGACGTCGACGGCGGGAACGACCGCGCGGGGGCGTTCTACCGACGCCACGGCTTTTCGAACTGGGGTGAGATGGTAGCGCGAGAGCTCTGAGGCCAATCGGGAGTGGTCGGTAGACGGGGCTACGACGACTCAGTAATTGCCTCGATGGCCGGCGCGCCGCGTCTCGCGTGCTCGTGACCTAAAAAGTCCGTAGGTGAGGCAGGGCGGGCAGAGTCGGTCAGTCTCGATCTCTTGGGGAAACACAGATGACAGTGTGACTGAACGAACGATAGCCTACTATACGGAGGACAAAATACGAGTTCGAATTATAGCATATAAAATCTAATTAGAATATCAGCCTAGTGGTGCTGGCGACGAGTTGTTTATAGGGCGCCCGTTCGACAGAAGCAATCATGAGTACCTCCGTACGCGAGTACCTTATGAGCGTCAATAAATACACATTTCTTCCTGGCATCCAACGTGAATTCGTTTGGAATCCATCTCAGATAGCGAGATTGTTCGATTCACTAATCCGAAATTACCCAGTTGGTGCTATTACGGAGTGGAACGTTCGTAATAGCGCTAGAGATAATTTTCACTCTTATCGGCTAATAGACCGCTATATAGCTAGTAACGGTAGTATCCCTGATCAAGTAAACGAAGCTGGATTCTCCCGGTATAACGATCAGGTGTCCGATCACGCAACAGTCGAATCGCTCATTATTGATGGCCAACAGCGGCTCAATTCATTGTATATTGGTGTTTGCGGAGAAGTTGCAGAATACAATGGTGGAAGTGGCTATTCACAAGCTCATGTAGAGAAATGGAAAGCAAGTTCATTATGTATTGACCTGTTTGGGCATCCGGACTTCACTGATAGTGGCGTACATGGAAATTATGAATTCCAATTCAAGAGAGTCAAGGGATTCGGCAAAGAGTCGGAGACTGGCTATGAGTATGCGGATGACAGTCACCGGATGTGGATGCCGGTAGGTGATTTCTGAGAGGAAGGCCTCATAGGTCAAGGGGAAGTACGCAACACTGTAGATTCTCATCTCGAGGGCGCTACTATGGCTATAAATCAGTCAACTCGGTCACGCTTACGCGATATAGCGCAGGCAGTAGGACTTGATCTTTACAATAGAGTGCTCACCAAAGACCTGATAACTGATTCAGTAGATCACGAAACAACAGAGATACCTGAAATTTTTCAGCGGCTCAATTTGGAGGGAGAAAATCCCAAACCATACCAGTTACTTATGTCACAATTGATGAGTTACTGGCCATACTCGGACGATGAAGAGAAACAAATCAATCCACGCGACCAAGTTGAGAGATGGATCGACCGATTCTGCGATGATTTCACGCCCTATGAAACGCATATAGACAGGGATCTTTTCATGAGATACTCGTCATATCTCGTCAAGCGTGACCTCTTAGAATCGGGTATCGGAAATCTCTCTGAGGAGAACATGGATGACATACGGGGGAAGTGGCTTCATAGCCCTAGTGCAGCTCAAGGACGGTTCGAATGGTTTCGTTCGTCTTTGGCTAATGCCTTTGAGACTGTGATTGGTGCAGGCGTTCGTCCAAGTATACTAGACGACATGCCGACTTTCGCAGTTATAGGTGTGTTCTATTACTACAATCCGGATGCAAAAGTAGACGAACAAAATCGCAATGCTGTATTCAACTTTCTCGCTCAATGTCTTCTGCTGGATGAGTCTTATCGAGTCTTCGCTATTGGAAATGCACGAAGTTGGATGCGCTATCTGAACGACCACAAGGAGGAGTATACAGTTTTTCCAGGAGAGGGGCTCCTCGCTCATGAAAACCTTCATCCCTCGGCTGAGGATATAGAGCTAGTAGTCCAGAACGCACGCTACACAGGTAATCCTGGACAACCTGTCTTTACTAATCAGAATGTCACAGCTATCCTCGGGCTACTCGATGAGTCATATACAAGCCGTTCTACTCATGACGTTAGTTCATATGACGTGGGTCACATATTTCCACGAAGTAAAGAAGACGAGGTAGAAGAAGCGGTCGGACAAAAGGTTGATCTCGATCGTATCGGGAATCTTCAGTTGCTACATCACTCACTCAACCGTGAAGAAAAGCGCGAGATGTGGCCGAAAGACTGGTTCGAAAGTGACCAAGTAAGTGAGGCAGAGGCGGCCGAGATTAAGCGTACTAATCAGTATCCAGATGTATCACTTGATCCAGCCTCTGCTCAAGAATTCATCGAATCTCGGGAAGAGCGTCTCATCAACCATATCGCTGAAAAGTATGTACGATAGTGATAGTGAACTGCTGACGAGAGTGCTCTAATACACTGCTGCTACAGCCTACGAATCGATAGCTAGTCGTTCGGAATCACTAAACGCACTACCGGCATAGGGCTCCCAATGGCAGACTGGACGGAGACGTACCGCCCGGAGACGCTTGCGGAGGTCCGGGGCAACGACAAGGCCTGCAACCAACTGCGCGAGTGGGCCGACACCTGGGACTCCCACCAGGAAGCCGTCGTTTTGCATGGTAGCCCCGGCATCGGGAAGACCTCCGCAGCCCACGCCCTCGCTGCGGATCTGGGCTGGGACACCATCGAGCTCAATGCCTCGGACCAGCGCACCGCGAGCGTCGTCGAGCGGGTGGCCGGCGAGGCCGCCAAAAGCGGGACGCTTACCGCCGGGGGCAGCGGGCGACGACTCGTCGTTCTCGACGAAGCCGACAACCTCCATGGCAACGTCGATCGGGGCGGCTCCAGGGCGATCACGAGCCTGATCAAAGACGCCGGCCAGCCGGTCATATTGATCGCCAACGACTTCTACGAGATGTCTCGCTCGCTCCGCGATGCCTGTGAGGAAATCGAGTTCCGTGACGTCTCCGCGCGCTCGATCCTGCCCGTACTGCGGGACATCTGTCGCCGGGAGAACGTCGAGTTCGAGGCCGAGGCCCTGGAACGCCTCGCCGAGCAGAACGACGGCGACCTCCGGGGAGCAGTCAACGACCTCCAGGCGATCGCCGAACGTACTGAAACACTCACCGCCGAGGACGTCGTTACCGGCGAGCGCGACAGCAAGCGCGGGATCTTCGAGTTTCTGGACGCGCTCATCAAGGACGAAGACGCCCAGGGGGCCCTCCAAGCGTCCTATGAGGTCGACGAGACACCCGACGACCTGATCAACTGGATCGAGGACAACGTCCCGAAGGACTACGAAGGCCAGGAGTTGGCCGACGCCTTCTCCTTTCTCTCGAACGCCGATCGCTGGCTCGGACGGGTTCGAGCGAGCCAGGAGTACAAGTACTGGCGGTACGCGGGCGACAACATGACCGCGGGGGTCGCGGCGTCGCGTCGCTCCGCCAAGGGCGGGTGGACCCGCTATGGCCCGCCGAGTTACTGGTCGAAACTCGGGCGCTCGCGGAGCACGCGGGATCGCCAGGACGGCATCGCACGGAAGATCGCTGCGGGCAGCGGTCTCAGCATGGGCACCGCCCGCCGGTCGGTCCTGCCGTACCTCTCGGCGATGACCCATCACTGCAAGCCCCGCGAACTGACGGTAGAGATGGCCGCCCGGTACGATCTGGACGAAAAGGACCTGTCATTCATTACCGGCAGCGGCGAGAGTACGAACAAAGTCGAGTCGATCGTCGCTGACGCCCAAGAGCAACGTGAGGAGGACGCAGTAGCACACTCCGGCGGTGCGTTCGAGGGAGTAACGCGCGACGCCGAGAACCCAGGGGATGAGCCGGACAACGATGACACGGGAGGAGACGACACCGAGAACGAAGCGGTCGACGAGGAACCCGCGACCGACGGAGCCGAGGTCGAACTCGCGAACGGTTGCGAGTCGGCAATCGAAACGGGAGTGCACGCGGACAACGAGAACAATGGGGGTGACGAAAGCGAAGATGCGGCCGAGGACTCCCAGTCGGGGCTGAGCGACTTCTACTGATCGCCAGAGCACTATTCGACGTTCCGGCGAGCGATCGGGACGTAGAACCGAGGGGGAGCCGGCTACTTTTTCTGGCGGGGAGCGAACGGGAGCTATGAGTATGCGTGCCGCAGTTCTGGAGGAATACGGCGAACCGCTCGCGATCGAGTCCCTCGACGTTCCCGAGCCCGATCCCGATGGAATCGTCCTGGAGGTCGAGGCCTGTGGGATCTGCCGGTCGGACTGGCACGCCTGGCAGGGCCACGGCGAGTGGGCCGACGACCAGGCTCCCCTCGGCCAGGTACTCGGCCACGAGCCGGCGGGCGAAGTGGTGCAGATCGGCGAGCGAGTAGACGATATCGAGGACGGCGATCGGGTGGCCGTCCCCTTCAATCTCGGCGACGGGACTTGCCGACACTGCTTGAACGGTCACGGCAACGTCTGTCCCGAGGGACTGGCGCTCGGTTTCGAGGCCGGAGCGCCAGGGGCCTTTGCCGAGTACGTCCACGTCCCGAGCGCGGAGTACAACGTCGTTTCGCTGCCCAAAGGGGTGAGCAGCGTTGAGACCGCGGCGCTCGGCTGCCGGTACGTGACCGCCTTTCATGCGCTTTGCCACCGCGTCGACCTCGAGGCCGGCGAGTGGCTGTCGGTGTTCGGCTGTGGTGGGGTCGGCCTGTCGGCCGTACAGATCGCGAACGCCGTTGGCGCGAACGTCCTCGCAATCGATATCGAGAGCGGCGAACTCGATCGCGCGACCGACCTCGGTGCGGCCACGACGGTGAACCCGGCCGCCGTCGAGAGCGTTCCGGGGGCGGTGCGTGAAGCCACCGACGGCGGGGCGGACGTCTCGATGGACGCGCTGGGCCGGGCGGAGACCTGCCGGCAAGCCATCGAGAGCCTCGACCGCCGGGGCCGACACGTCCAGGTCGGGCTGACCGGCAGCGCCGAGGCGGGCTCGATCTCGCTGCCGACCGACGCGATGTGCCACGGCGAGATCGACTTCTATGGGGTGCGTGGGATGCCCCCGACACGCTACGACGAGCTACTCCCCCTCGTCGAGAACGGACGGCTCGATCCCGGCCGGCTGGTCACGCGGGAGGTCCCCCTCGAAGACGTCTCCGAGCGGCTGGCGGCGATGACCGACTACGCGACTGAGGGCATCGAGGTCCTCACCGATTTCTGAGCCGACACTGGCCGGCCGCGTTCAGCTAGAATCCAGCACGTGGCGAATACACCCGTTCGCGTCCAGCGCGGCCGACTGAGCCCGGCGCTGCGAGCTGCCCGGTTCCGTGTGAATCCTGGTCTATAACGAATCTAAATTGGCGGTTTGGCAGTTTTCTTTCGACATTCTTAAAACGGTACGGTGCCCAGAATTAGATATGAAAGGAATACGAGAACGCAGTGCCGACAGAACTACTCGCACCGAACGATCCGACGTCGGGTTCTACCTGCCCGGAACATATCGTGCGTCGAACGAGCCCGGCCGTATCGAGCGAATTCTGACGAGCCTCTTCCGTCGCCGTGGCGTGCTTCCGGCCGATTTCTGGCGCGCATCCGAGACGGACGCCGACCGCCGACGCACGGGCGACTAGCTCACCAGTTCGATTACTGAGATCGTTCTCGGAGCCGCTCGTCTCGACGAGCGAGCCCGGGGATAGCCACGCGATCTTCGAGGCGGCTCGTCAGGTTCGTCGCCGTGAGCACTAAGGCGAGATAGAAGAGCCCGGCAAGCGAGAACAGCGCCAAGTACCGAAAGTTCTCCGAGGCGATCGACGAGGCGCGATTGAACAGTTCGGGGACGGTAATAAAGGCCGCCAGCGAGGAGTACTTGATGAGATAGATGAGTTCGTTCGTCCAGCCCGGGATCGCGTATCGCAGCGCCTGGGGGAGCACGACGTACCGGATCCCGTCGATCTGTGAGAGCCCGATCGCGCGGGCGGCTCGTAGCTGGCCGGGATCGACGCTCTCGATCGCCCCCCTGAGGTACTCGGCCTGGTAGGCGGCGCTGTTGATGGTGAAGCCAATCATCGCGACCCAGACGGCCTGTTCAGGGATTACACTAACCGTGCCGACGCCCGGTAGCTCACGGATGAACGACGACAGGCCAAGTCCGTAGTACAGGACGAACAGCTGGGCGAGCAGCGGCGTCCCGCGAACCAGTTCGATGTAGCCGAGCGCAACCCACCGCGTCGTGCGGCCGTAGACCCGCGCCCCCGCCAGGACGATCGCGATCGGAAAGCCGAGCGCGATCCCGACGATTGTGAGCAGGACCGTCAGCCAGACGCCCGCGGCCAGTTCCGGCGCGAACTCCACCGCGAAGGCGAGCGCCGGCAGGAACTCGAACGTCGAGGGTGGGAGAAAGGCCTGGCCCTCCCGCACGAACAGCCCGCCGAACCAGTCGTTCAGCCATCGAAGACCGAGCCAGCCCCAGAACAGCGCCGCGGCGAGGATTCCGAGGACCTCGATCGGGTCGTAGCGACCGCCGACGTCGATCGATCCGCCGGTTCGCGACTCGCGTTCAGCCATGCTGGCCGGCCTCGAGATCGGTCAAGCGACGGAGGAACGTCGCCGTCCGCTCGTGTTCGGGCGATTCGAACAGCTGGGTCGGCGGGCCGCGCTCGAGGATCGTCCCATCGTCGAGAAAGAGGAGATCGGTCGCGGCTTCGCGGGCGAACCCCATTTCGTGAGTGACGACGAGCATCGTCATCCCATCGTCGGCGAGTTCGCCCATTACCGAGAGGACCTCGCCGATCAGCTCGGGATCGAGCGCGCTCGTCGGCTCGTCGAACAACAGTAGCTTCGGGTCCATCGCGAGCGCGCGGGCGATCCCGACGCGCTGTTGTTGCCCGCCGGAGAGTTCGGCGGGGTAGGAATCGGCTTGGTCCGCGAGGCCGACCCGCTCGAGTTCCTCTTCTGCCCGCTCCTCGGTCTCGCTCTTCGAGAAGCCACGAACGCGACGCAATCCCAGCGAGACGTTTTTCCGAGCAGTGAGGTGTGCGAAGAGGTTGAACCCCTGGAAGACCATCCCGACCTGACGCCGCAGATCGTTTTCGTCCATCGCGGCGGTGTCTTCCCCATCGAGAGTGATCGTCCCGTCGTCGGGCTCGCTCAACCGATTCACACATCGAAGCAGCGTCGATTTCCCCGACCCGCTCGGCCCCATGAGCACCTGGACGTCCCGGCGCTCCATCTCGAAGTCGATCCCCCGGAGGACCTCCTCCTCGCCGAAGCTCTTCCGGAGGTCCCGGACCGAAAGCAGCGGGTCGCTCACCCTTCACCACCCGGGATCACGAAGCGCTCCCTGAGCGCGTCGAGCACCCGATTCGTGCTGAACGTAAGGAGGAAATACAGCAGGCTGATGAAGAGCACGATCTCTAAGACCGCGGTCGTCCGCTGGACGAACAGATCGTAACTGCGGGTGAGGAGTTCCGCGAGCCCGATCGCGAAGGCGATCGAGGTGTCCTTCAGAACGATCGTGAACTCGTTTTGAAAACCCGGAATCGAGCGCCGGAGTGCCTGGGGCACGATGACGTGACGAATCGCCTGGAGTCGGCTCAATCCGACCGCGCGGGCGGCTTCCATCTGGCCGCCGCTGACGCTCTCGATCGCCCCGCGGAAGATTTGGGACTGGTAGGCCGCGCTCCGAAGGCCGAGTGCGAACGTCGCAGCGAGAAAGGCCGGCGAGATCCCGACCACGAAGAACATCACGATGATGATGACGACGATGGGCGTGCCCCGGAAAAACACCCCGAGGCTGGCGACGAACGCTTCGCTGTAGTGCCCGCCATACACCTCGATCAGGCCGGCCGGAAAGCCCGCGGCGAACCCGAGCAGGATGCTCGCGACGGTCAGGGCGATCGTGATCGCGAGCCCGCCGACCAGATAGTCCGCGTTCCCGAGGACGAACCCCCAATCGGCGAGCGCGCCGAGCGGAACGAGTGAGACGAATGGGGTAGACGGAACGAACGGGATCGCCGGAATCATCTGCGGGTTAGGCTCCAGTTCCGCTCATCCGCTATTCGAGCCGAACCACTCGTTGCGGATCTCTTCGTATTTCCCGCTTTCCCGGACGGCCTCGAGCCCCCTGTTGAGCGCTTGAGTGAGATCGTCGTCGTCGGTCCGCATACCGAAGCCATACCGCTCGCTAGTCTCGACGGTAAAAGCGATCTCGACCGGCCGTTGCTCGACGAAGGTCTCGGCGACCGGCTTGTCGAGGACGACGGCGTCGATGTTGCCATTCGTGAGGTCCTCGACGGCGAGTACGTAGTTGCCGTAGGAGTTGTAGTTCGACTGTTGCAGGGTGCCATTCTCGACGAGTTTCTTTACCTGGCTCTCGCCGGTCGTGCCCTCCTGTGCGCCGACCGGGTGGCCCGAGAGCGCCTGGAGTTCCGAGGGCGAGAACGAGCCCCCCCCGCGTACCAGCACGGACTGGTCGGCGTTGTAGTAGGGGCTCGAGAAGTCGATCGTCCCGTTGCGCTCCTCGTTGATCGTCATTGCGGCGGCGATGGCGTCGATCTTGTCGTTCGTGAGTGCCGGGATGAGCGAGTCGAACTCGAAGGCCTGCCAGTCGCCGAGCTGGTAGTCGGTCTCGGCGACGACCGCCGAGAGCAGATCGACGTCGAAGCCGACGATCTCGCCGCCCTCTCTCATCTCGAAGGGCGGGAACCCGGGTGCGGTACCGGGGACGACCTGATTACTACTCCCACCGGAACCACCACCACCACCGCCACTACCGCCGCCACCGCTCCCGCCGACACAGCCGGCAGTCCCGGTCAGAGCGAAAAGGCCGGCAGCACCGGCTCCCTTCAGGTACGCCCGTCGATCGAACGAATTGTCTTCACGCATACCTTTCAGGTGGGCGCATCAGGATTTCAAGCTTCCGGGACCGTCGATCCGTACGGGAACAGGTCGTTCATCCGGCTAAAATCGGAGGAGTGGGACGGTCGTCGAACTGCAGTGGGTTGGGTCGGTCTCCGCTGAGCTGGACAGATCTCAGGCCGTGATCGTGAGGATGCCGTTGTTCGCGCTCACGTCGGAGGCGTCGGCCGGGAGGTCGACTTCGAACTGCTCTTCGTCCTCGCCGGTGCCGACCACGACGATCGCGGTGCCGTCGACGACGTCGATTGTCGCGTTGCCGTAGCCCTCGCCGAAGTCGACCACGATCTGGTGGTCCTCGCCGTAGTCGTACTCGCGGACGATGCCGTTTTCCTCGTCGATTCGCTGGAGGGAATCGGGTGCGTTCACACCTCTTTGTAGGGTACGGGCACACATAAGGGCGGTGGCGGCGCTGTCAGGTGTCGAGATGATGAGTAAAAATCGATCGCGGATGGAACTAGCATAGCATCCGCGAGCGAACATGGTGAGTGAGCGGTTCGCCGGGACTGAGCGACTGGAAGGAGCGGGCCGACGAGCGACCACCGCGCGAGTGCAACGAGCGCGACGGGAGTGAGGAGTGCTTTTGGTGCAGACTTTGCCGAGCGGAGTGAGCGACAGCGAACGGAGCGCAGCGCAAAAGGTGTGTGGGCGCTGCAGGATTTGAACCACGCCCTGACGTGCTCGCTTCGCTGCGCGCGTCAGGTCTACCCCAAATCCTTCGCACCCAGTTTTCACTCCTCGCGCTGCTCGTCGTGAAAACGTGGGCGCTGCAGGATTTGAACCCGCGACAGCTTGGTCCGAAGCCAAGTACTCTGTCCAGACTGAGCTAAGCGCCCTCAGCAGAACGTAGGCCACGCTGCGAAAATAAACCCCGTGGTTTATGTCTTGCCGAGAACTCCCGCCGGACGAATGCTCGGCGAGGAGAACCCGACTACTACCGCGACCGCGAATATCTCGCGCCGCGAGCGCCTGCAGGGATTTCTCCGCCTCACCCGGCCGGGCAACGCGATCGCCGCGGCCGCCTTCACTGGTATCGGGGCGTTCGTCGGCGGCGCTCTCCTCGCCCACCCGATCGACGCGACCGCAGCGATGGCCGCGACAGTCCTCGCGACCGGGGCCGGAAACGCCATCAACGACTACTTCGACCGGGAGATCGACCGGATCAACGCGTCCGAACGCCCGATCCCGAGCGGCCTCGTCACCCCCCGCGAGGCACTCGCCTTCAGCGCCGCCCTCTTTCTCGGGGCTATCGCCGTTGCGCTCTCGCTGCCGGTCGTCGCGCTCGCCATCGCCCTGTTCAATCTGCTCGCGCTGCTGGCCTACACCGAGTTCTTCAAACGGCTGCCCGGCGTCGGCAACGCGCTGGTCGCCTACCTCAGCGGGAGTACCTTCCTGTTCGGCGGCGCTGCGGTCGGGGCCCTCGGCGTCGCAGTCGTTACCCTGTTCGTCCTCGCGGCACTCGCGACGTTCGCCCGCGAACTGATCAAGGACGTAGAGGATCTCAAAGGCGACCGGGAGGAAGGCCTGCGGACGCTGCCGATCGTCGCCGGCGAACGTACCTCGCTTGCGCTTGCACTCATCGTACTAGCCCTTGCCGTGCTCGCGAGCCCGCTGCCATACCTCCAGGGAGCGCTCGGCCCGACCTATTTGCTTGCGGTACTGCCGGCGGACGCGCTCCTACTCTACGGTGCCTACGAAGGGATTTCCGATCCGAGCCGCGGCCAAGCCTACCTCAAGGCCGGTATGTTCCTCGCCGCCGGTGCGTTCGTGCTCGGCCGCCTCGCTGTTCTCTGATATGATAATTCCGGTTGATAAATCAGGATGAAAAACACTATGCTCCATCGTTTCCTACTTCCTTCAATGTATTCGCTGCCGGAGGGATTCGACGGGACCGAACTCGATCCCGGGACGAGTCTGTTGATCGCTGGGCCGCCGATGAGCGGCAAGCGCCAAATCGGCCTCGACGTGCTGGCAGCGGGCAGTGCTGTCGGCGATGGGGCGGTCGTCGTGACGACGAAAGACGACGCCGAGCGAATCCTCGAGGGCTTCCATTCCTCGGCCGGTGGCGTCGATGCCGACGCCACGGATCTCGGTGTCGTCGATTGTGTCTCACGCCAGCAGGGCGTCGAGGAACTGACCGACGCCCGGGTTAGTTACGTCTCCTCGCCCGAGGACATGACCGGTATCGGGATCGAGTTCTCCGAACTCTTAGAGGAGTTCCATGCGGACCGCGGTCTGGAACGCAATCGTGTGTTGTTCCACTCGATCACGGCCTTACTTCTCTACTCGAACCCCGAGACCGTCTTTCGCTTCTTGCACGTCTTCACTGGGCGTATCCGATCGGTCGGCGGCCTCGGCGTGTTCGTGATCGAATCGACCGCCCACGACGATCAGACGATGGGCACCATCCAACAGCTGTTCGATGGCGTTATCGAGGTCACTGAGAACGCGGAGCCGGAGATGCGTCTCCCCGGCGTTACCACCTGATCGCCCCGCTAGCGATGGTTGTAGTTCGTCCCGACGATCACAGTCACGTGGTCGTGCGATCGGTCCTGTTCGCTCTGCCCGACTCCGTCTTTCCTCTGTCCCGATAGCTCGTTCCCGACTCGTTGATCACGGGTCCGACACCCGGTCACCGCCGACATTCGTCTTTTAATATCCATCGCGTACCGCTCGCCGACAGCGCTTCGCTCGGCCGGCGGCATGCTTTTACTCGCCGGTAGCCTCGGTACGCTCATGTTCATCGAGAGCGACGAGGAGCTCCGCGAGGTGCTCGCAAAGGAGGTCGTAGCCGTCGTCGGCTGTTCTACCACGCCCGGAAAGGACGCCCACGAGATCCCGAAGTACCTTCAAGAGAACGGCTATACCGTACTCCCGGTCAACCCGGGTGCCGAGGAGGTCTTCGGGCAGGCAGCCTACGACTCGATCGCGGACGTCGGGGAGGAAATCGATGTCGTCGACGTGTTCCGGCCGAGCGATGAACTCCCCGGAATCGTCGATGCGACCCTCGATCGCGAGGAGAAACCGATCCTCTGGACTCAACTGGGTATCCGGGATGACGACGCGCTCGCCCGCGCCCAAGAGGGCGGTCTCGACGTCATCGCGGACCGCTGTATGAAAGTCGAGCATAGACGGCTGGTCTGACCCCCAACCGACCGTCTTCGAGTGCCGCTCAGGCGTCCTTAGCGGGATCGGTTCTCGAACCCTCGGTCTCGGTCCTACCGGCGGTTTCGGTTGTCTCGGTCGAGTCGGCCGCCGCGGGCGTATGCTTGTCGGTCCCAGTCCCGGCCCCATCCGTGGTTTCCGAACCAGCGGGTTCGGTGGATTCGGCCTCTTCGACGGCGCTCTCGGCGAGGATCGCCTCGCTATCGATGCCCTCCTGTTCCGCCAGCGCGGCGAGCAACGCACGTTGGCCCTCGAAATCGCGCTCGATGTGATCGACTTTCTCGCTGGTCGCATCGACCTGCTGGCGGAGCGCCCGGAGCTGGTCGCGGAGTTCGTTGACGCGCTTGTAGAGTTTCTCGGCCGTGTCGGCCACCTTCTGGACTTTCTTCGCCGTATTACCGAGTCCCATACCCCGACTGAGGTATCGAGCTACCTGGGTGTTTCCGTCGAGTCGGCTTCCTCCCCTCCTCCCTCTCTGGTCCCGCCGAGATCGTCTCTCGCTGGGGTCGTCGGTCGCCGGGGTCCTCGCTCGTCGGGATACCGGCGCGGACGCGTGACGCCGCGGTTATTAGGCGGGCTGTCACAACAGGAATATGGACGCTCGGCGGCTCGCTCCGACGCTCGGCATCGGCTTTTGCTCGTTGGCGCTCGTCGTCCTCGCGATACCATATCTCCTCGTCGGTAACAGTACCGCCGTGAGCTTCTACTACGCGAACGGCGCGATCAACCCCCTCGTCGCGGGCCTGCTCTGTGCGATCACGATCGTCGTCTTCGCCGCTGGGAGGGAAGACCGGACCGATCCGGGGATCGCCGCGGGAGTCGGGCTCGCCGTCGGCACGTTCGTGGCACTGATCGCGATCGCCTGGGCGCTTACGGTCCCCGAGGAGCTGGTCCTTCAACTCTCGCGCAACGATCTGTTGGCCTATCACCGCTCGGCGCTCGTGCTCGCCTCGGTCGGCGTGTTCGCGAGCGGACTCTGGTACGCCCGAGCACTCTCGCTTCTCTGAGTCCCCCCGTCTTCCCTCAGCCGCCCCTGCTTGCCACTTCCTGTCCCCTTCGAGCCGGGAGCCATTCTCGGCGACTGTGCCGCCTCACGATGGAAGACCGGCGGCTGGCGAGGACCGGTCCGGAAACCCGTAGCGGGAAGTGCTGCTATCGAAGGCGAAGGGTTCTTGTTTCCCACGCGAAGTAAGTACAATTCGGACTAGGTCGGGCAGCTAGGCCCTGCTCGCAACCCGCGCTATGGTCTTCAGCGGGGGCCGAAACCCGAGTGCGTCCGGCCGACCGGTGTGGGCCCTGCAAGCCAACGTCGAAGCCTCGTCCTGCGGGGGCAGCGGCCCGCGCGGACACGCCTGCAGGGGCGCTGTCGCGCGGGTAATCGGGGTCACCCCGTCAGGCGCGGAAGCGAGCAGCGGCCCCCCGGACACCTGTCGCTCGCAGGGTCGCGGGGTGGAGGAAGCGAGCGGGACACCCCCCACCGGAACGCCGGGCAACCTCGGGCGTCCATCTTACTCATAACCCACCGCACCCACTTTTTTGCTGAGGTCCTCGCTCGTTCACTCCGCTCACTCACTGCGGGCTCAGCAAAAACCTGGACTAAAAAGGCCGCTCCTTCGCGCCTGTCGGCGCTCAGTCCCGGCGAACCGCTCGCTCACTATCGTTCGCTCGCGGATGCGAGTTCGGGCCGCCCCGCAGCGGTCGTTCATTAGCTGTCCCCAATCTAGCAATCGATACGGAAGTCAGCAGACGACAAGCAGCCGCGATACCGTGGTCTGCGTCGAGATACCAGCTGCTCGTTGCCCCCTCATCTTTCGCTGATCGCGATCTATTTTCTGACGCTTACCAGGCGTCGACCTCACGACCGTCGTCGTACTGCAGGAAATTGAGATAGAAGGTCAACCCACAGCCCTCCTCGTCGTCAGTGACACAGGGGATAGCGATGCCATCGGCGTCCTCGTAGCCACCGATCGGCGAGGGATCGGCGTAGTCCCATTCCCGCAGGGGGTATTTCGTGACGGACTTGTCGTCGAGGTAGGCGTCGCGCTCGACGCTGTGAATCACCCCGCAGTAGGGACATTCGTACGTGACGGTGACGGTCATGCCGTGGTCGAAGCGGTCGCCGAACAAACCTTTTACCCCTTGATTCTCCTCCGGGTCCCTCGGCCGTCGGCTTCGACTCAGACGAACGGCGGCGTACCCGCGGGCTGGGAGATGACCCAGAGACTGACTGCCGTGTAGAATATCATCACTGCGGTCAGTGCGTACTGGCTCCGGATCGCCTGGAGCCGGCCGGGAAAGAGGTCATACGCCGCAGCGTGGGCCACCCAGATCGCGAGCAGATGCCCCCCGAGCACGCTCGCGAGCGCCAGCCCGCCGACCCAGCCCGGAAGCACCAACTGCGGGACCGTCGCGGGCGGGGAGAGGGGACTGGTTGCGACGACCAGCAGCGAGGGCACCAGCGAGAGGAAGTAATCGAAGTAGTGCGCGAGGTGATAGCCCGCGGCGATCGCAAGCAACGAGGGCGCGAACCGGCGGGCGATCTCGCTTGCCGAGCGGTACGTGCGGGCACTCGCTCGGCTTCGCCGGGCAGCGAGGCGATAGACGCCGAAAAAGAACCCGAACCCGGCTACCAGACAGGCCGGATAGAGGAACCCTGAGGGAACGCCGAGGGCAACGACGCCGCGTGCGAAGGTCTCCCAGGCGGGCGTGAGCACCAGTCCGTCGAAGGTCGTCCCCCACAGCAGGGCGATGACGAACCCGACCTCGTCCCACCCGTCTACCAGTCGCGTTTCGGTGAGTGCGCTTCCCG
>PXRJ01000032.1 GCA_003021705.1 Halobacteriales archaeon QS_3_64_16
CTTCTTGTCTTTGTACTCGGGCATGTTCGTCCGGCCGACGATCACCTGGTCGATGTCCATCCGGGGGTTGTTCTTCGGCTTGATCGTCTGTTCCTGGGTGGCGTGTAAGAAGTCATACAGGAACTCTCGCTGGAGTTTGAGCAGCTCTTCACCACTGAATAACCCTCTGTTGGCGTTACAGAACGCTCCTGAATAGTCGAACGCTCGCGGGTCGCTCTCGCCGTAGACCGCGATCTTCGAGTAGTTTACATCACCAGTGAGTTCGGTCTCGTCCTGGTTTTTCTTGTCCTTGGGCTCGAAGGTCTCGACGCACTGGCGCTTGTTCTCGTCGGCTAGTAGACGGATGACCTCGACGTGGTTCTCGAGGACGTCCTGGAGGTCGTCGTCGTAGTACTCAAGCAAACGATCGATATAGAACTCGCTGGCGGGATCTAAGGCCTGTTCGTTGCGAATGGTGTAGGGGGCATCCAGATCCTCGTTGATGGCTTCGATAACGCGCCGACGCTGGGCGATCGGCAGGAGGACTAAGGGGTCCTGGTTCATCGGCGACTGGACGACGTCGTCAGCGGGGTCTTGATCGAGGAGGACGTCACAGAGGTTCGTCCACTGGAAGGTGTACATCCGGCCCTCCTCACGCGTGGTATAGTCCTCGAAGTAGTGCCGGAGCTGGCGGTCGAAATCGGACTTACCCGAGCCCACGGGCCCCAAGAAGAGCTTGATGCGCTTCTCGGGGCCTAAGCCACGAGCGCCGGATTTGACTTTGTTGACGAACTCGTGGATGGCTTCGTGGATCTCCCGCCCGTAAAACGTGTTCTCGCCGTCGTGTAAGGGGTCCTCACTGGCGAGGCGGTACTCGACGACCGCGGCTTCTTCGTCGTACTCGGTACCGTAATAATCGAACATGTCCGCGACGCGCTGGTGAGCGTTCCGAGCGATCGTCGGGTCGCTTGTGACCTGCTTTAGGTACCAGTCGAACGATCGGCTCTGCCTGAGATCGGATGGAATCGATGCCTGGTAATCTTGGCTCAGGGCTTCGAGGGATTCGATATTGCTTGTCATGGTATCACGGATTGGGCTCGTGGGGCTCGACGCCGCGTCGAGAACCGAACGACCGGGGTTCCGGGTCGAGTCGAATGGGAACAGTTCCCGACCGGATCGGAGCGCAGCCACCCCCTGGATCGTCGGCGATCGGCAGCACTATCCACTCTACGGGGACACTGGCGAGCAGCCGCGACGGAACCCCCAGGGCGGGGCTGATTCGGGCTATCGTGTATCATGCTCGCGGGTGTGGTCCCACGGACGTAACTACGGGGTCGGCCTCAGGGCGGCGACGGGTCGAGCGCGGGGTGTGGGACGGCGTAGCAGTACGAGTGGACGGAACCACCGATACTATTTACCGTGTCAGTCCTACACATATATAAACATTGCTACCCTACCACTATTTACTGGGTCGTTTCGGATTGGAAATTACAGGATGGTAGCCCTGTCGGTTCCCGAAGTGCCGAGCCTCGTGAGCTGCGGTTATATACCCGATCTTGCGCGCGGGGCTCGGCCTCCCGGGAGGGCCGGAGGGGGTCGAACCACGGGAGAACGAGCAGGGCCGGAGCGGCCGATCGACCGGTCGATACTTCTCGGGGTAGCCCTTCTCGACGGTCGATGACCGGATTGGATGGGCTCACGGCGGGCTGGGAGGTCTGGAACGAGGAGGACGGAAAGATCGTCCTCGTCTACCGACCGGACGTCTTCGACGGGGGAGCGTTTCCCGCCGCCTGTCTGCCGACGATCTATCTCACTCGAGGTCGAAGACGGCGGCGGCCCGGCACGAACCCACGTTCGCGTCCGGGCGAACAGTGGTACGTGAGTCTCTTCCTCGAGCCCGAGGTCGAGCGCGACGCCGAAACCCGTGACGATCGGGCCGGGGCGATCACCACAGCCAAGGATCTAGCCGATCGGTTCGCACGCGGGGCCCTCGACTATCGATCGCTCTATCAGGTGCCCCGGGAGGACTACCTCGACCAGCTCGACGAGCTAACCGGACGGAGTGAGTGAGTTCGCTCGGTGACGCCGTGACGGCTATCGACTATCGGACAGTAAGCGTCGAGAGTGAGGACGAGAATCTTAACCGGACGGATGGTGGATATCCATTATGTCCAACATCACGCTCATCGGGGCGCGTCTGGCCGACGAAGGTGAGGAATTCGTCTACCGCGGGGAGGCACCGGGCTGTGAGGGCTGTCCCTACCGGGGGCAGTGCCTCAATCTAAAAGAGGGCGTCCGGTATCGGATCACCGACGTTCGGGATACCGGCCCGCTCGAATGCGCGATGCACGATACCGGCGTCACGGCCGTCGAGGTCGAGCCCGCCCCGATGACCGCGAACGTCGCCTCACGGGGTGCGTACAAGGGAAGCAAGGGCCGTCTCGAAGGGCCTTGTCCCTACACCGAGTGTCCGAGCCACGCCTACTGCGAACCGGCGGGCGCGGAGTTCGACAGGGAGTACCGGAT
Organism: Halobacteriales archaeon QS_3_64_16; assembly: GCA_003021705.1. Classification (GTDB taxonomy): domain Archaea; phylum Halobacteriota; class Halobacteria; order Halobacteriales; family Halococcaceae; genus PXQR01. The sequence goes on from PXRJ01000032.1 coordinate 2,506, forward strand.
CAGCGAAGTGCAGGGTGAGCCCCCACACGAGCACTGTATGCTCGATCGCGACCTTACACTCGTCGAGTTCGCCCCGCCGATAGAGGAGTGAGGTCGGGGGAGGAGGCCGAGCGACCTCCCGGCGATCGACCGCGCGGCTCCGAAGACGGACGAAACGGAACCTTTCTCCGCGGTCGAGTACTGTCCGCTCGGATGCGGGGGAAATTACTGGTCGCTGGCGTGTGAGCCGTGTCCGGGCTCGGCAGGCGTCCGGTCGAAGATCCCGATTCGCTCCGCGGCGTAGCCGAACTCTTCCTGGTAGCCATGTGAGGACAGCAACACCGGGTAGAAGGGCTCGTCGGCGATCAGCTCGCGCTCGCCGGCGGTCGCAAAGACCGTTCCGACGGCTACGCGCTCGAAGTTCTCGACGAGGACTCCGTAGTCGTCGGCCGGGTCCTTCGGGATGCGCCGCTCGAGCTGGTAGATCGGCACCTCGCGCGTGTTGGGCTCGCCCCTCGGCAGCGCGCCGACGGCGGTGAGGAACTCATAGATCAGTTCGTAGGCGTTCTCGGCGGCCTCGGTGGAACCCTGGTAACCACACTCGATTTCGATCACGTCGGCGTAGTCGATGAGCCGGCCCTCGGCGAACCCGCCGACGTCGACGGCCGCCTCGATCGAGAGGTACGGACAGATCGCCGCCGCGATCGGGTCGTCGGCCTCGATGACGGCGAAGGGGCGGTCGAACGATTGTGTCGAATGCAACGAAAGGACCGTACAGTCCCGTACTTCCCGGAGGAGGTCGTACGCGAGGCGTCGTTCGTACTCCGGGGCGTCGAGGTCGCCCGGGAAGACGCGATTCAAATCCGCCTCGGTGTAGCGGACGCCCTCTTCGAGCGCGCGCTCGTTCGCGACGATCAGCTTCACCGGCCGTTCGACCGCTGGCTCTTCTGCTGTCAGGCGTTCGATCGCGCGCATGCCACAGGGTTCGTCGCCGTGGATCGCCGCGACCACCGCCAGTTCCGGCTCACCGTCGCCCAACCGCTCGACACGCATTGACGACGGTAGGCCCCCCTGGTTCAAATCGCTTTAGGTGCGTCCCTCGGGAGCGAGAACGGCGACCGATGGCCGGTAGGCGACGTAGGGTGAGCCTCGAGAGTCGCTTTCGAGGAGTTATTCGAGGGCCTCGACGTACTCGAAGTCAGCCTCGTAGGCACTCGGGCACTCGCCGTCGAGAGGTATTCTCCAGCCTTCGATCTCGGCCGGGTCCTCGAGGGCGGCGGTGAGGACGTTGCGGACCGCTGAGACGTCTACGCCGTAGAAATCCCGCGGGACATCCGTGAGGTACTGTAGCGCGGTCCGAAAGAGCGAGCGCATCCCAGCGTCGTCTTCGAAGTTGGTATGTTTGTACGCGCCCGCGGCGACCTGGACCATTCCGTGCAGGAATTTGCTCTCTGTGTTTCCCCGGCCGTAGTTGTACCACTCGTCCTCGAAGCAGTCGTGTGACTCGTGGTAGTGGCCCGCGTTGTAGAGGCGAACGCCGTGTTCGGTCGCCCGGCGGCAGGTGGCGTGCTCCCAGAGCCGTTCTTCCGAACGCCACCCGGTCGGGTTCCCGAGCGGCGGGGCGACGCTCGGATCGCGGGTGTGATCGTCCATAGTGGCTCTTTGCTCCCCGCGTTCCTAACAGCACCGACGACAGAGATTCCGACTACGAGGAGGTCGGCACAGCAGGTCGGGGGCTTACGGCCGCGCTGGTCCGCAACGCTTTATTCGTCCCTGCGCGAAGGTCAGATGCATACGTGCGAGGGTAGCCAAGCCTGGCCAACGGCGACGGACTCAAGATCCGTTCCTGTAGAGGTCCAAGGGTTCAAATCCCTTCCCTCGCACTGCGTGCGTCGAACAGGCGCACGGGTGCACGCAAGACGGAACGTCTTGCCCTCGCAAACTTCCCGTATGAGCCAGCCGAGTAATAGCGACAATAGACATAGGTCTGTCTCTATAGACTTCGTGGGCGAACGCATAATTAGACGGTCTAACTATACCTATATTGCTCGTAGTTTCGCTAGTATCAAGCCCGTTCGCTTATCTCGACCGCTGGCTCATTAGTGGGACCAATCAGCTCAGCTACACAGAGGCTTCCGTTAACGTCGGTAAGTTTAATAGTAACAATTTCGTCTTCTGATGCTCCATGGACGTGTATATCCTTTCCTTGATATTTTCTTCTCGCAATTGGGTTGCCTGCGTTACTTTCTCTGTCTATCACTACAGAAAAAGAGTCACCAAGGCTAACGTTTATATTTATCTTTTCTTTCTGCTCACTCTTACGGTGAGTACGGTTTTCTTGCTCTCATCACTTTTCTGTGGGCCCTTATCGGACTGACTGGTGCCTATATTCCGCTGAGATCGTTCATAGTCTTCAAAGTTTGTTGCTTTTCCGTCTACAATGATATTGTTGTCACTCGAAGCCCTGTCATAGAACGTACCTTGGCTGTCTCCAACGTTGCCAGGCATTGATTCGCCCGATTCGTATTGTTCATCCCTTCTGTGCCGGTATCCATAACGGTCTCTGTTATCTTGACCCATGCCACATCTCACATTACCTTACCATGTATAGTTTGCGTGTAATTTGAGATCGGTTACATTTCTGCACGTAGTGTTGCAACATGCTGTCTTATTTTGGTACAAATTATCGACAGTACAAGCGAGAAGCACCATCGTCTTATATACGCCTACAAGCAAAGCGATCAGTCGGCGGCTTCGACGGCCGTGACCTCCCCAAGAACGTCCCAGCCGTCGTCGCGCTCTTCGGCGATCAGCAGCGGATCGTCCTCGCCGTCGGTCACCAGCCGGTGGGTAATGTCGTCCGAGACGCCTTCGGCCTGGAAGGCCTCGCCGAAGAACTCCGCGCTGCTTGGTTCGAAATGGATCGTCTCCCCGCTATCGAGGGTCAGTCGAACCGGCCGCGGCGAGAGATTGTAGAGACGTTTCGCGAGCGTGTTCATACCGCCGGAGAGAGTGGCAGCGACTAAACGGTTCTGTCACGCTGAGTCGTGGTGTCGGGATTTCACTACAGCCACGTCCTCGAAACCCCCCGCGGCTCCTCGATCGGTCCCGGGCGACGCAAGCACCACAGGCGAGCGAACGAAGTGAGTGAGCCGAGTAGCACAGCGAGAATCGGACTGTCGAGAGCCGCAGGGGGTTTCCAATCCCATCCACCGCAGGGAGAGGTGATCGCGGTCGATCCGGCGAAACGGTGGCTCTTTGCATGCAGCGCCGTACCGACCGTCCATGACCAACGGTTCCGAACACGACCGGGCAACGGTAGCCGAACGCGCCGCCCGGGCCGGCGGCGCCCTCGCACTCGAATCCTTCCGGGCGGGCATCGCGGTCGAGAAGAAATCGAGCAAGACCGACGTCGTCACCCAGGCCGATCGCGATGCACAAGAGAAGGTGAGTGCGATCGTCGCCGAGAGTTACTCCGAGGAGCCGATCGTCGGCGAGGAGGGCGACGAACTGAAAGAAGTTCCCGAGTCGGGGCTAGCGTGGGTGATCGACCCCATCGACGGGACGAACAACTACGTCCGAGGGATCAGGACCTGGGCGACGAGCGTCGCCGCGACGAGCGAGGGCGAGCCGATCGCAGCGGCGAACGTCATGCCCGCCCTCGGTGATACCTATCTCGCCGGTCGGGAGCGCGCGACGTTGGGCAGTGACCGCCTGGCCGGGGACGAGCCGACCCGAGACCTATACTCGCCTCACAAACACGTTGGTACAGGAGTTCGGCGACCTGCGGCGCTTCGGCTGCGCGCAGGCGACCCTCTCGTTCGTCGCGAGCGGCGCGCTCGATGCCGTGATAACGAACATCGATCCGAACCCCTGGGACACTCTGGCAGGAGTGTGTCTGATCCGGCGGGCCGGCGGCCGAGTAAGTAAGATCGACGGCGAGCGCTGGAAGGGTTCCGGAGGCTTGGTCGCGTCGAACGGCGAGAACGGGATCCACGAGGCAGCCCTCGACGTCGCCGACGTGCTTCGGAACTGATCGACCGCCGGTCGGCTCCTGCGATCCCCCCTCACGATCGTGTGTGAGTCCTACAGGACCGGAACCGTCAAACCCGAGCCGGTTCACGACCGGCATATGGCGGCCATCGAGGGACGCGTCGATCCCGTTCGAGCCTGGGTCCTCGCGGCGATCGCCGGGACCGTCGCGCTGCTCGGCGGCGCGCTCGCCTTCCCGCGGGCGGTCTACGATCGGTTCATCTGGCAGTACTTCTGGGGACCGGTACACGCCGACGCGGCCGGTGCCCGGTGTGCAGTCCGTGCCGGTAGCGACGTCAGACTGCGGGATAGCGCGGACGCCTGTGCGACAGCAGTCTCCCGAGGAGCGATCGTCGCCGAGCCGGGCTATACGGTCGTCTCGGAGATCGGCTATGCGGTGATACTGCTATTCATGCTTCTGGGGGTGTGGTTCATGCTGCGAGAACTCGACCTCGGGCGCGATCGGGCGTTTTTCTTCGCGCTGCTGCCGTTCATGTTCTTCGGCGGCGCGCTGCGGGTCGTCGAGGACGCGAACGTCGCGCTCGCGGCGGGGGGCGAATCCGCAATCTCCTACCCGCTCAGTACGATCATCATCAGTCCTGTCATCTACTTCACGGTCTTCGCGGTCACGCTCGCGGCCGTTCTGGCGAGCGTCTGGCTCGCACGCGAACAGCGATTCGACGTTCAGGAGTACAGCCGCCCGCTGCTCTGGGCCGGGATCGCGGTACTTGCGGGCACGATCGTCCTCCTCTTTGCGCTCGCGGTCGGTACCCGGTCCGTAGCGTTCTACCCACAGATGTCGATCCTCGTCCTGGGGATCACGACCCTCGTCGCCGGGGGCGTCTGGGCCGGCGTGCGTCGTTTCGCCCCGGAGATCACGTACGGAACAGCAGGCATCGGCTTCGTGATCCTCTGGGGCCATACCTTGGATGGGGTGGCGAACGTCATCGCTTCTGACTGGGCGCAGGCGATCGGCCTACCCTTCGAGTACAGCGCGAAACACCCGGTTAATCGCTTCATCATCGACGCTACCCAAGGGATCCTCCCACCGTCGCTCACCGCGACTATCGGGACGGCCTGGCCGTTTCTGCTCGTGAAGATCGTCGCCGCTCTAGCGGTGGTCTGGCTGTTCGACGAGACGATCTTCGAGGAGAGTCCCCGGTATGCTATTCTCCTCCTCGTCGCGATCCTCGCCGTCGGACTCGGACCAGGGACGCGGGACATGCTTCGAGCGACCTTCGGGATCTAGGAGCGCACCTTTTTGCCAAGGTCCTCGCTCGCTTCGTCCGTGATTCGAGAGCGTTGCTCTCGCCCGCCATAAAAACGCTTACTCGCGCCTCCGGCGCTCGTTCGCGCGTGCAACAGTGGTCGACAGCACCCCGATGCCGGTTGGCGCACAGTCGATCAGCTATGACGCCAAACTCGGACAGCCGTCCCCGTATCGCGGGGCTCAAACGCTGGGAGGGCCGAGATCACGCATGGACCGGGCTGTCGTACTGCGGGCTCTCAAAGCCGGAATCGCCGGGACAGCCGTGCTCTCCGTTCTACTCCTGGGACTCGAAGTCCAGACGCGCTCGCGGGTCCGGGTCGCGGAGGTTGTCGTCGCCTACGTCGGTATCCCGGGCCAACAGTCACTCGCTCTTCTAGTTTTCGTGCTCCTCACCGCCGTCGTCTGGCCCCTCGCGTTCGTGGCGCTCGAAAGCCGCGATCTGCTGCCGGGCCGGACGCGGACGCGACGCGCAGTGATTTTCGCCCTGGCGCTCGCGCTCGCCTTCGCGATCACCGGTCGCGGGGATCTGAGCGGACCGGTGCTCGTGTTGTACGGCGCGGCCGTTCTCGGAGCGTACGTCGCCTACGGCCTCACGCTCGCTCGGATGCTCCGACCACTGGCTTGAACCGACCGAGTTCGGGCCGGCGGAGTGCTCTTCACCCCTTTCCCATCGGACCCTCGAGAGTGGAACGGCGACACGCGAAGACGGGCGGACGAGCGGCTACCCGTACCGGCCGGTGTCGTCGAACCGGAGGATGCTACGAGCGGGCCGCTCGAAACCGCGGGACCGTCACTGGCGATCAAAGGGAAACGGGAACCGGAGCGCTCAGCGAACGACCGTGACGGGTACCGGGGAGCGGCGGACGACCGTCTCCGCAACGCTTCCCAACGGAACCCGCGAGACGAGCGGGCGGCCGTGAGTGCCCGTGACGACCTGGTCGACGTCGTTTTCGGTGGTGTAGGCCACGATCTGGCGCGCAGGCCGTCCCATACGGACGGTACTCGAACAGGAGACGGTCGACTCCGCGGCCCGTTCACAGGCCTCGGCCAGCCGCTCGCGAGCGGCGTCGCGGGCTTTCTCGTACCATTCAGGGGGTAACCCCGGCAGACCGGCGACACCGGTCGGGGACTGGAAGCCGAGGCGCTCGGGATCGACGTCGAAGGGATCGACCACTGCGAGCAGCGTAAGTGAGACGGCCGACAGGCCGAGTGCGTATTCGAGTACCTTCTCCGAGTACGGCGAACCATCGAAGGGAACCAGAACGCGGTCGGCCACAGCGAAGACGTAGGTGGGCATGAACTCGGCCTGTCGCTCGTTTCTCCGCGGGAAGCGCGGGCGATCGGCGTCTCGCCGGTCAGCGACGGAGCCTTCTTAAGCGAGCATAGAGATCAGTACCGGTATTCCGTGCCCTCCGTGGTGTCCTCGATCTCGACGCCGACCTCGCGTAGTTCCTCGCGCAGCGCGTCGGCCCGGTCGTACTCGCCAGCCTCTCGGGCGCGCTCGCGGGCGTCGAGGATCGTCTCGATGAGGGGCTCAGCGATCGAGACGTTGCCCTCTACCGCAGCGCTCGTGCCGAAGGCCAGTCCTAGTACGTCCTCGCCGAAGGTTTCCAGAGTCTCGATCGCTCGCCTGAGCCCCCGGTAGTCGTATTTATCGTTCCCGTCGAGGTGGCGATTGATGGCACCGGCGAGTGCGAGCAACGCGGCCTGGCCCTCCCGCGTGTCGAAGTCGTCGTTCAGCGCCGCCGTGAAATCCGTGCGTGCGCCCTCGGTCGCCTCGCGCAGTGCCGGATCCCCCGCTTTCGTCCGGGCGTCGGGGCCGTCTACCGCCCCGATCGCCCGATCGTAGGCCCGCGAGAGGCGCGCGAAGCGCTCTTCGGACTCTGAAATCGCCTCTTCGCTGTAGGTCTGGGTGCTATTGTACGCGCCCGCGGTGAGGAAGGTGCGCAGGACGTTCGTGCCGTACTCGCCGATCGCCTCTCCGACGGTGATGAAGTTCCCCAGGCTCGAACTCATCTTCTCCTCTGCCGTCTCGAAGAGGTCGGCGTGTAGCCAGTAGCGGACGAACTCGGTACCCGAGGCGGCTTCGCTCTGGGCGATCTCGTTTTCGTGGTGCGGGAAGACGAGATCACGGCCACCGACGTGGATGTCGATCGTCTCGCCCAGGTGAGTCATGCTCATCGCCGAGCACTCGATATGCCAGCCGGGTCTGCCCTCACCCCACGGCGACTCGAAGACCTGGCCTGCCGGCGCTCCCTCGGTGCCCGCCTCGGCGGGGTTCTCCACGGAGTTCTCGCTCTCGACGCCCTCGTGGCGGTGTTCGGCGATCGCTTCCGGCGAGACCCCACCCGATTTCCAGAGCGCGAAGTCCGCCGGGTGGCGTTTCTCTCCGCGCTCCTCGGGGTCGCCCTGGGTTTCGATCTCCTCGACGCGCTGGTTCGAGAGCTTACCGTACTCGGGAAAAGCGGTGACGTCGAAGTACACTGAACCGTTCGCCTCGTAGGCGTAGCCGCCCTCGATCAGCGTCTCAATCAGCTCGATTACCTCCGGGACGTGCTCGGAAACCCGCGGATAGACCGTCGCGCGCTCCAGGTTGAGCCCGCGCATCGCCGCAAGCGTCCGTGCGATGTAGGTTCGGGCGACCTCGCTCTCGCTGTCGCCGAGATCGCTTCGTCCTACTCGTGCGACGATCTTCTCGTTCACGTCGGTCGTTCACGTCGGTGAAGTTCTCGACGTGACGAACCTCGTAGCCCAGATACGAGAGCCAGCGGGCCATTACGTCGACGTGGACCCACGAGCGGGCGTGACCGAGGTGTGGCGGAGCAGAGACCGTTAGACCACAGTAGTACAGCAAAACGTCCTCGGGATCGCGTGGTTCGAACGGTCGCTTCTCGCCGGTCAGCGTGTCGGTCACGCACAACGCCATCACCGGCTCTCTGTCGGTGAGTACACCTGAACCCATCGGAACCCGGCCCGCCCTGGCTCGATTCAGTCCGACTCAGTCCGACCTGATTCGACCCGACGCAGCCAACCCGGAGGGCCCAGTCGACCGATTGACCGTACGGCCGAGCGAGGAGCCGAGGATCTCAGAGCCGGTCCCGCCCGCCGCTCGTCTCCTCCCGCCGATCGTAAAAGAGGTACGTGACTCCGAGTACCGCGATCCCGAGGCTCGCGATCCCCAGCAAACCGATGAGCGTCGGCGACCCGGCGACCATCGATCCGACTGTGCCCTCGGTGGAATCGCTCGTCCCGGCGGCGTTCGCCCTATCGCCACCCCCGCTCGCGTTACTCGCGTTGCGCGCGTCGTTTTCACTCCCGTCGCTCCCGTTCGCTACGGAGGCGTTACTTCCGTTCGCTCCAGCGGTCGTCCCGCCGTCGGTCGCGGGCGCGGTCGCGTTCGGGTCGATCTCGTAGCGGACCTGGACGGGACCGTCGGTCCCGCCACCTGGACCGCTCGCCGAGACCCGCAGGGCGAACGATCGCACGCCCTGGGGGTCCGGAACGGCGATATCGGTGTTGCTCGTGTTCGCGATCCGGACGACGATCCGATCGCCCGGGCCAATCGCCCGGTAGACCGACTCGAGGCGGACGATCAGCTCCGAGTTCTCCTCGCCCGTCGAAGCATTCACCGCGCCCAGCGAGACTGATCCGCTCGCGTTCGCCTTCTCGAGGTATATCGCGACGTCCTCGCCGGTGACATTACTGATGTCGCCCGAGAAATCGCGGTCGGCACCGAAGTCGATCGAGAGCCGCTGGAGACCGTTCCTCACGATCGTATCGTTCTCTTCGGCGATAACAGTAACCGTATACCGTCCGTCCGCACCCGGTGCCCGCGGGTTCGTGTACGTCGCACCGCTGTCGCCATCGAGCGCGGCCGTCGGTGCCGGCAGCGCCGTTACGACGACGCCGAAGAGCACGAGGGCGAGCAGCGCCAATCGAGCGAAGGGAGGTCGGTAGGTGTCCATACTGGTTCCGAGCCCGATACAAGAATAAATATTCTCTTCGTTGCAGAGGAATAATACTATGGCGATCGGTCAGGGTCGTGCTACTGAGGGGAGGCGGTCGCCACCGCCGGGCGTAACCGATACCTACTACCGGGCATCGGGCGTTCGACAGATCAGTTTGGGAAATCAACGCCCATCGATCGAGTTCCGCCGGCGAACCCGCCCCGATAGGGAGAGTAGCCGACGAGTAGTGAAGAACGTTCGCTCTCCTAATCGGGACATGGGTTCAACCGACGATAGCGCGGGCGACGCCGCCGAAGGCATCACTGACGACGCGGACGACACCGGAGAGAGTGCCGGGGAAGACGGTATTGCCTCCGCAGCCGACCACAGTGCTGTAGGGGAAAGCACCCATCGGGGCGAGCTGGGGAACGGCGTTGGCGAGATGGAAGCCGAGAGCGACTCGGCGACCGACCGGGAGGAGTCCAACGGCGAGGGTCCCGGCCCGTCGATGGCGTCGGGCGCGGAGGCGGAGACGGACGCGGACATCGAGGAGCCAAACACTAGCGGGACGATGACCGACGAGGAACTCGCCGCGATCGTCGCGGACCTAGAGACCTCGATCACGGTCGTGGGCTGTGGCGGGGCCGGTTCGAACACGGTCACGCGCATGAGCAGGGAGGGAATCGAGGGCGCGAAACTTGTCGCGGCGAACACCGACGCCCAGCACCTCGCCGAGCAGGCCCGCGCGGATTCGAAGCTCCTGCTCGGCCGGCGGCGTGCCGGCGGGCGCGGTGCCGGTGCGGATCCCGACATCGGCGAGGACGCCGCCGAGGAGACCATCGAGGACGTTCTCACAGCCGTTCGCGACGAGGACATGGTCTTCGTCACGGCGGGCCTGGGTGGCGGGACCGGGACGGGGGCCGCGCCCGTGATCGCCGAGGCCGCCCGGGATGCCGGCGCGCTTACCGTCGCGGTCGTCACGATGCCCTTCGCAGCGGAGGGAGCTGAACGCCGGGCGAATGCCGATAGCGGCCTCGAAGCGCTCAGGTCGGTGACCGATACAGTGATCGTAGTGCCTAACGACCGTCTGCTCGACGTCGCGAGCGAGATGCCCCTCAGGGAGGCCTTCGAGATCGCCGATCGCGTTCTTGAACGGGGCGTAACAGGCATGACCGAATTAGTAACGAAACCCGGGCTGGTGAACGTCGACTTCGCGGACGTCCGGACGATCATGGAAGACGGCGGCGTCGCGATGATCGGGCTGGGCGAGTCCCGGATGAGTAACGGCGATCACTCGATCTGGTCGGCGCTTCGCTCACCCCTCTTAGACGTCGAGTTCGAGGGGGCGAACGCCGCGCTGATCAACGTCGTCGGTGGCCCGGAAATGACGATCGAACAAGCGGAGGGGATCGTCGAGGAGATCCACGACCGGATCAGCGCCGACGCACGCATTATCTGGGGCGCGTCGGTCGATCCGTCGCTCGAGGGGACCATCGAGACGATGGTCGTCGTCACCGGAGTCGAGTCCCCCCAGATCTACGGCCAGCGCGGGAGCGAACGCGACGGGGACGATCTCGACGTCCTGGAGTAATCTCTCCTAGAAGCGCTCGCCGCCGAAGTTCGAACGCGTCGAACCGGACCGTTGCCCGAACGTCCCGCCGAGAAGCGACGAACGAAGTAACGAGCAGGTGCTTTTTGACCGTCCGTCGTCATCACGTCTCGAACTGGACGCGAAGCATTGCCATCGATACGATAGCGGTAAGTACCGTTTACAATGAGGGGACGGTGTTCCGGAGGAAGGGATCAACTGGATGATAGACGCGAGGACCACCCTCCCCAGGAGGGCGCTGACGGCGGCCGACGCGGAGCGACTACGGGCGCGCGAGGCGACCGAGATGATCGTTCGCCTCGATCCGCCCGAAGCGATGGAACGCCAGGGCGGTGCACACAGAGCCTTGCTCCTGACCGGCGGGACTCTCTTCGAGCTGGAGTATACCGGCCAGGAGTGGACCCGGCGAGTTCGCAACGAGGATGCCGGGCGAGTCGAGCTACTCGATGCCGTGATGGCGGACGTCGCCGAGCGACGCGACCCGTGAGCGGAGGAGGGAGTTCACGAGCCCACGAACTACGCGGAGCAGTCCGCCCGGTCAGCCCGGGATCGCCTCGAGCACACTCTCGACGAGACGGAGGGCGGTGGGGCCATCGCGACGGGAGACGACGACCACGAGCGCCCGGCCCGCGAACCCCGCAGCCACCGGCGTGATGTCTTCGACAGCGAGGCGACCGAGTGCTCGGGAGAGAACTCGCCCGTCCACCGCGCCCGTCACGAGGATCGCTGTGCGGGTGCCGGCCCCCGGGACGAGCGCGTGCTCGCCGACCCGAAGCAGCGGGGTGTCCGTCGTCCCCTTACCTTGCGCCTCGTCGCTCTCGGGGTCGGCTGTGCGCTCGTCGAGTCCGCTTCGCATCGTCACGCGCGCCTCGCGGGCACTTTCCTCGTAGTCCGGCAGCGCCTCGGCGTACCGGCCGAGCGCGGCGACGACGGCGCCGTGTTCGCCCTCGACATCCAGAAGGCGGGCAGCGGCAGCGTAGTTCACCACGCCCGCCCGCAGCGCCTCCTGTAAGAACGGGTGGCGACGGATCGCGGCTCTGGTCTCGGCGGCGAGTGTCACGGCAGGCTCACGGCCGGACCGAACGTAGGAACGAGGAAAAGTCGATCGCCGACCCGACGCCGCGGTCGGGGTGTATCTGTGGACGAGGCCCGTGGACGAAGCGGGTCAGCGAAGCGAGACGTAGCCGGCGACGAGTGCGCCCGCGAGCACGGCGACCGCGCCGAGCAGTAACAGCGGGCTATCGATCGTCGCGACAGCGATGATGGCGAGCAGAAGTACGGCGACGCCCAGGGCCGCTGCCGGCGTCCCGATCCCATCGCTATCCCCGAGCGCGCCCGCAGACAGGACGCCCCCCGGCCCCGAGGGCTCCGGGGATCGCGAAGAACCCGACGACCGCGACGATCCTGATCCGGAGCGCGAACTCGAGCCCAGTCGTGAACGGGACCCCCGGTTCGCCGGCTTGTCGAGCGCACTATCGACCTCAACCGGCGGTTTGGTCGGCCGGACGGCCCGCAGCGACAGGTCGACGAAACGGGTTTCCGCACCGTAGGCGGCGGCCAGCTTCAACCGGCCCGAGACCGAGTGCTCGTCGTCGTGGACGGCGACCGGAACCCGTCTGGTGGCCCCGGGCCGGAGGTGGTGGTTGATTGCCTCGACCGACGCCACCTCCGAGAGGGCGTCGTCGAGGTGGACGTGGACGTGGACGGCCTCGCCGTGATTCGCGAGTTCGATGTCGAACGATCCCGTGGTCTCGAAGCCATCAGGGGACTCCACGGAGTGGAGGTGAGTGCGGTTGATGGCCACGGCCAGCGTATCGGACACGATAGGGGCCTCGATCGGTCGGTAGAAAAAGTTTCAGGAACCGTTCGGAAGAACTCGGGCCCGCTCGGTATCGCTTGGAGACGCCCGCAGCCCTCGGGTCGAGAGCGCTCAGGCCTCGCGCATGTCCGGCGGCAGGAGATTCGGAATGCCATCGGCGATCGGGTACTCCTCGCCACACTCCGTACAGACGAGCCGGCCTTCCGTGATCTCCTCGTCGGTGCGCTGGATGGCTTCGAGTTCGAGGTCGTGTTTATCGAGCGGGCAGCAGACGATCTCCAGTAGCGATTCGTTCATGCATAGGGTAGGAGGGCGACGGGCCAAAAGCGTGCGGATACGCTCGGTGGCCGGTTCGAGTCGCTGATCGTTCCCGAGGGAGCCAGCCGCCGATCGAACACGTTCGACACAAACCCTATAGTTGATCGACCGACAGAATAAGTCGTGACCGAAACGTCAGCCGATCACAACGACGGTGACGACGCGACCGACGAGGACGGGACGCTCTACGAGCGACTGGGGGGTCGGGACGCCATCGCGAGCGTCGTCGAGGACTTCTATGATCGGATGCTCGACGACGAGCGCGTCGCGGACTTCTTCGAGGACGTGGACATGGCCCGTCAGCGCGCCCACCAGACCCAGTTCCTGAGCAGCGTCACCGGTGGCCCGGTCGAGTACAGCGGCGCGGACATGCGCGAAGCCCACGAGGGAATGGGTATCACCGACGAGGACTACGACATCGTCGGCGGACATCTCGATGCGAGCCTCGCGGACGCCGGCGTCGCGGATACGGACCGGGAAGCAGTCATAGCGGAGGTCGAAGCGCTCCGGGACCCGATCGTCGGCCGGTAGCTCACGGAAGACGGAAACCTGGCATCGGAGGCCGGGACTCGACGGATCAGTCCGAGTGCTCGAAGGGATCGTCGAGAACGATCGTCTGCTCGCGGCCGGGGCCGACGCCGACCGCGGCGATCGGGACCTTTACTTCGTCGCTCACGTACTCGAGATACGCGCGGGCGTTCTCGGGGAGGGCTCCATAGCCCTCCTCGACGACTCGCTCCCAGTCAGCGTCAGGCCAGCCGTCGAACTCCCGATAGACCGGTTCACACCGACTCCAGCGCTCGGTGCGCGCGGGGATCGTTGCGAGCGATTCGCCAGCCAGGTCGTAGCGCTCACAGACCCGTACCGAGTCGAGTGCGGCGAGGGTATCGACGTGATTGATGGCGAGCCCCGAGAAGGAACTGGCGCGGGCGGCGTGGCGCAACATAGGTAAGTCGAGCCAGCCGACGCGCCGGGGCCGCCCGGTGACGGTGCCGTACTCGCCGCCTGCCTCGCGGATCTCGGTCGCGAGGGCTTCCTCCCGCTCGGCGTCCTCGCCGTCGTCGGTGTCGTCGCGGTCTGCGTTCCCCTCACTGGCCTCGTAGCCGGGGGTCTGGCCCTCGACGCCGCCCAGTTCCGTCGGCAGCGGGCCGGTGCCGACCCGGGAGAGATAGGCTTTCACGACGCCGATCGTCTCGCCCTGCCCGACGACGCCGGGACCGAGGCCCGAACCCACCGAGGCCCCGCCGGCGGTCGGGTTCGAGGAGGTGACGAAGGGGTAGTTCCCGTGATCGATATCGAGGACGGTACCCTGAGCGCCTTCGAAGAGTATCTCCCCCCCGGCCTCCCGCTCGCGTTCGAGGTAGGCTCCGGCGTTTACCGTCATGTCCTCCTCGCGGAGACGTTCGCCGTACTGTTTGTAGTCCTCGTAGAGCCGATCGATATCGAAGGACTCGCCGGTCTCGACGCCGAAGACGGATTCGGCGAGCGCGCGTTTCTGCGGGACGACGTACTCCAAGCGACCGCGGAGGACCTCGGGATCGAGCAGGTCCCCGATACGGATCCCGCGGCGGCCGGCCTTGTCCTCGTAGGTCGGCCCGATACCCCGTCCGGTAGTGCCGGCGTCGAGTTCCTTGTCTTCCTTCGCGCGTTCCTCGATACCGTCGAGCGCGCAGTGATAGGGGAAGATGACGTGGGCGCGGCGGGCGACCTTCAGATCGGGATCGAGCCCGCGCTCGCGAAGCGCGTCGAGTTCCGAGAGGAGGGTCTCGGGATTCACGACACAGCCGTTCCCGAGAACGCCGACTCTGCCCCGGACCGTGCCGCTGGGCACGAGCGAGAGCTTGTAGGTATCCTCACCGTCGACGACGGTATGCCCGGCGTTGTCCCCGCCCTGATACCGGACGACGATATCGGCGCTCTCGCTCCAGCGATCGACGATCCCACCCTTGCCCTCGTCACCCAACTGCGAGCCGACGATCGTCACGACCATACGGCCGGGTTTCCCCGCCCGGTCCATACCGATTACGATCCGCCACCCGGTTCCCGCTCTCGGCGCTTGGAGCCCCTCACCGTCGGTGGTCCCTTTCCATCGTCGCCGCGACCACGACCGTGATCGAACCGCGACCGCGAACCGGAGCGATCATAGACCGTCGAACGGCCAGAACGGCCGGAGCAACTATATGTGAGTCGAACGGATATGTCGATTGTCGATTCCACGGACGGAAGCGAGGGGACTTAAGCGAGGGCGGTTCGGGAGAGATATGCCGGTTTTTGAGCCGCGGAGAGTAACCTTTAAAAACCATCGACCACGAGTTAACAAGTGCCATGATAGACAGGCTTGAGAAAGAAGTAGACATGCTCGAACGCCATCTAGAAGTTCTCCGGATGGTGATCGACAGCGAGCCGATCGGGATCGTGAAGATGTCGAACGAGACCGGCTACCCCCACCACAAGGTCCGCTACTCGCTTCGCGTGCTCGAAGAGGAGACGCTGATCGAGCCCTCTAGTCAGGGTGCGATCACGACCGACCGGACCTCCGAATTCGTCGACGAACTCGACGGGAAGGTAGACACCGTTGTCGAGAAACTAGAGGGAATGAAAATCGAGAACGCCGCCGAGATCGAGTCCTAAGAGGGTATCGAGCGCCCCGGGCGTATCGACGGTCGATCGCTGAGGAGCAGCGGCAGCTAGCGCCACCGCCGCCGACGGACAGCCAGCGGTACGGCGAAGGTTCGGCAGGCGAGTAGACGGACGCCAGCTTCGGGCTCTAATACTACAGTTCTGGGACCTGAGATGGAAGCTTCCGTCCAGCGCTTCGACGAGACAGAGGTGATAGCCCTGCCGCCGGGAGCGGTCGACGAAGCTCTTCCGCGAGTCGCGGCTGAGAAAGCCACTGTCGGTTACTTCCGCGGCGGTCTCCAAGGAGTCGGGCTCGAAGTACCCGCCCGAGATCACAAACGCGCTCGCGAGGGTGCCGGTGGTCTCGTCGACGCGATTGGCGGCGGTGAGCAGGTCGGTGACGCGTTCGACCGGCACTGGCGAGGGACTCTCCTCGAGGCATGCGACTAGTAGGGGATCGTCCATTCGATCGCGAAAGACGACATCGAAGCGCTCGGTATCGCGTCTCGTCTCGCTGTCGGTTACGTATTCGACGTCGATCGTCCCCTGGAGATCCGCCTGGTCGATCGTAGGGATCGCCTCTTCGAGTGCGCCCAGTGCCGTTACGTCGCCCGTCGCGCGGATCTCGAAGAGGAGCGCGCCGAGCAGCCACTCGACGAAGCGGTACTCAGCGCTCGACTCGAGGAAGTCCTGGAAGTTCGTGCCGGCGACGCGGGCGTCGGCCGTATCGAGGTCGGTGTGGGGGGCGAGCCAGCGGTTCGCACGCACCGCCGATCGCTCGGCGTCCTCGCCTCCCTCAGCGCTCGCGAGCGTTGGGGCGCCGAGGGAGTCGTAGCGGACGAGCAGCGTCGCGGCCGCGAGTGCCGTCCCGGGCTCGTATTCGTCCGGTTCAGCCGGCTCGACCGGCTCGGCCGGCGGACTCGGTATCAGGTCGGTCGTCGTCCGCGCGGGCAGGACCCGCTCCTGCGGAGAAACCGTTGGTCTCGGGCCGGTCGTCGCGGTCGGTCGGCCTGTCGTGGGTACCCTGGCGTTCCCGGCCGACGTCGATACCGCCGTCCACACCGGCGACGGGCGGCCCGCGGTTCGTCCCCGACCGGTAGTCCTCGATCGCCGCTTCGAGCCGAGAGACCTCCGCGCGAAGGCGGTCGCGTTCGGCGAGCGTTCCGGTGACGGTGGCTATCGGGGCCACGATCGAGTTCGTCGGTAGGTTCTCGGCACCTTCACCCACGAGCGACGCGGAGTCGGCCACTCCTGTCGTGGTTCGTCTTTCGGTTCCGTCGTCGGCCGCGTTCCGGCCGTCGGAGCCGTTCGCAGCCACCGACGTCGACTCGGTGCCGAACTCAAGGTCGGGTTCGGAGTCGGCGTCGTCGCCGGAATCGAAGGCGGAGTCGGGGCCGAGATCGGATCGGGAGTCGGCCTCGGAGCTGGACTCAGGGCCGGAATCAGGGATAGCGACGGGATCGAGGGGTACTCCTCGCGTCTCGTAGACCCTCGCGCGCTCGCGGGCGCGATCGACGGCTTGCCGGTCGGTTCGGACGCCCCGCTCGCGGTTCTCATCTAAGGCTACCGGCGTCGCCTCGCCGTCGTCGTAGACGACGTAACACGCCCTCTGGAGGTCCGTCCCGATGAGTTCGATATAACCTGTGAAGTCGGCGGGGAGCGCTTCCTCGACGGCCGGAAGGGTCCCCTCGGTGTGGAGGTCGCCCCGCTCCTCGCCGGCGCGTTCGGTCATCGCCCGGAGTAGCACTGGCGCAGGGTCGGGAGCAGCGACAGCACGGCCCTCCCGGCCCTCGAAGGCCTCGATGTCGCCGTCGAACACGCCCCGGACCTCGCCATCGACCATCGCGAGCCACGGGTCCGGAGGATCTCCTGCCGCTTCGCGATCGGCTGCGGCCAGGTCGTCGGCCTCCCCTGGTACCCCCCTCTAGAGGCGGACGATTCCCGTGAGGGAGGCAGCGGCGAGCCGACTCAGCTCCGCGAGTCCGCCCGCGAACGGCCGGGCGTCGCTCTCGTCGATCGAGGGGACTGTGAGTTCGTTCATACGACATCATCGACGAATTGCGACAAATAGGTTCCGACGGTTATAATCCGTTAACGTACGGTTTCGAGGGTTTTCGAAACGAATGAGCCGGAGCGGGGTCGCAGGAAGCAAGCGGCACAACACCTTAGACCGGCCCGATCGGACTCCGGGTATGACCGATTCCGACTGGGGCGAGTGGCTCCCGACGGCGGTCGCC
Organism: Halobacteriales archaeon QS_3_64_16; assembly: GCA_003021705.1. GTDB lineage: Archaea > Halobacteriota > Halobacteria > Halobacteriales > Halococcaceae > PXQR01. The sequence continues at coordinate 20,336 of PXRJ01000032.1, forward strand.
GAGGCCGACCCCGAGGGGGGTCGCGATCTGGTATCTCGGCTGTAATGGCTTCGTGCTCAAAGGAGATGAGGGAACGACCCTGTTCGTCGATCCCTATCTCGGGACCGGCGACCCGCCTCGAACGATACGGATGCTCCCGGTGCCCTTCTCGCCGGAGGACATCGTTGCGGCCGACGCGCTGTTGGCGACCCACGAGCACACCGATCACGTCCACGGCCCGAGCCAGGCCCCGATCCTCGAGTACACCGACGCGGAGTACTTCGCGCCCGACGATTCGCTCTCAGTCGCGCTCGAGGAAGAGGACTGGCCCGCCGAGTACGACGTCAAGGAGGAGCGATTCACCGAGGTGAGCGAGGGCGAGGACTTCGAGGTCGGCGAGTTCACCATCCACGTCGAGCACGCCCATGACCCGGACGCGACCCATCCGGTATCCTACGTTATCGAGCACGAGGCGAGGACCTTCTTCCATGCCGGCGACGCGCGCGCGAGCGAGGCCTTCGAGGACATCGGCGAGGACTACGACCTCGATTGCGGGGCGATCGCCTTCGGCACCGTCGGGCAGCTACGCGAGGGCGAGACCGGCGAGCGAAAGCGGACGCGGTGGTACAACGACGAGAACGGGGTCGTCGAGGCGGCGAACCAGCTCCGAGTCGATCGACTCGTCCCCACCCACTGGGACATGTGGAAGGGTCTCACCGCCGATCCCACCGTCTTGCACCGCCACGCCTCGAGTTTCCCCTACCCGCGCTCGCTCGATGTCCGTGAGATCGGCGACCGGATCGATCTCGACGATCGCGACCGATCGTGAGCGGTTAGGAGGACTACGACGACCGCGACAGCCGCGACGAGCCACCATCGAGAAGCGGTCGGCGCGTTTCCCGAACGCTTAGGGCACATACCCGCTAACGGGTAGAGTATGACCACGAGCGGCGAGAACCGGGCGGCGAGAACCGACGGTGGGAGTACCGTCCGCCAGTCGGGCATCGAAGCCGGGAAGTCCTACGAGGCGGAGCGCTTTCCGGTGCCGGCGATCTCGCTTACGATCCGGTCGGAGCGCGAGGACCCAGTAACTGTACGCCTCGCCGACCGGGTGCCCGAGGACGTTTCGATGGACGACGTCGGCTTTCATCCCGAGTACGGCAGCGAGTTCTGGTCGGTCGACGGCCACACATTGGTCTTCGAGCGCGAACTGGAACCCGAGGAGGAAATCGAGACGGTCTATGGCCTCCGGGGGCCCGAGGCCGACGAGCCGGAGCGATTCCTGGGCGAGCCGACGATCGAGGCCCTCACCGGCGACGATAACGGCAATGACGATGAGGGCGGCGGTGGCGGAGGGGTTCTCGACGACGTGAACGAACCGCTGGTTCGGAGCGCGACCTTCGAGGACGATAGCGACGAGGACGCGACAACCGAGGCAGAAGTCGGGACCGACGATCCCGGAGCGATGGTCGCGGGGGCCGCGGCGCCCACGGACGGTAGCACCGAAAACGAAGCGGACGGGGATAGGGGGACAGCGACCCAGGAAGGAATCATGAACGAGGAAGGCAGACCCGACATCGAGCGAATCGAGGAGGAGAACGCGGCGACGAACGCCGAGACCGGTCCCGTGCCCGACGAGGAGGCACCGAACCCGCCTGCCGAATCAGTCGGTTCGGCGAGTAGCGACGGTGACGCCAGCGATAGCGATGTCGACGGTGGCGCCGCTGAGGACGTCGATACCGAAAACGGACTCGCCGCGGCGCTGGCGCGGGAGCTACGGGCCGGCCGGATCGACAGCGAGGATCGGGAAACCCTGCGGGAGGTGCTTGGACCCCGGGACAGCGTTACCGTCCGGATCGATCGCCTCGGGTCCCGGGTCGAGGAACTCGCGGCGTATGCCGACGCGCTCGAATCGTTCATCGACGAGAACGGATCGGCCCGGAAGCTGGTTCGCCGGCAGTCCGAACGCATAGACGTGCTCGACGAGGACATGGAGGGGCTCACCGAGGATGCGGCGAGCAACCGTGCGGACGTCGAGACGATCGAAGGCGAGGTCGAAACGATCGAGGAAGACGTCGAGGCATTCCAGGACGCGATCGCGGGTCTCGACGAGGACGTAGAGCAGATCGATGGCTACTTCGAGAGCGTCGAGGGGAACTTCGAGGAAGTAGAGGAACGCTTCGAGAACCTCGAGAGCCGGCTCGATTCGATCGACGACCGGCTCGACGCGATCGAAGCCACCCAGGAGTCCGATCGCGAGGAGCTACGTGAGGACCTCGAATCGCAGGTGGACGAGCGAATCGCCGACACCGAACGATCCGTCGAGAGCGTCGCGGCGGACATCGAGGCGCTCGAATCCTGGCGCGCACAGCTCAGTGCCGTCGTCGGCGGAGCAGGCGAAACGGAAGGGACGGGTGAAGCGAACGACGACGGCGGAACCGGGACCGAAACCGATAGCGAATGAAGCTGCCGAACGACCCGCGTTGAACGCCGAGCGATCCGACCTGCTTCTTTTCGGTGCGATAGACCTGACAGATCCACTCCAGTGCGATACTCCGACTGCGAGACGCCAGTGGTACACGGTGCCATGATAGACATGATCGATCAATTATATCGTCTAATGGGTACCGAACCGATAAGACCTGTTAATGAATATTAACATGATCTATCATAAAGGTTTTAATCTCCCGATCGTTCCAGTCGATCGTGGTGATCCAGACGGCGCTGCCGGGCCGATTCCGGTACTCGGTCGTTCGATCCTTTGGCCGAGAAGCGCGCCGTGTGGTCGCCCGATCGCGACCGTGGTCGCAGCTACGGTCACGGCGACGACGCGGACGACGACCACGATCACTGCTGCGAACCGCCCGGCGACCGGCACGAGAACCGGTCGGTCGCCCCCGATCGCTGATCTCAACTGACAATGAACGACGCACTCGACGATACGGACGTCGCGACGAAAGACATCGATAACCCCGCCGGCGCTACCTTCCGGGAGCAACTCGACTCGAATGAGTACGTCTTCGCGCCTGGCATCTACCACGCGCTCGATGGCCGCTTAGCGGAGATGGCCGGCCACGACGCGGTGTATATGAGCGGCTATTCGACCGTGCTCGGTCAGTTCGGCTTTCCCGACCTGGAGATGGTCACGATGACCGAGATGGTCGAGAACGCAAAGCGCATGGTCGAAGCCACCAACCTGCCCGTGGTCGCCGACTGTGATACGGGGTATGGAGGCATTCACAACGTCCAGCGCGCGGTCCGGGAGTACGAGAAAGCCGGCGTCGGCGCGATCCACATCGAGGACCAGGTCACCCCCAAGCGCTGTGGGCACATCGCGGGCAAGCAGATCATCTCCCGCGAGGACGCAGAAGCTCGCTTCAGCGCCGCCGTTGACGCCCGCCAGAGCGAGGACACGGTTATCATCGCCCGCACGGACGCCTACGGTTCCGCCAATGGCGACTGGGAGGAACACCTCGCGCGCGGCCGGCTCTATGCGGACTGTGGGGTCGATCTCGTCTGGCCGGAGATGCCAAATCCCTCCCGCGAGGACGCCGTTGCCTATGCCGAGGAACTCGGCGAGACCCACCCCGACCAGAAACTCGCCTTCAACTACTCCTCGAGTTTCGCCTGGTCCGAGCAAGACGATCCGCTCACCTTCGAGGAACTGGGTGAGCTTGGCTACGAGTATATCTTCATCACTCTCTATGGGCTGCACTCCGGCGCGCATGCGGTCTACGAGGACATGGAGAACATCGCCAACAATGGCGAGCAGGCCCAGTTCGACCTTGAGGATCGCTACATCGGCCACCCCACCGAGTCCCACCACGAGCTCTCCTTCGTCGATCGCTACCAGGACATCGAGATGCAGTACGACCCCGAGGCTCGTGCGCGCATCGAGGGCTCGGAGGGCTTCTCCGAGGACGAACGGGACCTCCAGACCGCAGAAGACGAAGAGGACCCCGACCTGATCGAGAACGCTGCGGAGAGCGACGACGACTGATCGCCCGGCCCTGATTCGACCCGCGACGCCAGGACTCGACTTTGATTTCGTTTCTTTCGCCGCTCGCGACCGAGTAGCCCCCGGTACCGTCGACTGGCAGGGTGTGGCTCGTCGGCCGAGCGGCCGCAGTGTTCGGTCTCAACAGACAGGAGGGTATGGATATCGAGGAGTTCGAGCGCCACTGGCGCGAGGACCACTCGCCGATCGCCGCCGAGACGCCGGGGTTGAGGAAGTATACCATCTCGATCGCCCACGACCCCGAGGAGAGCCGCTACGATGGGCTCGCCCAGTTGTACTTCGACTCGGAGGAGGCCCTCGAAGCGGCGATGGACTCCGAAGAACTGGGCGAGGCGGCCGCGGATCTGACGAACTTCGCGGACACCGACGACGTTCTCCAGCTCGCCCTCGAAGAGGGCGTCCAGGTCGAAGAGCACTGAGAACGAGAGCGGAGATCGAAAGGGAAGCGACCGGCGCGCGAGTGAAAGAGCGCCGAAAAGTAGAATCCGGGAGAGCAGGAAGGGGCGAAGAACCCAGGGAACCGAAGGGAATGAACGGGGATCCGACCGACTAAGGGACTGCTTCACTGGCGGACGGTCGGCAGCGCGGGGAAATCGATAGCAAAGCGGGCCGATAGCGAAACCTAAAGGACCCTCTCGATCGAGGTAGGCAACGTAATGGCCGAACGCAAACACGACCAGCGACTCCACGACCGGAAGTTCGTCCGGACGTTTTTCACCTCGCCGACGGCGGTCGAAGGCGAAGAGGACTCCGCGACAATGATCCGCAGCGCGAGCGGCCTGCGGGGGATGCAAGCACCGGACGTCTGGGTGCCGGACAACGAGGACGCGACCGCCCCCTCGATGCGCGACGAGGGTGCTCGTAATATCATCGAAGTCGTCTCGGAAAACGGCGCGGAGTTCCCGGGTGAGATCCACCCGCGGATCGTCTGGTTCCGCGAGGACCCCGAAACCCGCCATCAGGGCTTCGAGCACATGTTGGAGATCGCCGACCCCAGTAATGGCGCGATCGAGCACATCGACGGCTTCGTTATCCCCGAGGTCGGCGACATCGACGACTGGAAGAAGGCCGACGAGTTCCTGACCATCGTCGAGAACGAACACGACTTAGAAGAGGGCTCGATCGCCATGTCGGTCATCATCGAAAGCGGTGCGGCCGAACTCGCGATGGAAGACCTCCGTACGGAGATGGGCAAGCCGTCGAACAACCTAGAACGCCTGTTCATGCTCGTGATCGGCGAGGTCGATTACACCAAGGACATGCGCGCGATCACGCCGACGGGCAACCTGCCCGCCTGGCCGGAGGTCAGGCACAACACCTCCCGGGCGGCGAGCGCCGCCGGGCTGATCTCGGTCGACGGCCCGTATGATGACATCCGTGACGTCGAGGGCTATCGCGAACGCATGACCGACAACCAGGCGAGAGGCATGTTGGGGATCTGGTCGCTGACGCCCGGCCAGGTCGTCGAAGCCAACCGCTCGCCGCTCCCGCCGGAGGAGAGCCGGTGGCGGATCAACGTCGGCGGCCGCACCGTCGATCTAGAAGAGGAAGACGGCGTGCAGGTCTACGACGGCTCCCGGATCTCACTGGAGGAGAGCGACGGTAGCTACACCCTCCGAGTCGGCGGCGACGAGCAGGTCCTCGACGAGGACGAACTCCGCGAGGAACTGTTGAACGTGGTCGAGTACATTCCGAGCATGGACGACATCGTCGACTCGATGGAGGAGTTCGAGCAAGCGAAGGAGGCCGGCACGGGCGCGATCGCGATGGAGCGCTCGGCGACGCTACGTATCGACGGCGCCGAGATCGACGTCAGCAACGACCGGATGTGGGACGAGGCGACCTACCAGGCGGCGATGACGCCGATCAGTCTCTTCCAGGACGTCTACGGGCACCGCCCGGACCAACACGAGGAACTCGCGGAGATGTATAGCGAGGACGTCGTTTCACGCGCAATGGACGTCGGCGAGGCCTGATCGGTCAGTCGCTCTCGACTCTTTCCGACGCTCCGAGGGGCTCTATCACGCAGTCGAACGCGTTCCGGCGACGACCGCGTAGAACGGGTCGATTCCCGGCTTTTCGCTGACGACCTCGGGTGAGTCGAACCCGCCCGTCCCGCGGGCGTACTCGGCGACCAGTTCGGCACGCTCGCCCATCGTGGCCTCGCGCCAGGCCCGGATCGCCTTGGTCGGAAAACAGCGGCTCGAGAAGCTTACGATCAGAACGCCGCCGGGTCGGAGAACGCGGGCGATCTCGGCGACAACCGCTTCGGGATACTGGAGGTACTGGATCGAGACGGCGATCGTAACCGCGTCGAAAGTATCGTCCTCTAGGGGAAGTGTTGCCTCGCGATTGAGGTCCTGGGTGAAAGAGTCGTCGAGTCGCGGGTTGGCCCTTAGCTCCTCGCTGTTCATCCCGTGGCCGAGGACGCGCTCGAACGCGACGTCTTCGGGGAGGTGGGAGACGTGGCTGCTCATCAGGTCGAGTACCGTACCACCTGCCGGCAGGTACTCGGCGTACAGATCGGCGAGGCGCTCACGAAAGGCCTTGTCGACGTGCTGGACGAATCGCGGCCGGGCGTAGAAGCGAGCGTCGTCCCTCCTGTCGCTCTTTTCCCGATCGGCGGCATCGAGCACTCGTTCGGGGGCCATAGTTATCGGGACGGTCGCCACGGCCCTGAGGGTGACGCCGCCGGCAGGGCAGTGCCCCGCTCCTCGCGTATCACCGGTGTCGGCCGTCGGTCGTCGATCATCGGTTGTCGATCGTCGAGTGAAGCGGGCGGGCGAGACGATCAGTGGGAGCGGAGGTCGCCAACGACCAGTAGGTGCCGACTCGCCGTGTAGAGAACGACCGCACTACAGAGCGCAGTAGTCGCAACCGCGACGACGCTGATGCCCGTCCCGGAGGCCGTGAAAGCACCCCGTGGAGCCTGCTGGACGTATACCCGGACGACCTCGATCCCACCCAGTCCCAGGAGCGTAAAGCCGTCGGTGAGAACCACGACCGCCCCGCCGGCTCCCAGGCCGAACAGCGAGGTGACCTCCTCCCAGTTGAGCAGCGCCCGGATCTGGCTCTCGGTGAGACCCGGCTCCAAGCGAAGGCGTGTGTACTCCAGGCAGGCGAGCACCGCGCCGCTCCCGACGAGCAACGCGAGCCCCAACACCCCCAGTAGCATGATCTGAGGGGAGGCCGTGGTCGGGTCCCCAGCCGGGAACAGCGCTCGCACCTGAGCGGGAAAAGCGGCCGTGATCGGCAAAACGAACGCCAGTACGACGAGTAGCCCGCTCTGTGCGGCGAGTTTCCGCGGTATCGAGCCGCCGAAGACGTCGGTGCGCTGTACCCGTAGCCGTTCGTAGAGCGAACCGCCGACGAGCGCGTCGGTGATCTCGTCCTCGACGCCGTTCCCATTCGGTCCCATCGTGCTTGGGGCATTGGTTCTACCGTGAGCCTATACTCCTGTCGTTGAGCGACTCGGACAGGTCCGATACCGGACCGGTCGGGCAACCGACGAGCGACGACGCCCCACACGATGAGCGGGCGGCCATCGGAGGGGATCGCGGCGCTCGGAGGGGGTGTAGTCGGACGATCGACGGGAAAGAACGACCGTTGCCGCGCGGTCGGACGATCAGTCGTCGGCGGTCGCGCCGCCGACCTGGTTCTGTCTCGTGCCCTGGAGTTCTAAGGTATCCAGGTTCGCGAGCAGGATATACCCGAAGCCGACCTTCGCCGAGAGGTCGAGTACCATGAACCCGGCGGTCTCCCAGAACAGCGGGATCAGGCCAAGGCCCTCGGTACCGACGATCCACAGTACCGGATAGACTGCCCAGAGGACGATCAGGACGTTCCGGAGTTGACTGAACAGCGAGTTCGCCGCGCCCGACCGCCGGGAGGCCATCTCCGAAACCTGGCCGACCAGGAAGTAAAGCAATATGACGAGGAAGGCGGTGGAGACGCCCCACCAGATGATCCGTGCGGTGAGCGGGTCAAGGTTTCCGGGAGCGTTCGAACCGGTCAACGCGGCGAGTACCCCAGTACCGATCATCGCGACGTCGAGGCCGACGAGCGTCGCGATCGTGTTTCGGTCCGCGCCGACGAGCAACGCGAGGTCGATCAGTAGCAGCGGCGTCGTGAACAGCCAGTCGGCATAGCGTGCCCAGTAGATCGCGTGGGTCTCCCCGCCCCACTGTACCCCCGTGACGCCGAAGCCGAGCGCCATCGCGAGGTACATCGTGAAGGCGATCGCGGGGATGAAGATCGTGATGACGTAGTGTTCGATACGCCGCTGATCGGTCTCCCCCCAGCCCATGCCGATGAACGCTAGCATGCCGAGGAACATCCCGGCGGTACCAAGCCACAGCCAGATCGATTCGCCGCCGACCTCGACGCTTCCTGCCTGCAACACGACCGCGGCCGTGTTGAGTAACGCTGGTAGTGATTGTACCATGCGGTAGAATACATATGCCGGGTGAGTAAAACGGTCATACCCGACTAGTTGGGTAACCCAAGCTAGTTGAACTCGAGAAGGCGAGCGGAGCCTGGTCGGGGTAAGCACCCTGGTAGTCAGCGCTCGAAGAAGACCGTGGCGAGCTTCCGCTCGGCGGCCCGGAGGTGCTGGTGGAACGTCGAGCGCGAGATGCCCATCGACGCCGCGAGGTCCTCGCCGTCGACGAGGCGGGGTTTCTCGAAGAAACCGCTCACGTGTGCCAACCGAAGCGCCGTCAGTTGGCGGTCGGTGAGTCGCTCCTCGACCGCAGTGAGGAATTCGCTTTCGGTCCGGGCGGGTCGCTCGCGCTCGTGATATTCCACGAGATCGATGCTGCCGTACCGGTCTTCGAGCGCGTCGGCGACCGAGCGGGCGTCGCGCTCCCGGGGGAGTGTCACACATAACCGACAGGCACCGTCCTCGGCAGTGATGTTACGTATCATCGCCCCCCGATCGGCGAGCACCGAGGCGATGGAGGGTTCGGCGAGTTCGAACTCGAAGAGGCAGTCGTCCTCGCGTTCGGTGATCGGACTCGCCGCCGCGATCTCCCGGCAGTCCCGCGCGAGGGGCGCGATTCGGTCGGCGGGCGCGCCCGAGACCCGCACGAAAAACAGGCTTTCCTCGCCTATCTCGAAGGTGAGTTCGAGGACGTCCTCGGCGGCGAGAACGCGTTTGCTCTCCAGAGCGTCGATCGTCGTCGCAGCGGCGTTACAGAGCGCTTCGAGCACGGCGAGTTCGCGCTCGTCGATCCCTTTACCCGCCTCAGTGTAGACCGAAAGCACTCCATAGAGAGTATCCCGAGCGGCGATCGGGATCGCGGCACCGGTACCGACGCCACCGACCGTATCGAAGGCAGCGGACTCCCGACGATCGCGCTCCTCGTCGCTGTCACGACCCCCGAGCCCGCTTTCGAAGTCGTTCGATCCGTCGCGATCGGTGCTCGGCCTCCCTTCGGGGCGGGCGCTGGGGCTCCGGGCGGTGATCGGCAGCGCGGGGTCGGTCTCGATTCCGGTTCGGCGCTCCGCGATCGCGGTCCCGAGAGCACTCCCATCGAGGGTCCCGGTCGCGAGGTCGAGGGAAACGCCCGGTTCGGGGAGGACAGCGGCGAGGGCGCCCACGTTCGCCTCGGCCTTCGCTTCGAGGCTGAGGGTTTCGCCGGTCGGGTCGGGGTCACCGATCCAGGCGAGGGTGTAGGGTGTGGTGGCGGCGGCGATGCCTTCGACGAGGGCCCGCTCGGCCGCCTCGCGCCTGTCGGCCCGCAGCAGCGCCTCGGTCGTCTCCTGAAGCAGGCCCTTGATGCGATCAAGCAGGCGATCGAGGCTCGCACGCTCCCTCGCGAGCGTTTCTGCCTTCCGTTTGCCCTCGCGCTCGGCACGCTTGCGGTTGGTGACGTCGGCCTGGAAGCCGACGTAGTGCGTGAGGGTTCCGTCGCCGTCTCTCAGCGGGGCGATATCGACCTCGTTCCAGAAGGGGGTGCCGTCCTTACGATAGTTGATGAGTTCGACCGAGACGGGCCGGTCCTCACGGATCGCCTCGCGCATCTCGGCGATCGCCGCCGGGTCCGAGCGCTCGCCCTGGAGGAAGCGGCAATTATGCCCGAGTACGGCCTCGCGCGCGTAGCCGGTGATCCGCTCGAAAGCGTCGTTGACGTAGACCAGCGGGTAGTCCGACGCTGTGGCATCGGAGATAGTGATGCCGACCGGCGCTGCGTCCATCGCACGCTCCTTCAGCCGGAGGGCGTCGGTGACCGGTCCGGCCGTACTCCCTTCCCCGTGTGCGCTAGATCTCCCCGCTTCCGTCTCCGTTCTCGCTCTGTCGGCGTCCCTCGCGTCGAGTGCCGCCTCGATCCGACAGTCGAGTGGCTCCTCCTTCGTTCCCTCCCTCTCATCCCTATCCTCGCACTCGCTTCGGGGAACGTACTCGGTGACGCCCGCACTGATCGCCCTGCCGGCGAGGGCTTCGCTGCCATCCGTAGGCACGAGGACGAACGGAAGGTGGGGGTACTCGGCGCGGACGGCACGCAAAAGGCCGAGCCCGTCGATCTCAGGGAGACGATACTCGCTCACGACGGCGTCGACGCGTTCGCTAGCGAGGCGTCGGAGGCCGGCTTCGGCACTCGGTGCGACGATCAGGCCTCGATCCTCACATCGGAGGACACGGGGGAGATTCGTCCGGTCGGCGACGACGAGAACCGACGGCTTCGGGGACTCCGACTCGTGCATAGAGGAGGTACGGTGGGCCCCTACATAATCCTCACCGCTGGCGGACTTGTGCTATGAAGCGACACTGCCATTACTCGGCCGGTCCGAGTGTGAGGGGTATGAGCCGACGAGCGCGATCGCGACCGGAACGGACACGCCGAGGGTCGATCGCGGCCCGTCGACAGCATTCCGGCGAACGCTCGTTCCCATGAGCACGCTGCTCACGTATGCAGGCTTTCACCTGCTGTTCCTCGTTCCGCCGATCGCGCTACTGATACTGGCGCTTTCGTTCGCCGATCGGATCGCCCGTCCGCGAGAAGCGATCGCCGGCGTCGTGCTCCTGACGGCGATCGCGACGATCTACACGACGCCCTGGGACAACTACCTCATCGCCCGGGGAGTCTGGACCTACGCCGAGGGGACTGTCCTCGCCAGATTGGGGCGAGCGCCGATCGAGGAGTACGCTTTCTTCGTGCTCCAACCGGTGCTCGCGGGGCTGTGGTTCCTGTGGCTCGGCTACGCGCCCAGTCCCGAGTGTACGGTCGGTGTGCGCGCTCGCCTCCTCGGTGCCGGGGTCTGGCTGGCCGTCGCGGTGGGCGGGGCGTGGCTGCTCGGCGTTCCGGGGGGGTTGTACCTCGGGGCGATCGCTCTCTGGGCGGCCCCGATCGCCGCTCTCCAGTGGGCGCTGGGCGGCCCGGTACTCTGGCGGAATCGTCGGCTGCTCGCGCTCTCGGTCGCCGTCCCGACGCTGTATCTGAGTTTTATCGATCGGATCGCCATCGAACTCGAGATCTGGCGGCTCTCGCCCGCCCACACGACCGGACTCGATCCCCTCGGACTGCCGATCGAGGAAGGGGTCTTCTTCCTCGTGACGACGACGCTCGTCGTCCAAGGACTGATACTCTTCCATTGGGTCCTCGAGCGCGTGCGAGCGGGCGGGCGCGCCTATGGCCGTGCGGGGCTGGTACCGATCGAACGGGTGCGGTCGCCGAGACGGTCGGCGGCTCTGGACAGTTCGACGGAGCAGCCGGGGTCGGGACCGGAGGAAACGAGCGACGGACCCGAGCTCGACCGAAGCGGGCGGGGCGAGGCGTGAGTACGCGAACGTCGCTCGCCGCCGGAACGGACGGGAAACTCAAGCGAACGATCTTCGCACCCGTCTGGATCGCACTCGCGGTCGCTGCCCTTCCCTTCGCGCTCGGGCTCTCGGTGCCGCTGTGGGTGCAGTACGTCCCCTTTCTCGCGAGCGTTCTGGTACTCGGTCTCCCTCATGGAGCGGTCGATCACCTCGCGGCGGCCCGCCTCGATGGGTCGGGGGCCGGTTCCGAGGGACCGATCGATCGCCCGCTCGCCGCCGTCGGCTCGCTCTACCTGCTGGCCGGCGGAGCGTACCTGCTGGCCTGGCTTCTCGCGCCGGCAGCGTCGTTCGTTTTCTTCATCGCGCTGACGTGGTTTCACTGGGGCCAGGGCGACCTGTACGTACTCACCGTGCTCCCCGAGCGGACCCACCTTCGCTCGCCCGCCCAACGCCTGCTCTGTGTGCTCCTCCGTGGCGGCCTACCGATGATCGTCCCCTTGCTCGCCTTTCCGGCGATCTATCGCGAGATCGCCCGCACAATGATAGAACTGTTCGACCCGGGCGCGATCACGCTACTCGATCCGGTTTTCGCGTTCGGGACGCGTCTCGCGCTCGGGATCGGGCTCGGGGCGCTGTCGCTCGGGGCGCTCGCACTCGGCTATCGGCGCGCGGAGGGGGCAGTTCAGCGACGAACCTGGCGTCTCGATGCCGCCGAGACGGCACTCCTCTGGGGATTTTTCCTTCTCGTCCCGCCGATACTCGCCGTTGGCCTCTATTTCTGTCTGTGGCACTCCCTGCGCCACGTCGTCCGCGTGATCGCCCTCGGGGAAGAGTCCGATACCGGAATCACCGGAACGAATACTACCGATACCAGCCGATCGGTCGCCCGGGAGTTCGCTCGCTTCGCCCGCGAGGCCGCGCCGCTCACCGTCAGTGCGCTCGTGATCTTCGCCGGACTCTACCTTTTGGCGCCAGTCACCGATATCCTGGGTCTGATCGCGCTCTATCTGGTCCTACTGGCGATACTTACCCTGCCACACGTCCTCGTCGTCACCTGGATGGACGGTAAGCAAGGGATCTGGTAGTCAGATATCACACTTCGTCTCGTCGCCTCGCGCCACCGAGCAGTTCACGCGCCGATGTCGGGATCGGCGGCCAGCTCGTCGAAGCCGGCGAGCCGGTAGGGCCGGGAATCGGTGCAGTCCTCATTCGCGGCCGCCAGCTCGCCGACCGCGTGGTCGAATCGGTGGTCGAAGGAGTCGTAGGTCTCCGCGGCCGCGAGGTAATCGAGAAAGCCCTCGGCCGTGAGCTCCTCCTCGTGATCGTCGCGGAACGCGGCGACCCGTTCGGCCGCCGTTCTCGCAGTGGTCGCCTCAGCACCGCGGTCGAGGAACGCGTCGGTCAACGTCGCTTCGAGGTCGTCGTCGTCGCTCATCGTGCGCCGACGTAGGACGGCGGCGTCCATAAGGGATTCTCACGAGCAGAGGCCATCAGGAGGTCGGCTCCGACAGGGATGTGTCATTCGCCCGCGCCCGATCGCGCACGCGGACGATCAGCACGCCCCGGTTCCGGTAAGCGACCTCGTAGCGCTTCGAGCGCTCGAATTCGCTCGCCAGTTCGCCCCACTGTGCCGCGGAGAACTCGCTGCGGGCGGTCCAGCTCCGCGAGCCCTCTCGCGGAACGTAGAGGTACGTCGGAGATGCCGAAGACTTCGGCGACCTCGTGGACGCCCTGGGGAGTGAGGCTGGGGCGGTGGTTTCGACCACCCGTGTGAGACACCGCGCCGTCCGGCACTCGGCGGCCGCCCGGTAGCGCTCGATCTGCCCCTCGCGTTCGGGCGGCGGGAGCCACTTCGCGCCCCACGGCGAGGCGACCGAACTCCGGTCCGCGAGCAGGGGGAAAACCACTCGGCGGCGTCCCCGGCGACCAGAAACGTCGCTTCTCGGGGTGTGTTCCGGCGCGCCCAGCCCATTGCTCGCACGTCCGCGCTATTGACGTAGGCGGGCAGCGGATTCGAAAGGAGGCGATCGAGCGGGCGCTCGGGGATCGGCTCGTAGTTCGCGGCGTACAACGCCCCCGTCGTCGCTCCATAGAACACGAGTACCGAGAGCACCGCGCATACAGCGACTCGGTCGTGTCGCCCGGGGTCGAACCAACCCGAGACGCTGGGCGCCGATCTCCGAGTCTACGTCGCTATCGGCGTCGGCAGCAGCACGGACGTCCGCGTCGGCACCGGTATCAATATCGCCCTCGGCGCTGCCGACGAGCATCGGCAGGAAGCCCTCGAGGAGAAAGGCACTCGCGGGGAAGGCTCCGATGAACAGCAGGAATCGGGGCTCGGGGTAGACCAGCGCGGTGACGGCGAACCAGCTCACGAGGAAGTACCGTCGCCGCGCGAGGAAGTAAAGCACCCCTAAGAGGACGAAGACGTGCCAGAGCGCGAGCAGTCGGGTCGCGGGCAGGTACCCGAAGTTCGTCGGGAACCAGAGCGGCCCCTGGCTGATCCCGAGCCGGGAGCCCGAGGTCCTGGCGAACACCGAAAGGCCGTGCTAGAAGAGAACGGTAAGCCACCACGGCGACGCGAGAGTCGCCCCTCCGAGGGCGACGAGCGTGCCGTACGCGAGGCCCCGGAGCGAGCGGTCGCGAGCGAGATAGAAATATAGAGTCCCTGACCCGAACGGCACGGGATAGAGGGGATGGGTCAGGACAACCAGGCCGAACAGGATCGTGGTGGGAAACAGCCATCGCCGGCCGTCCGCGAAGATCCGGTAGCCGGTATACAACCCACAGACCGTGAAGAAGAAGGCAAAGGTGCGGACGACCCCGCCCGCCGAGAGGTGCCAGGTGAGCACGGCGGGGCTGCTCGCGACGATCACGGCCGCGAAGCCGGCCTGCCCGTTCGAGCCGAGTAGCTCCCGGCCCAGCGCGTAGGTCGGAACCAGGGCGACGATCGTGAGAAGCCCGGGCAGGAAGCGTGCGAGCGCGAGTGGGGAGACCCCGGCGTCGAGCAGCGCTGCGAGCGAGTAGAAGGCCAGCGGCGGGTACGCGAAGGGAATTCCACCGGGCGTGTAGCCAGCGAGGCGTGTGGGCAAGGCGTAGCCGTTCTCGGCGAGAGCCTCTGCCATCGCGAGGAAGAGCCCGCCGCCGAGCGCGGGGAACGGGTAGGTGAACGGATACGCGGCGTAGACGACGACGCCGACGGCGAGTGCGGGACCGAGTGCGAGGAGCGGGCGCGAGGCGACGAGTGACGACGCTGGGGGTGTGGATTTCCCCCCGGGGATCGTGTCCGTCGGCGGTCGAGTCGGTAGACCTGCCGGCCGGCATGGAACCGATACCTGTCTTCGGTGGACGACGGAGAGACTAAAACGAGCGGATCGGCAGCGGGACGGGATCGACGCTCACGCACCCTGTGACGTGGATGCATGGCACGCAACGTGGCAGTGTAAGCCAGAGGACTTTAGCCTACAGCTTCCGTTCTCGGACCGTATCGATATGTCGAACTCCTCGCTCACTGCTGGGACGCTCGCGACGCTCGCCGGCTTGGGGCGTGAGGTACGCCCCCAGCAGTGGTACAAACAGGGCGTTCTCCTACTAGGGATCACGTTCTCGCGCAACCTGCTCGATCCGGGGGCCTGGACGGCCGTGCTGTTCGCGATCGTCGCGTTTACGGCCGTCGCCGGGGCGACCTACGTTATTAATGACATCTCGGACGTCGAGGCCGATCGGCAGCATCCCGAGAAACGCCACCGTCCGATCGCGAGCGGGCAAGTCCCGATCCCAGTGGCCGCCGCGTTCGGTGCTGCATTACTGGTCTTGGGCTTCGCGCTGGCGCTCGCGGTCGGACCACTTCTGGTTGCGGTGCTAGCGACCTATCTCGGCCAGAACCTGCTGTACTCGACGTACATCAAACACGTCGTTTTCGCGGACGTCATCAGCGTCGCCGTCGGATTCGTGCTCAGAGCAATCGCGGGCGTCGTCGCCATCGACGTCTTCTTGAGCCCCTGGCTGATCGTCTGTACGTTCCTGTTAGCACTCGTCCTCGCGCTCGGCAAGCGTCGCCACGAACTCGGGGCCTCGAACGATCCACAGCGTAGCAGAGAGACCCTCGGGTCCTACACCGCCGAAAGCGTCGATCAACTCCTTACAGTGGTGACCGCGACCCTGCTCATGGCCTATGCGCTCTATACGTTCACCGGGGCCGACACGACGATGATGCTCACCCTTCCGTTTGCCTTCTTCGGGGTCTTTCGTTACCACCACCTGGTCCACACGACCGAGATTGCCGGCCGGCCGGAGTACCTGCTCACTGATCGGCCCTCGATGGTGAACCTCGCGCTCTGGGCGACGACGGCTATCGCGGTGCTGTACGAACTGCCCGGCCTGCTCGTTGGGGGGCTATCGTGAACGCGATCACGGGAAGCGAGGCCGGCCGAAACGAGGGGGGGAGTACGGATCACGCTCGCCGGTACGACCTGCAGGTCCATACCGACGCCTCGCCCTGTTCGGCCGCCACGCCCGCACAGGTCGCCCGCGCCGCCAGTGAAGCGAACCTGGATGGGATCGCGATCACGAACCACGACACCACCGAGGGGATACGGGAAGTTCGTCGGGCCGCTTCGGGACTGAGCGAGGGGATCGACGTCATCAGTGGCGTCGAGGTGACGACTACCCAGGGTCATCTCCTCGCGCTCAACGTCGCGAAGCCACCCCCACAAGCCGATCCCCTAACCGTTATCGAGAACATCCACGAGCAGGGCGGTCTCGCAGTGCTCTCCCATCCCTTCGATCGGTTCCGGCAGGTCTACGACCGGGATCTCGAGGCAATCGCCGCCGCGATCGACGGGATCGAGACCCGCAACTCCCGCTGTGTCCGCCCCCGGTACAACAGGGCAGCAGAAGCTTTCGCTGCCCGGCACGGTCTCGCCGAAACCGGCGGGAGCGACGGACACTTCCCGCGGGAGGTCGGCCGCGCAGCTACGGAATGTCGGGGGGACGTACTGGACTCGATCCGAGCGGGCGAGACCCGTGTGGTCGGCCGCGGCGGCTATCTCTCCGGACACGTCGCGACGAAAGTACACCAGGTCCGCGGGCTCTTGGGATGATCCGACCCGGTCGCGCCGGACTGACGACACAGCTCACCGGCGGCTGGCACCAGCGATTCGCAGTGACGCGGCACTGGCAGCCAGACAAACGTCCGCAGCGACGACGAGAGCGACCACGATGAGCGAACACGACCGTACCGACAGCACCGATACGACGGCCCGATCGATCGGGAACCTCCGGCGCGGTGGACGTCTGTTGCGCGATCACGGGCTGTGGCTGACCGCCGTGCTTTCAGTCGGGGTCTTTCTCGCGTTGTTCCTACTGGGCGATGCGAGTCGGGTCGCCGGGGCAATCACCACGGTCGATTCGAGTACACTAGTTGGCGTCTTCGCGCTCGTCTCGCTGGGGTATCTGATCCGCTTCGGGAAGTGGGTCTACTATCTGCGGGAACTCGGGATCGACGTGCCCCTCCGATCGAACGCGCTGACCTTCTTCTCGGGATTGATGCTCGTGGTCACGCCCGGGAAGGTAGGAGAAGTCTGGAAAGCGTGGTTCCTGCGGGATATCGAGGGAGTGCCGGTCAGTCCGACGACCGCCGTCGTCGGTGCCGAGCGGGTCACCGACCTGCTCGCACTCACCGGACTGGCAGCACTCGGCGTGTTGCTCTACGACCGGTCGGCGACGCTGCTCGCGATAGTGGTAATAGGCTTTCTCGGCGGATTGGCGCTGCTACAGTGGCGGCGCGTCTGTCTGGCGTTGATCGAACGCTCGCGGTCCCTACCCGTAATCGGCGGCTACGCCGAGGGAATCGAGAGTTTCTATGAAGGGGCTTACGCGCTCTTTCGGCCCCGACCGCTCGTCGTAGCGACGGCGATCAGCCTGCTCGCCTGGGGCTTAGAGGGGGTTGCTCTCTGGCTCGTCCTCGATAGTCTGGCGAGCGGGGCGAGCGTCCTCGAAGGACTGTTCGTCTTCGGGCTGGGATCGGTCGTCGGCGCGCTGAGCCTCCTCCCAGGGGGACTCGCCGCCACCGAGGCGAGCATGGTCGGGGCACTGCTCGCGCTCGGCTTTTCGAGCTCGATCGCAGCCGCGGCGACGCTCGTGATACGCGTCGGGACGCTATGGTACGGTGCGCTCGTCGGTCTAGCGGTCTTCGGGTTCTATCGGTTCGCCTCGCGGGACGAGAAACAGTAGACGGAAACGAGCGCGTACGTCGCGTGCAGTGTGGCCCCCGAGTAGGAAGGGGACCGGGGGGCCAGGTTAGGTGGTGGCGATTCCAGGAGGGGCCGGGCGGTCGGCAGCGGGCTCGGTCGAGAACCCCGCAGGCATCGAGCGAGTACTCCTCGAGGCCTGAGCCTGCTCGTAGTCGACGAAACGAACCTGGACGGTGACCGGCCGGTTGGCAGCGCTGCTGATGCGATCACGAAGCAGGTTCGCTAGTAGTGGGTACTCTACTTCGGCGGTGCGGCCAACAGTGACCGTCACCGTCGACTGGCCGCCGACATTAAAGACATCGCCGGTGTAGGAGGTGCTGACACCCATGAGTTCGAGCGTCTCGTAGGTGTCGCTATCGAGAGTGGTCTGGACTTCGCTGTTGACCGACTGCTGGAAGGTGAGGTACTGGTAGGTCCCGAAGGTCGCCAGCGCGAGGGCAAGGACGAACACCACGATAGCGAGTACGTACGCGCCGGTACGGGCGCTGAGCGTGAACTGCTCGCGGGCCCCCGCGATGATCGAGGAGCGATAGCCGAGCGCGACCAGCCCGACGTAGGTAGTGAGGTTGATCGTGACGACGTTCATCACCAAGAGGACGATCGCCGCCGCGACCGCGATGCCGGTGATCGCCGTGGGGAGATCAGTCGCGAGCGCGAGGGCGCCGACCGCACTGGCGGCGATCGCGATCGCCAGTGCGAGCAGGCTCGGCGTGATGAACGAGGCTACCTGATCGAGCCTGGTGATCGCGAGCGACGGCGGGACGAAAGAGGTACTCCGAGCGAGGAGGCTCACCCCGGTCGCGCCGAGAAGCGCAACGAGGACGACGGTCGCCGAACTGAGAAGGAGACCGGCGACCGCGACGACCGCACTCAACGCGGCGAAGGCGACGTAGGTCCGCCGATCGGGCGTGAGGTCCTCGGCGCGTTCGCGCAGGCTCGAGTTGTCGATCCCGGGTCCCTCGTCGGGACCTTCGACGTACTGGTCGTCGAGGTCCGAAAGGCTCAGATCAGCATCGGCAGCGACGTCCCCGTCGGCGATGACCGCGTGGCTCTCCTTTGAGAGCCCGATGTCGTAGAGCTCGTCGAGGACGGGCTCTGCGCCCCCCTGGGGGACTGGGACGTACAATACAGTGGCGTCCCGCGGTGGGGTCTCGTCGGTTTGGAGACGGGTCGCCCCCATCTCGTCCAATCTGTCGGTCACCGGGACGAGCCGATCGCGCGGAACCAGTATCTGAAGCAGTTACACTACCCGTTCTGTGCAAGTGACCTCCATTACGCTTCTGGCATCGCGGTACGAGCCGAGAAGAAAGGAGAGAGATGTTGCGGAAGCGATCGACGGTTGCCGGCGCGTATCAGGCGTGAGGAAGCGCCAACGCGTCCCAGCGGAGAAGCGAGGTGTGCGATAGGTCCCGTGGTCGGCGAGCGAGCCTTACGGAAGGGAGAACTCGATGGCTGCGCCCTGCCCGAAGCCGACGCACTCGGTCGCGATGCCCCGGTCTCCGTCCCGCTTTTGGAGTTCGTGGATCAAGGTGACCGGGATGCGCGCGCCGGTTGCGCCGAGGGGATGGCCGATCGCGATCGCGCCGCCGTTCACATTGTAGCTCTCGTCGTCGACGCCCAGCTGCTGCTGGCAGTACAGACACTGGCTCGCAAAGGCCTCGTTGAGATCGACCAGATCGTACTCGTCGATGTTCCGGTTCGCGCGGTCGAGCAGGCCCTCGACTGCTGGGATCGGGCCGACGCCCATCTCGCGGGGATCGACGCCCGCGACGTTGTGGTTGCCGACCTCCGCGAGTTCTTCGAGCCCGTGCTCGTCGGCGAAGTCCCGACTCGTGATCAGCGTCATCGACGCCCCATCGGAGATCTGGGAGGCATTTCCTGGAGTTACCGTCCCGTCGTCCTTGAAGATCGTCGGCAAGTCACCTAACTGGTCCTGGGAGGTGTCCCGCCGGATGCCCTCGTCTTCCTCGACCGTTCCGTCGGGGGTGTCGATCGGGACGATCTCCTCGTCGAAGCGACCCGAATCAGTGGCTTCGGCGGCGCGCTCGTGGCTTCGAAGGGCAAATTCGTCCTGGGCGTCCCGGCTGATGTCGTAGTTCTCGGCAACGGTCTCGGCGGTCATGCCCATTCGCAACTGGTCCTGGTCGTAGATCTCGTCGATCCGGGGATGAATGGTATCCGCGCCGGCGTCGGGGAACGGTACTCTGGTCATGCTCTCGACGCCACCAGCGAGGATCGCGTCGCGCTGGCCGACCTGGATCGCGTTGGCGGCACTCATCATCGCCTGCGCTGAGGAAGCACACCAGCGATTGATCGACGTTCCTGGCACTGTTTCGCCCAGATCCGAAAGGAGAGTGACGATGCGGGCGATATTGTTGTCCTGTTCGTTGCGCTGCTGGGCACAGCCGAGCATGAAGTCATCGACCGCCTCGCCCGAGAGCCCGGTCTCGGTGAGTACCTCGTCGACGAGCGGAACGGTGAGGTCCTCTGGTCTGACATCCTCGTAGACGCCGCCGTTCTTGCCTTGAGGAGTGCGAAGCGCTTGGACGACCACCGGTGTCGTGTCTACCATAGCTGCCCCTATCGTTGCTCACCGTCTTAAACCCACCTGCGCGATTTCCGATAGGTACGACGACGGCAGTACGAAGGATGAGAACGGTCCCTGACGGGTTTTGCCGATGGAATGGGCACACCCGGAGAGCGATCGGGTCGACGGTTCGCCTGCAGCCCCAAACGTAAAGAGGGTCTGTGCCGACCGAAACAGAAGACGCGGTACGAGGTCGTACGAACGAAGCATGACGGTCTGTATCATCGGCGCGTCGATGACCGAGTTCGGTCGGCGCGACGCCTGGATCCGGGGGCTGCTCGCCGAGGCGGGCAGCGACTGCCTCGACAGTTCGGAAGTGGCACCCGAGGCGGTCGAGCACCTACTGGTCTCGAACATGGCCAGCGGCGAGTTCGAGGGCCAGACGGGGATCATGAACGCCCTCGCGCACGACTTGGGTCTCCACCCGGCCTACGCCGAGCGGGTCGATCAGACGAGCGCGTCGGGCGGCGCAGGGGTCTATAGCGCCTGGCAGTCGATCGCGAGCGGGGCGAGCGAGATGACGCTGTTGGTAGGTGGGGAGCGAATGACCCATCGCAGTACCGCCGAAGCGACCGACGTGATCGCCTCGATCACCCATCCGGTCGAGTACAAACACGGGCTGACGCTGCCGAGTTTCGCCGGTCTCACGGCTCGACGATACTTGCATCAGTACGACGCGCCCCGCGAGAGCCTTGCCCGTGTCGCAGTGAAGAACCACGCGAACGGAACGGACAACCCCCACGCTCAGTTCAGGAAAGAGATTACGATCGAGGAGGCCATGGAGAGCCCGATCGTCGCCGATCCGCTTAGACTGTATGACTTCTGTCCGATCACGGATGGGAGTGCGGCCTTGCTCTTCTGCTCGGAGGAAGTAGCGAAGTCCTATACCGACGAGTATGTCCGGATCGCGGGGGTCAGTGGAGCGACCGACACCCACGTGGTCCACGAGCGGGACGACCCGACGACGATGGGCGGCGTACGCGAGAGCAGCAAGCAGGCCTACGAGCGAAGCGGCTACGACCCCGACGATGTCGACATCGCCGAGCTACACGATATGTTCACGATCCTCGAGTTCCTCCAGTTCGAGGACTTGGGGTTCGCCGAGAAGGGCCGTGCCTGGAAGGCGATCGAAGATGGACGGACCGAACGCGACGGCGACCTCCCGGTAAACACCTCTGGCGGGCTGAAATCCAAGGGCCACCCGCTGGGGGCGAGTGGCGTCGCACAGGTCTACGAACTCGTGCAGCAGCTGCTCGGAGCCGCCGGCCCACGTCAGGTCGGCGCGGAGGTGGGACTGGCGTGTAACGTCGGCGGTTTCGGTAACTGCGTGACGACGACGATAGTAGAGGGCCCCTAATGCTCGAAGCTATCCGGTGTCCGAACGGCCACGTCCACCAGCCGCCTCATCCACGATGTCCCGACTGCGGTGAGCGTCCTACCGATCGGGTCGATCTCGCCGACCGGATCGGAACGATCGTGACCTGGACGAGCGCAACGGCGACGCCGCCGGGCGTCCGCGAACCCAACTCTCTGGCGATCGTCGAGTTCGACCTCGGCACGTCCGAGGTAGTCACGACCGAGAACGAAGGGAGCGAGGGCGGCACAGTACGAACGATCGGCGGACTCACTACCCGTGAGATCGCGATCGGCGATCGCGTGCGGCCGGTCTACGTCGAGGAACTCCGGGACCCCGAGGCGGGGATCCGCGAACCGACGAGCCAGGACTGGAGTGGCTACCGCTTCGAACCGATCTGAGCGAGTACCTGCACGGAGCGCAACCGTGATCGGCGAGCTATCGGCGCCGAGGAGACGAGTCCGAAGAGTTAATTTCTCCCTACACTCGTTCATATATAGATTCTATCCGCCGAAATATTTATGCAACCCCGTCTCGTAGCGGGTATGAGATGCCTACCGACGGGGATATGGGCGCATCGGAGACAGCGCTGTTCGCGCAGGCGCTCTCGGCGCTCAAACGGAGGGGATCGAACGTGCTCGTGGTCGGGGAGGGCCGCGACTGCTCGCAGCTCGACGCGTGTCGGCGGCTGTTGGGCGATGCGACCGCCGGACCTCGCCATCGAATACTCGTCTCCACGGCGGAGGGGATCGACATCGACAGGCGGCTACCCACCGAGGAGCCCCGATCGGGATCGATCACGCTCGTCGATCGGGCGATCAAGACCCGGAGTGCGACCGCGGCGGAATCGCCGTCGACGAGTTCGATCGGGTCGGTCTCGACGAAACTCGTCGAAGACGGAGAACTCGGATCGCTCGGCGAAGCGACCGCCGAAGCGATCGCTACGGTCGAGGCCGAAGGGCCGCTCGCACCCGCCGAACTACGTGTGTGTGTCGACTTGTTGACACCGCTACTCGACGAACACGACGAACAGGACGTCTCGGAGTTCCTCAGGACGCTCGGCGAGGAGATCCGGCGGGTGAACGCCATGGGCCACGTCCACCTCCCGGTCGAGTACGGAAGCGAGCCGGTCGAGACGCTCGCGCCGGCGTTCGACGCGGTCGTCGAACTACGCGTCAGCGGCGAGGAGTCCGAACAGCGCTGGCACCTCCAGGACGAGGGGATCACGACCGACTGGCTCACACTGTAGGTCCCGCACTATAGCGTCGCTCGCGGTCGCGCTCGAAACCCTACTCGCTCGTCGATCTCCCGATCATTAGACCGTTCGACCCGCAAGCGCCGCAACTGCCTCCTCGAGCGGTCCGTTAGGCCGACCAAAACCCTTTTAGAATTAGGATTGCCTAACGATGGGTATGCCAGCAGCTCCTTCGCAGGACGTCGAAACCGGTCCTGTGGACCCAGCCACCGATCCGGAGCGGGCCCCCGTTTCCGCCCACCGTACCAATCCCGAACGGATGGTATTCGTCGAGAACGGCAACTCGGATGGATGGATCGCGACCGACCTCGCGATCGAATTAGAGCGATAGAACTGCACTAGCGAGCTATCGATCGTTCTATTGCTGAGTAGAGGCTCGTTACTAATCAGTCTCAGTTCGACGAGACAAGGGCTATCGAGTCGTCGCTGACAGTGGTCAGCCGCCAATAGCAAAAAGGATCGCGGACGTACCGGCCAGCTCAGTTCGCAGTGTGAGTCGCTTCCTCGAGAACCAGCGTGTCGTCTTCAAGGTAGTGCCCGAAGTGATGGGCGTCCTCTTCGAGCTGGACGAGTTGCTGGTTGAGCAGTTCGGCGGTGCCGTGATCGCCGAGGTTGCGCGCGAGTTCGATGTGTTCACGCGTCGTCTCGATGAGGTCACCGTAGGCCTCGAGGTCGTTCGAGAGCATCGTCCGCACGTCGTAGATGTCCTCGCCCTCAAAATCGACGATACTCGCTTCTTCCTGGTTCGCCGGGCCCGAGATCGGAACGCCGCCCAAGGCGGTGATGTGCTCGGCGACTGCGTCGGCAGCCTCCTCGATGTGGTCGTAGGCCTCCTCCAAGAACAGGTGTAGGTCGCGGAACTCCGCGCCCTCGACGTCCCAGTGGTGTTTCTTGAGCTGGTGGTAGACGACGTACTGGGTCGCCAGATCCGTGTTGAGGGCATCGACGATCTGTTCGGCTTTGTCGCTGTCGAGACGAACCGGGTTCTCGTCTTCGACCGTGCCGGCCTCCTGGCGAACGTTCGTCTCGCTGGTATGTGCTTCGCTCATCTCACTCCTTGCTACGGGCGGTGTCGCCTTAAACCTTGCTGTACGGAAACATCGTTTTTCGATCCGCCAAAACATCTTTTCGAGAGAGGTCGTAGCGCGAGCGGATCTTCGGGACGCTCAACTCTGCGATTCCGACCGGCCGGCCGCTGCCCGGCCGGCGGTGATAGGCGTCACCGGTATGTATCGGATCTGCGAAATTATAGAGTTTCCCAGCATCGGTCGGGACGGGGCCCGGAAACTCCTCGGCGTCAAGGAAGTGAAGCGAGGAGGAACAGGAGAGAGCGGCCCGCCTATAGGTATCGATCGCGGTATCGGACGATCTCGATTGAACGAGAACTTACCAGCGGTCGGCCTCGTCGTCGAGCTGGTGCATATCGAGTTCGCCCGGCGGGTAGGCGGCCTCGTCGAGCACGGGATCGGAGACGGTGATTGGGCAGTCGACCCGCAGCGCGAGGGCGATCCCATCGGAGGGCCGGGCGTCGAAGACCAGATCCCGGCGCTTGCCGTCGCGGTACTGCTCGGCGTCTACCTTCGCATAAAAAGTGCCATCGGCTAGGTCGTCGATGCGGATTCCGTCGATCGCGCCGCCGAACTCCGCGACCATATCGACCAGCAGGTCGTGCGTGAGGGGTCGATCGAAGGGCTTGCCTCGGAGCGCGAGTTGCATCGAACGGGCCTGGTCGGTGCTGACGAAAATAGGTAATAGCTCCCCACGTGCCTCGACGATGACCGCGGGGATGCCCTGTCCTCGTTCTCGACCACTGCTTCCGTCCTCCTCCTCGACGCTGATACCGATACCTTTCACCGTGGCCTCGTGACCCACGGTTTCGTTGCGGTCACCATCCATACCGCGAAGTAGTATCGCAGGGGGAAAAGAGCCTATGGTGCAAGGGGTCCGGGTAGAGGACCACTGGACCGACGTCGCGGAGAGAGACTGAGAGGGAGAAGTTTTGCCGGACGGACGCGAGAACCGAGGCATGCATCCACGAGCCGCCGAGTTCAAGGCCCGCGTCGAAGCCGAATACGACCTCGCGATCGAGATCCGGGAGTTCCCCGGGGGAGCCGAGAGCGCCGCCGACGCCGCAAGGGCGATCGGCTGTGAACCCGCGCGGATCGCGAGTTCGCTCGTCTTCCGAGCGTCCGGGATCGTGGTCGCGGTCGCGAGCGGCGCTACGAGGATGAGCGAGGCGAAACTCACGGCCGCTCGTGGCGTGTCTGAGGATGAGGTCGGGATGGCCAGTCCCGAGTCGGTCAGGGAGACCATAGGGTGGTCGATCGGCGGCGTCCCGCCCTTTGCTCACGACCGGGAGGAGCCGGTGTACGTAGACGAGACTCTCGAGGAGTTCGCAGAGGTCTGGGCCGCTGCCGGCACTCCACAGGCGGTCTTCCCAATCGCCCCCGCGGACATCCGGGTACTGGCCGGCGCGGAGAGCATCGAGGTGGCCGAGAGCCCCACCGACGGCGAGAGCAGCTGAGAACCGGCGGTCTCGGCACCGAAGACGAGTCGGAACGCTCCGTCCCGTCTCCTCCGCCGTGGCGTCGAAAGCGAGTGTTTCAGTCACATACGTGATCGATGATTCGATTACATCTAAATGTTACTATAACGTAGCTATGCTGATAGTAGCGTAGTACCGTGGGGATTAATTATGCCGGAGTGCTGTCGTAGCATGTCATGGCACGACAAACGGGACGGCGACGGTTTCTCGAACTGAGCGGCACGGTACTGGGCGGGATCGCGGTCGGGACGACGGTGACGGCGGCTGAACGCACCGATCGGTTCATCGTCGAAACCAAGGGCGGGCGCACGCCGGAGGACGTAGAGGTCGTCCACGAGATGTCGGGCGTCGGGTTCGTCGTGGTCGAGGGCAGCGAGTCAGAACTGAAACGCTCGAAGGCCGTGAAGGGGTACGCGCCGGACATCGAGATCCAGCTCGACGAGCCTGAGGTCAACGACGACGCGCCGGCAGCCGAGGAGTCGAGTCCAGAGGACGAACCGCTCTACCCGTTGCAGTGGGACAAGCAGAGTCAGAACATACCCGAAGCCCACGACGTGACTCAAGGCGAGGGAACGCGGGTAGCAATCATCGACTCCGGAGTTTTCGCTGACCATCCGGATCTCGACGTAAACCGCGATCTCTCGCGGAACTTCACCGACGACAATGAAGGTGCGGGCGTGCCGGCGGGGGACGACCACGGTACCCACGTCGCGGGTATCGCTGGGGCGTTAGATAACGGAAGAGGGGTTGTCGGGACCGCGCCCGAGACGGACTTGGTCGACTGCCGCGTCTTCTCGTACGGTCCTGGTGCATCGTTCGCCGACATCCTCGCCGCGATCGTCTACAGCGCGAACATCGAGGCCGACGCCGCGAACCTCTCGTTGGGTGCCTATCCCATTTCCCGGAAGGGCAACGGCCAGTTCTACGGCAAGGTGCTCAACAGCACGATGACGTACGCGAACAGGGAAGGGACGCTGTTGACCATCGCGGCGGGGAACGACTCCGCGGACCTCCAACACGACAAGAACCTCATCAGTCTGCCGAACGAAGGGGCACAGGCGTGTTCCGTCGCCGCGACGGGACCGATCGGGTTCCAGTGGAACGACGAGGCATTCGGCGACATCGACGAGCCACCCGAGAGCCCGGCGTTCTACACCAACTACGGGACGAATGCGGTCACGGTTGCCGCTCCCGGTGGCGACGCGTACCTGCCGGCGATCGGCGTCAACGAGAACGACGACGGCGAGGACGACTACAATTGGTTCTATGACCTCGTGCTCAACACGACCGCGGACGTAAACTTCGAAACCGAGGACATTGATGACGACGATGACAAAGAACCGATCGACTACCTCGGAGCTGAGCCGACCTACGGGTGGAAGGCAGGCACCTCGATGGCTGCTCCGCAGGTCGCCGGTGCGGCTGCGCTCGTCAAATCCGAAAACCCCGAGTACAACGCAAACCAGATCGAATCGGTCCTAAAACGCACTGCAGAGGTACCCGAGGACTACGACAAAGCGTACTACGGCGCGGGAGTCATCGACCCGGCCGAAGCCGTCCGCGACTGAGACGACGAGTCGGCGACCGATAACCGCGCGTCGCTGCTCGTTCGATGGTGCGTTTTCGTCCGTACAGTGGGTCGATGTTCCTATGCATACTGCTCGATCAGGTCCGCAAGTATCGCCTCGTCCTGTACGCCGAGCAGCCGTTCGACCGGCTCGCCATCGGCGAAGACGAGCAGCGTCGGGACGCTCCGGACGGAGCACTGCTGTGCTAAGTCGGGGTTCGCGTCGATGTCGATCGTTGCGACCGCGCCCGGCGAGTCGGCCGCGACGCGCTCTACTATCGGTTCGAGCATCTGACAGGGACCACACCACGTCGCCGAGAAGTCCGCGAGCACGATGTCGTACTCTTCAAGCAGGGATCGGAACGAGTCCTCGTCTTCGATGGCGACCGGCTCCGTCGGCGGCCGCGATTCCTCACCGCCCGGCACCTCGCCGCTTCCTGCGGGGCTCGTGGCCGACGAATCGGCACCGCTTTGCAGTCGGTCGAGCTTTCGCTTCCGGATCGCATCGAGGCCGTCGGCCGCATCCGTTCGCTCGCTCATACCCATATAGTATTGCTCTCAGGGCCCTAAGCGCTTCGTCCGCGTCGATGCGATCCCTACAACCGTACGCCGTCCGGTCACAACGGATCGACCCGAGATGATAGCGGGCCAGCGGAAGGTTAAAGACCGCATCGCGGCGAGCAACGGTAACGAGATGCTCGCAGTACCGCTCCAGCTGATCGATCAGTTCCTCATCGACTACAACGTCGGCCAGGCGTTACTGGTGGTGTTCGTCCTCTCGATACTCGCCGTACTACCGCTGAAATCCCAGCGACTGGTCGCACTCGTCGTCGTCGTCTTCGGGTTGGTCTTCCTGATTACTCCCTCGAGCCTCCAGCCGACGGCCTTTCTCTTCTTAGGGCTCGGATTGATACTCGTCGGACCGATGCTCTACATCACCGCCAGCCGCTGACCGACCGAGGCCAACACGAGCGCTACCCGACGGGTTCGGCGATCGTATCGACGATCCGATACGATCGGGGTAGACACTAAGCGCCGAAAAAGGACTACGGCATTTCCTATGGTGGTCAATCGAGGTACTGGGCCTCCCACTCGCGGCGCGCTTCGATCTCGCGACGACCGCGCCGGGTGAGCGTGTAGTAGTTGGTCCGTCTGTCTCGCTGGCCCTTCTCGACGAGGCCCTTGTCGACGAGCGTATCGAGGTTCGGGTACAACCGACCGTGGTGGATCTCCTTCTCGTAGTACTCCTCGAGTTCCTCTTTGATCGCTAGACCGTGTGGTTCCTCTCTCCCCGCGATCGTGTACAACAGGTCGCGCTGGAACCCCGTCAGATCGTACATTGGTGCCCTCGATACGATGATACTATACGAATACAAATAAGTTTGCCGCCCTGTCGGCGAGTTGGACTATCGATCCGACCGACGAGCACGGCGACAGGGCAACGAGGCCGCGATTTACGGTCCACTGGAGGTGGTAGTCAATCCGACGTGATGGTCGGTTGGGTGGTACCTATGAGGGGGAGTATACACAGCAACGGCGAATCGGTCGGTCAGCGAACCGGGAAACTTGTCACTCTCTGTCGAAGTAATGTTCGAACGAAAGCGGACGACGCAGGAGAAAAGCCCGCGTCGATCGCTTGCCGCCCTGAATTGGTCCCCGCTGACGCTTCGGCCCTCCAAGCGAAGCGTCGTTTTTACGCAGGCCACACGGACACTTAAACTTGCCGCATGTCGAAGTGCTGCGGACGTGCCTCAGATGTGTTCCTCTTCGAGGACCCATCCGAGCGCCCGGCGGTAGTGGGTAAAGAGTTTCCTGACACCCTCGTGGCGCATGTCCTCGTCGTCCAGTTCCTCACAGAGAAACTCGTATTGCTCGCGAATCTCCGCTTCGTCGCGCATACCCCTGGTAGACCCTGGGCGATGAAAAATACCCGCCTGCATCGAAGCCGAAAATCCGACCGATCGGTCCTCGCGACTTCCAACCCACTGCCACTGGCGACCGGGAGGGTCTCAACGAGCGTCCGGGGAGTTAACTCCGACCCGCGTTCAATAAGAGGTATGCGAATCCGCGGCGAACGCGAGTGTTGGGACTGTGGGCGGCAGTGGTCGTACTACGAGACCGGCAGCGTCTCCTGTCCGGACTGTGGCAGCATCGGGAGCACCGGCCTCGGCGATCGAGAGCGCCACACCGCCGATCCGGTCGAACTAGATCTGAGCCCGGCACGGCAGCTCGCAGGCCAAGAGCGCTGGGAAGCCGCACTCGAGGAAGCGATCGAGCGCTGTGGGGAGTACGTCCGCCGGCAGGGCTTCCTTCGCGGGGGTGAGTTGCTCGCCTTCGAGGATACCTACCTCGCGGCGGCGGAACTGCGCGCCGTTGCCCGCCAGCAGCAACGGGACCTCCGGGTGGGCGACGACGAGGAGATCTACCTGCTTGCTCTTCTCCGGGGTGCGGACATCGGCGAGCGACCCTCGCCGGGAGAAGTACCCGCTACCGAAGCCATGCGGAGTGCTCGCGCGCTCGCGTACGCGAAAGCGATCAAGGAGTATCGCAGCGAGGTCAGCGCGTACCTCGGCGATCACCCCAACCCGGAAGCGGCAAGCGTACTCGGTACCGTCGCCGAACACGTCAAACGCGTCCAGGCACTCGACGGCGACGTCGACCTGCGGACGATCGAGGCCCTCGTCGACGCTACCAAAGGGGTCGGTCGGGCGATCCGCGAGGACAATGAGGGAGCGCTTGCGGCCGCGCGCGATCGGCTCGGCCGCCTCTGACCGGTCCCCTTGCTATCGCCCCGCCGTCGGTCGTGACTCCGATCGGGCGGGGTGTCCCGACCAGCTACTCGACTACGGACTGGAAGAGATCGACGACGAGTTTGCGATCGAACGTGTTCTCGGGGATCTCACTTACCCACGCGACGGTCTCGATTCCCTCGCCGTCGAGTCCTGGTTCGGAGCTCGTCGTCGGGTCGGCTGTTGTCGCGAGGAAGGTCGCGAAGCGAAAGTCGAAGCGGTTCGCCGGCTCCGCCTCGTCTACGAACGTCTGGGTGGTGATCGCCGCGAGTCCCTCGATATCGGCATCGACGCCGGTCTCCTCGCGTAGCTCCCGACGTGCTCCTTCCTCGGGTGTCTCGCCCGCTTCGAGGATCCCGCCGGGGAGCAGCCACTCTTCACCCTCGCAAACCAGGAGGACGGCATCGTCGTGGTAGCAGAAGGCACCGACGCCCCACTCCTCGGCCTCCGCTTCGAGCGTCGTCCAGCGCTCTGACTCGAAGGCGATTGTGTTCGCCCGGCGGCACACGCCGTCGTACCGAGAAGCGAGGTCCTCGGGCGCGAGCGACGAGGGTAGCGATGGGAACGAGGACGGTCCGCTCACGGTCTCACGGCAGATCGACCGCGACGTCTTCCTGCTGGCTCGCGGCTTTCACCGTATTGTAGAGTAACATCGTTCGGGTCATGGGGCCGACTCCACCGGGTACAGGGGTGATCGCGCTCGCTTTCTCGGCCGCGCCCTCGTATTCGACGTCGCCGACCAGTTCATAGCCCTTCTCGGTGTCGGCCTCGACCCGGTTGACCCCGACGTCGATCACGATGGCCCCCTCCGAGAGCATCGAACTATCGACGAACTCGGGCACCCCGACCGCGGCGACTACGATATCGGCTCCCCGCGTCTTCTCGTCTATATTCTCGGTTCGGGAGTGACAGACCGTCACCGTGGCGTTTCCGCCTTGGGCTTTCTGCAGGAGGAGATTGGCGAGTGGCTTCCCGACGATCGAAGAGCGGCCGACGATCGTCACGTCCTTGCCCTCGGGATTGACCTCTCTCGCGGCGAGTAACTTCTGAACGCCGTGGGGGGTGCAGGGTTTGAATCGGGGGTTGCCGGCGACGAGCCGGCCGACGTTCTCGGGGTGGAAGCCATCGACGTCTTTCGCCGGGTCGATGCGGCGAAGCACCTCGCGGTAGTCGATCTGTTCGGGCACCGGGTCCTGGACGAGATAGCCGTGGATCTCCGGATCGGCGTTCAGGTCTTCGATGACATCATAGAGCTCCCCGGGCGGGGCGTCGGCGTCCAGCGCGACGTGAACACCGTTCAGCCCCATCTCCTCGCAGTCGCGCTGTTTCATCGAGACGTAAGTCTCGCTCGCCGGGTCCTCGCCGACCAGAACGGTCGCCAATCCGGGGACCACACCCGCCTCACTGAAGGTATCGACACACGCCGAGAGGCCCTCTCGAACCGACTCGGCGATCGCGTTCCCGTTGATCACATCGGTCATGGTTCGAGGGCTGGGTCGGCGCGATCGATAGTCCGAATCGGTGTCGACGGCGGCCAAGCGGAATCAGTAGTTCTCATATGTGAATCACCAGCCTCGGAATCACTCGTAGATCGGGTGCTGTTCGCACAGCCGGTCGACCGTCTCCGATACGTCGCCCCGTACGTCGGCGTTCTCCGGATCGTCGACGATCCGAGCAATCAACTCGCCGACCTCACTGCAGGCTTCGGTATCGAAGCCCCTGGTGGTGAGCGCGGCGGTCCCGGCCCTGATACCGCTCGGGTTGAAGGGCGAGCGGGTCTCTCCGGGCACCGTGTTCTTGTTGAGGACGATGCCGGCGTCCTCGAGCGCGCTTTCGACATCGCCGCCGGTGGTCTCGGGGTGTGAGTCCCGGAGATCACAGAGTACGAGATGGGTGTCGGTCCCGCCGGAGACGAGGCTCAGGCCCTCGGCTTCGAGCGCCTCGCCCAGTGCGCGGGCGTTCTCGACGACGCGGGCAGCGTAGTCCTCGAACTCGGGTTCTAAGGCTTCGGCGAAGCCAACGGCCTTTCCCGCGATGTTGTGCATAAGCGGGCCGCCCTGGCTCCCCGGGAAGACCGCCGCGTCGATCGCGTCGGCATGCTCTTCGCTACTCATGATGATTCCGCCCCGGCCTGCCCGGATGGTCTTGTGGGTCGAGCCGGTGACGAAGTCGGCGACCCCGACCGGCGAGGGATGGACCCCCGCGGCGACGAGGCCGGTGATGTGGGCGATATCGGCGAGGTGGTAGGCACCGACGCTATCGGCGCTCTCCTGGACGCGCTCGAAGTCGACCGCACGCGGATAGGCAGAGTAGCCCGAGACGACGATATCGGGATCGAACTCCTCGGCAGTCTCCCGGAGGTCGTCGTAATCGATGTAGCCAGTCTCAGGATCGACCTCGTAATGGGCGACGTCGTAGAATTTGCCCGCGAAGTTCGCCGGATGACCATGGGAAAGGTGCCCGCCGTGAGCGAGATCGAGCGAGAGGATTCTACCGCCCGGCTCGAGCATCGCGAAGTACACTCCCATGTTCGCCTGCGTGCCGGAGTGGGGCTGGACGTTGACGTGCTCGGCATCCCAGAGTTCCTTCGCGCGGGAGACAGCGAGGCGCTCGATCTCGTCGGCGTACTCACAGCCGGCGTAGTAGCGCTCGCCGGGGTAGCCCTCGGCGTACTTGTTTGTCAGCGCCGAGCCCTGTGCTTCGAGAACGGCTTCGCTCGCGTGATTTTCACTGGCGATCATCGAGAGAGTGTCCTGCTGGCGACCTACCTCCTCAGCGAGGGCATCGGCCACGATGGGATCGACCCCCCGGATGTGTTCGTGCTCCATATAGAAACGAAGGTCTCGGCGGGCATAAGTCACTACCTGTCTCTTCTCGTCTCGGATGTGAGGACCTCCCGAAGCCACGATAGCCTACTGGCCGGACGGCCCTCAGTGTCGAGACGGCCGAGGTAATTTTCACGACAGCGCAAGATATAGGATCGTGGAGGAACACTACGAATATAGATGGTCGAGTGGGTCGCGTCGGGAGCCGGTCGGCGGGCGCTCGACGGCGAGCGAACGATCGCTCTCGACGCGCCGGAGTGGTACGACGGGGACGAGCGAAGCAGCCTGGGTTCGGAGAGCGGGGCGATTACCGGGACGGTCGCGGGGCTCACGGTACCGACGCCCGTCGTACTCGAAACGGCGGCAGGCCGGCGCGTTCACAGCAGTGATGCCGCGCCGATCGACCTCCCGTCGGGTGAGTACGAGCTCTCCGTTCCCGCACTTCGGTTCGACGGGGCCACACGAGTGGACGACCCAACGGCAAACGCGATCGGAGAACGCCCAGTCGCACGAGAGCTATCCGACGGAACCGGACGGTGCCGATCCCTCCGGTTCAGCGGTCCGGCACGGATACAAGAGAAAAACGGGACGCTCTCGGCATGCTTTCTCGAACGAACGCCGATCGCGATCGGTTGTCGACGTGAACGGCCTGACGCCGAGCCGATCGTCGTCCCGAAGACGCCCGCCGGGATCGCAACGGCGATCACACACGCTGCGAGCGCCCACCGGTCGATCGGCCCGGATCGATCGCACCCAGCACTCAGGGATCACCCACCGCTGATCGAGTTCGGCGAAACAACAGAAATCCCCGATACCGTTCGCGCTGGGACCCCCGAGACTGGTCTCCGGCTCTCGATGCCCGACTCGATCGCGACGCTACTGGTCGCAGCGCCGCTAGCGTACTACCTCGGAGCGACCGTCGAGGTCGACGATCGGGAGTGGCCGGTGCTCTCGGAACCGGGCGGGTTCGAGCGGCGCTTCCGGTCGATGCCGGCGTTCCATCACGACGTCGCAGCGATGCTACGACGGGTCTTTTTGCTCGACTCGCTCACGCGGACGATCGACCCTGGCGAGGTGACTGCCGCCGGCGGGTCGGCTCTCGATCGCCTCGATATCCGTCCGGGCGAGCTCGTCGATGCCACGCCGACCGAGCGCCTGGAGCGGTACTGCGAGGTTCCTTCCTCACGGCTCAGGCCCGAACTCCCGGAGTGGCACCTCTCGACGTATGTCGAGCCCACCATCGAGAACGCCCGGAGCCTACCCTATCTACTCGAGGACCTCAGCCTCCTCTACTTGCCCACCGCCTCGGAACTCGACGGGAAGGGATTGCTTCGCCGATCGCTCGACGACTTCTACCGGGCGGAGGACATCGCATCGGTCGATCGCCTCGAACCGGAGCTACACGCCGGGCGCGCCCACGGGTGGCTCGCGCCGGGGACGCCGATCGACGTGTTCAAGAGTTCACCGAGTGCCTACGAACACCGCCTGATCTACGGCGATCGGGACCCTGAGATGAGCGGCGAACACGATCGGGTCGCGGAGATCTACCGCGAGGGGGCGGTCGACTTGCCGGCGAACGTAACGGTCGAGACAGATCTGAGTAAACGCGAACTCGCGGCGGTCTTCGAGGCACCGAACGATTTCGTACACTTCATCGGCCACTGTGATACCGGTGGACTGTGCTGTCCGGATGGGAGTTTTTCTACTTCCTCGCTCGATGAATGTCGAACACGGACCTTCTTCCTGAACGCATGTGGCTCCTACCAGGAAGGACTCGGGCTAATCGAGGCCGGCAGCGTCGCCGGTGCGGTGACTCTTACTGCCGTGTTGAACGATCACGCCGCGACCGTCGGCACGGCCTTCGCACGCTTGTTGATCTACGGGTTCGACATCGAGCGGGCGATCCAGCTCGCCAGACGACGGATAATGATGGGCAAGGACTACGCCGTCGTCGGCGACGGGACCCACGCGCTGACGAACGCGGGCCGTTATCCCCCGACAGTGATGTGGCTTCAGGAATGCGAAGGGACCTTCCGGGCGACCTACGAGGTCGCCAGTACGAGCACAACCGGCGGCACCTACCGACCGCCCGTCGCCGAGGACGACCGCACGTATCTACAGGGCGTGAACGCCGACATCGAACTCGCGCGCGCTGAGCTGCTGTCCGTGCTCCGGGGCTCGCCGCTCCCGGTGATCTACGACGGGGATTTCCACTGGTCGACCGAGCTCGCCGACCGTCTGGATAGCTGAATAGCGACGACGCTTGGTCCTAGCCGGGCTCGCGTAAAAGGAACGATCCCTTCGAACGGAGCGAACGATCGATTCGGCCAGCCTTAACGTAGCATTTATCACTCGAATCCTGCTTTAATGAGCGATTTAAGCCCCGATTATGCGATAAAATTAAATATGCTAACCCCGTTTAGACGATCGGAATCATGACCCCAAATATGATCGAAAGAAACGTCGCCGACGTGCTTCGGGCGGCGCTTACGGACGCGTCGGGCGGCGTGCTCGCCGTTCATCCGTCGGCGGAGGCGATCGAGGAACTGATCGAGGTGCTGACCGAATTAGAAAAGGGGGCCCCGGTCAGACTGCTCGCACCGGAGAGCGTTCTCAAGGAGGTCACGGACGATTTCATCCTCGCGAGTACGGCAGCCGACCGGATCGAGGAAGGCGTCCTCGAGTTACGCGTCGCCGAGGAGCCGCCGACGAACTCCCTGCTCATCACCGAGGGGGCGATCACCGCGGTCGTCGACGCCGGCGATCGGGTCGCCGGCCTCACGACAGAGGAGGAAGCGTTCGTCGGCAGCGCCAACGAACGGTACGAGGGGCTCTGGGCCGAGGCCAGTGACTTTTCGCTGCGGACGCCGCCGATCTCACGCGTCCGACAGACGCTCGTGGACGATCTGGGTTCCGGCATCGAGTCGGACTTCGACGGGGTGCTTGCCTCTCTCGAGACCGCTCGTGGCGACGGCGATGGGCTCGACGAGGTGACGATCAGCTTACTCGTCGCCGCGAAGAACGAGGCGCTGCTGTACGACATCAGCAAGTGGGGCGAGGACGTCGGGATCGCCTCGAAGGCAACCTTCAGCCGCACGAAGACGAAACTCGAGGACATGGGGCTTCTCGACACCGAGAAGGTCCCGATCGACGTCGGCCGACCCCGCTTGCGATTGATGCTGGGGGACGATCGCCTCCGGGACGCGGATACCGACCAGCTCGCGAGCGTCGCCCAGACGATCCTCACCTGATCGGTGTCGCCGACCGGGCGGCCGGAGTCGAAAAAACGGGCAGCAGCGACGGTTCCCGGTCTCGCGAGACCGTGCGTCGTCCGGACGAAACTATCGACCGAGGATTATCTCATACC
This sequence comes from Halobacteriales archaeon QS_3_64_16, assembly GCA_003021705.1. Taxonomy (GTDB): domain Archaea; phylum Halobacteriota; class Halobacteria; order Halobacteriales; family Halococcaceae; genus PXQR01. The sequence goes on from PXRJ01000032.1 coordinate 56,638, forward strand.
GGTAGCGAAATCGGTCGTTTGACTGTTCTTCGCCGAAGTTCGGCAACTCACTTGATAGAACCCGAAGAACCGACGAGGGGAGCGTAACCAGGTGACTTATTCACGATAGACCAGTAGCGTCGGCATGGCAGACGCGGACGAGGGCGTCGTCTCCGGGATAGCACAGCGCGGTCGGAACCTACTGGCCGACGAAGTCATTGGGCTCATCGAACGCCGGGATACCACGGAGGACCCCGGCGTTCCTCGCGAGACCCTCGATGCCTACGCCGACGCGCTCGCGGAACGACCGAACTTCGACGTCGACCCCGAGCAGTTCTCCGGGGCGATCGACGAGCGCCTCACCGACGCGGAGAACTGGGCGGGCACCGACACGCTGTACGATCTCGACGGTCGGATAAGTGCCTACCCGCCGGCGTGGCACGAGGAACTCGGCGGCTCGACGGACGTCGAAGCCTATCTCACGCTCGTCGAAGAAGCGAGTACGGACAGTGGAGAGGAGAGCCTGGACACCGGGACGGGCGAGGGCGTATCGGAAGAGTGGCTGCTCGATGCAGTAACCACTGTCGGGCGAGTCAAGCGCGACGAAGCTAAGGAAGCCCTCGAAGCCGCACGATCGGAGGGGCAGATCGACGAAGGGCCCGATCAACACCCCGGCGCGGGCGTGCGAATCGCCGAGAGGGACGAATGAGTACCACTACTCGAATCGGCGAAGAACGATGAGCGTCGGGATCGTGGGGGCGGGACCCGCGACCGAGAGCGTCGCGACGGTACTCGGCGACGAAGAGATCGACACCGAGACCATCGAACCGGAAGCAGTCTCCGACGTCGATCTCGCGGTCGTCGTCGATAGCGTCGGGGCGTCGGGGTTCGATGCTGCGAACGAGGCAGCGCTTGCGGCCACGGACAGCGAGTGGATCGGCGTCGAACTCGGCGGGATCGGCGGGCACGCTCTCGAGGGCGTCGAGGCGGCGGTCACGGGGTTCGGCCCGGATACGGGCTGTTTCGAGTGTCTCGGTGCCCGGGTGGCGGCGAACGCCGATCCAGGAGGACGAAGAGGAGAGACCGGCGGTGCCAGGAGTGACGGGATCGCCGAGTCGGGGTCATCGAGCGGCGTCAAGAGCGCGACCGCCCGCCTCGCGGGCACGATCGCCGGCCGGAAAGCCCTGCGAACACTCGCGGGCGCGTCGGTCGCTGGGGTGATCGAACTTCCCTACGCGGAGCGAGGGCTGCTCGCGGTACCGAACTGTTGGTGTTGCCCGGAGAGCGATCGAGGAAGTCGGTTCGGCAGCCTCGATCGGAACGACGAGGGTCGGGAACTAGAGGAGTCACTCGCTCGTGCCGAACGGGCGCTCGATCCCCGGCTCGGAGTCGTGAGCGAGATCGGGGAAGCCGCTTCGTTCCCGGTGCCGTACTACCTCGCGCGCCTGGGCGATACGACTTCCTTCAGCGACGCGCAGGCGACGCCACAGGCCGCAGGCGTCGCCGCTGACTGGAACGCGGCGTTCATGAAAGCGATCGGCGAAGGGCTCGAACGTTACTGTGCTGGCGTCTACCGGACCGAGGACCTCATGAGAGCGAGGCCGGGCGATCTCGATCGGGCGATCGCTCCTTCGGAGTTCGTCCAACCGGACAGTGACAGCGACCCGGACGAACCGATCCGGTGGGTCACAGGTGAGACGCTCGCGAGCGGTTCGGAAGTACTGGTTCCGGCGACCGCCGCGCTCTTCCCACCACCTCAAGGACGCTTTCGGCCGGCGATCACGACGGGTCTCGGGCTCGGGAACTCGGGCACCGAGGCGCTGCTGTCGGGGCTGTACGAGACCATCGAGCGGGACGCGACGATGCTCGGGTGGTACTCGACGTTCGAGCCATTAGGTCTCGACGTCGAGAGCGAACGGTTCAGGACGCTCGAGGGACGTGCCCGAGCGGTAGGGCTCTCGGCGACGGCACTGCTCGTGACCCAGGACGTAGACGTCCCCGTCCTGACGGTTGCACTCCACCGCGAGGGCGAGTGGCCGCGTTTTGCGGTCGGGTCGGACGCCGATCTCGACGCAGCACGGGCGGCCGAGTCCGCACTCGCCGAAGCGCTCCAGAACTGGATCGAACTCAGGGGGAGCTTCTCGATGTCGATCGCACGATCTCAGCCGGAAGCGTCGGGACTGATGTCTCCGGCCGCGAGGAACTCGAGACCGTGCTCGATCGTCTCACCAGAGCAAGCCTCGGTTCCTATGGCGTTCGTCTCACGACGCGGGACATCGAGGAACTCGGATTCGAAGCCGTCCGGGTACTCGTTCCCGCAGCACAGCCGCTGTTCACCGGCGAGCCCTTCTTCGGCGAGCGGGCACGCACTGTACCCGAGGGTTCGGGATTCGCACCGCGACTCGATCGCGATCCCCATCCCTATCCGTGAATCGGATTCGACCGTTGCCGGGGGTCATCCGAGCCGGTTTCGACTCGTCGTAGCAGCTTTAATACGTCGTTAAAAGCGGGACGAGAGTCGGTTGCCAAGCGGTCAGTGGCCCTCGAACTCCGGATTACGCTTCTCTTCGAAGGCCGCGACCCCTTCGCGGTGATCGCGGGTCTCGAAGACCGCGGTCTGGGCGGCAGCTTCGTCGGCGATCGCTCCGTCCAGGGAGCCCCCCAGGCCTTGATCGAGCATGCGTTTCGAAGCACGCAGCGCGACCGTCGGACCCGTTGCGATCTCCTCGGTGAGTTCCTCGGCGCGCTCGTCGAACTCCTCGGCAGGGAAGACGCGATTGAATAGTCCCAGATCCGCAGCGCGATCGGCGTCGAGCAACTCGCCGGTGAAGACGAGTTCCTTCGCGGTGTTGAGGCCGACGAGACGCGGGAGCAGGTAGGAAGTTCCGGAATCGACCGCGAGGCCGACCTGTCGGAAGCCGAAGCCGATCCGAGAGGCATCACTTGCGATCGGGATGTCACAGGCGATCGCGAGGTTCGCTCCCGCGCCGAAGGCCGGACCGTCTACTTTTGCGACCGTCGGCAACTGGCAGCCCGCGACGCGGGAAATCGCACGGCCTGTCGTTTGGACCATCAGTCGCTCGGCGTCCGCTAGGCTCAGGTCTCCCTCTAGACGTTCGGTCATCGAGTTGATATTTCCACCCGCACAGAAGGCCTCGTCGCTCCCTTCGAGCACGACACACCGGGCGTCGCTCCCTTCGATCTCCTCGATGGCGTCGACGATCCCGGCTGAGACCTCGCGGGCCAGTGCGTTGCGGATCTCCGGGCGATTCAACGTGATCGTCGCGACACCCTCGTCGATATCGAGTAGCACCGGATCGTCGGTCATAGGAACCCCGTTCGACGCCTCGGTACTTCAGTGTACGTGCGAAAGACTTCGGTGGCGATCTACGGGACAGTATCGGGACGAACAGATCGATACCATCGCGTGACCGGTCTCCTATTGATCGCTCGCTTGTTGATTCTCGGCGAGTTCGAATTTTTGTACTTTACCGGTGGTCGTCCGGGGGAGTTCCTCGCGGAACTCGACCTTGCGGGGATGTTTGTACTCCGCGAGATTCGACAGACAGTACTCCTTGATTGCCTCGGCGCTCACCTCGCTGTCGGGCACGGGAACGATGAAGGCTTTTATCGTCTCGTTGCGCCGCTCGTCGGGGATGCCCACGACCGCAGCGTCGGCGATCGCTTCGTGTTCGTAGAGTAGCTCCTCTACCTCGCGGGGATAGACGTTGTACCCACCGGTGACGATGACGTGTTTCTCCCGATCGACGACGTAGAAAAAGTTCTCCTCGTCCCAATAGCCGACGTCGCCGGTGTGGAACCAGCGCTTACCTTCGTGTTCGGTGAAGACCTCCTCGTTCGCCTCCGGGCGGTCGTGATAGCCTTTCATGACGTTCGGGCCAGAGATCACGAGTTCGCCGGTGATCGTATCGAGATCGGCCGTCTCCTCGTCGATCGGTCCGCGCTCGACGCGTTCGACCGGTTCGAAGTCCTCGGTGACGATCATCGCTTCGACGCCCTCGATCGGCTGCCCGATACTGCCGGGCCGACGGTGGCCGGGCGAGTTGGCATGGCTCACCGGGCTGGTCTCGGTGAGGCCATAGCCCTCGTAGAGTTCGATGCCATACAGCTCCTCGAAGCCCTCCATCACCGCCGCCGGGAGGCTATCGCCCCCGGAGTTCGCGAAGCGGATGCTCGAGAGGTCGAACTCCGCGGCATTGGGCTGGTTGAGCACGTCGTTGAACATCGCGGGCACGCCGTGCATCACGGTCAGTTCCTCGCGTTCGATCAACGAGAGCGCCTCCTGGGCGTCCCAGGTCGGCAACGGGTAGAAGCTACCGCCCTCGAAGAGCACGGCGACCATCGTGATCGTCATGCCATAGATGTGAAACAAGGGCAAGACCCCGAGGAACTTATCGCTCTCTTTAACGCCGCCGTCCATCAGCGAAGCACTGGCCCGGGCGTCCCACGCGACGTTGTGATGGGTGAGGAGCACGCCCTTCGGTTGGCCGGTGGTACCGGAGGTGTAGGGCTGGATCGCCACGTCGTCGTCCGCTCGAGAAACGACCGGGGTCTCCTCCTCAGCGAGAAACGCCTCGAAGGGGGTGACGGCCTCGCTGGTATCGCTCTCACTATCCTCTCCCCCGACGCTCACGACCCGGGTGAGGTGGGTATCGTCCATCACGGCCTCGACCCGGGGGAGGAGATCGGCGAGGGAAACGGCGACGCTCGCCTCGCTGTCGGCGAGTAGGTGAGAGATCTCGCGAGCCTTGTACTGAGGATTCATCGGCACGACGACCCCACCAGCTCGGAGCACCCCGTGGAAGGCCGTGAGGAACTGTGGGACGTTCGGCAAGTACAGTGCGACCCGATCGCCGGGTTCGATGCCAGCATCGGCGAGGGCCGCGGCGAAGCGGCCCGTTCGCGACCAGAACTCCTCGTAGGTTATCTCCTGCCCGTTCGCGGCGACCGCCGTCGCGTCGGGATGCTCTTCTGCGGTGGTCTCGATGTCGGCGACGAGGTTCGTCACGATCGTTCGATACCGGGATGTGCCGGCAGGTAAAGATTGCCATGTGGTGTGGGGTCGGTGCTCGAATAGATCACCGACGAGTGCTGAGGACGGTGATCGCGACAGGAGGACGCCCAGTCGGGAGTCGGAATCCGTCGGTTCGGCCGTCTTCCGACGCTGGCGCTGGAGCCCCCGAGCGGACGGTACGAACCGAGACCGATCGGCGACCCCACCTGCTGAACGGGTGAGTGCGGTCGGGTGAAGCGACCGGCGGGGCTAATAGTTATGTGTCTCCCCCGATATCGTGGAGAGTATCGGTACCGAAACCCACGGTCTCCGGACGGTGGCGGGAGTGACCGATGGGCTTCACCGAACCACAACGATGACACCACAGGACACGACCGACGACGGCACGGACGACGAGACGGACGGAACGGGACGAACGAACCGGCCGAAGACGAGGCGACGGGACTTCCTCGCGGCCACGGGCGCGGGCGTCGGCGCGTTCGGGCTGGCCGGCTGTGTCGGTAACCTCGGCGGGCCCGGAGGCGGCGGTGGCGGTGGTGGCGGCGGTGACGGCCCGATCAAGGTCGGCCACCTTGCGCCGGTGCAACTCGACATGGGGAAGGGATCGATGCGAAGCGCCCGCCTCGCCGTCGAGGAGATCAATAGTAATGGCGGCATCATGGACCGAGACGTCGAGCTGGTCGAAGGCGACACCCAGGCCAGTCCCTCGCAGGCGAGCAACCTGGTGAACGAGATGGTGAACCAGGACAACGTCAGCATGATCAGCGGGACCTTTGCTTCGGAGGTCACGCTCGGGATCCTCGATCGGGTCGGCAACACCGGCGTGCCTCTCCTCGATACCGGGTCGGCCTCGCCCCGGATCACCCAGGAATACCCGGCACAGGACTACGAGACGTTCAAGAACGTCTTCCGGGTAGGACCGGTGAACTCGAACTTCCAGGCCGACCTGCTGGCGGATTACGGCAAGTTCCTCTCTGATACCCACGGGTGGAATTCCTTTGCGGTCGTCGTTGAGGACGCCGAGTGGACCAAACCCATGACCCAGCGGACCGGACAGCGCATGGAAGCGGAACACGGACTGGAGGTGACGATGACCCAGCGGATCGCACCGGACACCTCCGATTTCGCGCCCGTCCTCGACTCGATCGCGAACTCGGGGGCCGACGCCCATATCAAGGCCATCTCACACATCACCGGGACCGCGATGCTCTCCTCGTGGGGATCGAACGACTACCCCTTCGGCGAGGAAGGCATCAACGTCGCCTCGATGTCGCCCCAATACTGGGGTGACACCAACGGAGGGTGTCTCTACGAGACGACCTCCGAGACCGGCGCGGCCGGTGTGGCCCCTATCACCGAAAAGACCGTGCCGTTCGCGAAGCAGTACGAGGAAAAACACGCCGAGTCGCGGCCCACCGCGCCGATGTACATGGGATTTGGCACCTACGACGCCATGTACGTCTACAAGAACGCCGTCGAGGCCGCGGGGACGGCGAACTACCAGGAGAACCTCGATACGATCGTCGCCGAGCTCGAGGGAACTGATTACACGGGAACGTCAGGGCTTCCCGGTGGTACAGTGGCAAGAGGAAGGATCGGGCGGTGAGGAAGAGTTCGATCCGGTTTCCGGACCCGGCAGGAAAGTCGCCGTCTGGCCCGAGGAGTTCGCGACCGGCAAGCACGTCGCCCCGCCGTGGATGGGCTGAGCCGGCCTCACACGAACCAACACAACCGATATGTATGATACTGCATTCGTGCAGACGAACCGGACGGCATCGTCGGGAATCGCGACGGAAACGGAGACCAGCGGATGGTAAACGTAACGACGATACTGGTCACGGGTGCGATGATCAGTTCCGTCTACGCGCTGATAGCGATCGGCTTTACGCTCGTGTATGGGATGCGTGGCGTACTCAACCTCGCGCACGGAGCGTTGCTCATGATCGGCGCGTACGCCTACCTGGCGTCGAACGCCCTGTTGCCGAACGTCGGGGCCTTCGTCGTCGGCGTCGTCGTCGCCGCGCTCGCCTCGCTCGTGCTCTATCTCGGGTTGGTACGATACATCGAGGAGGACGTGGTGACGACGATCCTCGTGACCGTCGTCGTCGCGTTGATCGTCCAGCAACTGCTGGTCGTTCAGTTCTCGCTCGCACCGCGCTCGCTGAGCCCGCTTTTGGGGGGAGGATTCGAACTCGCGGGCACCCAGGTCAGAACCCAGCAGGCACTCGCCTTCGTCTTCTCTTGGCTCGCCATCGGATCGCTGGGGCTGTTCGTAACTCGCACCGAGACCGGCCAGGCGGTGCTCGCGACCTCGATGACCGAAAAGGGCGCGACGCTGACGGGCGTGAACGTCTCGTATGTCAACGCCGTGACCTGGCTCGTCGCGGGGGCTTTCGCGGGCTTCGCCGGAGTCTTTCTGGGCTCGCTGCAGTCGACGAGCCCGACGATGTGGATCAATGCGTTGGGGTTGGCGTTTATTATCGTCACTATCGGCGGCGTCGGCTCGATCACGGGCTCGATCATCGGAGCCTATCTCATCGGCTTCCTGGAGACGCTGACTGTCGCGTTCGTCGGTCCAGGACTCCGCGGGCTGTTCGGCCTCGTACTGCTAGTCGTGATCATCCTCGTTCGGCCGGAGGGCCTCTTCGGGAGGGAGTTCGTTGAGTAATCCGGGTTCCACCGCTCGCGAGAGCGAGCGCTCGGGCCTCGGTCGCGTCGCCGGGCTCTTCGGCGCGGAGGGGCTGAACCGATACCAGACGGGCGTACTCGCGATTGCGCTGCTCGGATTGCTGACGATACCCTTCTGGGGGTATGGCTTCCTCTACGTGCTCGCGCTCGCGAACGTCTGGGCGATCTTCGCGATGAGCTGGGACATCATCAGCGGTCACACCGGCTACATCAGCTTCGGCCACTCACTGCTCTCGGGAGCGGCGGCCTACACGACCGCCATGATAGTCTTCAACGTCGATCCGAACGCCTCGATCGCGATCACCTTTCCGCTATCGGTGCTCGTAGCCTTTATCGTCGGTATGCTCTTCGCGCTGCCCTCCCTACGGCTACGTGGGCCGTACTTCTCGCTGCTAACGTTCGTCTCGGTGCTGATAGGGGTGAAGCTCGTCTTCGTCTTCTCGTCGTACACCAATAGCGAACTCGGGATCAGCGCCGTCTCGGTGATCTCGTATAACAATCTCGTCCTCTACTACACCACCTTGGTGCCGATGTTACTGATCGCTGCCGTGTTGGTCTTCGTCAGTCAGTCGGACGTCGGGCTCGTCTTGAGCGCGATCCGGGAGAACGAGCCGGCCGTCGAAGCCGCGGGACTCGATACGACGAAGTTCAAGATCGGTGCCTTCGCGATCAGTGCGATCCCGATGGGGATCGGCGGTGCCCTGCTCGCCCACTACTACGGCAACGTCGATCCGGCGACGGTACTCGTCGTCGATCGGAGCATCGAGATGATAGCTATGGCCGCGATCGGCGGCATGGGATCGATTCTCGGGCCGCTCGCGGGAGCGTACCTGCTCGTCTACCTGCGAGACTCGCTGTTCCTCTCGCTTTTCAG
>PXRJ01000033.1 GCA_003021705.1 Halobacteriales archaeon QS_3_64_16
CGGGGCCAGCGGCGACACCGGCGGTCGTCGCGAGTAAGGGCGGTTCGGCCACCTACCGGGACTCGGAGTACTCGACGACCTACGAGTACGGCGATTTCAAGGGCGATCTCACGTTCTCGAACCTCGGAGCAAATCCCTCGACGACGCTCCCGGCGGGCGTCCCGACGAGCGCCGAGGAGGCCGCCAGCGGCGGGAACGGGTCGGATCCGGTGCCCGGGAACCGCCTGCGTATCGAGGCCGTCGGCGAGCGTTCGACCTACGAGTTCGACGTTTCGGGCGCGCTCGAACCCGGTTCGACCTTCGACACCGGCGGCTCTGATGGTATCTCCGGGCCGACGGCGAACGGTCGAGTCGTCGGCAGCGGTACCGACGACTTCCACTTCGACGGCGGGATCGTCCGCTTCGTCCACGATGGCCCGCTCCGCGTGTTCGTCGACGGGACCGAGCGCAACCCCGACTCGCTCGGCGCGCCCCACCAGGTGAGTATCGTGGGCGATGGGACCGGCGTCGGCTACGACCTCGCCGTTAGCGGCGCCATAGAGAAGAGCACCGCCAGGAACGGTTCGATCAATACCGGCGACGATGTCTCGGGGTCGAGTGCCTCCGGATGGGTCGGCGGCGGCACCGACTCGTATGGTTTCTCGGGGCGGATCACCGACCTCAGCGTCGCGGACTCCAGTGGCGTCACCGTCTACCTCGACGGCGCGGAGATCGAACCCGGTCTCTTCCCCCCGGAACACACCCTCTCGATCGGCGGGGGACCGACCGACTACGAGTTCACCGTCAGCGGGGCGCTCGGGAAGAACACAGCCCGGGGTGGGTCGATTAACACCGGCGACGACGTCTCGGGGTCGAGCGCCTCCGGACGAGTCAGCGGTGGCACCGACTCGTACGGTTACGACGGCGAACTCACCGACTTCGCGATCGAGGACACCTCCCAAGTTACTGTCCACCTCGACGGTCGACAGGTGGATCCACGTACGCTCGGGCTGGATCACACGCTCTCGATCGATGGGAGTGGGACGAACGTCGGTTACGAGTTCAGCGTCTCCGGCGTCCTCCAGAAGAGTACTGCGAGGAACGGTTCGATCAACCCCAGCGATGAGATCAACGGATTGACTGCTACGGGGAACGTCGTCGGCGGCACCGACTCATATGGCTTCGACAGCGAGATCACCGATTTCACGATCGAGGACGCCTCCCGGGTTGCGGTCTACCTCGACGACAGCAAGGTCGACCCCCGGACGCTCGGCACGACACGGACCCTCTCGATCGACGGCGATTCGGGCCACCTGGTCGCCTACGACCTACAAGTTTCGGGTAGCCTACAGAAATCAGACGCGATGGGCGCGACGATCGACGCCAACGACGAGATTTCCGGGTCGTCGGCCCGGGGCCAGGTCAAGGGCGGCATCGATTCTTACGAGTTCGCAGGCGACATCGGTTTTCTCGCGACCGATGCTCGCTACGTGACGGTCTACCTCGACGGCACTGAGGTCGACCCCGGCCGGTTCCCGCCCCCCAACGAAATCACGGTCTCGAACCGGCCGTTCGACCGGCCTGCGACCTACGATTTCGGCGTTTCGGGCGCGCTCCAGGCGACCGACTCGGTAAACTTCACTGACGGCGATGGGATCTCTGGCACGTCCGCGAGCGGCCGCGTCAACCAGGGATCCGATACCTACCGCTTCTCCGGCAAGGTCACCGATTTCGTTCACGACGGGCCCGTTGAGGTGTTCGTCAACGGCGAGCAGGTGCAGTAGCCTTCGATACCGAGGGGAGGCCGCTTCGGGACGCCCCGATTCGTTTCACAGCGACCGATGTCCGCACAGAGGCCCGCCGAGCGTGCTCAGTCCAGTTCTCGGTGCAGAGGGGTCGCCGAGGCCGGACACACTTCGGCGAACTCTCGCGTCTCACCGATCGCTGCCGGTACTTCTTCGCGAGCGATCCGCTCGAACCCGAGAACTCGAAAGAACCCCTCTGCGTCGGTCGTCAGTAGATAGCAGTTCTCGGTACCGCGCTCCGCTGCATCTTCGAGTAGCGCTTCGACTATCGTCGTCCCGTGTCCCTCGCCCCTCGCTTCGGGTTCGACTGTTACCGAGCGGACGAGTGCGTCCGAGCCCTGAACTTCGAGCCCACAGATCCCGACCCGCCGTCCATCGACGCGGCCGACGAGGAGGTAGAGGTCCTCTCGGTCGACGTCGGCCGGTAACCCGCTCTCGCGGAGGCAGTCTTTCGCGTACTCGATGTCCGACTCGCTCGCCGCCGTCAGTTCCATCGGTCACGCCCTTCGACGGGTGAGGTGTCCTCCGGCCGGTCGCTCGCCCCGCCACCGTCGAGTTCGTCGAACAGCGTCCTTACGCGCCCTTCGATTTCCTTACGGATCTCTCGCACCGTCTCGATCTCCTTTCCCGCGGGATCGTCGAGCGCCCAGTCCCTGATTTCGGTGTTCGATTCGGCTTCGCTCATGTCGAGGCTCGAACAACCCATCGTCGCGACGACGGTGCAGGATTCGAGTTCCTCGGTCGTGATCTCCCGTGGCGTCCGGTCGCCCAAGTCGATCCCGTCCTCGCGCATCACTTCGATAACTTCCTCGTGGACGCTCTCGGCAGGGTGCGTACCGCCGGTAACAATGTCGACCGCTACGTTCCGACGGTCGCGTTCGCGCTCGGCGAAGGCACTCGCCATCTGACTGCGCCCGGCGTTCTGCACACAGACGAATCCCAAACGGGTCGGTTCGTACTCGCTCATAATCGGAGGCGAGGTTCGCCACAACTAAAAGCCGTACTCGATACTGCTCGGTACGTCTCGATGGCCCTGCCGAGCACACCGTATTTGAGGGTCTTCTTCGCCGGGCCGCGGGCGGTCCTCAGAGGTAGCCCAGATCCCGCAGCATCTCGGTCGTTTCGGCGTCCGGTCGGCCCTCGATACGGGGCAGGTCCTCGACGCGAGTGCGCACCGCCGCGGCGCGCTCGTGGTGTCCGCTCGGTGCCTCGGACGGGGGAAGGGGCGTTCGTTCGCAGGGACCGGTGGACGGTCGATACAGGACGTTCAACGCGTCGAAGACTTCCGGACCGAAGTCGGTAGTGTGGATCCCTAGGTGGCGCATGAGGTCGTATCGCCCGCCTCGGTCCTCGGGGATCCACCCATCGAAGTGCTTGACTAGCTTGTACTCCCGATCGCGGACGACGACGGTGTGAGCGAAAGGCGTGAGCGAGTCGGCCACCGCCAGCCGGCCGTCCTCGGGATCGTCGAGGTGGGTCCCTGACGGACTCCGTGCGGGTAGCTCCATCGGATCGAGGCCCACGGTCTCGGCGATCAGTTCGTGCAACCACGACAACGAGAACGGCGTGTCGATCCGATCGCCATCACCATCCTTCTCCCCGCTTTCCTCGCCGGGATCGTCGGGTGTGCGGACCAGCAAGGGGACCTGAAGCAACTCGTCGTAGGGATAGTGGTTCCGGTGGCCATTGACACCGCGCTCGCCCATTGCTTCCCCGTGGTCACTCGTGACGATCAGGACGGTGTTCTCCCACACACCGGCCGATCGAAGCGTATCGACGACGCGTCTAACCTGTGTGTCGACGTGGCGTAGGGCCTCGTTATACAAGCGACTGTATCGCCGCGGCTGTCCGTCCGACGCGCACGGTATCGGCCAGCACGTATCGGCCCAGAGCGTACGTTCTCTTCCCGGCGGTTCCGTTCCGGGTCACGGTGCCCGGGTGAAGCGGGGCGTGAAGATCCATCAGATACGTCCAGGCGAAAAAGGGCTGTCGGTCGGCAGCGTCGGCGAGTGCGTTCGTGAACCGGTTGAGGACACGTTCGCTACGGACCGTCGGCCACTCTTCGGGAGCGTCCCGGAGCATCGAGATTCCACGGAGATAGAACAGTGCCGCATACGGGTTCAGGGGACTGGATCGACCCCGCAATCGGGCCAGCAGTTCGTTGTCCGAGTACCGTTCGCCGACCGCGCTCGCGAGCGCATCGAGCGCGCTGCCCTCCTCACCGGCACTGTCGGGACCGCTGTCCTCGGCGCTGGCATCGTCGTTCGTGTCGGTACCCTCCGGCCGACCGCGACCGCGCCGCTCCCGGATCAGGTTGGCGAACCGATCGAACCCGCGATCAAAGTTCCGTTCGACTGACAGCTGTGGGTTCGTGATCGTTGCGACCGTGTGGTAGCCGTCCGCCCCGAGCCGCGATGCGATCGTCGGGGCGCCACGAGGGATCGACTTGTATCGGGGTTCGTTCCAGTAAGCGACGTCCGGCGCGTGAGAGCCCGCCAGAATTCCGGGGAGCGACTCCGATGTCCACATTCCAGGCGCGTACGCCCGATCGAACAGGTATGACTCCTCGGCCAACCGATCCAGGACCGGCGTCGTGTTACCGTAGTAGCCGTTGAACCCACAGCGGTCCTATCGGAGACAGTCGACGGTTAGCAGGACGACGTTCGTATCCATCAGTGAGCGAAAACGATCGTCACTTCCTCATAAAAACGTCCTGCTTCGGCGATCGGACGGGGGACGACCGGGTGGGAGCCCACCGACGGTCGTCGGTCGTGACCGGCGATATCGACGACGGGCACGACGAACCGTCTTCGGTCCGTATGACGAGGCGAGTTCGACGGAGGGCCTCGGCGCTCCCGCGGTTCGTCGCTCCTCCGAGTGCTATCTGCTGGCTCGTTGTCCTCGTCTGCTCTGTCGACGCCGATACGTGAACGGGTCGCTCGACCGTCGTTCGCGCCGGTCGGTCGCGATCGCGGCTCGATCGTCGGATCCTCGCCGAGCAGGGTTCCGATCACGAGCGCACCCGCACCGACGACGAGCAGCGCGCAGGCGAGATATTCGACGGTGAAGCCGATCTCCGCGACGAGTGGCAGGGCGACGAGCGGCCCAAGCGTCGAGCCGAGATCGCCGAAGGTGTTGTACACGCCGCCGAGTTTGCCGACGTCACCACCAGGGGAGATATCCCCCAAATAGGCGAGCAGCGGCGGGTTCGTCCCACCCACGCCGACGCCGATCAGCGCCACTCCGCCCAGCGCGCCCGCGAGCGTCGGGACGAACGCGAGCGCGAGGAAGCCGGCACCGAGGACACCCAGAGCCGGGACCGCGATCAGCGCCCGGTTCGAGAGCCGATCGGAGTACCGTCCGACCAGTACGGTGGTGAGGCTCGTACAGACCACAGCAAGTGCCATCACGACGCCGCTCACGCCGGTTTCCGACAGCGCGCCGATCGCGATGTCCTTCCGGGCGGCGTACAGCACGATCGTCGAGAGGAGCACCCCGACGAAAAGGAATCGCACGAGGAAGTTCACCGCGCCGACGCTCGCGATCCGCGGATCGCGCCGGACGACCGATGGTATCTCCCGTAGGGTCCCGGTCCGATCGACGTCGGGCTCTAAATCCGGGAGGACCAGCGCCGCGACGCTCGCCGCGAACAGCCCGGCACAGCCCGCAGCCACGAAGGCGACAGTAAACCCGTAGGTATCGGCGAGCAATCCTCCTAAGACGAGGCCACCGGGGAAGCCGAGGCTCTGGCCGCCCCGCATGTACCCGACCCACCGCCCGCGGTTTTCCGGGGTAGTGACGTGGGTGATCGTCGCGAAGGCCCCCACGAAAACGAGCGCCGAGCCGATCCCCCACAGCGCCCGGGCGGCGAGGAAGACGCTCGCGCTACTCGCGCCGAAGCTCTCGGCGTGTAGACCAAGGACGTACCCGAAGGGCGCGAGCCCCTGGAGTACGAAGCCGACGATCATCGGCCGGCGCGTCCCGATTCTATCGAGCACGCTGCCGGCGGGCGTGTTACAGACCAGCCTCGTAAACCGGTTCATCGAGAGGATGACCCCGACGAGAAACGGCGAGATCCCGAGGATGGGTCCGAGCCGCGGTATGGTGGGGAAGGCGACCCCGCCGCCAAGCCCGCCGAAAAACACTCCCAGGATAAGGCTCGCGGCGACGTACCGGACGCTCGGGTCGCCCCGCTTCTTACCCACGCCGGCGAGCTTCACTCGCCCTCCGACCGGCGAAGCTCCTCGATAACCGTGCGTTCGAGCGCTTCCCTGAGGTCGGCGGCCACGTCCCGGTCCTCGAGCGTGAGATCGTACACCCGGCCGCCGAGCATCGTCGCGAGCACGAGCCGTGCGGTTTCCCGGGGCTCGTGGTTCTCGAAGACGCCTTCTTCGATGCCCTCTTCCAGTACGTCGACGAGCAGGTCCTCGATAAGTGCGTGGTTCTCGGTGAGTTGTTCGCGGAAGGGCGCTCGATGGGGGGCCTGCGCGCGGATTTCCAGCAGTGCGGTGTGTAGCTCCCGGTCGGCGTCGGCGTCGATGTCGAAGAGCAGAACGTCGAGAATCGCCTCGAGGCGTGCCTCGGGGCCCGGTTCGTCCTCGAAGCGAAGCCGATCGACGAAGCGATCGAGCAAGTATTCGAGGAAGGCCGCGAGCAACTCGTCTTTCGTATCGTAATGGTAGTGGATCGCGGCCTTCGATTTCTCGAACTCCGCGGCGATTGCCTGCATTGTCAGATCGGCATAGCCGTGCTCACACAGCGCCCGGTAGGTCGCGTCCATGATCGCCGCGCGCGTGTCGCTCGCCCGCTCGGTGCGCTCGGCCCCGCTCATACTAACCGGTTAGTCAGCAGGCGCATATTCGTTTCGACTGAACGACGTCGGCTGGGTCGAATACCGCGGCGGAAAGGAAGCGTCGCGCCGATCGGCGGTGAAAGTGAACCAGATTCGGGGCACAGTCCCGCTACCGACGTTTTCGAGCATTCCGAGAAGCGCTGATTTCACTTTCACTTTCCTGTATGCTTTCTCTTATGCCTGTAGCGTCCCTTCCCGAAAGTAGGGCGTGATGATAGCACCGACGCGAACGCCCCGCTGTAAACGCCGAGCGCCGATGACCGATCACCGACTACCGACCGACCACCGCCGACACCGAAATCTCACACCCATGAGCGTTGCACACCCTCTCGCCATCGACGCAACCGATACGACCGACGACGAGCACACCCCCGCTCTCGACGATCGCGACCGCCGGGCACTGCTCGAAGCGATGGCCGTCGACCCGATCGCCCCTGAGATGTACTCCGTTCGCAAGGCCGGAGGCACCGAGTACGTCGTCGATATCGACGGCGGCGCGTGTACCTGCCCGGATTTCCAGTACCGTGAGGTCGAGTGCAAACACCTCCGGCGCGCCCGCCTCGAAGCCGGGGAGGGAAACGTCGATATCGCCGCGGCGCAGATCGAGACCGCGATCGGCGCGGCCGACGAACTGATTGACGACCTGGCCGCTCGTCGCGCCGACCTCCTTCGGCTCCGAGCGGCCCTCGCACGCTTCGACTAGCGCCTTTCCCCACATCCTCCCGCTTCGCCGCCGCTCGTCCGGCGACTCCCTTGTCCTTTCGGCGTTGCTTTCGTCCGGTAGTCGGCGCGTTCTCCCGAGTACGACGCCCCTACCGAGGTCGGCAGTCCGGCATACTTTTCACCCGAAAATAATACTCAATTAACACCGTAGAAGCGGTCGGTTTCCGGTACGGGCAAGCCTTATGAGTAATAGGTCGGTCGGATCGAGGCGGCGTTCGCTGCTCGCGCTTACCGTCGGGTACGCGGCGCTCGCGGGCGCTGGGCTGCGTGCCTCCATCGCGCCGGCGAGTGGCTTCGAACTCTCGATCTACGAGGGCACGCCGCTTTCGGTCTGGGTGCTTCTGGGCGTGGCACTGACGCTCTCGTTGCTCGTTTCCTTCCAGCTCTCGGGTTCTCGGCTGGGGACCGCAGGGGTGGTTCTCGGGGGCGGGTCGGTAGGACTGGTGACGGCACTGCCCCTCGTTCGGGGCTATCGCTTCTACGGCGCGGGCGACGGGCTGACCCATGTCGGCTGGGCGGGCGATGTCGCGAGCGGGACGCTCGATCCCTTTGGACTGTTCTATCCGGCACTCCACACGCTTACGGTCTTTTTCGCCGAGCTGCTGGGGATCGGCGTGATGCGGGCGATGTTGCTCGTTGTACTCGCGATCACGCTTGCCTTTCTGGTGTTCGTCCCGCTCTGTACCGCGGTGATCACCGGTCGTACCGAGGCGGCCTACGTCGGCGCGTTCGTCGCCTTCTGTCTGCTCCCGATCAACCACATCGCGACCCACTACATGGAACCCCATCCGGTCACCCAAGCGGTGTTGCTCTCGCCGCTCGTACTGTATTTATTTATCCAGTACGTCCTCTGTGAGTTCTCCTTGCTCGAAGCGCCGCTCACCAAGGTCGGAACACTGCTCGCGATCGGGGCCGTTTCCCTGGTGCTCTATCACCCCCAGCAGGCGGCGAACACGCTCGTCCTCTTCGCAACGATCGCGGCAGTGCAAGCGGGCTGTCGGCTGCTTCGGTGTGGCGGAGAGATCCGCGCTCACCGCCCGCTCTATGGACAGGTAATCTGGCTCGCGCTTTTCTTCACCGGGTGGGCGGCGGGTCGGGAGACGTTCGTCGGGGCGATCGAGGGCGTGACGAGCGAACTCGCGGGCTACCTGCTCGCCGGGAGCGCGGACGCGGCGTCGGTTGTGAGCCAACGGGGTAGCTCACTCGGGCAGATCGGCGCGAGCACGACCGAGTTGTTCGCGAAACTCCTGTTCGTGCCCACGGTCTTCGCTGCGCTCACCGCCGTCGTCATGACGACGAGCCTGCTCGGCCGATCCGAGACCACCGAGCCCGAAACCACCGCTCTCCTCCGCTATTTCAGCGCCGGACTGTTCGTCCTCGTGCCCTACTCGCTGGTCTTTTTCGTCGGGTCGGTCTCGAAGCTGTTCTTCCGCAATCTCGGATTCATCATGGTGCTCGTCTCGATCGTCGGTGCGATCACGGTCTTTCGTCTCCGGCGCCTGCTCGCTGACCGATTCTCGCCCGCAGTGGGCTACCCGGCGATGACCCTCTTCCTCGGCGCGGCACTCGTGCTTTCGATGGTGGTCGTCTTCCCCTCGCCGTACGTCTACATGGGCAGCGGGCACGTGAGTGACGACCGTATAGAGGGTTACGAGACGGCATTCGCCTACCAGGCGCTCGATACGGACATCTACGGCGCGCGCGGCGGGCCCTGGCGCTATCGCCAGGCCACTGCCGGCGTCACGGGCGTCGCGACGAGCCGCTATGCGGACCGGGCGATCTGGGGCGAGAACCTCTCTCGCGTCCGTGCGCTCGCCGAGGAGGACCGTTATTTCCTCCTTACCGACCCCGATATCCGCCTCGAGGCCGGCGTCTACGAGGGGCTACGCTACTCGAAAGCCCAGTTCCGGTCGCTTTCCCGCCAGCCGGGGATCCACGTCGTTCAGTACAACGAGGAAGCGACGCTCTACCGCATCGAGGCACGCCCACCCGTTTCGGCTGGGAACCCAACGGCCCGATCGCCGTTGGCCGAACCGCCTTCTACCGGGTCAGCGCGACCCGACGGAAACCGCTCCGAGGAGGCGAGCGGATCGGGACCACCGAGCGTGGGACCGAACGCGAGCGCGAACGAAACTCGGCGATCGGCTCCCGGAGTGAGCCCGGCCAACGACGGGGCGAACGCGACGAACCCGCTCGGATCGAGCATCGGGATCGCCGCGAATAGTACACCCGAGACGAACGGGACGGTCGGACCCGGCCCCGAAGTCGGAGAGTCAAAAGGGTCGAACGGCTCCACCGACGACGACGAAAGCAGTACTACCCCCGATGGCACCGACGGTACCGATGGCGCTGATCCGTCCGGCCCACTACCGGGCGCCGGGAACGAAACGAACGCTTCCTCCTCGGCTGACGGTAGCGACCGTCCCAATGGAGCGAGCGGGGAGAACGCGACTGCCGGAACTGACGGGATCAGCGCCACGAACGGGGCAGCTGGGGCGCGGTCGGGCTTTGGTGATCTTCAGCAGCTTCCGAGACTCCCGAGACCTTCACCGCGACGATAGGCCAGCAGCGCCCGTTCCTTGGCTTTCGCCTCGACCATGACGTCCGCACCGCTCTCCCAGGTACGGATCGGTCCGGCAACGTAGTCGCTGTGAGCCTGGGGTCGCAGGCTCGGATCGCTTTCGTGGAGACGCCGGGACTCGCTGTAGTGGACGACCGGACACGCCTCCGAGTCGGCCCAGGTCGCGGTCGCGCGAGTCAGTGCTTCCTCTCTGGTGAGCCCGCGGTCGGTGAACTGGTGGTGGAGTTCGTCATACACCACCGGGATCCCGATCTCGCTGTGGACTTCTTCGACGAGTTCTGGGACGCTCCACAGCGAATGCGTGTCGTCGTTCTCGACGGTGAGCCGGGAGCGCACGCTCGCCGAGAGCGCCTGAAAGTTCTCGCAAAAACGCCGGGCGGTCGCGTCCTTGTCGTCGTAATGTGCGCCAATGTGGACGTTGATCGAATTATAGGGCGAGCAGTCGAGACCCATCACGTCACAGAGCGTCCCGTGGTTCTCCAGATCCGTCTTCGACCGGGCAACGACGTCCGGTTTCGGGCTCGCGAGCTTCACGAAGTGGTCGGGGTGGAACGTCACACGTATCCCGTGCTCGCGGGCGATCGAACCGGCTTCTACTAGAGTCTCCCGTACTGCCTCACAATTGGGTAATTCCTCGATTTCGTACCGGCTGAACCACGGGAGCAAGTTCGAGGGAACCCGGAGAAAGTCGACATCGTTCGCGACGTTCCAGCGAAGCACCCGGCACAGCCCCCGACAGTTAGAAAGCGCGAGTTCGCCGGCATAGGACAGTCCACGGTCCTCGAAGGTGGCCTTTCGCATGCCGCGATTCATCCGTACGTCCTCCTCACGCACCGTCCGGTTCATCGCCGCGTAGCCCAGTCGTGTCATCGTCGCCCCATCTATCCACGCTTCGCGCCCCGCGTTCGATTGTCCTTCGGTACCGTCCGAATCGACCGCGTTCTGTGTTGTTTTATGTCCCGAGGCTCTAGGAGAGACTATACCGGCACGCACCGGCCCGACGGCCGGCTCGCTTCCCGGACCGAGAGGGATGGGCGACGAAACGGATATAAATACCTATCCCTAACCTCAGGTGAACACGAAGACGACCCCCTACACAACCAATGCAACAGAACCAACAGCAGGCCTACGATCGCGGGATCACGATCTTCTCGCCGGACGGCCGCCTCTACCAGGTCGAGTACGCTCGCGAGGCAGTCAAACGCGGCAGTGCGTCCATCGGCGTCCGCACCGAGGGCGGCGTTGCACTGCTCGCCGACCGGCGCATCCGATCCTCGCTCATGGAACCCTCCAGCGTCGAGAAACTGCACAAGGCCGACGACCACGTCGGCATCGCGAGCGCGGGCCACGTCGCCGACGCCCGCCAGCTGATCGACTTCGCGCGCCGCCAGGCCCAGGTCAACCGGCTACGGTACGAGGAGCCCGTCGGCGTCGAGGCACTCACGAAGGAGATCACCGATAACATCCAGCAGTACACCCAGGTCGGGGGCGCTCGGCCCTTCGGCGTGGCACTGATCGTCGGTGGCATCGAGAACGGCGAACCCCGCTTGTATGAGACCGATCCCTCCGGTGTACCCACCGAGTGGAAGTCCGTCGCGATCGGCAACGAGCGCGAGGCGATCCTCGAGCACTTAGAGGAGAACTACCGCGCCGACGCCGACTTAGATGGAGCGATCGATCTCGCGCTCTCGTCGCTCGCTTCCGCCAAAGAGGAAGCGCTCGACGCCGAGAGCGTCCTGCTCTCGACGGTCGACGCCGAAGAGGGCTATCGCAAGCGCAGCGACGAGGAGATCGACAGCGCCCTCTCCGAGCTCGATCTCGACACCGAGGAGGAGGGCGAGGAATGACCAGCGACTTCGACCTCGATCCGACCGACACACCGAATCGCATCCATCGACAGAGCGGTGACGCCTACGCGCCCGAACTCGGCGTCCCACCCGCCCAGCGCGGCGGCCACGGCGGCGGTCAGGGACCGAACGCGAGCGAAGCGGGCGAGAACGGAGAGCTGAAGACCGGGACGACCACGGTCGGGATAACGACCGACGAGGGCGTCGTGCTCGCGACGGACATGCGCGCGAGTGCCGGCAATCTCGTCGCGAGCAAGCAGGCCCAGAAGATCTTAGAGGTGCATCCGACCGCCGCGCTCACCATCTCCGGTGGGGTGAGTGCCGCTCAGTCACTCGTCCGGTCGCTCAAGGCTGAAGTCCGGCTTTACGAGGCGCGCCGAGACGAAGAGATGAGCATGCAGGCGCTCTCGACGCTCACCGGCAATCTCCTCAGGAGTGGCGCGTTCTTCATCGTCCATCCGCTCTTGGGCGGCGTCGACAGCGAGGGCGGCCACCTCTACAACATCTTCCCCGACGGCAGCGTCATGGAAGAGGAGTACTTCGCGACCGGTTCGGGATCGCCCTTCGCGCTCGGCGTGCTCGAGGGCGCTTACGAGGCGGATATGAGCGTCGAGGACGCCCGCGATACCGCCGCGCGCGCGGTCAACAGCGCCATCGAGCGCGACACCGCCAGCGGCAACGGTATGCTCTTGAGTGTAATCACCGCCGAGGGCGTCGAGACCGAGCAGTACGAACACCCTACCGAAGCGCTGTAGATCGGCTCGTTTCACATTCGGAACGCTCAGGGGCGGACGATCCGCGCCGCCACAACGAGTCCGAAGCGACACGTCTCGGATCGAGAACCGGCCACAATGCGGTATCGAAACCCGTTCGGCATCGTTGCTATCGCTCGATTCGGCAGTTTGGAGTTCCCTATCGACGACTTTCGGGGTGTTTGCCGTCGAGTTATGAATACTGATCAGGCCATGAGTTTCAAGGCCTGGGGTGTCCTATCGCCGCATGCATATCGATGGGAACCTCACTGGCATCGGAGACCACACCGGACGCCGATCGCTTTACGGCCATCGCCGAATTCGACATCGAGCCCGAACAACACGACCCTTTGCTCGAGACGCTTGCCGACGAAACCGAGCGCTGGGTCCGCGACCGGCCCGGCTTCCTCGCGGCGAGTTTCCTGGAGGACGCCGGCAACCCCGAAGACACGCGCGTCGTCGTCTACACCCGCTGGGACTCCCGGGAGGACTGGGAGGCGTTCTGTCGGGATCCCGAGCAAGCCGTGCTCTGTGATAAGCTCAGACAGCTCGGCGTCGGCGAGAGCTTCGACGGCCGCCCGCACGAGGTCCGCCGAGTGGTCGAGAGCATTCCGGCCCAGCCCTGGCCATAAGCGAACCGACCGCGACCATCCTCGACAATTCGAACCGACGGTCGATCGACCCCGACCGTAGACGGAGCCCTCCTCTTTTCTCGCTTACCGAATCCGGCAGTCGGACCTACGTCCACAGGATCAGCACAACGATCATGATCGTGGTGGCTGAATCGTGGCTATGAATCTACCGATCAGCGAGGAGCGACTGCGGGCGGACATCGAAGCCACGGCCGAGTTCGGCGCGATCGACGCTCCGGAGGGCCGCGGTCGCACTGTCCTCACCGGCACCGACGCCAACCGGGCCGCCCGGGACTACCTCACGGAGCGATTGGGCGACGCAGGCCTCGAGGTCCGGGTCGACGCCGTCGGCAATATCGCCGGTCGGTGGACCCCCACGAGCGCCGACCCCGGGGCCCCGGCGGTCGCGAGCGGCAGTCACCTCGATTCGGTGATCGAGGGGGGAATCTTCGACGGTCCGTTGGGCACCTACGCCGCGCTCGAGGCGGTGCGTGCGATGCAGGAGGGCGGAACGAGTCCCGACCGCCCGATCGAGGTGGTCTGTTTCACCGAGGAGGAGGGCGGTCGCTTCGGCGAGGGATTAACTGGGTCGGCGGTCGCCGCGGGCGCGGAATCGATCGAGGAGACCCTGGCGCTCACCGATAGCGAGGAAACGACGCTCGAAGCCGCTCTGGAGGGTATCGGCTACCGAGGCGAGGGGCACCTCGCGGCGAGCGACTGGGACTCGTGGCTCGAAGTGCACATCGAGCAGGGCACCCGACTCGAGTCGGCCGGCGAACAAGCTGGGATCGTCACGACGATCACCGGGATCACCCATTGCGATGCGACGATCACCGGCGAGACCGACCACGCCGGCTCGACGCCGATGAGCACACGCACCGACGCGCTGGCCGCGGCGAAGGAGGTGATCGGCGCGACCGAGCGAGCGGGCCGGCAGGCCGCGGGGCTCGATCCCGAGATCGGGGCGGACGGCGGCGAGGACGGCCCGAACGGGGACGGTGGCCGGGATACCGACGAGACGGCGGTCGCTACAGTCGGCAAGATCGACGCCCGCCCGAACGCGACGAACGTCGTCCCCGGCGCGGTGGACCTGGGGATCGATATCCGCGATGTCGAGTACGAGACGATGAACCGGATCGTCGAGGAAATCGAGGCGACGCTCGAACGCATCGAGACCGACCGCGGCGTCGAGACGAGTTTCGAGCGTCCCTTCGACGTCACGCCGACGCCGATGGCACAGCGCTGTCGGGACGCCTCCCGCCGAGCCGCCGAGGACGCCGGGATCGCCGCCTCGGCCATGCACTCCGATGCGGCCCACGACACGATGTACGTCGCCCGCCGGACTAACGCCGGAATGGTCTTCGCGCCCTCGCGAGGGGGCTACTCTCACAGCCCGCGGGAGTGGACTGACTGGGCCGACTGTGCGGCGACGACCCGGGTACTCGCCGGCGCGCTCGCCGACCTCGCGGATGTGTAACTCTGGCTGCTCGGACTACTTACCCACTGAATCCCGATACGCTCGCCGGCCTCTCGGTTTCGGGCTGGGAACCGCGAAAACTGAGTCCTCTCGAACGATCGACGGCCGACGATCAGTCGTCCGCGGGCGCGGCCGCACCCCCCGCCCCGCCCTCGGGGACGACTCCCTCGTCCGTCCAGCCCCGAATGTCGTAGTATTCGGAGAGCGCGGTCTCGAAGTCAGGCAGTTCGTAGGGCAGGCGGTCGTCGTCCCGATCGCGTCCGCGCCGGTTGTTGAACCCTCGTTCGAGGTCGATCACCCGGGCACCCACCTCCAGGAGGTCCTCGTGGTCGGCGTCGAACAGCGTCGCGAGCCGCTCAGGGGTCATCATTCCACGCGAGAACCGACAGATCACCCCACAGTCCTCGAAGGCACGGGTGTTCTCCGACTCGATCAGCTGTGCGGGTTTGCCTTCTAAGCCCTCGGGCGTCATGGCCCGGTCGTCGCTCACCAGCGGGTACTCGAAGGCATAGAACGTGCCGTACATGTGATCGGCCCCGCGATTCGAGACCGCGAAACC
>PXRJ01000034.1:0-2927 GCA_003021705.1 Halobacteriales archaeon QS_3_64_16
GCCAACACTCACGATGAACCCTCCCCGACTGCTCATCCGTTCGCACATCGCGCTGGGAACCGAGGACTTCGCCGGCGGCGCGGATCGATTGATCATCAATGTCGCGTCCGCGTTGAGCGAGGGGGACTGGGAAGTGGAGGTGCTCTGTCCGAAGCCGAGGGGTGAGCCCGCGCGAAGGGACGAGTGGCTCACCTACAACGAGTTCGAGTATCCGACGCCGGAGTCCTCGTTCACCAGGCTGTACAACACGGTCCGCGGAGCGGGTACGTTCCGCGAACTGACCGAGGCCAAGGACTTCGACATCGTTCTCGATAACGTCTCGCACTACCCGTTTTACCCGGCGCATTTCCTCCGTCCGGAGGGCTGTGTCAACGCGGTGTTCATGCACACGGCCTTCTTCGGGGCGGCCCGAGAGCATATCGGCCCGATCAAGGGGAGCGTCATCGATTGCATCGACCGGACGCTACCGTACTTGTGCGAACCCGAGATCGTCTGTGCCGGACCGAGCACCGAGGCCCGTATCAACGAGACGTCGGACTACGGGGAAACGAGGGGGCTCCGTCCGTGCATCGACATCGACGCGTTCGAATTCGAGTTCGATCCGTCGTCGAGAACCGTGTCATATCTGGGCCGGCTCGGACGGCGGAAGAACGTCTCATGCCTGCTCAAGGCCTGGTCGGCGTTTGAAGCGGCTCGTCCGGGGTACTCGCTGATCATCGCTGGTACGGGTAGTGAGGAGCAGAGGCTGAAAGCACTCGCCGCGAAACTCGGCGTTCAGAACGTCGAATTCAGGGGGTTCGTGAGCGAACGAGAGAAGGTTCGCCTGTACGAGCGCAGTCTCCTCTCGGTGATTCCCTCCCGAATGGAGGGATACGTCACTACGGGACTAGAGGCGCTCGCCGCCGGAACACCAGTCGTTGGCGCCGATACGTACGGTATCAATGATTACCTCACGCACCGAGAGAACGGCTTCCTGTTCAGCGATAACGACCCCGCATCACTGGCCAGGGTGCTCGAAGCGATCACCGACGACCCCGAGGCATTGGAACCGGTAGCAAAGAACGGACGACGAACGGCCGAGAAACACTCCCGGGAGGCATTCGGTCGACGAGCACGGCAGCTTTTCGCGGACTTACTCGTCGAACACCGCTCCAACCGATGATGGTCCGCTCGATCCGGCGGTCTGCCGACGATCGCGCTGCGCCGCCCGTCGCGCCGCAGTGGTCCTCGGTCGGTCATTCGATAGCAATGAAGTGATCGTCAGATGAACGTCGCCTTCGTCTCGAACGTCGTCTACCCCTTCGTCACCGGAGGAGCTGAAAAGCGCATCCACGAGATTGGCACCCGACTGGCCGGTCGCGGCCACAAGGTCACGATCTACGGCCGGCATTGGTGGGACGGGCCCCGAGTGGTCGAACACGAGGGAATGACCCTGCGTGGGGTAGGCGAGCCCCGGGACCTGTACGTCGGCGATCGCCGGTCGATCCGGGAGGCGATCGCGTTCGGTGCTCGGGTAATCGGACCACTGCGAGCGAACATCGAAGAGCACGACGTCGTCGTCGCGTCGGTCTTTCCGTATTTCCCGGTCTTCGGCGCGAAACTCGCCGGGATGAGTTGTGGAACTCCCCTCGTGGTCACCTGGCACGAGATCTGGGGCAAGTACTGGAAAGAGTACCTCGGGCGGGCAGCGATAGGGGGGAGAGCGGTAGAGTGGTGCACCACGAAGCTACCACAGCATCCGGTAGCCGTCTCCGAGACGACTGCCGACAGGCTCGGTCGATTGGGAGTACGGCGCGAAGCCATCGACGTGGTTCCGAACGGACTCGATGTCTCAAAGGTTCGTGAGACCCCCCCTGTGGAGGGGGGCTTCGACGTATTGTTCGCCGGCCGGCTCATCGCCGAGAAGAATGTCGGGATGCTGCTCGAGGCGTTCGATCGGGTCGCCCCACGAGATGTGACCCTCGGGATCGTCGGCGAGGGACCACGCTACGAGGCGCTCTGCCGGCAGGCAGCCGAACTCGACTGTGCGGAGCGGATCACCTTCACGGGCTTTCTGGAAGAATACGACGACGTGCTGGCCCAGATGCGGGCGGCGAGGTTGTTCGTCTCGCCGTCGACCAGGGAGGGATTCGGCATCACGCTCGCGGAAGCGATGGCGGCGGACTGTCGCGTGATCACCGTTCGCCATCCCGACTCGGCGGGCAGCGAGGTCGTCGGCGAAGGCGGGTTCGTCACCGAACCGTCGGTATCGGCACTCGCCAACGCGATAGATCGGGCGCTTGGCGGCGAGGACCCACCACAGGACCCCCTCGCAGTCGCCCGGGAGTACGACTGGAGGGCGGTCGCGACGAAAGCCGAACGAGCGTACCGACGCGCCATCGACGGGGACACGAATGGGGACGCGGATATAAGTACTCAGGAACGGACCGACTCGATCGTTTCCTCGAGACCCGCCTCTGACGAGTAGGCGAGGGACGAGGACGAATCCGTCGAATCTCGCTTCTATCAGTAGAAATCGGCGAACAGCGGATAGCAGCCACACCGTGTTTCGGGTAGCACGTTTCCGCTCAACGTGAAGCGTAGCTCAAAGGCCGAGCGACAGTTCGATCGCGCGATCGATCTCTCCGATGAGGTTTGCATCGACCGCGCCGAGGTTCTCGAGGATTCGTTCTTCGATGTCCACGGTTCGTATCTGATCCAGTTCAACGTGTGAATCTTTCCGGAGTCCAGGCGTCCCAGCAGGAAGATCCACCTGGAAGGGGTAGCCGGTGAATCCATCGATCACCGGTGCGACGATCGTCGTCGCTGAGTTTCGGTTACCGAGGTCATTTTGCACGACGACTGCGGGACGTTTCTTGTACGTCTCGTATCCCCGAGCGTCCTTGTCGTCTTGCCCGCCCAAATCGACGCGGACGATATCACCCCGA
>PXRJ01000034.1:2933-30386 GCA_003021705.1 Halobacteriales archaeon QS_3_64_16
TGTTCGGCGTTCTCCTGGTACGCATGGGCGAGTTCGTCGTCGGAGGGACCCATCTCCTCGTCGAGTCGGTTCTGGACGAACTCCGAGAGGTTCAACCCGGACCGACGGATCCATTCGGTTTGATCGTCGCGGATAGTGATGTTCTTTCGATCCATCCGTCGACGTGTGTATTCGGTGTGTATGAATAGGTGTGTCGGTACTACTGGAGCCATCGTCGACCGAGATCGGCGACGCTCGTCCGGGCGGCCAAGTGGACGACGGTAGAGTGGCCCTTGACCGAGAGCGTCTCGGGGTCGGTGACGTCGCCGCGGACGACCGACTCGGTAGATCGAGGGCTCACAGACGATCCCGGGCGAACGGGCAGTGTTACCTCGACGCGATCGGCGAGCAGTGCCCGGAGATGCGAGCCCAGAAAGCCCGTCCCGCCGGTGAGAAAGACCAGGCCGATCGCCGCCGTCGATAGAGCCGTACTCGTTGCATTCATATCCATCGTCAGTCGGCGTGCTCGCTCGGGACTGCCGACTGTGGTCGGAGGCCGGCGTCGACGTTTATCCAGAACTCCTCGCCCTGCTTGACGCGCCGGTGGTCGGTCCGTACTATGTCCCTGATCAGCTCCTCGAAGGAGGTGCTCGCCGACCAGGAGAGATCTTTCTCTGCCAGGTAGTGAGGGACTACCGAGCACTAACCATCGATCGCCGATCACCGATCGGCGATCGCGCTCATGAAAAACGAGAAGAAGACCGTCTGGAGGCCGAGTACGATCGCGGTGACCGCGAGCACGTCGCCCGCCAGTAGTGGCAGTGACCCGCTGTCGACCCACTGGACGAACAGGTACGCGGCGTAGCCCCCGCCGAGGACGAATATCGAGGCTCCGAAGGTCGCCCCGCGCTCGAGCGTGGCGCGCTCGACGACCCACTCGGTGAGCGGATCGCTCGGCGCGCTGATGGGGTTGCCCGCGATCCCCGCGAACAGACCCAACCCAGCGACCTGGTAGCCGACAATGGTGAGTAAGCTGCCGGCGATCATCGAGTGGATGCCGGGGACGAACCCGCCGATGCCAACGCCGAAGAAGGCAGCTCCCATCACGAGTACCCCGAGCGTGCCGAGTCCGATCCCCGGCAGCGAGAAGAGATACCCCGGCGCATTGAGGAGCATGAACCGGACGTGACGCCAGCCGTCCTGGAAGCTATCGAGGGTCGCTTCGCCCTCGCGTTCGTGGTAGGTGATCGGCACTTCCCTGATCTCTAGATCCTCCGCGCCGGCGGCCATGATCATCTCCGAAGCGAACTCCATGCCATCGCTGGTGAGATCGAGGGAGTCCAGTGCCTCGCGCTCGATCACCCGAAAGCCGCTGTGGGCATCCGAGACACCAGCCCCGTAGAAGACGTTGAGGAATTTGGTGAGCAAGGGATTGCCGACGTGCTGGTGGAGCGCGGGCATTGCGCCGGGACGGATCTCGCCGGCAAGGCGAGAGCCCATCGCCATGTCGGCCTCACCCTCCGCGACGAGCTCGAAGAGCTTCGGGAGTTCCTCGAAATCGTAGGTGGTGTCGGCGTCACCGATCGCGACGTACTCCCCGCGGGCGTGGGCGAAGGCGTAGCGATAGGCGTAGCCATAGCCCGGTCGATCCGGCGTGAGGACCCGCGCGCCCATCTCACGGGCGATCTCGGGGGTACGATCGGTCGAGCTGTCGCTAATGATGATTTCGCCGTCGATGTCCAGTTCGTAGAAGGCGCTCTCGATGCGCTCGATGCACTCGCTGATACCCTCCTGTTCGTCGAGCGTCGGCACGACGACCGAAAGGGTAGGACGCTCCTCGGCGATGGTGGTCTCGGAAGTGCGCTCGGGGTCGATCGCACGCTCGCGCGTTCCGTTCTCCCCGTTCTCCCGGAGCGGCCGGTCGTGGCGCTCCTCGGCAAGCGGGGAGTGCTCCGAAATCGTCGTCTCGGAGGCCATCGGGTCAGCACCACCTCCTACGATCGACCGGCGCGGCCCCGCGCTCGACGCGGACGGAGCACTCATTGGTCGTGAGGGCGACCGGCGGGCTGCGATCGGTGTGTCCGATTACCCTCGCTGGAATCGAAGTCGAGTAACGTAGCATTGTTCGTATGGTTGCCCCGTTAATCACAAGTTGAGAACAGTAGCAGATAAGCCTTGTTACCTACGAAATGCTGAATTAAACTAACGTTCCGAGTGGTGGCCGCTACGGAGCGCTCGAGACGTTCACCCAGAGGTGGAGTTCCCGGTAAGCGTTCTCCGCACCGGGGTCTTCGGGCACGGAACCGCGATATAGCAGGTAGGCCACCCGGAGGCGATCGCCGCGCATCGTCGGCGTAAGAGTATGAGGACGTCGCCAGGTCTCGTTCGGGGCGACCTGTGTGCCGAAGCGGCGTAGTTCGCGCTCCTCTATGACTCTCGTAGTGTTATTACTTCCTCGTTCGACCCGCTGGAGAGTGACGACGGCCGTGTACTCGACTGATTCCCCCTCGTTGTTCTCGATACCGACGACCAGGGGCTTGCCCTCGCCCTGGGTGAAGTTCCGCGGGTAGTCCGTTGCTACCAATCCCCCGGAGTCGTTCTCGGTGAGCAGGTAGAACTCGGTGAACCCCTCGCCCTCGCTCGGGACGAACAGCGCATAGCCCACGCTCGTCGTCGCGAGCAACAGGCTCACCACGAGCAAGACGTTGAGTGCCGCGTCCGCGCGCGTCGCCGGACGGAACAACTCCGATCGGGCGTTCGTAGTCCACTCGCGATAGGGTATCGTGAAGCGCTCCTCTGGGGAAAGGGCCCACCGTCGCCGGGCTGCGAGCGCCGCGGTCCCGAGAGTCAGCGCGCTGAGAACGAGAACGATCGGCACGAGCCGGATCCCCAGCGGCGTGAAATTGAGCACGAGCCCGACCAACGGGACGACGGCGACCGAAAGGCCGATCGAGAGCGCGACGCGCTCGATCCCGTCGATACCACCCGCCGTCCGTCCTGTCTGGTCCGCCGTCGCCGCGCCACTCGCTTCGGATTCGTCCTCTGCGGTCACCGTGGTCGACGCGGCTTCCGATGTCGTCTCAGCCGCGTCGGTCCTGTCATTAGGATCGGTCTCCTCGAAGGAGCCGGGCGCCCCGCCCGCCTCGGGGAAGAGGGCGGCGACGAGGGCATAGCCCGGACAGACCAGGACGAACGCTAGCCCGAAGAGCACCCGAAGCGGGGTCTCGCTGATCAGCGGCGCGAACACGACGAGGTTCGTCACCAGCACGACGCCCGCCACGGCAGCGAGGTCGACCGGCAGTTCTCTGAGCGAGCGTGGCAGTAGCAGTCTCGGATCGGTGGCTCCGTTCATGTAATCACTCCATCGGCCGCTCGCGTCGCTCCCATCGCTCTCGATGCGCTCATCGATCTCCCTCCGAGGAATCAGGGGCGGATTCGCCGTCCATCTCAGCTTCGCCGTCGCTCCCGGTGGCGTCGGCCGTGCTTCCGTCGGCCACGTTCACAGCGGGCTCGGCGCTCTCGAGTTCGTCCTCGCCCTCGCCGAAGGCCTCCAGTCGGTCGAGCACCTCACCCGCGACCCGCTCGGAGAGGGACTCGGAAGCGAAGGCCGCCCGCTCGTAGGCGTCGGTGAGCGCGCCGAGAGCCGCCAGGCGCGTCTCGCCGATCGAGGCGTCCCGACAGGCCCGGTAGAACTCCCGGTGGGTCATGCCCCGATCGACTCCCAGCTCGCGCCCGACCCGCGAGCGGACGACCGCATAGCCGGCCTGGACCGCCCGATCCGGATCCCCGGCGAGCAGCCAGTCCGCGGGGTCGAACCGTCCCGGGTCAGCGTGCTCGGTGCCGGAGCGGGCCGGCTCCTCAACGCCGCCTGCGTCCTCGCTTACCTCGGTAGCAGTTCCGTCCTCGCCCCGCCGGCGGAGCGAACGGCTGCCGCGAACGAGGCCCCAGCCGAGGGCGAGCGCGAGCGCCCCGAGAAGCACCGTCGTCCACGACGGTGCGGAGAGAGCGTCGAGGACGGCCTGGGGAACGACCGCGCCGAGTGCGTCCCGGGCAGTTCCGAACACGGTCGAGGTGGCGATCGAGGCACGCTCGGAGATCGAGAGGCCATCGAGCGCGACAGTGGCCGTCTCGTGTGCGGGTTCGAGGCTCGTTTCCCGCCCGGCGTACGATATCGTCAGCGACGTCGTCGGCGCTCCTCCCTGCTGGGTGAGCTGGCGGGTCGGGATCGTCACGGTCGTCGCGTAGGTACCGTTCGACGTCGTCTCGACCGTTCCCAGGGCGGCACCACCAGCCCGAAGCAGTACCTCCCGTTCGCCGATCGAGTGCCCATTTTCCGTTCGCAGCCGGCCGGTCACGCGCACGGTCCGACCGTCGACCTGTCCTGCGCGCGCTGTGAGGGCGGTGGCGGTCGACTCGACTGTGAGCGGCGCGCTCGCGTTCGCGCTCGCGATCGCCCGCCCCTGCCAAGGGATCGTCGCGTTCAGTGCGACGTCGCCGGCCGCGAGGTCGGCCGGAAGCGTAGTGCTAAGGGAGTATTCGCCGTCGGCGTTCGTCTCGACCGTGCTCCCTGCGAGCGAGTCGGTGCTACTACCGCCAGTTCGGTTCGCCGCGATCGGCTCGCCCGCTACCCTCACGAGCACCGGAACGTCCTCGATCGGCCGCCCGTCGGCACGCACTGAGCCGGAGACGGTGATCCGGTCGCCGTAACTCACCGTCGACGGTTGTGTCTCGGTAGTGATCGTCGGCTCGACCGCCTCGGGATCGACGGGGATCGTCGCGCTCGCCTCGCGATAGACGGAGTCGTTCTCGGGGACGTACTCGATCTCGAGGGACTGCCTGTCGAGCGGTAGCGACATCGGCCGATAGCGTACCGTGAATCCGCCGTAGGCGTCGGTCGTCGTCTCGATCGTCCGATCGCCGATCTCGAAGGTCACTGGACGGTTCGCGAGGACGGTCCCGTTCTCGGTCCCGAGCAGCCCGCTCACCACGAGCGGGTCACTGAAAGACACTCGCTCGGAGCGATCCCCGACCCGCAGCGTCGTGTTCGTAAAGGTCGCCGATTCTATCGCCCCCGCCGTCTGGGAGACGTTCGCGCTCGTCGACTCGACTGCCGCGATGGCCGTCTCGTTCGCCGGGGCGTCCCCCGAGGCGATCCGGTAGTTCCGGGCGAAGGCAGTGCTACGATCGTTGGCGCTCGTCGCGAGTGCCTCGAGCCGGCGGGCGAGTTCGCGGGCCCGGGTCGTCCGACCACGCTCGCGAGCGCGCTCGTAGGCGGCTCTGGTCGCCCGGAACTCCCGGATGTCCGCGGCGAAGGCCGTCTGGTTCTCCCGGGCGCGCTCGAAGGCCAGTGCCCGGTCGGCCGGGTCGGTGTCGTTCGCGCTCGCGCTCGCGTTTCCGCCCGTTCGCCCCGCGACATCGGCGTACTCACCGACCCACTCGGGATACTGGCCTGCCCTCGCTTTCCTCGACGGAGTCGGGATCGACGTGCTGGACCGTCGAGTTATTCGCCTGGGCAAAAGAGGGTCCAAGCGTCGCCAGCGTGCCCTTTCTCGCCCCGTTCGTGGCGTCAGTCGCGTACTCGACCGACTCGCTCGGCCCCCTGTCCGTTCCCAGGGCGACTCCGGCACTCGGGACGGCACCCGCGCTCCCCGAAAGCAGCGCGCTCGCCGCGAGGATGGCGAGTACACAGAGAGCGATCACTCCCGGTCGGGACCGAGCCATAGCATCTGTTCGACCGATCGAGAGTCTCGATAAAGTATCTTTCTTTTTAATATATGCCTACGAGAGTAAGATAGAGAGCCGGCGAGCGATCGTGAGCCGTTGGGAAGAGGCTCTCGGGAGACCGGGCGGCGAGAGCAGGGCGGAAGTCGGGAGACCCTAAGTAGCCCACCGCTAGAGTAACCCCCATGAATCTCTTCGGAACCGCGGGCATCCGTGGTGACGCTCGCGAGCGCGTCACACCGGAACTCGCGCTCGCGGTCGGACGGGCGATCGGCGTCGACGCTTCGAAGGCAAGTGCCGAAAACGAGAGCGAAGACCGAGAGGGGGAGTCCGGTAGCAGGGCGGGAGTCGTGCTCGCTCGCGACGGACGGACCACCGGCCCGGCGCTCGTTGCCGCCCTCGAAGCGGGAATCGAGAGCGCCGGCGCGCGGGTCTATCGGGCCGGCGTGCTCCCGACGCCGGCACTCGCCGCTGCCTCGCGGGGCCGGCGGGGCGTGATGGTTACCGCGAGTCACAACCCGCCGACCGACAACGGCATCAAATGTTTCGCCGACGGCGAGGAGTACGATCGGGAAGGCGAACGGCGGATCGAAGAGCGGGTCGCCGAGGGCAACGAGTCGACGACCTGGGAAGCGTGGGGCGACTCGGAGCGGATCGACCTCCTGTCGCGATATCGGGCGGCAGTGGCCGAGTACGCTCGCGAGCACGGCGCGGGCCTCGATGGCCTCTCGGTCGTCGTCGACTGTGCGAACGGGGTCTCGGGCCTGGCGACCCCGCAGGTACTGCGTGCGCTCGGCGCGGAGGTACTGACGTTGCACGCGAACGTCGACGGCTCCTTTCCGGGGCGGCCGAGCAAACCGACCGAAGAGACCCTGACCGATC
Organism: Halobacteriales archaeon QS_3_64_16; assembly: GCA_003021705.1. GTDB lineage: Archaea > Halobacteriota > Halobacteria > Halobacteriales > Halococcaceae > PXQR01. The sequence goes on from PXRJ01000034.1 coordinate 9,516, forward strand.
TCCGGGCGTTTCTCGCCGACCGGCCGAACGCAACGACCGGGGAAACGGGGGAGACCGGGAGTCGGGGAGGAAAAGCGTCCGAGGGGGGCCGTGCGGGCGACGAGCGGGAGATCGACCTGGCGATCGCCCATGACGGGGACGGCGACCGGATCGTGGTACTGGACGGCGAGGGCGAGATCGTTCACGAGGACACGATCGTCGCGATCTTAGCCGAGCATTACGTGCGCGCGAGCGACGCGGGCGCACGAGGGCATCGCCACGGCACGAGAAGAGGGCAGCGAGAAGACGAGCGTGGTCTTCGCCGCCGAGCCCTGGAAACACCTCCATACCGGGTTCGGTCCCTGGATCGACGGCGTGGCGAGCGCGGCGGTACTCGCCCGCCTGGTCGCCGATAGGGGTCTGGACTTGCTGCGGGGGCCCGTGACCGAACGGCCCTACCGGAAGACCGAACTCGACTGTCCCGACGATCGGAAGGCGGCGGCGATGGACCGGCTCGAGACGACCCTTCCTGCGGCCTTCCCGGACGCGACGATGAGAACCGAACACGGGATCCGGCTCGATCTGGGAGACGAAAACGGGGGTGGCACAACGAGTACCGGAGCCGGCGAGGAGAGGGGCGAGGACGCCAGCGAGGGCGGCTGGGTTCTCGTCCGGCCGAGCGGCACGGAACCCTATCTCAGAATCTACGTCGAGAGCGAGTCGGTCGATACGGTTCTCGATCGCGTGCGCGAGGTCCTCACACGGACAATCGACGACGTTGGCAGGGAGTGATCGGCCGCGCGACGTAGACCAGAGATCACGGAGCGTCGGGAAATCGTGCGGTCCGACGGATTTAAGCCACGGACTCGTCGTGTACCACGTAGATCAATGGGAGATTCCAGCTCCAGGCGACGATTCCTGCGGACGGCCGGCGCGGTCGGCGCGGTCGGACTCGCGGGGTGTACGACCGGCGGCGGCGACTCCGGTGGGTCGGGAGGATCGGGTGGCTCGGGCGGATCGAACGGCTCCGGTGGATCGGGAGCAGGTGGGCAGAACGGATCGGGCAACGACTCGGGCGGGTCGGGCGGTCAGGGCAACTCGGACATCAACGTCGCGATGGTCTATGCGCTGGGCGGCCTCGGTGACGAGTCCTTTAACGACGCGGCCCACCGTGGGGCCCAGCGCGCCAAGGAGGAACTGGGAATCCAGTACACCGAGGCCCAACCGGAGTCCGAGACGGCCTTCTCGACGTTTCAGCGCCGCTTCGCCCGGTCACAGAACCCGGTCTACGATCTGGTCTGTGCGATCGGCTTCCTCCAGAAAAGCGCCGTCGAGGAGAGCGCACAGAACTTCCCCGACCAGCGGTTCATGATCGTCGACGAGGAGGTCGATCGGGAAAACGTCGCGAGTTACCTCTTCAGGGAAGCACAGGGCTCCTTCCAGGTCGGCCACCTCGCCGGATTGTTGACGACTCGAGAGTTCAGCGCCGGTGGCGGGGAGACCAACCCCGAGCAGGCGACCGTCGGGTTCGTCGGCGGCGTCGACTCCCCGCTCATCAGGAAGTTCCAGGCCGGCTACGAGGCCGGCGTGAACTACGCCAACGAGAACGCAGAGACCCTAGTCGCCTACGTCGGGGATTTCTCCGATCCGACGGGCGGGCGGGAGGCGGCGATCTCGATGTACGACAACGGCGCGGACATCGTTTTCCACGCCTCGGGCGCGACGGGCGCGGGGATCTTCCAGGCCGCCCAGGAGAAGGGTCGGTACGCCATCGGCGTCGACTCCGACCAATCGGTGACGAACGAGGACTTCGCGAACGTGATCCTCGCGAGCATGGTCAAACGCGTCGAGCGCGCGGTCTTTAGCTCGATTCGAAACGTCGTCGAGGACAGCTTCAACGGCGGTAGCGTGACGAACCTCGGGCTCGATCGCGACGGCGTCGAGACCGTCTACGGCCAGCAGCTGGGTTCGGCGATCCCCCAAACCCTCAAAGACGAGATCGCCCAGTCCAGAGAGGCGATCATCAACGACGAGATCGACGTGCCGACCGAGCCCTGAGCCGACAGTCGGTAGACGAGTCATTCCGGGTACCCCGGCCCGCGTATTGATTGGCGTCGGTACCAAGGTCCAAGCATGACCGACCGGCGCGTGATCATCGACTCCGATACAGCGGGCGACGACGCGCTCGCGATACTGCTCGCTACCCTCTCCGATCGCCTCGCGGTCGAGGGAGTGAGCATCGTCGCGGGTAATGCCGCCTTCGACCACGAGGTCGCGAACGCCAAATACACACTGGAGCTGGCGGGCGCAGCGGAGGAGGTACCGGTCTACGAGGGCGCGAGACGACCGCTGCTCAAGGATCACGAGACCGCCGAGTACGTCCACGGAGCCGGCGGGCTCGCCGGAATCTACCCCGATCCCGATGTCGATTCGGCGGATGCGGGTGCGGTCGATTTTCTGCTCGATACCGTACGGGAGTCTCCCGGCGAGATCACGCTCCTGTGCATCGGGCCACTCACGAACGTCGCGCTGGCCTGCTCGCGCGAACCCCGATTGAACGACCTCTTGGATGAGGTGTGGGTGATGGGCGGGGCCTTCGGCGCGCCGGGGAACATCACGCCGGCCGCCGAGTACAACTTCTGGGTCGATCCCGACGCGGCGAAAATCGTCCTGCGGGATCTTGACGTCTCGGTCGTCGGCTGGGGGGTCTGTACGGAAGGATCGGTGCTCGGTGGCCCCGAAATCGATCGGATCGCGAGCGCACGCGAGGAGTCGACCTACGCCGACTTCTTCGTGAGGGTCACCGAGCCGGTCCGTGAGTTCACCGAAGGCGAACAGGGCATCGAGGGCGCCACTCAGCCCGATTCGCTGACCGTCGCGTGCTGTCTCGATCCCGAGATCGTCTGCGAGGCGAGTACGTACCACGTGGACATCGACGAACGTGAGGGCCTGACCAGGGGATACAGCGTCGCCGATGTCGACGGGATCACCGACGGCGACGCCCGGACGCGGGTGATCGAGGAGGTAGACGAGGAGCGATTCCAGCAGATGTTTACCGGCGCGCTCGTTGCGGGCGATCCAGAGCGCTCGATTCGGTAACGTGACCGCGGGTTCATATACTACAGCGCGGCCAGGGCGTCTGGATGGACGAACGGCAATCACTGACCTCCCGGCACGGTCGGGAGTCGGCACGTCGGAGTCGCCGCCGTCTCCTGCGAGGCGTCGGCGCGGCGATCGGCACCGCTTCCCTATCGACGATAGCGGGTGCGAAAGGGTCGAAGAGAACGACCGAGCCGGATCGAAAAGAGCGGGCGAACCGAGGGGATCGAGGCAACCGAGAGAACGGCGATCCTTACGAGCGCTCGCTTTTCCTGCGCGAGCGGGCGGACTGGTCGAACGCGCGGTGGCGGGCGTACCTCTCGAAGCGCGGGATCGGTCACGGAACTCTGAAACGCGACTACGCTATCCCGCGGACCAATCCGAACCCGGATCGAACGGACGTCGAGGACGACCGTGTCACGGCCGAGAAGTTCGATCGCTACGAGCTTACGTTGTACGTGACCTACAGCCGGCCCTGGTACGTGAGCTACGACGTAATCGACCTCGAATGGGAGTTCACGAACCAGGAATTCGACGACTTCGCTCAGTCGCCGCCCGATAACGCCGCGATCTCTTTTCGCCCCGCCCACTACGCGCCGACGAGCGCCCGCGAAGAGTGGGTCTACTACGGTAGGAACTGCGGGGACCCGGACGGCATCGATTCGAAGACGCCTGGCGGGGCGCTCTGTGAGTGGCGCGACATCGGCGATCGGGACGATCGCTCCCATTTCGGCGTCTACGTCGAACCCAACTGGCAGGAGTACGATAGCTGGGAGCGACGGGTTTACGTCGATTTCGTCCACACCTGGTCGGGCTACGGACTTACGGGTGTGAGCGTCGGGCTCGGCGGCATCTCGATGGGCTTTTCGAGGGACACCGACCGCTGGGATCGAGAGAGTAGCGCGGTGGAAGCACAGCTGCTCGACGGCGAGCGAACGGCCGGATAGAGCGGGAGGTCTCGAGAGCGAAGGGAATCGACGCCGGCAGAGAAAGCGCGTCAGGAGCGGCGATCGAACGAGAGTCGAGCTTTTATGCTGCTCGCCGGGGTACCGTGGCGAAATGAGTTCCCAAGCCGTCCGGTTGGCGGGGATCACGAAGCGCTTTCCGGGCGCACTCGCGAACGACGACGTTGATCTCGATGTCGAGGCCGGAAGCGTCCACGCGCTGCTCGGCGAGAACGGCGCGGGGAAGACGACGCTGATGAACGTTCTCTATGGACTCTACGAACCCGACGAGGGCGGGGTGATCATCGAGGGCGAAGAGCGGAACTTCGACTCGCCCCGGGAAGCGATCGAGAGCGGGATCGGGATGATCCACCAGCATTTCATGCTCGTCGATCCGATGACGGTCGTCGAGAACGTTACGCTCGGCTACGAGCCAACGGGGAGTTTCGGTCCCGGAATCGACCGCGAGCGCGCCCGCGAGGAAGTAATCGAGCTAGCCAAGCGCTACGGCTTCGACGTCGATCCAGGGACACGGATCGCCGAGGCCAGCGTCGGCGTCCAACAGCGCGTCGAGATACTCAAGACGCTCTATCGCGGGGCTGAGGTCTTGATCATGGACGAGCCGACCGCGGTGCTCACGCCCCAAGAGGTAGAGGACCTCTTTTCGGTCTTCGAGGAACTCACCGCCGAAGGCAAGACGATTCTCTTCATCACCCACAAACTCGGTGAGGCGATGCGGGCCGCCGATTCGATCACCGTGCTCCGCGATGGGCGAAACGTCGGTACCGTCTCGGCAAGCGAAACCACCCGCGAACAGCTCGCGGAGCTAATGGTCGGTCGCGAGGTACTCCTCGAGATCGATCGCGGTCCGATCGCGGCCGGCGAGAGGGTGCTGGAGGTCGATTCGCTACGAGTCGAGGACGCTCGCGGCAGCGAGCGAGTGAAGGAGATATCGCTCGACGTGCGTGAAGGTGAGATCCTGGGGATCGCCGGTGTCGATGGCAATGGTCAGACCGAACTCATCGAGGCGATCACCGGGCTGCGGGAACCGGATTCCGGCAGCGTCTCGCTCGACGCTGTGGACGTAACCGAGACCTCCCGGCGCGCCCACACCGATCGCGGGATGGCTTACGTCCCCGAGGACCGCCAGGAGCGGGGGCTCGTTATGGACTTCGATCTCGTTCGCAACGCCATCCTCGGGAGCCAGCACGACCCGTCCTTTGCGGCGAGGGGCCGCATCGACTGGGAGCACGCCCGCGAGCACGCCGCGGAGGTGATCGAGGCCTACGACGTGCGCCCGCCCGATCCCGACGCACGGGCGAGGGCGCTCTCGGGGGGCAACCAGCAGAAGTTCGTCGTCGGCCGTGAGTTCGAGCGCGATCCCCGCGTGCTGATCGCGAGCCATCCTACCCGGGGCGTGGATGTGGGCTCGACGGAGTTCATCCACGAGCGGCTACTGGGACTCCGCCGCGAGGGGGTCGCGGTGGTACTCGTTTCCTCGAAGCTCGAGGAGGTGCGGGGACTCGCCGATCGCCTCGCGGTGATGTACGAAGGCGAGTTCGTCGATGTGGTCGATCCCGAAGAGGTGAGTGAGGAAGAGATCGGACTGCTCATGGCCGGCGAGCAGCCCGGAGAGGGAGGGGAGCACGCGACCGTGAGTGCCGACGGGAGAGGCGAGGAGAGAGGAGGAAAACCGAAGCGAACCGACGGGACGCGATGAGCAACGGGGAGTCACTGACCGATCGCGGGCGGCGGGTACTGACACGACTCGTCGAATCCTCGCCGGCAGAACGGCTGTCGATCAGTCTCGCGGCCCGCCTACGGCCTGTTGGTCCTCACGTCCTGTTACGATCCCGTCGAAGTCTATATCCAATTGTTCTTCGGCGCCTACGGCAACCTTCTGAGCGACCCGTTTAACTTCAGCGTCGCGCTCACCCTCAAAGAGACGACGGTACTGGTGTTCACCGGCCTGTCGGTCGCGGTCGCCTTCCGGGCGGGGATGTTCAACATCGGCTCGCAGGGCCAACTCGTCGTCGGCGCGCTCGCCAGCGCGCTCGCGGTGGCCGCCGCGATACCCCTCTTCCCGAGCGGAGCCCTCGGATCGGTACTCTTGCCCGCTACCGGCCTGCTAGTCGGCGCTCTGGGAGGGGGAGCCTACGGCGCGATCCCTGGGGCGCTGAAGGCGTATGCCGACGCCAACGAGGTGATTACCACTATTATGCTCAACTTCGTCGCGACACTCGTGGCGTTCGTCCTCGTCTCGCAGTTCTTCCAGGCACCGGGCCAGGCGGTCCAGACCGTAGAACTCCCGGGCTATGCCACCTTCCAGTCGCTTTTGTTTGGCGCGGGCAGTGACTTTTCGATCGTCGCGCTCGCGGTAGGAGGCCTCCTCGTCGCGGCGATCTACTACCTTCTCGAGCAGACGAGCGCGGGCTATGACTTCGTGACCAGCGGTCTTCAGCCCGAGGCCGCCGAGTACGGGGGCGTCGACGCCGAACGAACCGTCGTCGCGAGCATGGCCCTCTCGGGCGCGCTCGCGGGTGTGGGTGGTGCGGTCTGGGTGCTGATGGTCGCCGGGCGGTGGCAGACGGGGGTTCCGGCCTTCGGGTTCGATGGCATCACCGTCTCGATTCTCGCGGCGAACAATCCCTTGGGGGTGTTCCCGGCGGCGCTACTCTTCGGAACGCTCAAGAGCGGCTCGATCGCCGTCCAGCTCTCGGCGGGCGTGCCCAAGCAGTTGGTCGGCGTGTTGCGCGGACTGATCGTGCTGTTCGTCGCGATGCCGGAGTTCTTCCGGCTGCTCGGCCGCTATGTCACACCGGCCGAGCGCTCGGCGCGTCCCGCGACCGACGGCGGTCGGACACTCGAACCGAGAAGAAATGGAAGCAGACCGGTGGCACTTGAACGTACTGAGGGGGATCGAACCGAGCCAGTCGGGAACAACGGAGCCGCCAGCGGCGAGAAGAGCGACGACCGTGGTGAAGCCAGCGACGATAGAGGCGGGGCCGGAAGCGACGGCGAGGGTAGCGAGGAGGCCGCCGAGAGGAACGGAGGTGGGAGGTCCTGAACCGAGAGGCAATCCGGCGCTGGCTCGCGATCGGGACTGGCGCGCTCGTTCTCGTCTTCGCTCTCTCGGGACTGGTCTTCCCGGGGACGATCGCGGGCGACCTGCTGGAGATCGCGACGAGCGAGAGCACGCTGAGTTCGGCGCTACGACTCTCGGTCCCGATCGCCTTCGCGGCACTCGGGGGCATCTTCTCGGAGAAAGCAGGCGTCATCAATATCGGCCTCGAAGGCCTGTTGATAATTTCGGCGTTCGTCGGCGTGTTCACGACGAGCCTGTTAGGAGCCGGTAGCGCCGTCATCGGGCTCCCGGCCGTCTGGATCGGACTGCTCTTCGCCGTGCTCGCGAGCACTCTCTTGGCCCTGTTGTTCGCGGTCGTCTGTATCGAGTTCCGGGCCGATCAGATCATCGCTGGGCTCGCGATCTGGCTGATCGCACTGGGGCTCGCACCGTTCTTAGCGACCGTCTATTATGGCAGCGTCAACTCCGGCTCGGTGAGTACGCTCGGTACCTGGACGATCCCGGGGTTGGCCGCGATTCCCTACTTAGGAACTGTGTTTCGCTCCGGGCCCTCGGTCTATCTGCTCCTGATCGCCGTCCCAGCGACGTGGTGGGTGCTCAACCGGACCGCCTTCGGCCGCCATATCCGCGCGAGCGGCGAGAGCCCCAGAGCGCTCGATACAGCCGGCGTAAGCGTCCGTCAGGTGCGCTACCAGGGCATCCTGCTTTCGGGGGTGCTCTCGGGGATCGGGGGGGCGAGCCTCTCGTTGAGCTTGGGGCAGTTCGTCGGCACCGGCCAAACAATGGTCAACGGCAAGGGCTTCATCGCGATCGTCGCCTATCTCTTCGGCAACTACAACCCGATCGGAGCCTTCGGCGCGTCACTGCTGTTCGCCGGTCTCGAAGCGATCCAACTGCGCCTCCAGCAGGTGCCGGGCTATGCGGTGCCCGACTCGCTCATCCAGACCATTCCCTACGTGACGGTAATAATCGTCCTCGCCCTTGTAGGTCGGACCCGTCTGCCCGAGGCGGCCGGCGAGCACTACGAGTCCAGCGAGGACTAGGAACACCCACTTTTTTGCCGAGGTCCTCGCTCACTCCCTTCGGTCGCTCGTTCCGGGCTCAGCAAAAACCTGGACTAAAAACGCTCATTCGCTCACTCCGTTCGCTCATTCGCGCGAGCAACAGAGTGACACCACACTGCCGACCGCAGACCTCCACCGCACAGCACCACCGAAGCCCTCGGGCGCTCTCTCCATTCGCGCGCCTCGCCCTTCGTCCGCCAGAATCCGCACTGCTACCATCAGAGGTGACTGTCGTCCGTTGCCTCGCAGATCGGCTACCTCACGGCTGCTCTCGGTGGCTATTTCACGCCGGGCAAGCGACGAGGCGCATGGACGCTCAGGAACTCCTCAACGCCGCTCGTGGGGCGACCGAACAGGCCTACGTCCCCTACTCCGAGTATCGCGTCGGCGCTGCGCTCCTCACGGCGGAGGGAACCGTCCTCACCGGCTGTAACATCGAGAACGCCAACTACTCCAATAGCTTGCACGCCGAGGAGGTCGCGATCGCAGAAGCAGTGAAGAGAGGCCAGCAGGATTTCGCCGCGATCGCGGTCGCTTCGGACGCACGCGACGGCGTGACACCCTGTGGAATGTGTCGTCAGACGCTCGCGGAGTTCTGTGGCGAGGACTTTAGGGTCTACTGCGACGAGGGCGAGGAGGAGAACGGCGACGTGGCGATCAGCGAGTACGCGCTCGGGGACCTTCTACCGAATACGATATCGCTCGATACGCTCGAAGCCGCCGCAGGTGAGCGATCGTGAGCGACGAAAGGAGGAGAGCGAACGGAAGCGAAAAGAGAGGAGAGAAACCCGACGGCGAGCGTCAGTACCACATCGAAGTCGGGCCCGGAGAGGTCGCGGGCACCGTTCTCCTGCCGGGGGATACCGAGCGGGTCGAGAATATCGTCTCGCTGTGGGACGAAAGTGAAGAAATCGCGAGCCACCGGGAGTACCGCACCGTGACGGGCACCTACGAGAGCGCGCCGGTCTCGGTCACCTCCACCGGGATCGGCGCGCCCTCTGCGGCCATCGCGGTCGAGGAACTCGCTGAATGCGGCGTCGATACCTTCCTGCGGGTCGGCTCGTGTGGAGCGATCCAACCCGAGATGGACGTCGGCGATCTGGTCATCACCGCCGGAGCCGTCCGACAGGAAGGCACCAGCGAGGCGTACGTTCGGGAGAGCTACCCCGCGGTCGCCGATCACGAAGTCGTAAGCGCGCTTATCGCGGCAGCCGAGCGGCTGGGGTATGACTACCACGTTGGGGTCACCGCTTCGACCGATTCGTTCTACGCCGGGCAGGGACGGCCGGGCTTCGAGGGCTACCTGCCAGAGAAAGGACAGGCTCTGCTGGAAGAGCTACAGGGTGTGAACGTGAAGAACTTTGAGATGGAAGCCGCCGCGATCACGACGCTCGCGAGCGTCTTCGGCCTGCGGGCGGGGGCGGTCTGTACGGTCTATGCCAACCGAACCACCGGCGAGTTCCGCACCGAGGGCGAGGGGCGCGCGGCCGAGACCGCAAGTCTCGCCGCGAAGGTACTCGCGCGCATGGACGAGGTCAAGCGCGAGGCCGGAGCCGACCGCTGGCACGCCGGCCTATCGCTCGATCTCGACTAAGGAAGAAAAAAGGCCGATTCAGCGCGACGAACAGCTGACTTCCCAACTGCGGTTGCGGTGGCGCTCTGTCGTCCGCGCGAGCGAACGGAGTGAGCGAGCGTTTTTGATGGAGATTTTTGCCGAGCCCGCAACGAGCGATCGAAGAGAGCGAGTGAGGACCCCGGCAAAAAGGTCCGAGTCGAGGACGCCAGGAAAAAGGTGCGTTTCACATATCGGACCAGGCACGCGCCGCCCGCTGCACGGTGGTCATATCGGCGATCCACCGAGCGGCGACGCCTTTCTTGAGGACTTTCGCTGCCGGCCCACCGAAAGTCGAGATCGGACTGCCTGGAACTCCGTGGGCGACGGCTTCCTCGCCGACCGATACTAATGTTCCTTTGCTCTCGTAGCTCCAGGTATCGAGGGGTTGGCCCCGCGTTGCCCGCGCGAGATTGCTGCCGGCGACCTCGGCGGCCTGCCAGGCGGCCTGTGCGGTCGGCGGCGCGGGGGTCTCGCCCAGATCGATGATCGCTGAATCGCCGATCGCAAAGACCCGCTCGTCAGAGGTCCGGAAGTTCGCCTCGGTGTTCACCCGGTTGTGGTTGTTCTCCAGGTTCGCATCGGCGAGGCAGTCCCGGCCGGTGATCCCGCCGGTCCAAACGAAGGCGTCGTACTCTAAGGGATCGCCCGAATCGAAGTAGATCGTCGACTCGTCGGCCTCGGTGATCGGATCGTCCGTCGAGATGTGGATGTCGCGCTCGAGCAGGCGCTTGCGAAGCGCGCCCTGGAGTTCGGGATCGTTCCCCGGGAAGATCTCGGGCAAGGCCTCGACCAGGTGGATCTCGATCGGCGCGTGGCGGCGATCGCGGAACTCGGCGACCTCGCCGGCGGCCTGGATCCCCGAGAGGCCCGCGCCGCCGATCACGACCTGTGCGGGGTCCTCGGTCGTGCTCTCGCGGGCAGCCTCGATCACCCGCTCGTGGATCTCGAGGGCATCGTCCAAGCTCTTGAGCGTGAGGGAGTTCTCCGCTAGTCCCGGAATACCATAGTAGGCCGTCCGCGAGCCGAGCGCGATCAGGGCGTAATCATACGATACCGTCGAGCCGTCGTCGAGGGCGATCTCACGATCGTCAGCGTCGAGACCGGCCACCTCGCCTTCGATGAAGCGAGTCGAATCGGACTTGATCGCCTCGACCGGGAGGCAGACCTTCGACCTGACGTCGGGATTGCGGATCACGCGGTGGGACTCGTGTAAGACGAGATGGTAGTCCCGATCGGCAACCCATACGATATCGGCGTCGCCATCGAGGCTCTCCTCGAGACTCTTGATCGCGCCCGCACCGGCGTAGCCGGCACCGAGCACGACGACGGTTTCGGTCATACCCGGAAGCCGTCGCGCTCGGATACAAAGGCTTTGAAATCCCGGTCGCACGGCGCGACTAACCGACCGATCGGTAGAGGAACGGAATCGGTGATCAGTATCGACTATCGATAGCCGACCGAACCGGGAGCGATGGTCGCTCAGTGGCCGTCGGTCGAATGTCGGTCAGTGTACTGGTTGAATCAGTGCGCTGACTGACCGTTCGCGGGCGCGCGCATATCGTCGATCGTCAGGATCAGGATGTCGTTCGTGTCGTCCTTGCCGTCCAAGGTGCCCTCGACGAGGAGTTGGGACAGCGGCGTCGGCCCGACGACGACCGAATCGCCCTCGTGGAATTCCCGGATCGAGCCCCGGATGCTGATCTCTGCGCGACAGAGCTCGGGATGGTGGACGCTCGTCAGGTCGATCCCCTCGACGTTCGCGTCCGCGACGGGCTCGCCATCGCGAGTGAGTTCGACGTCCGCGGGCTGGTCCATGCGCTCGATCTCGAGGGCCTGGTAGGCGTTCGCGGTCGGCTTGTACCCACCCTTGGGGCCGGGGACGCCCTCGACGAGTTGGAGGGCCTTCAGGCTCTGCATCTGATTGCGAATCGTCCCGGGATTGCGGTCTACCTCCTCGGCGATGTCCTCACCCTTGACGGCGTCCTCGCTCTGGCGGTGTAAGTTGACCAGTGCGGAGAGGATCCGTTTCTGGCTCGGCGTCAGTTCGATCGATGACATGCGAAGCACTTCGATACAATGAGGCTTAAATCCGGTGGGTACACCGAGTCCGTCTCGATCGAAACGTCGATCCGGGCATCGACACGCGCCAGCAGTTCACGAACGGCGAGTCGGGCGAGGAGTACAGGACAAAACGGAACCGGAGCGGGAAGCCCACTGCCGATCGTGCTGGGATTTCTCCGGGGGCGGATCGGTATGACTATGATAGGGGAGTCATCGGAGGAATACATGGACGGACAACGCGTACTCGTCACCGGCGGTGCGGGGTTCATCGGGTCGAACCTCGCGAACCACCTCGCCGCGGACAACGATGTCGTCGCGATCGACGATCTCTATCTGGGCACGCCCGACAACCTCGACGACGCCGTCGAGTTCCGGGAAGCGAGCGTCCTCGACGACGACCTCCCGACCGACGTCGACTGTCTCTTTCACCTCGCGGCGCTGTCCTCGCTGACGATGCACGAACAGAGCATCGAGGGGCTCAGAGAGGGCGTTCGAGTGAACGTCGAGGGCTTCGCGAACACCGTCGAGCAGGCCCGCCAGGACGGCTGCGAGACGGTGGTGTACGCCTCGACCTCCTCGATCTACGGCGACCGAACCGAGCCCTCCCCCGAGGACATGCCCGTCGAAGCCCGGACCGGCTACGAGGCCTCGAAACTCGCCCGCGAGCGCTACGCCGAGTACTTCCGCAATCGTCACGACATCTCGATGGCCGGGCTACGTTTCTTCTCGGTCTATCAGGGCTATCGAGGCGCGGAGGCCCATAAGGGCGAGTATGCGAACATCGTCGCGCAGTTCGCCGACGACTTAGCCAGTGGGGAGGCTCCCCTTATCTACGGCGACGGCACCCATACTCGGGATCTCACCCACGTCGAGGACATCGTCCGCGGAATCGAAGCCGCGGCGGACCACCGCCTGACCGGGGTTTACAACCTCGGCACCGGGAGTTCCTACAGCGCGAACGAGATCGTCGAAATGCTGAACCGGGAGTTAGGAACCGACATCGAACCCGAACACACCGAGAACCCGATCCCCGAGGACATCTTCGTCAATGATACGATGGCCGACCCCTCGAAGATGACCCGGGCGACCGGCTGGGAACCGGCGACCTCCTTCGAAGAAGGAGTCAGGAAGGTGTGTGCACCCTACAAGGACTGAGGCCGGGGCCTGCAGCGAGTCCAACCGATCGAGCCGACGAATTGCGGTTCGAGCCGGGAGGATCGAGCGCCGCAGTGAGTATCGGCAATCGTTACACGATCGACGAGTACTCGACGTATGAACATGGAGACACCGGTACGGATTCTCGGCGTTCCGATGGATCTCGGCGCGGACCGACGGGGCGTCGATATGGGCCCCTCGGCGATCCGGTATGCGGGCCTGGCGAGCGCGTTAGCAAGCCTCGGGTACGAACCCACCGATCGGGGCGACCTCCCGGTGCCGAACGCCGAGGAGCGCGACCCGGCCATCGAGGGATCGAATGGCAGGGCACGCTACCTCGAGGAAACCGCCACACTCAGCGCCGACCTCGCCGATAGCGTAGCCGAGGCGGTAGCGAGCGAGGAATTCCCGGTAGTGCTCGGTGGCGATCACTCGATCGCGATCGGGACCCTATCCGGTAGTTCCCGGGAGGCATCGATCGGGGCGCTCTGGCTCGACGCCCACGGCGATTTCAATACGCCCGAGAGTTCTCCGTCGGGCAACGTCCACGGTATGCCACTCGCAGCGGCACTCGGAGAAGGTAGCTTCGCCGATCGGGAGTGGGCGCGCGCGCCGGGTCTCGAGGCCGAGAACGTCGCGCTCGTCGGCCTCCGCAGCGTCGACGACGCCGAACGGGAGGCGATCGCCGACAGCGGGGTGGCTGCTTACACCATGTCCGACATCGACGAACGCGGCGTCACCGATGTCGTCGGAGAGGCCTTAGAAGTCGCCTCTCGAGGCGTCGATGGACTACACATCAGTATCGATCTCGACTGGCTCGATCCCCGCGGCGCGCCGGGCGTCGGCACGCCGGTCCGGGGTGGGGTTACCTATCGGGAGGCCCACGCGGCGATGGAACTGATCGCCGAACGCCACCGAGAGGAGGATCTGTTGCGCTCGCTCGAACTCGTCGAGGTGAACCCGATCTTGGACGAACACAACGAGACCGCAGCGCTCGCCGTCGAACTCGCGGCGAGTGCGCTCGGGAAACGCATCTTATAGACGCACCTTTTTCCCGAGGTCCTCGCTCGTTCCCTCCGGTCACTCGCTGCGGGCTCGGCAAAAATCTGCGTGTGGTTAGTCGAGCGAACCGCGATCGACGTAGTCCTCGGTGTCGTTCGCGACGATAAGCTCGATGTCCGTCGACGACGGTTCATCGCCGGGCGTCACGTAGCCGGCGAGGAAGAGGGTGTAGCTCGCGCCGCCGGGCAGTTCCTCAGCGGGGAAGGCGGCGATATCGTCGCCGGTGTTGTCGGCAGTAGCGACGAACGCCTCGAAAGTATAGTTCCCGCCGGGAATCATCGTGTAGTTCGAGGCGTTTCCGTAGGCTACGCCGTCGAAGATCACTCCGCGCTCGGCGGCCACGACATTGACCGATGGCGCGTCGGGCGCAGCGTGGAGAAGGCGAGCGTTCGCCGTGCTCGTGGTCGGCTTCTCGCGGTCGGTATCGTCGTTCAACACGACCGGGTCGAAGGATCGACCGTTATCGGCGGTCTCGCCGGCCGCGACGACTGTATAGTTCGTCGAGGCGTTCAACGCTACCGCTTCCCGATAGAGCGGCTCGGAGGCGTTCGGAGCGGTAATCGTCACCGTCCGATTGCCCGCCGGCACCTCGAAGTACTCCGTCGTCGCGCTGTAGGGGAGGGTCCGGTCGGCCAGCTGTCCGTTGACGGAGACGCTCACCGGACCGACGTCGGGCGAAACGTGGGCGAAGCGGATCGTCGCTGCCAGCCCGTCGGTCGCGGTGATCGGCTCGAGGGAGACGCTTACCGGTGCTCGCGAGGGCGTGAGGTAGCCCGCCGTGAAGACCGTGTAGGCGGTCCCGTTCGAGACCTCGAGATCGAAGTTCTCGACGATCGGTCCGCTATTGTTGCCGGTTGCCCGGCGGATATCGAGCGTGTAGTTCCCGCCGGGTACTTCGGCGTAGCGACTCGCGTTCGAGAAGGTGACGTTGTCGAACAGCACCCGCCCGCTGCCATTGATAGTGACGTCTACCGGACCGGCGTCGGGCGCGACGTGGGTGAGGCGGATCGAGGCGTTCGCGCTCGACGGTGCGGTACGGTCGGCGAGCAACGAGACGCCGAAGTCGGTGCTCGACCGAGTCCCATTGCTCACTTCGCCGCTCGCGACGAGCGTATAGGGGCGTGCGTCGAACGTCGCCGTCTCGTTATAGAGAACGTTGCTCGAACTACCTGCCTCGGTGATCCGTACGCGGTGCTGACCAGCCGGAACCGAGAGGTACTCCGAGACCTCGGGGAACGAAACTCCGGTAAGTACCTCCTGGCCGTCGACAGCGACGTTGACGGCGGAGGCGTCGGGCGACATATGCGCGACGCGGATCGAAGCGTTCTGACCCTCCGAGGCGTTCACACCCATCGCACTCATAGAGGCGTTCCCATCACCGGTCGCGGCTTGGGTCGTTGTACCGTCGGTGCTGTCACCGCCGGTACCGCCGCTGCTACTGCCATCACCGGTATCGCCGCTATCGGCGCTCGTCGTTTCACCGGCTCCTGGGGCTGTCGCGCTCGTTCCCGTCTCAGTACCGGTCGTGCCAGCGTCGCCGCCACCACCGCCGGTGCCGCCACCACAACCCGCCAGAACGGTCATCAGAGCAACCAGGCATACCAATAGCGTCCGTCGGGACGGTCGAACCGAGCCGACAGAGGGGAGGGAATGGTCTGTCATGCTACCTCGGGACGGAATCGTTATAGCAGATATAAAATCTTTTACCTTATCCGTCGGCTCGGCCTTTAACGATCGATTAAACCGTGCGGAAAGAATTCGCCGATCAGGAACCGCCCTGGGGAGCGAACGCGAGAAGTATCGATGTCGGAGAAGGGTCAGTGCGGTCGAAACCAGCCCTGAACGAAGGGGAAGCTACTCGCCGGATTCGATCTCGCCCGACCGGGCAGAGTTGGGTGCGGTAGCGACAGCGTCGGTCCGCTCGCTCTCTCCGTCGATACCGGGATCGGTGTCAGTGTCGGTTTCGAGGTCAGAAGCATCGGTTCCCCTCGCGGCCGGCAGCACGTCGACGCTAGCGAGGCGATCGTCGCTGCCGACGTCCATGACGATCACACCCATGGTGTTCCGGCCGACGACCGAGATCGACTCGACTGGGGCGCGTAGGATCTGGCCACCCTCGCTCATCGCGAAGAGGTGATCGCCCGGCCCGACCGCCTTGATCGCTTTCGTACAGCCGTTTCGCTCCTCGGTCTTGATATCGATCAGCCCCTTCCCGTTGCGCGACTGTCTGCGATAAGCGTCGATCGGCGAGCGCTTGCCATAGCCCCGTTCGGTCACGGTGAGCAACCAGTGGCTCTCCTCGTCGTCGACGGCGGCGATGCCTGCGACCCCATCCGCGCCGGTCTGAATCCCTCGGACCCCGCGGGCGCTGCGGCCCATTGCTCTGACGTCGCTCTCCGCGAAGCGGATCGATCGCCCCTCTTGAGTGGCGATCACGATGTCGTTGCTTCCGTCGGTGACCACGACGTCAACGAGTTCGTCGCTCGCGTCGAGTCTCGTGGCGATGATGCCCGTCGAGCGGATGTTCGAGAACTTCTCGGCGGCAGTGCGCTTGACGTAGCCACTTCGCGTGACCGTCGTGAGGTACTCTTCCGGATCGAGATCGTCGACGCTCACGACCGCGGCGATCTCCTCCTCGTCATCGAAATCGAGCAAGTTGACCGCCGAAGTGCCCCGGGCCGTGCGGCTCATCTCGGGCACCTCATAGCCCCGTAGCTCGTAAACTCGGCCCTCGTTCGTAAAGCAAAGCAGGTGATCGTGAGTATTGGTTCGGAAGACCGTCGCGACCCGATCCCCCGACTTCAGCTTCGTCCCGATGATCCCCTTCCCACCGCGGTTCTGGGCACTGAACTCCGAAGCGGGCATGCGCTTGATGTAATCGTCCTCGGTGAGAACGATAAGCACCTCCTCTTGGGTGATCAGGTCCTCGTGGGCGACAGTGCCGTCGTTCTCGACGATCGTTGTCCGGCGCTCGTCGGCGTACTCACCGCGTACCTCCCGGAGTTCCTCGATAATCACCGCATCGAGTTCCTCGCGGTCGGCGAGGATCGTCTCGAGGCGTTCGATCTCGTCGGTGACCGCGGCGTGTTCTTCTTCGATCTCCTCGGCCTCCAGTGTAGTGAGACTGCCGAGTTGCATCCGGACGACGTGATTGGCCTGGCGCTCGCTGAACGCGTAGGTCTCCCGTAAGGCGGCTTTCGCTTCGTCGCGATCGGCGGCGTTCCGGATCAACTCGATGACTTCTTCGGCATTCGCGAGGGCTTCGAGCCGGCCCTCTAAGATGTGTGCGCGGTCCTCGGCCTGTTCCAGGTCGTACTCCGAGCGGCGGCGGACGACCTCGCGGCGATGGGAGACGTACTCCTGGAGGGTTTGTTTGAGATCGAGCACGCGGGGCTCGCCGTCGACCAGCGCGAGGTTGATCATCCCGAAGGTCGATTCGAGATACCCATCGAGCAGCCGGTTCTCGACGATATCGGTCACCGCGCCCTGCTTGAGTTCGATCACGACGCGGATACCGTCGCGATCGGACTCGTCGCGTAGGTCCCGGATTCCCTCTAGCTTCCCGTCGGTGACCGCATCCGCGATCCGCTCGATGAGCCGGGCTTTGTTGGTTTGGAAGGGCAGTTCGGTGACGACGATACGCTCGCCCCGGCCTGCCTCCTCGATCTCGTAGTCCGCCCGCACTCTGATACGCCCGCGACCCGACTCGTAGGCCTCGTAGATCCCCTCGCGGCCGACGATCGTCGCACCAGTAGGAAAATCAGGCCCCGGGACGTGCTCCATCAGTTCGGGAATCGAACAGTCGGGATTCTCGATGAGGTGGATCGTCGCGTCGATCACCTCGCCCAAGTTGTGTGGCGGAATGTTCGTACTCATCCCGACGGCGATGCCCGAGGAGCCGTTGATGAGCAGGTTCGGGAAGGCTGCGGGCAGGACGTCCGGTTCCTCCAAGCGATCGTCGTAGTTCGGCGAGAAATCGACCGTCTCTTTTTCGATGTCCTCGAGAAGCTCCTCGGCGATGGGACTCATGCGCGATTCCGTGTAGCGCATCGCCGCGGGCGGATCGCCGTCGACCGAGCCGAAGTTGCCTTGTCCGTCGACGAGCATCGCACGCATCGAGAAGGGCTGGGCCATCCGGGCGAGCGCATCGTAGATCGCGCTGTCGCCGTGGGGATGGAAATCGCCCATCGTATCGCCGACGACCTTCGAGCTCTTGCGGTGGGTCGCGCCGCTGGTGACGCTGTCCCGTTCCATCGCATAGAGCACCCGCCGATGGACGGGTTTCAGGCCGTCCTCGACCTTCGGGAGCGCCCGCCCGACGATCACGCTCATCGCGTAATCGATGTAGGACTGCTCCATCTCCTCCTCGATGCGAACCGAGTCGATCCGTGCGGCTCCGCTGTCCCCATCAGTGCCGCTGTCGGGTACGTCCGAACTCATCGTTCTCCCATCCGTTTGATTCGTGGTATCATCGTATCAGCGTCCTCGAACTCGACGTGTGTCGTCCTGTTGTTGTTGCCCTATCGCTCGGTTCCAGCCCCGGCCCCCCAGCCGGGCTCATACGTCGACCCACTCGGCGTCGGTCGCGTGTTCTTTGATGAAGGCCTTTCGCGGGCCGACGGCATCACCCATCAGCACCGAGAACATCCGATCGGCGGTGGCGGCGTCGTCGAGGGTGATTCGTTTCAGAACTCGGTTCTCGGGGTTCATTGTCGACTCCCAGAGCTGTTCGGGGTTCATCTCCCCCAGGCCCTTGAAGCGCTGGACCTGGGTTGGGTTCCCGTTACATTTCTCCGCGACGATGCGTTCGCGATCGGCTTCGGTCATCGCATCAAAAGTCTCGCCGTTGTACCGGATCCGATAGAGTGGTGGCTGGGCGGCATAGACGTAGCCCGCTTCGATGAGTGGCTGCATGTACCGATAGAGCAGCGTGAGATACAGCGTCCGGATATGAGCACCGTCGACGTCCGCGTCAGTCATGATGATCAGCTTCTGGTAGCGGACGTCCTCGATGTCGAACTCCTCGCCGATACCCGCGCCGATCGCGGTCACCAAGTTCCTGATCTTGTCGTTCTCAAGCACGCGATCGAGCCGGTGTTTCTCGACGTTCAGAACCTTGCCAAAGAGCGGTAGAACCGCTTGAAACCCCCGATCGCGGGCTTGTTTGGCGCTCCCCCCGGCGGAATCGCCCTCGACGACGAACAGTTCTGCTTCGGTCGGATCACGGGTCTGACAGTCCGCGAGTTTCCCGGGCAGGGAGGTCGACTCCAGGGCGCTCTTCCGGCGGGTGAGCTCTTCTGCCTTCTTTGCGGCCCGGCGGGCACGGGCGGCTTCTACGGCCCTGGTGATGATCGTTTCGGCGGTGTCAGGGTGTTCCTCGAGGTAGGTACCCAGTCCCTCGTGGACGGCGCTTCCGACGATCCCCTGGACTTCGCCGTTGCCGAGTTTGGTCTTGGTCTGGCCTTCGAACTGCGGGTCGGGGTGTTTGACCGAGACGACCGCGGTCAGACCTTCGCGAATGTCGTTCCCGGTTAAATTATCGCCGTCGATCGGCCCCAAGAGGTCGTGCTGGTTCGCGTAGTCGTTGATAACCCGAGTGAGTGCGGTCTTGAACCCGGTGAGATGAGTCCCTCCTTCGCGGGTGTTGATGTTGTTCGCGAAGGCGTGAATCGAGCCCTGAAGTTCGTCGGTCGCCTGGATCGCGACCTCGACCTGGATGTCATCGCTCTCGGCGTCGAAGTAGATGACGTCCTCGTGTAATGCAGTACGTGATTCGTTCAGATAGACGACGAACTCCCTGATGCCCCCGTCGTACCGGAAGCGATCGCGCGAGCCGTCGCGCTCGTCGAAGAGTTCGACTTCGATGCCGGGATTGAGAAAGGCGAGTTCGCGCAGCCGGTTCGCAAGCGTCGAGGCCGCAAACGTCGTGTCTCCGAAGATCCCTCCGTCGGGCCAGAAGCGGATCTCGGTGCCGGTACTCTCCTCCGGGCCGAGATCCCGTACCTCTTCGAGGTTGCCAACGGGCTCCCCGGCTTCGAAAGCCTGCGTCCAGACTGCTCCATCCCGACGAACCTCGACTTCGAGGCGTTCGGAGAGGGCATTGACGGCCGAGATGCCGACCCCGTGTAGCCCGCCCGAGACCTGGTAGGATTCCTTGTCGAACTTCCCCCCGGCGTGAAGCACGGTCAGGATGACCTCTACTGCCGGTCGGCCGTTCTCGTGAGTGTCGACGGGAATCCCACGACCGTCGTCGGTGACGCTTACCGAATCGTCCTCGTGGATCGTGACGGTAATCGAATCACAATACCCCGCCAGTGCCTCGTCGATAGCGTTGTCGACGACCTCGTAGACCAGGTGGTGCAACCCGCGAGAATCGGTAGAACCGACGTACATCGCCGGGCGCTTGCGGACGGCTTCGAGGCCCTCCAAGACCTGGATCTGCCTGGCTCCGTACTCACCTTCCTGGGACATATAATTCGTTCCAGCGTACGTGTGCGGGAAGCATAAACCCCTCGCAGCAGCCTTCCCGGACGCCGGTTGCCTCGCTCGATTCGACCAATGAAGCGACGCTCACGGCGACCGACCGACGACGGCTCGGTGAGGGTCCGCGTTTCGCTGCGCCGGGTCACCTCGATGGTCCCTCACGATCGGGCCGATCGAGCGATCGATCCGTAGCCGGGATGACTATCGACGAATCCGATCGGGCCCGAACGCCCCGGGGGAGCCGGCGATCGCCGGTCGAATCCTTAATAGGTCGGCTGGAGTTCCGTTCGTATCGATGGGACGGTGGCGACCGGAGCGGCGGGT
>PXRJ01000035.1 GCA_003021705.1 Halobacteriales archaeon QS_3_64_16
AACGACGCGCATCGTCGGCAGCTCGAAGCGCGTTTCGCTCGTCTCCTCGGCGAGCGTCCAGCCACCCGCCGATAGTCGCTCCTCGGGTACCGAGGGCATCATTGCCGGCGGTACGCACGCCTCGTGCTTGTAGGTGCGGTCGGTAGCGTTCGCCCGAGTGCTTGTTAGGCAGGATCGTCGATCGGGAACGGACTTGCCACTTACAAGACAATCACTCCCCGGCCACCGGGAGACGTTCGTCCGATGGGTTCTTCGAGTGACCCATGCCCAGCAGTCATCTCCGATCGGCAAAAACGTCCGACGCCCGCGCTATCGAGCGGGTCGCTCGCCGATCGTGGCACGCCGCCTACGACGATTTCCTCGGCGAAGGGGTAGTCGAGGAGATCGTCGGGAAGTGGTACGACCGCGAGGGGCTCCGAGACGCGACGAGAGAGGACGGACACGTCTTCGTCCTCGCCGTCAAGGAAGGTGCCGTCCAAGGGTTCGCACACGCCGGGCCGAGTGCCGAGCACGACGGTTGGAGCCTCTTTCGCATCTACGTCGTTCCTGGCCGCTGGGGGGAGGGCATCGGTACTGCGTTGCTCGAACGCGTCGAAGAGGAACTCGAAGCCCGGGGCGTCTCGACGTACGAACTCGCGGTTCTCGCGGCGAACGACGTCGGTGTTTCGTTCTACGAAGCTCGGGGATTCGACCGATTCGATATCGAGGACGTGGTACTGGCTGGCGTAGAGACGAGCCAACACTGGTACCGAAAGACGCTGTGAGTAGTCCTCCTGAGCTGCGATTGCCACGAGTCGGGCATTGCTCCCTGTGCCGTCGCTGTGCTGTACGAGTAACCCCGTCGCGAGCGAACCACGGAGTGGTGAGCGAGCGGTTTTTGGTGCAGATTTTTGCTGGTCCCGCAGCGAGCCGTAGGCGAGCGAGGACGCCAGCAAAAAGGTGCGTGTTCTAGACGCCCCGACCTTGCAGTTGCTGCTCTTCGGACATGTCGGCGTTGGACTCGCCTTTCATCCCCTCGCCAGTGTTGGTAGCGATCTCTGCGAGTGTTTCGGGATCGTCCCAGTTGTTGACGGCTTCGACGATCGCACTGCCCATCGCTTCGGGGTTCTGCGCGCCGAAGATGCCCGACCCGACGAAGATGCCATCACACCCGTGGAACATCATTAGCGCGGCGTCGGCAGGCGTGGCGATCCCGCCCGCGGCGAAGTTCACCACCGGGAGCCGGCCCATCTCGGCGCTTTCGTGCACGAGGTCGGCGGGCGCTTCGTGCTCGCGGGCCCAGGCCTCCCGCTCCTCGTGGGCCATGCTATCGAGTTGGCGGATCGCGCCGGAGATGTTGCGCTGGTGGTGTACGGCCTGGTTCACGTCGCCGGTGCCGGCCTCACCTTTCGTGCGGATCATCGCCGCACCCTCGTCGATCCGCCGGAGGGCCTCGCCGAGATTCCGAGCGCCACAGACGAACGGCGTGGTGAAGTCGCGCTTGTCGATGTGGTAGCGGTCGTCGGCGGGCGTGAGGACCTCCGATTCGTCGATCATGTCGACGCCCGTGGCTTCGAGGATCTGGGCTTCTGCGGTATGTCCGATCCGGGCTTTGCCCATCGCCGGGATCGAGACCGTCTCGACGACCTCGCGTACTTCGCCGGGATCGGCCATCCGGGCGACGCCGCCCCGTTTCCTGATGTCGGCAGGCACGGCTTCCAGAGCCATGACCGCCACCGCGCCGGCTTCTTCGGCGATCCGTGCTTGCTCGGCGTCGACCACGTCCATGATGACCCCGCCCTGTTGCATACGGGCGAACCCGCGCTTGACGAGGTCGGTTCCGCGCCGGAGTTCTTCGAGATCCGTCGAGTCGGACATAGTAGAACAAGGACCCGAATCCACTTAACGAACCCGTCGAGCACCGCGGTCGTCGGTGGCCAGAGCTAGCAAGTATATATTCGATGCCGGCCTGGAACTCCCATGAGCCTCTACGAGCAGGTCGCCGATCTGTCCCTCGTGATCGACGCCGAAGACAGGGAGCGCCGCGAGCGCGACACTTCCAGTGGGTTCACCCGTGCGACGACCACCTTCGTCCTCGAAGGAGAGGGGGAGACCGGCCGCGGCGAGGACGTCACCTACGATACCGAGGACCACGACGCGCTCGCCGACGTTGGTGCTCTCGGTCTCGCCGGGGAGTACGCCGTCAGGGAGTTCTCCGCGGCGCTCGAGGGTATCGACCTCTTTCCGAGAAGAGAGCCCGAACGCGAGTCCTCGAAACACTACCGACGGTGGGCGCTCGAAAGTGCCGGCCTCGATCTCGCGCTCCGGCAAGCAGGGACGAACCTCGGCGGGATTCTCGGCCTGTCCTACGATCCCGTGCGGTTCGTCGTGAGTACACGGCTCGGGGAGCCACCGTCAGCGGACCGACTACACGAAATTCTCGATCGCCATCCTGAGGCGGAGTTCAAACTCGATCCGACCTCCGAGTGGACCGAGGACCTGATCACGGAGATCGCCGCGATCGATGCCGTGCGAGTACTGGATCTCAAGGGTCAGTACCACGGGACGAGGGTCGATCAGGACCCCGATCCCGCGCTCTACGAGCGGGTCTTCGAGGGCTTTCCCGACGCCGTTATCGAGGACCCCGCGCTCACGGACGATACCCGAGACCTGCTCGAAGCGAATTCTGAACGGGTCTCCTGGGACGCGCCGATCACCGGCGTCGAGAGCGTCGAGACCCTTCCCTTCGAACCCGCCTGGCTCAACATCAAACCCTCGCGCTTCGGCACTCTCTTTTCCTTGTTTGAGACGATCGAGTACTGTCGAGAGGAGGGTATCAGGACCTACGGCGGCGGCCAGTTCGAACTCGGCGTCGGGCGCAAAGGGATCCAGGCGCTCGCCTCACTTTTCTATCTCGACCGGCCGAACGACGTCGCGCCCGGCGGCTACAACGATCCCACGCTTCCCGAGAACCTGCCCGATAGCCCTCTTATGCCCAGCGAGGATCCCTCCGGATTCGAGTGGTAGCCAGTGGAGCGGTAGCCGGTGCAGCCGAAGAACCAAGACTCTCCGCGTCCGCGACCAGCTATGCACCGAATCGACGGCGCTGCATTCGAGTACGATCGTTATTTCGGATACGGAAGCACTGCCTACACGGGCGCTGTCGACACTTATCGGGACGACTGCGAGCGTGGAGGAGACCGATGACCGCCCCGGAGGTCGACGCGCTGCTGTTCGATGTCTTCGGGACGGTCGTCGACTGGCGAAGCGGCGTGATCCGCGACGGCCGGGCCCTCGGCGAAGAGAAGGACCTCGATGTCGACTGGGCCGCCTTCGCCGACGCCTGGCGCGAGGCCTACCAGCCCTCGATGGATCGAGTGCGGGAAGGCGATATCGCGTGGCGCAACCTCGATAGCCTCCATCGTGACTCCTTAGAGGAACTCCTCGATCGCTTCGGGATCGAGGGACTCACCGAAGCAGAGAAAACCAACCTCAATCAGGTCTGGCACCGTCTCGACCCCTGGCCCGACGCGATCCCCGGGCTCGCGCGGCTCCGGTGTGACTACGTGATCGCGCCGCTGTCGAACGGTCATGTACGCCTGCTCGCGGACATCGCCAAGCGGGCCCGGATCCCCTGGGATCTGATCCTCTCGGCCGAACTCGCCGGCCACTACAAACCCGACGAGGAGGCTTATTTGACCGCGGTCGATCTGCTCGATTGCGACCCTGAACAGGTAATGATGGTCGCCGCCCACGAGCGGGATCTCGACGCGAGCGAAGAACTGGGATTGCGTACGGCCTACGTCCACCGGCCGGCAGAATGGGGCTCGGAGCGATCCCACGAGGCCGAGACGCCGGACGCATCGGCCTACGACATCGTCGCCGAGGACGTACTCGACCTCGCGGCACGACTCGACGCCTGAGGAGAGGGCTCGATAGAACCCGACGGTCAGGCGCGATTCCCTCGATTCCGTTCGGACGACCGCCAGGGTTTTGTCCGTCTCCGCTCGATTCGAGGTGATGGCCTCGGGGACCGGCGTTCGCGATTCGCTCCGGGCGGTCGGCGGCCCGGTCCCCGATCGCGAGGACCTGCCCCGATACATCTCGCCCCTACCGGCGTGGCTCGAAGATCTCGGTTTGGGCCTCGCCTGGGCTATCGTCGGGATCAACCTCGTGGGCACGCTCTTCGGGTTCTGGTACTACCGCTTTCAGTTCGCCAGCGAGCCGATCGTGCTCTGGCCGTTCGTCCCCGATAGCCCGCTCGCAACGCTGTTTATCGCGTCGAGCCTCGCGGCCTGGAAGCTCGGCCACTCTAACGAGTTGTTGAACGCACTGGCCTTTTTCGGGTGTATCAAGCTCGGGGCCTGGACGCCCTACGTCCTGCTCGCTTTCGGCGAGGGGTTTTCCTACCTCCATCCGGCGATGTACAACTTCCTGTTTTGGAGTCACCTCGCGATGGTTGTCCAGGCCTTCCTGGTCCATCGCTACAGCGACTTCCGGGTGTGGGCGATCGTCCTCGCGCTCGCGTGGTACACGGTCGATCTCGTGCTCGATTACTTCGTGCCGATTCTCGGCGATCCCCACCACACCGCGATTCCGGTCGCCGACGACGTGATAGTCTGGGGCGGAGCGAGCGCGCTCGGCATCGCCGCGGCGGGTGCGGTGGTGCTCACCCTCGCCGCGACCGTCCTCGCACTTCTGACGCGACTCGAGAAACTCCGCGCTCGAAGCGCGAACGAATAGTGACAGCCCGAACCCCTGCAAACTCGCCGAAACCATCTTATCGATCGCCTTCGTCGGTCGCCTGGATCGATATCTGCGAAGCTAAATATGTGGGGAGTCTGCGGGCCATCAATGAACGTCGCCGTCACGATCCAGCATCCGGCCCACGTGCACTTCTTCCGGAACGCGATCGGCGAGCTCACAGCGGCCGGCCACGACGTCCGGATCTTCGCGCGCCGCGCTGAGATCGTCGCCGACCTTCTCGAAGCCTACGAGCTACCCTACGAGATGCTTGCCGGCACGGCCGACTCGCTACCCTCTCTTGCGGTAACTCAGGCCACCTACGAGGCCCGGTTACTGACACGGATGCGACGATTCGAGCCCGACGTGATCACCGCGATCGGCGGGGTCGCTGCCGCCCACGTCGCCCGGGCGGTCGGCGCGCGTAGCGTGGTCTTCTACGACACCGAGGACGCGACGCTCAGCAACGCGCTCGCCTTTCCCTTCGCCCACCGGGTCTGTACGCCCGAGAGCTACCGCGGCGATGTAAAGAGACACCACGTCCGCTATCCGGGCTATCACGAACTCGCCTATCTCCACCCCGATCGCTTCACGCCCGATCCTTCAGTTCTCGAAGAGATCGGGGTCGAGACCGACGAGGACGGAACCCCGAAACAGCCCCTTGCCGTGTTGCGCCTGGTCGCCTGGAACGCCGCCCACGATGTTGGGGCCACCGAAAGCGGGATCGAAGACATCGAAGACGCCGTGGCCCGCCTCGAAGCGACCGGCGCACGCGTCCTCATCACCGCCGAGGGCTCGCTGCCGACGGCCATCGAGGATCGCCAGGTGTCGGTGGCTCCCCATCGGATGCATCACCTGCTCGCCTACGCTAACGTTTTCGTCGGTGAGAGCCCGACGATGGCGACCGAAGCCGCGGTGCTCGGCACACCCGCGCTGTACGTCTCCTCGCGCCGGCTGGGTTACGTCGACGAACTCGAACAGACCTACGGACTGATCGCTACCTTCAGCGACGTCAATCGCCACGAAAACGCCCTCGAGCGGGCGGTCTCGATTCTCGAACGCGAGGACCGAACCGAGTGGCAGGTCCGCCGGGAGGTGCTCCTCTCCGAAAAGGTCGATACCACCGACGTAATCGTCCGCGAGATTACGACCGAGGGCGAGCGTGCGACGCGTCGAGGCTCAAGCCCTCCCGATCCGAAGGACGGTCGAGCGACGGTCGGACGATAGGAGCAATGGTATCGCGTATCGGTAGGTAGTGACCGTACCGCTGCTTAGTTCTCGGGTTAGCCGGGGATGGCACGGAAGATCCCGTTCAGCGGGGAGTTACCACTTCGGAGCCCGCTCCTCGTTCCCGTCCCGTTCGGGTGGCTTCAGTTCGGTATCGCGCCCGCCTCCGCCGGCACCGTTTTCCTCCGCACCGTCGCTCCCGTCCCGGTTCGGGCCCTCGGTCGCTTCCTCCCCGTCGCTGCTCTCGTCTGCGTGGGCCCGCACCCAGAGTTCGCCGATGCGTGACAGTTCCGTCCGGTAGGACTTGCCTCGTTCGTCCTGTTCGACGTAGCCCTTCCCGCCGGGTCCGAGTCGATCGACGTTGTAGATGACCTTCGAGCGGAAGCTGTCGGTGTACTCCTCGCCCAGTTCCGCGGCGAGCGCTTGGGCGAGTTCCGAGACGCTCCGGAAGGCTCCGTCGTCGCCGAGTTTGAATAAGATTAGCTCCTCGAAGGGCTTGACCGACGAGAAGGACGCGACCGGGAACTCGATAATGTGACTGCCATCGACGCTCTTCGCGCCGCTGGTCGTCCCGCGCTCGTCGAACTCGCCGAGTAGCTCCCGGGCGCCGTGGACGCGTTCAGCAGTTCGCTCTGCCAGATCCTCGTCATCGATTTTTCCCTCGATTTCGGCGAGCAGCTCCGTTCCGCGCCGGAGTTCCGCGGCGAGTTCGGTCTCTAAGTACTTCTCCGGGACGGTGTAGTAGGTGTGAATGTTGTCGCGCTCGGTCTCGCGTTCGACCGCGACCGAGTGGGCCGCGGTCGCGAAGGCGAAGCTTACCGTGCGGGGCATGGCGCTGATGTTAACCCAGATCTCGTTGCCGGCGTCCAACTCGGCGTTGATGAGACCGTAGGCTCCTTCGAAGGCCGCGTCGTAGTCGTACACGTCCTCAATGACGAAGCGTTCGGTTTGGGCCCCCAGCAGGTTCTCGAAGTCGCCTTCGAGCTTTCGGGCCAGCGTCCGGGAGTGTTCGACGTTCGCTTCGCTGCCGACCGCGCCCTGGAGCAAGACGACGCGGTCGACGCTCAATCGCTCGCGTACCAAGGGGGCGATGAGCCGGTCGTAGTCGAACCCGACCGGGACGAGATGTGTCTGCATACTCGAAAGTAGCACGAGACGGTGTTAAACGATCGGTCGATCCGTGAGTCACGGGTCCTCGACTGAACAGGGGTTACGAGGGCGATCCTCGAACTCGATGGCGGTCAGTCCGCGCGCAGCCCTTCGGAGTACACCTGCCGATCCTCCTCGGTCGCGGGCGCGGTGAGCGCCGAGACGCCGATCGTGAGTACGAGTCCCAGAAGCATACCTACCACCGAGGCGTTCCACCCCCCATACGCACTGGGAACCCAGGGGATGAACACGCTCAGAATATAAAAGGCCTGACTGCCCAGTACCCCGGCGAACATTCCATCACGAGTGGTTCCCGACCAGTACAAAGCGACGAGTACCGGCAGAGCGAGTTGTGCGAACCCGCCGAAGGCGGTGTCGCCGATCTCGATCAGCGTGCCCGGCCGAAAGAGGCTCGCGATAAACGATAGCGTCGCGAAGACCGCGACGCCGACCCGTGCCAGTAGGTCCTCGCGCCGCCCTTCGGAGTCGATGAACGGCCGATAGAGATCGCGCGTGAAGTACGACGAGCCCGAGAGCAGCATCGAGTCGGAGGAGGACATCATCGCGGCCATCGCCCCGGCGATCACGAGTGCGGCGAACCACGGTGGGGTATAGGCGGTGAGCAGCGCCGGGACCACGTTCCCGCCCTCCGGAACCGAGACACCGAGCCCGCGTGCCCACGTCCCGAGCATAAAGGCCGGAACGAACAGCAAGAGCACGAGGATCGGCCAGAGCGCGAACGTTCGTTTGAGGACCTTTTTCGAACGCGCAACGAAGAAGCGCTGGTTGATCTGGGGGAACATCGCCACGCCGAAGGCGATACTGATTGCCGTCGAAAGCACGTACTGGGGGGTATACAGGCCACCACCGAGCGTGAGGAAGTCGGGATCAGTACTCAAGAGCTGCCGGGTCGCTTCGCCCGGGCCACCGACGACCGCGAGCACCCACGCGGCCGCGCCCCAGATCAGCACGAGCATGAACACGCCCTGGAGCGTGTCGGTCCAGGCGACCCCGCGCATCCCCGAGATCGCCACGTAGACGATCATGAAGAGCGTAATCGTCCCTGCACCGACCCAGTAGGGGATCGTACCCCCCGTAAGACCGGCGAGAGCGACGCCCGCACCCTGCTGTTGGAGCATCACGTAGGGAAAGAGCCAGAAGAGGCTGATCGCCGCGACGACACCCCGAAGGGTCCGCGAGCCGAAGCGATCACCGAGCATCTCCCCGAGGGTCACGTAGCCCTGCGCGCGGCCGATAAGCCACTGCTTGTAGCCAAGCACGTACCAGAGCACGGCGAACAGGACGCCGTCCATGAAGCCCATCACGAGGATCCACTCGGGACCGGCGCTATAGGAGACGTTGGGACCGCCAAAAAAGGTAAAAGCTGATAGCAGTGTCGCAAACGTCGTGAACAGGAGAACTACGGTGCCGAGCGTGCGATCGGCTAGATAGTAGTCCTCGGCGGTGTTGTCGGTGAGCCGGTAGGCCACGAGCCCGATGGTGAGCGCCACCAGCAGATAGCCCCCGACGATACCGAGCTGGAGGGCGGTGTTCGCCATCAGGCCTCCCCTCCGGCGTTCGCGCCCTCTCCCGATCCGGCGTCCCCCGACCCAGCACTGCCGTAGGCGGACGAGGGCTCGGCTTCGATGCCGATGCCCCACGCTCGGCGGGCGAAAGCGTAGAACACCACGCTCGCCAACCCCATCCAGCCGACGTGCCACCAGAGCCACAATGGAAGGCCGAAGGCGACCTGGCTACTGCCCCAGAGGAACCACGGCACCGCGAAGACGACGAGGATACCGATGGCGAGCGCCCACCCGTAGGCCTCGGTCCTGCGAACCATACCGACCCTAGCCGATGGCGACTTCTAAGGATTGCTGTTCGTCACTCATAACTCGCTATCGAAGGAAATTTGTCTTCGATCTATTGGTAGACGGATCGTTGGAAGCCGCAAAATACGAGTATCACGATGATTTCCCCTCTCTTTTTGCTTGTTATATATAATAGACTAAATAAATACACTAGAGCTGAAGTCACTAGTATCGACGGTTGAAGTGTCTGAGTAGCTTAGGTTGTAATCCGCAACGAAGGTATGAACAAGCGAATATTTGATACAGAAGGCTATTACTACAAATTCAACCCACTTGGCAGTACGAACACAGGAATGTCCTCGTGAGGAGTTTTCAGCTCAAGTCTTCTCTTGACAGTATTAATACGTCTCTGGAAAAGTTAGACAACATTGAGAAGCATTTGGAAGAGAACACTGATCCAAAAAATGTTGTCGGGGAGTTCGGAGTTGCTGTCCAAGATTTGCTCATCAGTATTGAAGAGTTTGCCTACTGTTTTGAGGAAATTCACCACCACGACTGGTTTCACTCTCTCTGGCAAGCGGTGGCGAGCGCCTACTGGCGGGATGAGGAAGGCTGGTCCATAAATGAACCCTGGCGGATAAAAAGCGAGATAGATGATATAACGGCGCATACCACCAATATACCTGCTCCCGGTCCTCACCAGAAGTTTGAGAGGTTTATCCAGCAAAGACGAAGTGCGTTAGCACCGGATGGTGTTTCACCCCCATTTCAGGAGGATGTATATGAAGCACGAGATCTTCTTGCAATTGGGTACTACTCTACTGCGCTATTGGTACTTGACCGGGCTGTTGAAAAGGCTCTCCTTACTGCTGGCCGAAAGCGAAAAGTAAAGTCGATAACTGCTTTTGAGCAGTGAAAAGATTGGAAAACACTGGGTTTTACGGTAGAAAGGAAGCGATGAGGTTAATTGATCATCCTTCTGGAGATGGAAAGATGATCTCGCAGAGACAGTATCACGAAATCTCGATATTGGTAGACTATCGAAATAACGTCGCTCACTCTGATTACGAGAACATTGAACATAGTGTAGCGAGCCGTCGGGCCAAAACCGCGGTCGATCTTCTGCGTGACTTAGCCGAACTGGTCAACGAACTTGATCAGATGGAGAACGAGAAGATCGATCCGATCGCTTGCCAGACTGTCAACTGATTCCGCCGATGCAGGTTTAATCTAAAGCTGGAATGCTGAACGGCTCTCTGAGTAGCTGAATCATCTAATAGACTCGCTGACCGTTTTCGACCTCGCGTTCGGGCCCGAGGTGGACGACGCCTTCCTCGCCGTCGACGCCAGTCACGAGACACTGGCTCTCGAAGCCCGCGATGGAGACCGTTCCGAGGTTCACGACTGCGACCACTTGACGGCCGAGCAGTTCCTCCTGGTCGTACTGGGTCAAGCCGGCGGCCGACTGTAAGGTCTCGCTGCCGAAGTCCACCTCGAGTTTGTAGACGTCCTTGCGCGCCTCGGGGAACGCCTCGACCGAGACGACCTCGCCGACGCGCATCTCGACGTCTTCGAGGAAGGTTGCCGGATCGATGTCAGGTTCGTCGATGCCCATAGTTCCCATTATCGTGGCTGGTCCATCACTCCACCGGGGACGGTCGTTGGATACTATGGACCGACCGACACACCGGGGAAAGCGGTCCGGCGTTCGGTCCCTCAAGCGGAGCGGATCACACCTTTCAGACGACAGGTATTTGTCTCGGTCGTGATTTATATTCCGTGTCCATGACTTCGACTCATGGCGTCACCATCACCACGCCCCGCACAGGGGCAGTTCATCAATGGACGACACAGCCAAATATCTCGTACACGCGGACATCGTCGCCGATGGAGTGGTCGAGCGAAGCGACGTCGTCGGCGCGATCTTCGGCCAGACCGAGGGACTTCTCGGGGAGGAGTTAGATCTCAGGAGCCTCCAGCGCGCGTCGAAAGTGGGGCGGATCAACGTCGAGATCGACTCGGAGAACGGCCAATCGTTCGGTCAGGTCTCGATCGCCACCAGCCTCGATCGCATCGAGACGGCCATCTTAGCGGCGGCCTTGGAGACGATCGACCGGGTCGGTCCCTGTCGGGCGAACGTCGCGATCGCCCGGGTCGAGGACGTTCGAGCCGCGAAACGCCGCGAGGTCGTCGAACGCGCGAAAGATCTCTTGGGCGAGTTCGACGAGTCGGTGCTCAGCACACGGGAGTTGATCGATGAAGTACGCGAGAGCGTCCGGGTCGAGGATATCACCGAATACGAGGGCCTCCCCGCGGGCCCGAGCGTTCCCGAGAGCGATGCGGTCATCGTCGTCGAAGGCCGGGCGGACGTACTCACGCTGCTTCGTTACGGTATCAAGAACGCCATCGCCGTCGAGGGCACGAACGTCCCGGAGGCCGTCGCGGATCTCACGACCGGACGCATGACGACGGCGTTTCTCGACGGCGATCGGGGCGGGGATCTCATCCTCAAGGAACTCGGACAAGTCGGCGAGATCGATCACGTGGCGATAGCACCCGCCGAGCGGTCGGTCGAGGACCTCACTCGCCGCGAGGCCCTCGCCGCACTGCGTGGGAAGGTGCCCTATTCGGAGGTCGCCGATGCGAGCAGTCCGCGGGAAGCGCTCGCCGTTACCGACGGCGATCCCGGGTCCACGTCGGAAGCAGGGGCGGGAACCGCCGGTGAGAGCTCACCCGACGCCCCGGTCGATCCGGGGGCCATCTCGCCCGCGGAGATCACCGGCGTCGACAGCGGAGCGGGCGAGACGAATGCGTCCCGAACCGAGGCGGCGATGGGAACCCCGTCGGCTGCTCGATCGGAACCCGCCGACGAGCTACGGACCGCGATCGACGATCACGACCCGGTCTCCGAGGCGGATCGAATCGAGGGGAGCACCGGGGCTACCGACGCGATCGAAGCGGGGACCGCCGTCGGATCGGCGGCCGCCGACGCCGATCCCGGTCAATCAGCCGCCACCGAACGGACGACTGGCTCAACGGAAGGGACAGTCCCGGACGAGCCCGATCGAGCCGAGATGGCTGAAACGTCCGGGGTGGGGACGACCGAAGCGACGGCAGAGACAGAAAAAACGGGAGCTACCCCGGAGCAAACTGAGCGGGCTGAGCGAGCCGAGCAACCGGTCGAATCCGGGGAGTTAGACGAGACGGACGAGGCTGATGCAGCCGAAGAAGCCGAGGCCGTCGAGGAACCCGAGAGCCTCCACGGGCACGTCCGGGCGCTCGTCGACACCGATCGGATACGGGTGCTCGACGCGGATCTCGCTACGATCGCCGACAGTCCTGTAGAGGAGGCCTTCGACGCGATCGCGAACGCCGAGAACGACCCGATGGCGGTCGTCCTCGATGGCGAGTTGACCCAGCGAATCCTCGACATCGCCGCTCAACGGGGCGTCGAACAGGTGATCGCCCGGAAGGAGGGCTCGTTCGTCAAACAACCAACCAGTGTTCGAGTACGGACCGCGAGCCAACTACAGTCGGAGTAAACGCAAGCGTCGAGAGCGGAACCGAGATCGCTGGCCGAGCGGTTACGGTGGCATTCGTCGGCCGGGCGCTCAGAGGGCCACGAAGCCGACAGCAAGGGCGGCAATCGTCGCGACGACTGCGGCGGATAGCGTTGCGAGGAAGTTCACGCCTTGATTGCCGATCCGCGGTTCGATCGTCGCGCCGAGCACGCTATCGACGGTCATCCCGGCCGCCCCCGCGAGCGCGATCAGAGCCGCGCCGCCGAATGCGACCGGCTCGAAGGACCACCCGGTGACTGCCGCGACGAGGCAGGCCCCAAGCAAACCGGCGAGTTCGCCCTGCCAGGTCACGCCGCCGTCGGTTCCCGGCGGAACGCGCTCGAAGGTCGTGATCAGGCGTGGGTCGTCGAAGAGCCCGCCGAGTTCGCTCGAGAGGGTATCGGCCATCGCAGCGGCAAGCGACCCGGCAAAGGCAAAGAGAAAAGTCACTGGTGCCATGTCGAGAAGTGAACTCGCGGCGAAGGCGAGCACCGCCCCGAGCGCAACGGCGGCGTTCGCGAGCACGTTCCCGCTACCCCGGGCACCGTTGTCGGCTTCGGCGATCCCGCGATCGCGTTTCTCGGCGATCCGGTATTTCGCCGCGAGGCTACCGACCGCGAAGAAGGTGATCAATACCGCGAACCAGTCATAGCCCCCGAGCACGATCGTCAGCAGTACGAGTAACATCCCAGTGAGCATCCCGGCGATCGAGGCGGTCCCCAGTCGATAGGAGGCGGCTCCCAGAAGCGCCGTGAGTAGAAGGGCGATCGTGATATCGAGCCCCGAGACCGACACCGAGAGTTCGGCGAACAACCAGAGCAACAGGCCGATCGAGAGCATCACTAACGGGTCGTCGCGGGCGAACAGCACCGATCGTAACAGCGCGCCGAGTAGTGCCCCGCTCGCGGCGAGGAAAAGCGCCGTCGGAAGCGTCCCGACGATTTCGCCCGTGGCCCCGCGCTCGATTCCGAAAACGAGGAGCTGGCCGGCAACGCCCGCGAGCGTCCCGCCACAGACGAACCCGACAGGAGAGGCAAGCTCGGTGCGCCATCGGGCACGAGCGAGCCGTTCGACGAGATGGCCGTAGGAGAGCACGAGCACACTCGCGACGAACACTCCGACACTCATTCCAAATAGTGTCGCCAGGATCGCGAGTCCCGCCGCCGCAAGCGAGAAGGCTGCAAGCGAGTAGAGGGTACGGTCCTCGCGGTCGGTCGGCCGGGCGAAGAGTTCGAAGAGCCGTCCCTCCTCGACAACGAACAGTGAGGCCGCTGCCACCGCCGCGAAGAAAAGTATCGTCCCGCGCCCGACCGCGGGGGCTGCGATCGAGAGCGTTCCGAGGAGCGCGTACGCCCCCGCTCGTCGGATGCTCGAAGTCACGCTGCCGCCTCTATTCCCGAGGGTCACTTAACGCTCCCGAAGCCCCAATGAGGACTCCGCCGAGCGCGCTTCAGCGGCTTTATTACGCCGCTACCGGAACGTGATGGCGTGGGCCTGTACGATCGGTATCTCGCCGCCCGGGTTCGGCGCTACGACGCGAGCCCTCCAAAGCGGGTCGCCGTCGTCATCACCGAGCGAGATCTGCTCGAGCCGGGTGCCTACCGGACCTTAGAGGACTTCTTCGAGTGGGCGTTTGCCTTCGGTGCCGAACGAGTCCTGCTGTACGTGAGCGTGCTCGACGCCGCGGCAGTGCCGGCGCTTCGCCGCGTGCTCGAAGAAGTCGACGCCCCCCGACCGATCGCCGTTCGCGGGCCCGAGGACGACCGCCGGGCCGAGGCCCCGATCCAGGTGAGTATTGGTTTAGGGGGCAAACACGAGTTCGCGACGGCCACCCGAGCGGTCGCCGAGCGGGTCGCCGCCGGCGATCTCGACCCCGAGGCGATCACCGAGGCAGACCTCGAGGAGAGACTGGTCTTCCCGACCGACCCCGATCTGGTGGTGAAAACCGGGGCCGAGCGACTGTCGGATTTCCTCATCTGGCAGTCAGTCTACTCCGAACTCTATTTCACCGACGTGAACTGGCGGGATTTCAGACGGCGGGATTACCTCAGGGCCATACTCGATTACAAGCGCCGTCAGCGCCGATTCGGTCGATGATGAGTCAGAACGGTGACAGTTCGACTGGCGTCTTCATCCGACTCGGTCTCGTGCTCTTCGGCGTTGCCATCGTCGCGGCCGGCATGTCGCTTGCATTCGGTGTCGTCGCCCGGGGTGCGTTATTGCCCTACGGCGGGGCTGGCAGCGCTATTGCGGTGACACTCGGTATCGTGCTGATCTACGTTGCACTCACAGGCCGTCCGATGAGTCGATCGATCGTCCCGACGGGAAACTATCGATCTCGAAAGGGGTTCAATCGGCACTCGACTCGGCGTTTTCGCGTTCGACGACCCCGTCTACGTCGTCGAGTTCGCTGCTCGGGAGGTGCTCGCGGAGGCGATCGACGACGCTCCGCGCCTCGTCGAGTTCCGTACTGCCGAGCGCACGCACCAGCGTGAGCGCTCGTTGAGCACGGGTCCGGCGCCAGCTCTCCTCTCTAGACTCGTAGGTACGGATCGCCCGTAGGAAGTCGATCTTCCGGAACTCGGGCCAGTAGGGCGTGCAGA
>PXRJ01000036.1 GCA_003021705.1 Halobacteriales archaeon QS_3_64_16
GTGTTCCTTTCCGGTAGAGGGACTCCCGTTTTCGTTCGATAGCGCCGCATTCGCTCGTGCGATCGGTAGTATTTCGATAACTCAGTCCGACAACCCGATCGCTCAGCCGGTCGATTCCGGGCGGGTGCGCACGCGGCGAACGGGAAATTGACTTACGTACTCCCTCCGAGGAGCGACCGGACAGATGACGCTCGTCTCGGCGTTTACCTCCGCGGTACTGCCGATTCTCGCGGTCATGGGACTCGGCTACGCGCTCGGGTCGGCGATCGATCTCGATGTCGACCCGCTGAACACCGTGGCGCTGTATGCCTTCCTGCCGGCATTGATATTCCACAGCCTCGCGACGACCTCGCTGGGCGGCGGGACAGTCCTCAAGCTCTTCGCCGGAGTGGTAGCCTTCGTCTTTCTCATGATGGGTCTCTCGGAGGCCGCCGGGCGGCTGTGGGGCATTACCGAACCCTATCGCAGCGCGCTCGTCCTGGCGAGTGCCTTTCCGAACGCCGGCTTCTATGGCATCCCGCTCGCCGAGTTCGCTTTCGGGGGGATTGGGCGAGCCATCGCAGTGTTGTACATCACCGCCCAGAGTTTCCTAATGTACACCGTCGGGGTCTACGTCGCCTCCCGGGGTGGTGGTCACGCCGGCATCGGTGCGATACGGGAGATCTTCGAGCTGCCGTTGATCTACGCGATCGCGCTCGCCGTTCTCGTCCGGGGACTCGGCGTCGTCCCACCTCGGGACGGAACGATCATGAGTACCGTCTCGCTCGTCGGCGACGCGTCGATCCCCCTGATGCTCGTGATCGTCGGCGTTCAACTGGCGGGGCTCGAAGCCGGTGCTCTCTCGCGGGTCACCATTCCGACGGTACTCAAACTCGGCGTCGCGCCGGTCGTCGCGCTGGCTATCGCCGTCGGCCTCGCGTTCGAGAACCCGACGATCGCCCGGATATTCGTGTTGCTCTGTGCGACGCCGGTGGCGCTTATCCCGCTCGCGCTGACGATCGCCTACAGCGATAGCGACAGCGACCGGGAGGCGAGATCGACCGGGGACATTTCTGCGTCGGAGTATCTGACGACGGCGATCTTCGTGACGACGATCGTCAGCGTCGTCGTGCTCACCGTGCTGATCGCCGTGCTTCAGTCCGGTACACTCATCTGAGATTCGCCCGTCGAGCTACCGGCTTCCGGGCCGTCTCGCTTCGGCGTCGGCGATCGGCGGGCCGTCGCCACCCCGACCGGCAAACTATTATGCTCCGTGACTCCGGAGGGCCGAACGTATGTTCCCGATTGACGACTCCCCGATCACCCGGGACGGAAAGACCCTCGTGCTCGCGTACGACCACGGCCTCGAACACGGGCCGAGCGATTTCGACCCGGTACCGGCGACGACCGACCCGGAGGTCGTCTTCGACATCGCGACCCACGACGCCGTGAGCGCGATCGCCGTCCAGAAAGGTATCGCCGAGGCCTACTACCCCTCCTACGCCGAGGACGTTTCGCTGCTCGCGAAGCTTAATGGCACGTCGAATCTCTGGATGGGCGAGCCGGATAGCCCACAGAACTGCTCGGTCGAGTACGCTCGGGAGATCGGCGCGGACGCGGTGGGCTATACGGTCTACTCGGGCTCGAACCACGAAGTCGAGATGTACGAGGAGTTCAGGGAGGTCCAAGAGAACGCCCGCGCGAACGATCTGCCCGTCGTAATGTGGTCCTACCCCCGTGGGCAGGGACTGAAGAACGACACGAGCGCGAGCACGATCGCCTATGCCGCCCGGATCGCCCTCGAGATCGGCGCGGACGTCGCCAAAGTGAAATATCCCGGCGACCTCGACGCGATGGAAGAAGTGGTGCAGGCAGCCGGCAAGACCAACGTTATCATGAGCGGTGGGTCGAAGACCTCCGACGAGCAGTTCCTGAAGAGTGTCAAGGCAGTCATGGACGCCGGCGGGACGGGACTAGCGGTGGGCCGGAACGTCTGGCAGCGCGAGAACCCCGGGGAACTGCTCGACGCCCTTGAAGGCGTGATCTACGAGGGCAAGAGCGTCGACGCCGTTGTCTGAGACGAACTTAGCGCGCAGCCCGGTAGTCGACGATCTTTCGACACTCCATACCCTGTCCATTGGGCTCGAACCGATGGTCGACGAGGATCGAGACGCCTGTTTTTATACCTCTCGCTGGCGCTTATCGGACCGACTGTATGTCCAGTGCCACTAACGCTATCGACGCGTGTATCGAGACAGTTGCCCGCAGTGCGCCGGAGATCCGATCCGGGCTGCCGGGTCGGCGCGAGAAAAGCGAGGCGGAGAATCCGAGCGGCGAGGAGCAGTTGGCGGCGGACATCTACGCCGACGAACTCCTCGCCGAACGCTTGCTCGCAATCTCGGGTGTCGCGACCTACGCCAGCGAGGAACGTGAAGACGTCCTCGAGGCCGAGGCGGTCGACGCCGGAACGGACGACAGCGCGGCGGAAACCGGTGAAACCGGTAACGGCGTGCACGTCGCCGTCGACCCATTGGATGGCTCCTCGAACCTCGAGTCGAACAACGCGATGGGGACGATCCTCGCGGTCTACGACGCATCCCTCCCAGCGAGCGGCCAGGACCTCCTCGCGGCGGCCTATGTACTATTCGGCCCGATCACGACGATGGTGGTCGCCCGCGATAGAGAGGTCACCGAGTACATCGTCCGCGAGGAGGGCTACGAGGTCCTACAGAAAGACCTCCGTCTGCCCGACGAGCCGGTGGTCTATGGGTTCGGCGGGCGCGTGCCCGACTGGCCAGCCGATTTCACCGAGTACGTCGAGGGAATCGAAGCCGAGGAACTCAAACTCCGCTACGGCGGGGCGATGATCGGCGACGTCAACCAGGTGCTGACCTATGGCGGGATCTTCGGCTACCCGGGACTGCAGTCCGCTCCCGAGGGGAAACTACGCCTGCAGTTCGAGGGGAACCCGATCGCCTACATCGTCGAGAGCGCCGGCGGTAGTTCCTCGGACGGCAAGGGGTCGCTGCTCGCGGTCGAACCCGAGGACTTGCAT
Organism: Halobacteriales archaeon QS_3_64_16; assembly: GCA_003021705.1. GTDB lineage: Archaea > Halobacteriota > Halobacteria > Halobacteriales > Halococcaceae > PXQR01. The sequence goes on from PXRJ01000036.1 coordinate 3,035, forward strand.
CAGCGCGTGCCGGTTCACGTCGGTAGCGCCGCGTTGATCGATCGACTCGAAGCGGCCTTGGCCTGAACCGCTGACTTCGCAATCGAGGATCGAGCGTTCGAACCGTGGGATCGACGGAGCGAAGCCGGTGGCACTCGGACGGAGGGTATGAGCGATCGAGGACCACAACCCTGGGGCCCGTGGGTGTTGGCGCTCGGGACCCTTCTGGTCGGTGTTCTCGCCGTCACGATCGAGGGCATCCGGGTTCTTCGGCGTCGGTTCGCCCGAGAGAACTGAGTGGATCGATATCCGGGAACCGACTGCCGGGAACGAAGGGAAGAGGCGAGCGACGAGGCCCTGGGAAGGGAAAACCCCTTTTGAGCGCTCGATGCAGTTGGGCGTATGCGAGTTCACATCGGGGAGGACGCGAACGAAGAGGAAGCGAGCGCGATCGCGAGCGCGATCGCCGAGCACCTCGGCGAGGGAATCGAGGTCTACGACGGCAACGCGGTCCTCGCGACCGGCCAGCCGCCCGAGGGGAGCGGACAAGCGGAGAGCGACCGCGATCAGGAGGTAGACCCCGAGTACGCGCCGACCGACCGCGAGAAACGCCTCCGCGCGGAAATCAGGGACATCGAGGCCGGCGGCCCCGAGAAGTACCGCGAGCGACTCGCCGAGCAGGGCAAGCTGTTCGTCCGCGACCGGCTCGACTTCTGGTTCGACGGACTCAACTTCGAGGACGGCCGTTTCGCGAACTTCGACGCCTGGCATCCCGACAGTCCCGGCGTCGAAGGCGAGGACGAGGAAGGAAGCAACCGACTACCGGCTGACGGCCTACTGACCGGCGGGGCCGAGCTGGACAGTCGGTCGGTCCACGTCATGGCCAACGATTTCACCGTCAAGGCCGGCAGCATGGCGAAGCGTGGCGTCGAGAAATTCCTCCGGCTTCAGCAGCGCGCACTGGAGAGCGGCCGCCCGGTACTCTATCTGATGGACTCTTCGGGGGGTCGGATCGACGAGCAGACGGGGTTTTTCGCCAATCGCGAGGGGATCGGGAAGTACTACTACAACCACTCGATGCTCTCGGGTCGAGTACCCCAGATCTGTGTCCTCTATGGTCCCTGTATCGCCGGAGCGGCCTACACGCCCGTGTTCGCGGATTTCACCGTGATGGTCGAAGGGATGAGCGCGATGGCGATCGCTAGCCCTCGGATGGTCCGGATGGTCACCGGCGAGGAGATCGACATGGAGGATCTAGGGGGGCCCCAAGTCCACGCCGAGCACTCCGGCAGCGCCGATCTCGTGGCGCGCGACGAGGACCACGCCCGTGAACTCGTCTCCCAGCTGATCACCTATCTACCGAACAACGCCGACGAGAAACCACCGAGAATTGAGGGAGGGCCGCCGAAACAGTCGCCGGTCGGCATCGACGCGGTGATCCCCGAGCGACCGAACAAGGGCTACGACATGCACGCGATCCTCGATCGGGTCGCCGATCAGGGGAGCGTCTTCGAACTCGGCGCGGACTATGGGGGAGAGATCATCACCGCTTTCTGCCGGGTCGACGGCCGGCCGGTGGGCGTGGTCGCGAACCAGCCGGCGACTCGCGCGGGCGCGATCTTCCCCGACGCCGCCGAGAAGGCCGCGAGTTTCGTCTGGACGTGTGATGCCTACAACATTCCCTTGCTCTACCTCTGTGATACGCCGGGGTTCATGGCCGGCTCGGGCGTCGAGCGCGAGGGTATTCTAGAGCAGGGCAAGAAGATGATCTATGCGACCTCGGAAGCTACCGTTCCGAAACAGTGCGTAGTCGTCAGGAAAGCCTACGGTGCAGGGATCTACGCGATGAGCGGGCCGGCCTACGGTCCCGAGTCGACGATTGCTCTTCCCTCGGGAGAGATCGGCATCATGGGCCCGGAAGCGGCGATCAACGCGGTCTATGCCAACAAACTCGAGGCAATCGATGATCCTGAGGAGCGCGCCGCCCGCGAGCAGGAGCTACGCGAGGAGTACCGGCAGGATATCGACGCCCACCGGATGGCAAGCGAGGTGGTGATCGACGAGATCGTCCCGCCGAGCGAGCTGCGCGAGGAGCTGATCGCTCGCTACGACTTCTACGAGGGCGTCGAGAAACAACGTCCCGAGAAGAAACACGGGACTGTCCTATGAACTGATCAATAGATCCCTTCAAGTAGCAATTCAACCGACGTGTCGGGGGTTAGCTCGATGTGCTCTGGGTATTCGTCGTCATCCCTATCGACGAACTCGGAGATTCGGTACGCGTTGCCTTCGCTTAGTACCGAGGGAAGGTTACCTTTCCAGGCGATAAACTCTATCTCGTAACTCTGGCATTCGAGCGTCCCTCTGTGCTTGTCGCCGCGGTCGTGGAGGTCAGTTAGCACGCCTTCGATTGCGTCCGCACTCTCTATAGATCGGATCGTTTCGAAATGGGAGTCGATCGACTCGACGAACGGGGATACATGCTCGTCGCGAGCAATAACGTGTAGTTCCCTTTCGGTTCGGGTGAGCGCGACGTAGCACAACCGGCGCTCCTCGGCGAATTCATCGGTAGTCGAATCGACCGCCGGCTTGATGAGAGGATTGACCGAGTTATCGGGCGGGAGTCCTCCGTGCCCTCCATCAGTTGCGTTCACCAGGACGACGAACTCAGCCTCCGTTCCCTTAGCAGAATGAATTGACTGAACCGTCACTCCGGTGTCTTCACCGTTACGAGTATATGGAATTTCAGCTCCTTCGAGCTTCTCTGCTACCGTGTTCATTAGTTCACTACCCTCGTCGTTTCGAGAAAGGATCATCACGTTCTCCGGATCCCCCTCCTCCAGGTGTTCTTCTACGAGTTGGATCGTATAGTCCGGTACACGCGGGCGGTAAAGACCACCGAGCCGGTGTAACACCGGCGGACAGGAGCGATCTTTCCAGGGACGTACTATCTTCCCCTTTTCCTCCGCTGCAGGTCGGCTCATAAGCTCCGTACCGGCCTCAACTACTTCCGGAGGGCACCGGTAATTGAGCGTCAGTTGTGTATACTCGGTTGGGCCGAAGCGCTTCTCGAAGTTCCTAAATATCGATGGATCGGAACCACGGAATCCGTAGATGCTCTGCCAGTCGTCGCCAACGACGAACAGTCGTGTATCACCGACACACAGCGATTCGATGAGTCGCACTGCCGACTCACTGATGTCCTGATATTCGTCCACAAGGAGGTGCTGGTACTCGTCTTCGAACGCTTCTTGATTCTGCTCGACGATCGTAGTAGCGGAATTCAGTATCCGCTTATAGTCGATCGGGATATCATCTTGCTCAGCCCGTGTAAGGTATGCCGACAGGAGCGACGTCGCTGCCATGCCGAAGTGATACTGTACCCGCTTCGACTCAGAGAGATCGGCACGGATATCGGAGGGTGACCGATCGAAGTTTCGGGCTCTTTCGAGGAATTCGAGGTAGCGTTTTTTCGGCGGATGATGTGAATTGTTATCGTGCTTGCGAGCTGCCGCGAGGAATAGTTGATGATGGCGCTCGAACTCGCTGTATTCAGCAGGATATTGTTCAGCCTCGTCTCCGGAGAGAAATGAGCTAACGAGAGCCGATCTGTTCTCCTCTTGATCCCAATCCTCCCAGTTGATCGGATGTACTCGGCTCCTGTCTATGATACTTCGAGCGAGGGAGTGGAACGTGCTAATTTCGAGATCTGACTCGCTCACCTCAGTGAGGGTACTAGCGATGCGAGATTTCATCTCTTGGCTAGCATCCGTAGTGAGGGTTACAGCTCTGATGTTCTCAACACTGGTTCCCTGTCGGTAGAGATAGGCGAATCGATAGGTTAGTGTCAGCGTTTTTCCTGTACCAGCGGATGCGTCTACCTGATTGGAGCGATCGTTCGCTACGATAGCTCGCTGTTGTTCGTCGTTCAATGGACCATGTTCCGTCTCGAAGAGTCCAGTGTACTTCTTGCGTTGGCGGGCGATGAACGCTTCATTGTACGAGTCAATCTCTTCCACCACATCGTCGAATTGAGTTCGTTGATTCGAGAGCCACTCCTCGTCGGCTTCCGGAAGGAGACCAGGTTGTAGCGACACGATCATCTCGTTTAGCCGGCGTTGTACCCTTCCGATCGTCTCCCGCAGGTGCTTTTCGTCCTCGTGAATCATATAGCGATCACCGTCTGCGTAGAGAGCATATCGATGCTCGAACGCTCGGATGTGAGGGGATACATTTTCCTTCAATCCCAGGAATCGCTGAATCTGGTCGACGTACTCGACCGCTTTTCGACACTGCTGATGAACGGATGCGAGACGGCGAAACTCCGCGCCGGTGATATATTCGCTGTTTATTTTGTTCTCTCGAAAGATTGTGATGTCTTCCAGTGCAGCGTCCGCTATAGTGCGGTGGTGTTCGAGGTCACGATCGGGCTGTTTTCGTTCGGATCGCACCCGGGTCAGCTGCTTGAGAGTCGCTCCATAGGATCGCTTGAAGTCACGGTGCCACTCTAGATATTGGTTATGGACGTTCTCGCGTTCCTGACGGACCGTCCTCTTCTGGCGGAGATAATCCGAGTCGAGTGCCCACATCAGAAAGTCCTCGAACGGCGGCTCAAACAGGTCGAAGAACCGCTCTATTCCCTGTGCCTCTGCCTTGAGATCCTCGAGACGCCGATAGGAACGATCGGGAGCGGGATTATCGAGGCTGCCGGAATCGAGAGCAGGAGTCCGCATACGCGTATTGCTAGCGTCTACCTCTGAGATGTACTGATCCCAGAGGTCGGCAGGTGTGGGCTCAGTTCCGAGGCGCTCGCGGGCACGCTGTCGCCAATCAGCGAACTCGTCCCGACCACCGGTTCGCATGGTCTCGATATGCGGCTGGAACGCCGATTCAACGTCATCAGCTCGTTCCAGTCGGCGCTTCTCTCCTGGTTCACTATGCAAACAGTGTGGGCAGCTCAATCCTTCTATAATCCTTGTGTCATCAATGGGTTCGATATTGTTCCCGAAGTCCTGATCGCCAGTGCCGGATACCGTCGAACCGTTTGGACCTGCATGGAGGACTTCGGTCTCGTCGATGTGCTGTTCGGTCAGCTCAACCCCACAGTTCGGACACTCTCGATGGTGAGCTAGTACGCTTCTGTCAGATCGATAGTGAACTATCCATCGACTCCCGTCATGAATTATTGCCCCTTCCACGAGCGTCCGTTGGGAAAGTATTCCGAGAAATCCCCCAATTTTCCGTGATGCTACTGCGAGACCATCCCAGAATCCATTACTATCCGCCCGGAGCACGATCGCTGCCACAACGGGAACCCCTATCGAGAAGACCACTATTAGTACGAGAAGTCGGAAGTTGCCTGAAAACGTCTCTATGGTAGCTGAAACGGTTACGAACGTTGTGAGGAGGAACCACAACAGCGCAATGATACTTGAAAAGATGACAACTAAGTCGGACCGTCGTATGTTCACACTCCGTGTCGATCGGCGCTACTAATTCCGATTATGACGAGAAGCACCCCTCTTGATTTCCCAGTGGTTTCGATAAAACATCAGTTATGAAGGTTTGAGCGGCAGTCGAAATATCGGTCAAAAGATTGACTGAACTACTCGCGTCGGCGTGCGGCGAGCAGTCCGGCCGCAAGTAGCGCGACGAGTCCAACCAGAAGGCCAAAGCCCGGTCCGGTCGTCTCGGTCGCCTGTCCGCCACTACCGCCCTGATTGCCCTCGGTCGTCGCCGGTTGGGTGCTCTCAGTCGGCGTCGCGGTTGCGGTGTCGGTGCTCGTCGTCTCGGCCATGTCGGTCGACTCGTTCGCCGTCCTCGAATCCATGCTCGCGTTCTCGTTCGTCTCGCTCGTCGAAGCGGTCATGCTAGCGTTTTCACGCCGGAGTCATTCGTCGCCCCGGTCGGCGTCTGTTCGGCCGTCGCGTTCGGGTCGATCGTGTAGCGCGCTTCGACCGGGCCATCGGTGTTGCCCTGCGGACCGGTCGCCGACGCGCGGAGCGCGAACCCGCGGAGGGTCTGGGCGTTTCGCAGCGCGACATCGGTGTTCGTCACGCCGAAGACCCGCACTACGATTCGATCGCCCGGCTTGACGTTCTCGAAGGCCTGTTCGAGCGTGATCGTTACCTCGCTGCCGCTCTGGTTCACGGTCGTCTGGCCGGCCCAGACGGTGCCGTTGGTATCGCCGACGCGAACCTCGACGTTCTCGGCGGTGAGATTGCCCAAGTCGCCACTGTAATCCCGGTCGGCACCGAAATCGAGCGTCACGCTCTCGAGTCCGTTGCGCGCGACCGCATCGCCCGGTTCCGGCCGAAGCGTCACGGTGTAATCCCCGACCGCACCGGGTGCGGTGTCGTCGACCGTCGCGTCCGCTTCGAGCGCCGCACCTGGGGCCGCAAGGACAGCGCTTACGAGGAGTGCGATCACCACTGCAGCCACTATCGATCGTTGTTCGCCTGACATGCTCATCAGTGCGTTGGCGTTTCAGGGTATAGTACTTCTGATCGTTAGAAAAATAATATCGTAGTAAATCGAACCTAAGTTAGCGTACGAGCCGGCTACTACTGATGAGGGAGTAGCGACCATAGCGCTCTCGGAGTGAGAATTCATATCGGTTCGCACCACTGGCAGCGGAAGCCACTGGAAGAAGCTAACGTGGTAGGATCGAGCGAGAGGCAAGCTGGGAACGAGAGGAATCGAGTCAAGAAGAAGCGAGAGGAACGGAACCGGAGGGGCGGAGAGGGAACGATCGGCGAGCGAAGCGCGTCAGCCGCGTCGACGCGTCGCCAGCAGTGCAACCGCCAGCAGTGCGATCACGGCCGCGAGGAGTCCAAAGCCCGGCCCAGTCGTGGTCGTCTCGGTCGCTCCGCCACCGCCCGTCGTTTCGGCCGAGGTATCCGTCGTGGCGGTGGTAGTCGTGGTCGTCTCGGTGGTGGTCGTCTCGGTGGTGGTCGTCGTACTATCGGTAGTGGGGGTCCTGTCGGCGGTTGCGTTCCCCGTGTTGGTCACGTTGGCGGCGTTAGGGCCGGTAGCGTTCGAATCGGACGCGTCGGTCGTGTTAGGAGCCGTCGTATTCGAAGCATTGGCGTCGGTTTCGTTCGACGTACCGGGGCCGGTGACGTTCGAGTCGGTCGCGTTGGGAGTTGTCCCGTTTTCTGCGTCGGTCGCGTTAGCGGCGTCGGGACCGGTGGCGTTCGTGGCGTTCGGTGCCGTCGCGTTCGGGTCGATCGAATAGCGGAGTTCAACCGGCCCGTCGGTGCTCCCCTGGGGATCGGAGACGCTGGCGTCAAGCGCGAACCCGCGTGGACCCTGGGGGTCCGGGATCGCGATCTCGGTGTTTCTGACGCCGTCGATCCTGACCGAGATCTCATCGCCCGGCTGGACGTTCTGGTAGGCCGACAGCAGCGTGACCGTCAGGCGGTCACCGGCCGGATTACTCGAGACCCGTACTGGGCCGGCTGGAACGGTGCCGTTACCGGAGGGAGCGGTGACGCGTAGGCTGATGTCACGCGGAGTGACGCCGGCGACGCTGCCCGAGTAGTCCGGATCGGCGCTGAAGTCGAGCGTCACCGTCTTCAGCCCGTTCTGGGTGATGTTATCACCTCGCTCGGCGATCATCGTGGCCCGGAACTCGCCGGTGGCGCCAGGGGCGGTCGGGCGGGTATACGTCGAACCACTGTTGGCTTCGAGCGCGAGTGCCGGGAGGGCAGTGACCGCACCGGAGATCGTTAGCAGGGCCAGTGAGAGGGCGACGATCCGTCCGCGTGAGCCGATCATAGTAGTGAAGCTACGGTGATGAGTACATATTCTTTCCGGTACAGTACAACGGTCGATAGCCGTCGTAGCGGCTCTCGCAGGGGTTCTTTGCGGTTTCGGTGGCGCGGTGGACGGAACGGACCCGCGGGGCGGGGGCGAAAGCGGGTTCGAAGCGCCAGGCACCGGGTTCGTGTGCTATCTAACTCCGTCGGTGTTCTCAACCGAACTTCCCGGTGATGTAATCCTCGACGCGCTGGCTCTGGGGGCTCTCGAACACTTGTCGCGTATCGTCGAACTCGACGAGTTCGCCTCCGGTGAGAAAGACCGCAGTCTTATCGGAGATCCGGGCGGCCTGTTGCATGTTGTGAGTGACGATGATAACGGTGTACTCCTCAGCTAAGTCCTCGATGAGGTCCTCGATCTGGTTCGTCGCGATCGGATCGAGCGCGCTCGCGGGTTCGTCCATGAGCAGTACTTCGGGGTCGGTCGCGATCGCTCGGGCGATACAGAGGCGCTGTTGTTGCCCCCCCGAGAGTTCGAGCCCGGACTCCTCCAAGCGGTCCTCGACCTCCTCCCAGAGAGCCGCTCGCTCGAGCGAGCGCTCGACGATCGCGTCGTGACCGCCCTCGACGTCCTGAATCTCCAGTCCATATGCGACGTTGTCGTAGATGCTCTTGGGGAAAGGATTGGGTTTCTGGAAGACGATACCGACCCGCCGCCGGAGCGCGATCGGATCGACGTCGGCGTCGTAGACGTTCTTGCTCCCGAGAAGGAGTTCGCCTTCGACGCGGGCGGCGTCGACGAGGTCGTTCATCCGGTTGATACACCGGAGAAAGGTCGACTTCCCACAGCCCGAGGGGCCGATCATCGCCGTGACCTTCTTCTCGGGAACTTCCATCGAGACGTCCCGAAGCGCCTGGTCCTCGTCGTACCAGACGTCGATATTTCTAGCTTCGACGATCGTCCGGTCGGGCTCGGCGGCACGGTCGGAGGTTTCCTCACCGGCGTCGACGCTCGTCGTTGCACTGCTCCGGTCGGGAGCGCTCGTTCGCGCTTCGGTCGTGGGCTCTTCGTTGCTCATTGTGGGTGGTTAGTTCTCGCGTTGATACCTGTTACGCAGGGCGATCGCAACCGAGTTCATCGCCAGCAGGACGACCAGCAAGACGACGACGCCCGCGGGGACGGCGCTATTGTAGAATCCGGGCCCCGCATAGAGGCTCGCCCAGGCGTAGATCTGCATCGGCATCGCACCGACGCTCGAACTCAGATCGGTCGGCAGCGAATAGATGACTGAGGGAAGGCCAACGACGACCAGCGGTGCGGTCTCGCCGATCGCCCGGCCGATCGCGAGGATCGTCCCGGTCAGGATTCCCGGAAAGGCCTCGGGGAGCACGACGTTTTTCACTGTCTGCCAGCGCGTCGCGCCCATACCATAGGAAGCCTGGCGCATCGAGTCGGGGACCGAGCGGATCGCCTCGCGCGCGGAGATGATGACGATCGGGAGGATGAGCAATCCGAGCGTCGCGCCGCCGACGAGAGCGGTCCCCGGCGACTCACCCAAGTAAGTGATGAAGAGACCGAGTCCCAATAGTCCGTAGACGACTGAGGGAACCCCGGCGAGGTTCGAGATGTTGACGTCGATAATTCGGGTGAAGCGGTTGTCAGGGGCGTACTCCTCCAAGTAGACGGCGGTGCCGACCCCCAGCGGGAAGGCCAGTACGGCGACAATCACCATCAAGATGATCGAGCCACCGATCACCGGGTAGAAGCCGGCTGCCGCCGCGGAGCTACTGTTATGCACGCCGGTGAGAAAGCCCCAGTCGATCCAGGAGTTCGGCCCGGCGAAATTCATCGCGTCGACGACGACTGCGCCGAGCAGCGCGCCGCCGAAGACGACTGCCGGCAACAAGAGACCAATACGCCGTCCGGGGCGATCGATCGCGACCACGAGGACATAGGCTGCGGCGGGGACCAGCGAGACGCTCGTGAGGATCGTCGCGGGCAAGGCAGCAAGGCCGACCGACGAGCCGAGGAAAGCAGCGCCGAGAACCGCGAGGAAGCTACCCCCGCCGACGGCGAGGCCCGTCCGTCGGTTCTCCAGCCGGCCGGCGGCAAAGCGGCCGACGATCGCCGCGATCGGTCCGCCGAGGGTGACGGCGACGATGATCGATCCGGTAGGGACAGTCGGCATGGAAGTGACGACGCCAGGGACGAACAGGAGGGAAGCGACGAGCAGCGCCGCCAGTAGCCCGAAGCGAGCGAGGAAGGGCAACTGACGGTCGACTCGCTCGATAGCGACGCTCGCGGCGAGTGGCAGTGCCAGCGCGAGGACGTAGCCGAGCCAGACCAGCGGCGGGAGGACGTCGAGAAAGACGATCGCGATCGAAGCTAAATGCCGGGCGCTTCCGGCGGGCGAGATAACCCGAGACGGCAAGCGTCGGGAGCACGAAGGTCAGGAAGAATGTTAGGAGCCAGCCGGGGTCAGCAGTCAGGGGTTGGATCGCGTCGTTCGCGACGTATACCAGTAGAATCGAGACGACGACGATGCCGAAAAGCGTCGCCCCGAGCAAGACGTATTGAAACAGGAGTCCAGCGGTCTTTCCGACCTGGCCGAACCCGTCGTCGTACTCGGTACCGGTGTCGGTCGCCATTACTCGTATTCCTCCCGATAGCGCGCCGCGACGAGGTCACTGATAACGTTCATGAGCAGGGTGATGGCGAAAAGCGTTAGCCCGATCGCGAAGAGACTCCGGTAGGCAAGCCCACCCCCGGTGATGTCGCCGGTCAACAACTGGATCATCGCCGCGGTCATCGGCATGGCTCCCTCGAGGTAGGCAGTCGGGTCGATCGGGTTCAGAAAACGGGCCTGGGAGCCGGCGGCGATCGTCACGGCCATGGTCTCGCCGATCGCCCGCGAGAGCGCGAGGATGAACGACGAAAAGATGCCCGAAGCCGCGGCCGGGACGACCACGCCCGCCGAGACGTCGAACTTCGTCGCACCCAGTCCATAGCCTGCCTCCCGCAGTTCGTCCGGTACCGCGCTCATGGCGTCCTCGGAGATCGAGGCGACCATCGGAATGATCATGATACCGACGACGATCGCCGCCGAGGCCATGTTGAAAAAGGCGATGTCCGGAAGAACCGTACCCAGCGCGGGCGTGATGTAGATGAGCGCGAAGAAGCCATATACCACCGTCGGGATGCCCGCGAGGATCTCAAGGGCGGGTTTGAGCTTCGATCGGAGCCGGGGACTGGCGTACTCCGAGAGGTAGATCGCGGTCCCGACCCCCAGGGGAAGGGCGATGATCGCCGAGCCGATGACGACCATCAGGGTCCCGGCGACCAAGGGCAAGACCCCGTACTCGCCGGTACTGGTCTGCCAGGTCGTCCCGGTGAAGAAGTCGACGAGCGATACCGTCTGTCCTTCGACGCCGAGCAAGGAAGCCGTGAGCGAGAAGAACTTCGCCGCCTCGGTAGTCAGGAGGACGATGATCGCGACCGTCGTCACGATCGAAAGCACCGCACAGAAGAAGAAAAACGCCCGCGTCAGCAGTTCCTGTGGGGCGTTTTCCGTTCGCCGAGTGAGTTCGTTCGCGAGGTCGTCCGTGCTCATCTATGGGGTAGTGATCCGGTCAGAGGTGAAAAGCTCTCGATTCCTCATGGTCGACTCAGCCTTGCGTTCCGTTGCCCGAACTGTTCCCGCTTGAACCGCCTTGAGCCTCGTCGATGGCCTGCTGGAGCGTGTTCATCGCTTGCTGTTTCTGACCGTCGTCGAGCGGAATGTAGCCGACCTCCTCGGCGACGATCTCCTGGCTCGTGGCGTTCTCGAGCCAGAACTTCGCGAACTCCGCGACGTGCTCTTGGGCGAGTGCTGACTTAGCCGGGTAGGTGAAAAGCGGCCGCGATAGCGGCTCGTAGTTGCCGTTTTTCGCCGTCTGGAGCGAGGGTTCGACACAGCCGCTACCGTCGTCGACCGCGAGGGCTTTGACTGTATCTTTGTTCTCGCTGTAGTACGCATAGCCGAGGAATCCAAGCCCAGTCTCGGACTGGCTCACGCCCTGGATAATAGTGCGGTCCTGTTCGGTCGCCTGGTAATCGCCCCGCATTCCTGCCCCTTCCTCGCCGATGATCGTTTCCTTGAAGTAATCGTAGGTGCCCGACGCCTCGGTCGGCCCGTAGAGGCTAAAGGGCTCGTCGGGCCACTCGGGGTTGACGTCGCTCCAGGTCTCCGGGGGGTTCTCGGCCGACCAGATCCGTCCCAGCTCCTCGGTCGTCACGCAATCGACCCAGTCGGCTTTGTCGTTGACGATGACCGTCAGCGCGTCAGTCGCGACGTTGAGTTCGACCGGGTTGACGTCGTTTTCCTTACAGTGGGTCTTTTCCTCCGGCTGGATGGGCCGCGAGGCGTTGTTGAAGTCCGTCTCGCCCGGACAGAAGAAGTTCTCGAACCCACCCCCCGAACCCGTCGACTGGAGGTTGATCTTCACCTGTGGGTGTTTCTGCATGAAGCGTTCGGCCATCGCGGTCGCAAGCGGGAAGACCGTCGAGGAGCCCGCGATGTCGATCGTCCCCGAGAGCTGACCGCTCCCGGACCCGGATCCCGCGTTCGATCCACCACTTCCCGATCCGTTGGCGCCCGCGCCACCGCTGCCGCCACTACCGCCGCTCGGATTGCTCTCCGTACAACCGGCAATCGCCGCCGTGCCGACCGCGCCGGACGCCAGGAGGAATCGTCGCCGCGATACGTTCGCCGACCGTGCAAGGTCGTCTGTCATCACCTCCTCCGAGCCGCGAGGAGCTAATAGCCTTTTCGAATTTTATATATTTCGTGGTCAAGTAAATATATATCTATATATACCTATACTCTCGGACGTAGTTCGAGATCAGCCATCGGTGTATCGCGGTTGGTCGAAGCCTCACGGTCGCCGCCCGGGAACGGAAGTCACGCGGGGTGTAAAATCGGCTTCGTTTCCGACCGGTCTCGGAGGGACTGCAAGCCGGAAGCCGATACAGAACACGGGGAGACGGCTATCGTAATGGGAACAGATCGGAACGAACGAGCGCGGGACCGGTCCGTATCGATCGATTTTTCAATCGATTGCCACCCAGAGACCCTGGATTGCCAGGCAATCGACCTATGCACATCGGTACTATACCAGATACCCGAAGGGCGGCGTCCGGCCCTCTTCGACGGGTGGTCGCGTTTCGCGGCATTGACACCACTGAACGCACCACTCCCGTCCTCGTTCTCGCCGGCTACTGTCGATAGCCGGTGGTAATCGATCGCAACAGAGAACTATATAGACGATCGAAACGGGTGTCAAGCTGGCGAACCGACGAGCGACGAGCGGCGATCGGTCGGGGTTCGTAAACGATCGGGATTTCAGGCGACGATGTCTTCGACGCTTGAGTTCTCGCCGACGTAGTACTGCCAGAGATACAGCGACGCTACCGAGCGATAAGGGGCCCAAGCTGTTGCCCGCTCACGCATCTCCGCGCGGGAGAGATCACCTACTAGGTCCTCGATAGCGCGACGGACAGCTAGATCCCCGACCGGGAAGACGTCCTCGCGGCCGAACCCGAACATGAGGACCATCGCCGCGGTCCAGTCCCCGACTCCGGAGATTTCGGTGAGTTCTGCCCTGATCACCTCGTCGTCCCGGTTCGCGAAGCGCTCGCTGGTGATTCCCTTCTCCTCGAACCAAGCGGCGACGTTTTTCATTGTCGAGACTTTCTGGGGAGAGAGGCCGACCTCGCGTAATTCCTCGGCGTCGGCGGCCAGTATCGCTCCGGGGGTGATCTCGAAGGCTTCGAAGAGCCGGCCTCTGACCGTACGGGCGGCTTCCGTCGAGATGACCTGGTTGACGATCGAGATCACGAATCGCTCGAAGAGGTCATCGCTGGCTTCGAGTTCGATGATGCCGTACTCCTCGATCAGCGGGCCGATAACTGGATCGTCTCGGAGCGCGTCGTGGGCGTCGGACACGTCGAAAGCGTCGATCCACGACCCGATAGCGGTTGCGTTCGAACCTGAACTGACGGCCAGGCAGTCGGCGGCGGACATGCACCGTATCCGCGAGCGAACTCCGCGGGAGTGGGAAGCTTTTTGATGACGGGCGGGACCGTAGGTCTCGCTGTTGCAACAAATGCTTCGCGTTCGTGGCACAGATTTTTCAGAAGTGGTACCCACAACGACTGAAGCGAGCCAGGATACCCGACAAAAAAGGCGCAGGTGTCGTGGCTCAGAGCGCGTCGGTGACGGTCTCGTACTCCTCGATTTCGACGCCGCTCTCCGAAATCGTACTCAAAAGCAGGCCGTTACCGCTTGCGGTGTCACGTTCGGTGGCACTGTTGACCGCCCGGGCAGCGACGGTGTGTGCGTCCTCGGTGCTCATGTCCTCCTCGAACTCGCTTTCGAGCACGCCGTACGCGAAGGGCGTCCCCGAGCCACTGGCCGTGTAGGGTTCCTCCGAGAGACTGCCCAGTGGATCGATGCTGTAGACGTGAGCGCCGTCGCTGTCGACGCCGCCGAGCACCGGTTGGACGATGAAGAAGGCCCCACTGCGCAGGAAGTTGCTGATGAGCGTCGAGAGCGCCTGCATACTCATCTCCTCGTCCCGGCGGGTCTCGTAGAGGTTGACCTCCGCGCGCAGCGAGCGGACGAGCGACTGGGCGGCACTCACCGCCCCGGCGATTGTCAGTGCCGCCTGCGGGTGGATCTCGAGGATCTTCTGGGCCTGTTTGCTCGCGACGAGGTTGCCGGCGCTCGCCCGCATGTCGGTTGCGAGTACGACGCCGTCGGCGGCCGTGAGGCCGACCGTCGTCGTGCCGGTCTTTAGCGCCTCGCCGTCGCTGTCGGCGTCGATCGTTTCAGTACCGTTCGCTGCCTGCGGAGGAAAACCGAGTTCGGGCTCGAAGGCCTCCCGTTCGATCGCCTGCCGGTCGTTGCCGGGAGAGAACGCGGCCTCGCGGCTTAGATCGTACATGGCCTCGCTACTGGCCAGGCGCTCATAAAGCCACTCCTTCAGGTGCTACCGTCGTCATCGTTGCAGTCACTGTTACCGTCACTATCACCCCCCGGGGTCGGAGTCGCGGCGGATCGTCGACCGATCCACGAAGGTCGAGAGAGCAGTCCTCCCTGGAAGGGGACGAGCGAACCGGGTCGAACGGTCGGCCGGAAGCGGAAAGCACGAACCCCTCGAACTCGCATGGGGGGTATGGCTGACTCCGAGACCGATTACGTCGTCGCGATGGAAGCCGCTTGGCTGGTTCGCGACGTCGAGGACGTCGACGACGCGATCGGCGTCGCCGTCAGCGAGGCGGGCAAGCAGCTGAACAAAGCGGACAAACAGTACGTCGAGGTCGAGGTCGGCGTCACGGGCTGTCCTGCCTGTGGCGAGCCCTTCGATTCGGCCTTCGTCGCGGCGAACACGGCGATCGTCGGTCTCTTGCTCGAACTGCGGGTCTTTAATACCGACGGGGAATCACACGCCGAGCGGATCGCGAAAAGCGAGGTCGGCGGCGCGCTCAGGGACGTCCCTCTGTCGG
This sequence comes from Halobacteriales archaeon QS_3_64_16, assembly GCA_003021705.1. Classification (GTDB taxonomy): domain Archaea; phylum Halobacteriota; class Halobacteria; order Halobacteriales; family Halococcaceae; genus PXQR01. The sequence goes on from PXRJ01000036.1 coordinate 18,320, forward strand.
TGATCGAGGTTACGGAACTGATCGAGGACGAACCTGAGGACGGCTGACTGGGCATCAGGAGAACGGACCGGTACTTGCGGTTCCTCTTGACTTTCACTTGGCGTCAATCGCCCGGCACGGCCGCGACGTCGGGTGCTGGCTCGACGTGATAGAGCGAAGCGAACACTCCTGCGGAGACGGCGATGAAGGCCGCCGCGGTCAGAAAGGCGGTGGTGACCGACGTCAGATCCCAGATCACGCCCACCGAAACTGGGCCGAGGACCTGGCCGACCTTCCAGGCGATCGAGCGCAGCGAGAGGCTCCCGGCGACGGCATCGAAGTGCTCGCCCTCCTCGACGAACAGCGCCATGCTCGCCGGGAGCCGGAGGCTATCGGCCACCCCGATCACGGCATACGCGGCGAACAGCGGCACGAACGCCGGAACCAGCGAGACCGACGTGCCCAGAAGCGAGAGCGACGGCGGCGGGATCATACCCTGTGCGTAGCCGGCCAGCGGAATCATCGCCGCGCCGAGCGCATAGGTAAGGGTGCCGGCGATCACGAAGCGGTGTTTGCCCCCGACACGGTCGGTGTAGCCCCCGACTACTCCCTGCAGGAGGGATTTCGTGAGTTTCCCGCCCGCGAGTACGCCGCCGATGGCGAAGGGGTTCATCCCGAAGACCGTCCGCGCGTAGATCGGCAAAAAGACGATCACCGCCATCTTCCCGAAACTGAGGCCCAGCCGGAGGGAAACGAGCGCCCGGATCGCCGACCGATCGAGTAATCGCTTCAGGGTCTCGGTGCCGGTCACCGCCGAGGGATCGGTCTGCCCCCCGGGATCGTCCCGGAGAAACAACCAGACGCCGATCGTCGCGGCGATCGTAACCGCACTCAGCGCGGCGTAGGTGGCCGTAAACCCATAGGCATAGAGTAGAAAGCCACCGACGAGATCGCCTGCGAGACTGGAGAAAGCACCCACTTGATTGTAAGTACCGAGCCACTGGCCCCGTTCTGCGTCGGGACTGAGTTCCCCGACGACCGCTGAACCGGTGAGCCAGAGCACACTCGCGCCCGCGCCCTGGAGCACCCGCATCGCGATCACGCCACCAACGCCACTGACCAGCGAGAAGCCGGCGAAGACGCCGACATTGAGAACTAAGCCGACCAGTAGGAATCGCTTGGCGTTGTGGGTATCGACCGCTCGACCGAGCGGGAGAACGATCAGCAGTTGGACGAGCGCGAAGGCGGTGCCCCACAGTCCCTCGATCGTGCCGGTCGTCCCGAACTGATCGGCATAGAGTGCGAGTGCGATCAGGATCGTTGAGAACGCCTGGCTGCGTGCAAAGGCAGTGCCCGCGATCGCACAGAACTCTCGATCTTTAAACAACGCGAGTGAGCCGCCGTCTCCGTTCGACACTAAATCCCGCTCGTAGTCCGCGATTGAAAAAGCCATCCATCTATACTCGTATTCGCCGGTTCGTGGCACGCTCGAACGGTTCTACGGGCTGTTTGGAATTCACCAGTAGCTTCCACCCCAACGTCTTCGCTGCGTCGTGATTTCGGTATATTCACACCGCGATTGTCGCTTACTATCGAACACTTCGAGTGGATTCAAGCAGCAGCAACGAGAGCACAATGCGGTTGGGGTGTAAATGTAGCACCCGCGACCGACCGCAGGGATGGAGCGGTAGCGCGCGGACTAACGCTCGCCTTCGGCGAGCGGCAGGAGCACGCAGTATCTTGGTCGAGATTTTGCCGAGCGAGCGGCCCCTGGCCGCGAGCGCAGCGCAAAAGGTCGGTGTGACGGGCGTGCCGGGATTTGAACCCGGGATCGAGAGGTTAGGAACCTCTCGCCTTATCCGCTAGGCCACACGCCCTATATCGGGGAGAGAAGCGAGGGAAAAAGCGTCTACGATTCGGTCGCCGTCTCGGTCGTGGTTTCGGTTTCTGTAGTCGTCGTCTCGGTGTCGGTTGCCGTCGACTCGGCGGTCTCCGGGCCGGTCGACTCAGCGCTCGTTGAGGTAGCCCCGGTGTCGGACTCGGCGTCCGAATCGGAACTGGCCCCCGGACCCTCGCGCATCTTCTCGAGTTCCTGGTCGATCTCCTCGCGGCCCTTCTGGAACTCGCCCATTGCCTGCCCGCTCGACCGTGCGAGCTTTGGTAGCTTGTTCGCCCCGAAGAGCAACACCGCGATGAGCAGGATGATGAGCAGCTCCGGCCCACCGGGAATGCCGATCTGGAGCGCGGTCGTCAGTATCATCGATACGCGTTCATTACCGACTGTCGATTATAGGCTTTTTGCTCGTCTCGACCCTCGAAGGCCCATCGTTTATCAGGCCTGCCCGTATGGGGAACCTATGGCACGAGAGGGCGAGGACGCACCCGACTTCACCGCACCGCTCGCGAACGGCGACATCGAGGGATTCATGCTTTCCGATCACCTCGGGGAGGGCCCGATCGTACTAGCCTTCTTCCCGGGGGCGTTTACAAGCGTCTGTACCGGCGAGATGCGCACGTTCCGCGATCGGATGGACGAGTACGAGGCAATCGGTGCGAGCGTCTATGGCGTGAGCGTCGATTCACCCTTTGCGCTGAACGCCTTCCGCGAGGACAACGATCTGAACTTCCCGTTTATCAGCGACGCTAACCGCGAACTCATCAAGAAATACGACGTCAGCATGGACTTCGACGAGCTGGGACTCCGGGAGTTCGCCCAGCGCGCCGTGTTCGTGATCGACGAGGAGGGAACGATCACCTACGCGTGGGTCGGTGAGCCGAGCAGCGAGCCCGACTACGAGGACGTCGAGAACGCGGCCGCCGACGCCGCAGCCTGATTGGGTTCTTCCCTGGCCGACCGATAGCGCTTCGGCCGTCGAACTACGGTATCGTCGCGGGCGATCATCGGGAGTCGGTCGCCCGCCGGCAAAACTCCGATCGGCTCTAATCGGCCGATCGTCCTACGCGACACTGCAGCGACCGGACTTTTCTTTCTCGGTCCCCGAACGTAGCCTATGAGCGAGGACGCTGCCGCCACGAGCGGGCGGACCTACACGCCCGACGCCGAGCACGCTTTCCCGGACGAGCGGGTCAATCGCGTACTCGAGTTCGTCGAGAACGATCCCGAGATCGAAGCCTACCTCGACGCCCAGAACGTAAATCCCGTCACCCGGATGCGGTACAACGACCACGGCGCGAAACACGTCAGCATCGTTCGCCACCGCGCGCTGTGTCTGTACGACCTGCTCAAAGAGGGTGATGTCCGGTTCAACGGCGCGAACGATCAGAATTTGGAGGAAGCCGACGAGGCGGTGATCATCGCTCTCGCCGCGACGTTACACGACATCGGCCACGTCGTCCACCGGGAGGACCATCCCTACTACTCGATTCCACTGGCCGCCGACGTGCTCGATCGAATTCTCCCCGAGTTCTACGACCTCGGCGATCGCATCCGAGTGAAAGGCGAGGTACTACACGCGATCCTCTGTCACCACACTCCCGAACAGCCACTCACACTCGAGGCCGGCGTCCTCCGCGTTTCGGATGCCTTGGACATGGAACGCGGGCGCTCGCGCAACCCCTACGATCGCGGCGGTCGCGGGATCAACACCGTCTCGAGTCAGGCCATTCGGAATGTTACGCTCGAATCGGGCGAGGGTGTCCCCGTTCTCGTCGAGATCGAGATGACCAACGCCGCGGGCGTCTATCAGGTCGACTCACTACTGAAAGCCAAACTCGACGGCTCGGGACTCGAGGAGTTCGTCCGGATCGTCGCGTTGAACACGACCGAGAACGATCGGATCGTCGAGCAGATCGAGCTCTAAGTACGCACCTTTTTTAGGGTCCTCGGTCCCTGCGGTCGCTGCGGGCCTGAGAAAAATCTGCACCAAAAACGCTCACTCGCGCCTACGGCGCTCGTTCGCGCGGAGCGTGCTTGTCCGCCCCGCCTATCGGTTTCTCGTCCGATGAATCACTGGAACAGGCATAACCCGTCTAGGTCAGGGCCACAATCCGCTGCCGTCCTCGAAGCTGTTTTCGTCGCCGACGCGACACGCTTAATCACGTTCCTGTCCTCGAATCGAGTAATGTCTTCGCAGTTCGCCATCTCGGTACGTGATCTCGAAAAGGACTATGGGGGCGTCAAGGCGCTCCGTGAGCTCTCGCTCGACATCGGGGCAGGCCAGTTCTTCGGCCTCTTAGGGCCGAACGGCGCGGGCAAGACGACCTTCATCAACGTGCTCGTCGGCCTGGTCAAACGAACCGGCGGGGACGCACGCGTCTTCGGTGCCGACGTCGAAGAGGAATACAGGGAAGTCCGCGGCCAAGTCGGCGTTGCCCCCCAAGAATTCAACGTCGATCGCTTCTTCCCGATCAAGGAAGTCCTAATGCATAACGCGGGCTATCACGGTGTCGGACGAAAGGAAGCGAGCGAACGGGCCGACGAGGCACTGAAGACCGTCGGCATCTACGAGAAACGGAACACGAAGTTCACCTACCTCTCGGGAGGGATGAAACGCCGGTTCGTGCTCGCACGAGCCCTGGTCTCCGAACCCGATCTGTTGATCCTAGACGAGCCGACAGCCGGCGTCGACGTCGAGTTACGTCGGGACCTCTGGCGGATCATCACCGAGTTGAACGACGAGGGGACGACAGTTTTACTCACCACCCACTACATCGAGGAGGCCGAACAGCTCTGTGATGAGGTCGCCATCATGGATCGGGGACGGAAGATCGCTGTCGCCAGCCCTGCGGAACTCACCCAACGTGGCACCGATACGCTCCGAATTCGACTCGCCGACTCCCCGAAGAAAGTGCCCGACATCGGCGACACCGAGCTCGAAAACGGCTCGATCGAGGCACTCGACCTCGAAGGCCGGGAAATCGTCGTGACCGCGAAACGCGCGAACGCGGTCGCACCCGAACTCGTGCGGCGACTCGATCGGGCTGGCTACCGGGCGACGAGCATCGATATCGAGCCGGCATCCCTCGAAGAGGTCTTCGTCGACCTGACTGGCGAGGACGAGGGGGCCGAATCCGGCGGTGAACCATCTCAGCAGTTCGAATCGCCGGAGGTGACGACGTGATAGCGTTCACTCACCTCCTGCTCACTCGTCGCCGGAGGCGATTCGCGTGAGTGCAGTCGTTCCCGTTCGCTCACGATGTTCGCTCATCTCTCGCTCCTTACTCACGCTTACCATCTGGCGGTGGTTCGCGTGAGTATAGTATCGATCGGCGTTCGATCGCTGATGCGCCGGGAGATCTTTCGCTACGTGCGGATGCCACAAAGCACCTTCTTCCCGCCGCTGATCACCAATGCGCTCTATTTCATCGTTTTCGGGATCATCATCGGTGGACGCATCCAGTCCTATGGACGGTTCTCCTATATTCTGTTCATTCTTCCGGGGCTGATAGTTCTCGGCGTCGTCTCACAGGGCTTTCAGAACGCCACCTTTACTATCTTTCACGGTCGGTGGGAGGATTACATCGAGGAGATCCAGACCGCGCCGCTGTCCTATCGAGAGATGGTCCTCGCCTACGTTCTGACGAGTGCTCTCAGAGGGATCGTCGTCGGGGTGTGCATTACGCTCATCGGCGCGATATTCACCGTCCTCGATCCCGGCACGGCGACCGTCGGGGTCGCTCACCCGCTGTACGTGATCGCGTTCGTTCTCGTCATCTCGATTCTCTTCTCGGCGCTTGGCGTCGTCGGGGGACTGTGGGCGAGTACTTTCGACGATCTCGCGGTGATGAACCAGTTCATCATTCAACCGCTAGTGTTCGTCGGCGCAGTCTTCTACCCGCTCTCAGTCCTCTCCCAACCCTGGCGGACGGTCTCGCTTATCAATCCGATGGTATACATGGTCGATGGCGTGCGCTATGGTTTCCTGGGGGTCGCCGGGATCGATCCCAACATCTCGCTTCTCGTGCTCACCCTCGCGGCGATCGCCACCGTCGGCCTCGATGTCTGGCTATTCAAGGCAGGCTATGGGCTGACCGAGTAAAGAAGTAATGAACTACTCACCGTCGAGTCACGGTCGCGATTCGTCCTCGATACTCGATGTCGTCTCGAACTATCGAATTTCCAGTCGTCACTCGCTTTTCGGACTAGTCTAACGAGTCGGGATCGACCGTCTCGCCATCGATCCGGACCGCGACCGAGCCGTCGGCCTCGAAGGAGGCGATCTCCCCGGTAAAGGAGTATCGGTCGGTGAAGGGGGCCCAAACCGTGCCGTCTACCTCGGTTCCGCCCGCGGAGACGGCGTCGTCGGTGCTGTCCTCCAGGTCGCTAATCGTGCCGTCCTCAACGGCAACGTGGTACGCACGCGATCCATTGGTGGTGCTGCCGGTCCCCTTGACGATCAACGAGCGATCGCCGCCAGTCGAGGACTTCGAATCACTGTCCTCGTCGCTTTCGTCACTCTCATCGGTGTCTTCCGTCGAATCCTCCTCGTTCTCGCCGGCGTCGCCGCCTGATTCGATGTCCCCGATGTCGACGGTCTGCCCGTCGACTTCGATCGTGACGTCGCCGGTGGCACTGGCGTCGGTCAGCTCGCCGGCGAGCGAGAACGTGTCGGTAAAGCCCGGCCAGACCTTCCCGGAAGCGCTCGATCCGTTCGCCTGATCGTTCGAATCCTCGGAGTTGCTCCCGGCGAAGGTGCCGTCGGCCGTTAGTTCGTACTCGGCTGGCTCGTCGTTGCTCTCGCTCGCGGTCACGTCGACCGGCACCGTCGGGCTCGATGTGCTCTCTTCGGACTCCTCGGAATCGGAGTCGTCGGAGCCATCGGACTCGGTAGGCTCCTCGGCGTCGTTCGAGTCATCTGAGCCATTCGAACCGTCCGAACTATCGGAGCTCTCCGAACCGCTCGACCCGTCGGTGCTGTCGGAGTCGCCGGAGCTACCGCCACCGCCGGCCGCCTCCGCGGCGCTCATCGGCACGCCGCTCGGCGGACTGGTATCGGGGCTCGACGTCTCGCTCACGCCGCTCGGGGAGTAATAGTTCCAGTCGCCGATTCCCGGAGCTTTCCTGACCTCGTTCGGCGCGTTGTACTCGACGTTACTCACCGAAAGTTTGCACTCGCCGTTACGGTTGTCGTAGTTGTTCGCACCGACGTTGAAGGCGTTTACACTGGCCTCGATGCTGACGTTCTCGATACGACCGCGCTCCCACTGGTTCCAGACGCCGGAGTTGTCGCAGTTAGCGGCGACCGAATCCTTCACGTAGCTACCGTCGCTTCCGATCCGGAAGCCGTTCCCACCCGTGTCGTGGGCGTAGCAGCTCTCGATTCCCACTGTGCCGCCACCACCCTGCTTACGGTAGGAGGGCGAGCCCGGCGCAGAGGCGTAGATGCCATGACTGTTCGAGGTGTTGCCGACGTTCACCTCACGGATCGTGAGGTCGCCCGCGTGCTCGCGGTGGACGAAGATCGGCGTCTCGTCGGACGTGGATACCCCGCCGACATAGACGTTTTCGATCAGACCACTGCCGCCGGAGTCGGTCACTTTGACCGTGATCGGGTTCGAGTCGGCCTTACCCTCGATGCCGACGTTCCGGATCTCCCAGTTGCTGCCGCTCGCGACGATCGAGACCTGGCTCCCGTTCGCGACGATGCGCTTGTTCGCGAGCGTGTCGCCGTCCCCGAGGTGGACCTCGTAGGGGGCGTCGATCACTTCCGGGTCGGCGTTCGGCGCGGCGGCAGCCGAACCCGACGCGAGCGCGCCGCCGGCCGCGAGCGCTCCCAGAGCGCCCGTCGTTTTCAGTACGTTCCTGCGCGATACACCGTCGTCCGCCGTCTCGTTCGCTAGATCGTTGTCTCGTTCCATCAGACACCACTCGTTGGCGTCGAGACGCACTCACCACCAGGCCAAAAACCGGCAGCACCGTTGCGGGTATTCCAGATAGTTACAGATACTAACGTACGGTTTAGGGTCGTGTAACCAAACGTTCAGCATGGCTTCGGTCGCTTAACCCGACGATTAGTTCGCCGGGAGGCGCCCTATCGGTCACTAACTATGGCCGTCTGTCCATCAGGCGTAGTAGCAGCGACGCCAGCATGTGAGTCGAATCGGGACGTCCCTCGACGCCATTGGTCGCCAGCCTCGAGCGGAGGAGGCGGCCGACGCAACTCACCGGGACGGCTTCGGGTGAGTCCGAACGCGTTCGGATCGTATCACGATCCTACCGGATGATAATGGACCAATACCGCCGGCAGGGAACGTCGTCGGAGGGAAGGAGTGCGAGGAACAGAAGAGAAGTATCGGGATGGCAGCGACCGAAGCCGAGCTGCCGAAAGAAGATTTATAAACTATAATACTAACTTAACGATGCAGCATGGCTGGAACAAAAGACGCGGCGAAGCGGGTCGGCACGCTCGCACTCGCTGCACTGCTCGTGGTATCGATGGTCGGGGCCAGTGGTCTGGCCGCCGCCAAGACCGAAATGGACGGCGATAACGGCGACGATGGTGACGGTGACGTGTTCACCGACGAGATCACGGTCAAGATCGCAGGCGTCACGATCACGCTCGGACCGCCCCAGGACCCTAACGACGACGGGGTCTTCGAGGACGTCACCAGTGACGGTCAAGTGAACGTGATCGACGGGGTCGCCCACGCGGGGCTCGTCGCCGCAGTCAGCCAGGGCGCGGTCGACCTCAACGAAGAACAGAAGGACGCGCTCGACGTCGACGGCGACGGTAACCTCGACTTCCAGGACTCCATCGCGCTCGCCCAGATGACGTTCTCGGGCTCGATGCAGTAGAGTCCCCTGACGCTTTCGGACACCCTCTTTCCGAGGGGCAGCATTTTTTGTGCGTTCGTCCACCGTGAACGACAACTTCGAAAGGCGAGATATTCCGTCGCGGAACGCTACCGAGTTGCCCAAAGGCCGGAGACCGAGTCGTTCGCTCGCGAACTCACTCAGTGCTCACGGGTCGTTCCTTCCCGTTCACGTAGCCGCGGCTCTCGTTCGCTCCCGCTCGCTTCGAACCGCCCATGCGCCGGCCGGGAACTGAACTTCTGGAAGACGATCGTCCTCGTTTACTCGGACGCTGCGGCTTCCAACGTTCGCAAACCCTCTGAGTTTGCTCACCCGGGCTAATGGCGTGGAAGGTCAATAGTCAGTATAAGAGGAAACTGCGCCGGCCGGGAATTGAACTACGCTCAGACGTTCCTGCTCGCTCGCTTTGCTCGCTGTGCGGGCTGCGACTGATCTGGCTCGCAAACGCTGAATTGAACCCGGGCTAATGGCTTGGAAGGCCATTGTCATACCGCTAGACCACCGGCGCACGTCGTTTCACTTTGTGCCCCATGTTTCACCTCAGTTTTCTCGGTGAAACACCGGCGCACGTCACCGAGTTGCGGAGCGCCGACTAAGATCCTTTCCATTCGAAAGGCGGTTCAGGCAGTTCGATATCTCAAGTAATCACTCCGGCGCGCGTACCTCGCCGAAGCAATTGCCATGTGAGAGATAGGTTCGATCGACGACGAGCGCGCTCGCGGTGAGGTCGGCGTCGAACTCCGCTCGGTCGTAGATGTGGTAATACCGGGGCACCGTCTCGTCGTTCGGCAGCGTCCAGTCGATCGTCGTATCGAAGCCGGTCGTTCGCTCGAAGCGGTCGTGAGTCACCGACCAGGAGCTAACGAGTGCCCGACCGCCCGGCGCGAGCACGCGGGCGAGTTCGTCCAGACTCGCGACCCGACTCGATCGATCCGGCAGGTGATGGATCGTCGCGATCGAGAGCGCGATGTCTATCGTATCCGCACGCACCGGCAGCCTCGCCCCGTCGCCCTGGAGCAACGCAAGCGAGTCGGCGTACCCCTGTTCTCCCGCGCGCCGACGTGCTTCCCCCAGTACTTCGCGGCTGACGTCGACCCCGATCACTTCGTCAGTGCGTTCGGCGAGGGGACCAGCGTGGCGGCCGTTCCCGCAGCCGACGTCCAACCCGAGCGAGCCCTTTCGGCCGTCGAGGAAGTCGGTGACGTCCGCCCAGGCATGCGCACGCGTCCGGGCGAAATGCGCCGCGATGCGATCGTAAGTCTCGCGCACGCCCCGGCGGCTTCGAACCCGATCCATACAGCCCTCAGTTCCCGATGCCTGAAACCCGCGGCGATGGGCGCTCCCGTGAGAACTCTCCTGTCGCCCTCCTCGCCGTCTCGAGAGAGGAGTACGCCGGCCGTCGATCGAGACACGAACTGCGAGCGACGGGGTAGCGGCCGGCTCAGGCGAACAGCAAAAAGCTCCCGTAAGCGAGCACGAGCATGATCGTGGCGTGTTTGGCCCCATCAGCCACGTCGCCGTTTGCCATCTGGCCCGCGACCAGACCCGAGGCGACGCCCTGGATCGATGCAGCGTGAAAGAGCAACTGGATATAGGCGCGTTTCGTGGCCGCCGAGAGACCGACGGACCCGCCGGCGAACCCGGAGTCGCCGAGGGCCGCGGGTGCAGGGACCGTCGGCATGAAGACGGTGACGAGAACGAAGACGATCGCGAGAAACACTAAAAAGGAGAGATAAATTATCACGAGGTAGGTCGCCATCTCCTGGCGGCGCTTACGTTTTCTCGTGCGGCGGGTCCGGGCTTCCTCGGCGGCGACGCCGAGCACGGGAGCGACATCGCCGCTCGCGCGCATCGCGTTCCGCAGCAGAGCCACCGCACGCGTCGCGCCGGGCGTTCGAACCCGCTCGTCGAACCGGACGAGGGCATCGGCGACGCTCGCACCGTAGGCAACGTCGCGGTTGATCCGGGCGATCTCGACGTCAAGTGTGCCGAGGTTCGACTCCCCCAGTCGATCGAAAGCCTGGACGATCGAGACGCCCACCGCGTTGAGGCTGGCGAGCCGATCGAGCAGTTCGGGGATCGCCCGTTCGATCCGCTCGATCCGGCGTCGGCGTAGTTCGTGGGTGAGGGCGAACGTGCCCAGAAGCAGTACTCCAGCGCCGACGACCGTGTCGTCGAGGGTGGCAATCGTGAGCGCGCCGTCCCCCCAAGCGAGCCAGGCGCGAGCCACGAACCAACAGAGCGCGAGCGGAACGGTCAGGAACAGAACTCTCACTGGGCGATCGAGAATCGTTCGAATCGGGTCGTCGAGCGCGCTCCGGATCAGGCGCGTGCGTTCGTCGATAGCGAGACGTTCGATCGTCGCTTCCTCGGCCGGCGAGAGGTCCTCGTCGGTCCCATTGTCCCCGTCCCCTCCGTTCGCTCCGATCGATCCGTCGGCGTCGCTCCCGCCGCTCGAGCTATCGGCCGTCGAATCGTTCGTTTTCTCCCCGGGGGTGCCGAGCGGCCCGGTGAAGTAATCGAGCGCGACCACGAACCCGGCGTTCGAGAGCGGGATCAGCAGATAGACGAGCACGAAGAGCGGACCCATGATCCCGCCGGAGACCAACCCCATCACCAGCACGATCGTGATCAGAAAGAGCGGGCCGACGACGAGCAGCGAGACGTAGGCCTCGGCGAAGGTCGCGAGCCAATCGAGGTACATCGACTGACGGGTCTCGACCCGGCGCTGGTGGCGTTCGTACTGTTCGCGCAGGAATTCCGAGGTACTGGCACCGCTTTGCAGGACGGTCGCGAGATTCTCACAGAAGACCCCGAAACGATCGCTCGGGGTTCGCTTCCCAACTCGCTCGACGGCGGTGAGTACGTCCGCGCCGAGTAACTCCATGTCGCGCACCGCGAGACTCAGTTCGTCGGCCGCCGCGCCGTAGACCCCACGATTCCGGCGAAGCGTCCGCAGCATCTCGGGGACGGAAATCCCACCCCGGGAGAGCGCATAGAGCAGCGCGACGGTCTGCGAGAAGGTCAGATCGATCCGCCGCTCCCGGTTGCGCGCTCGAGCGCTCGGGAACCACCACCGGAGCCAATAGGTGAGTCCCGCCCCGAGAGCGGCTCCGAGTATCCCAGAGAGCACGGCGATCGGCACGAGGAACGGCGTGGAGAGAGCCGATAGGGCGGCCTCGATAGCGGGGTCGATACCGGCAATCGAGGCTCGTATCGATGGCGAGAGGAGGGCAACGCTAATTAGGGCGGCGGTGAGTGCCCCGAGTAAGAGCGCGACGAGTAGTACATAGAGCAGCGTCGTCGCCGCGTAGCGCCGGTAGGTCGTATCGATCCGGCCGGCACGCAAGCGATCCCGGTGGGCGAGCCGACGCGAGGAGTCAACGACGCGCTCGCCGAAGGCCGCAATTGCAATAGTTACCCTCGATCGAACGACCGATGACCGCCGCAGGGTGACTCCCAGGAGGAGCGCGCCACAGAGCCCGACTGTCGTCAGTACGACGGCCGGAATCGTCGCTGACGACAGCGAACTCACGACTCGGGCCCGTCCTCGATCGCCGACGTTCCATCGGTCGCTGCTCCCGTAGCTGCCTCGTCGGTCGCCGCCCCGTCAGCCGCCGTTTCGTCGGAACCGTGCTCGCCGCCACTGGACTCCTCGCGGGTCCTCTCCGTCTCGTCGGCTACGGAACCGCGGTCGGGATCGAGGTCGGGGCCGTCGAGTCCGGTATCGGCGTTCGGCTCGGAACCGGAGGCTGGCTTGTTATCAGCGACCGAATCGCCGCCGACGATCGGATCGGGATCGACGTCCGGGTCGGGGTCAGCGTCGGTGTCGGACCCCTCCGGACGGGCGGCCGCAGCGACGTCCGCGACCGCTCGCTCGGGGTCGGCGTAGTAGGACGTCACCGCTGCCGTAAAGCGACGGTAGTCCTCGATACCGTGTTCGGCGAGATCGTCCAGAAAGGTTCGGCGACGTTCCAGTTCCCGGAGGAGGTCGGTCCGCGACCAGCCCTGTTCTTCGCGGATGCTCTCAGTGACTTCACTGCCGCGATCGGCGTGGGTATCGTCCGCAGCGCTCCACTCGAAGGCCGTCGAGTAATCGAGTTCGCCGGTTCGCTCGTCGATGCCTTCGATCTCGGCTATCTCCTCGTTCCGGCGGACGCGCTCGCCCTCGACGTTCGCGAAACCCTGCACACAGAGCACGTCCAAGCTCCGGACCATTTGCCGGGGGACGCCGATCGGCTCGTTCTCCAAGCGATTGATAACGGTCCGAACCGAGTCGGCGTGCATCGTCGAGTAGGTCGTATGGCCCGTGTTCATCGCCTGGAACAACGTCATCGCTTCTTTCCCACGTACCTCGCCGACGATGATGTACTCCGGGCGGTGGCGAAGCGCCGAGCGGAGCAGCTCGTACATCGTGATGTCGCTCTCGCCGCCGAAGCGCTCCCTGGTGACACTCGAGAGCCAGTTGTCGTGATAGAGGGTGAGCTCGCGAGTGTCCTCGATCGAGAGTACCTTCGCTCGGGGCGGGACGAACATCGAGACGGCGTTCATCGCGGTGGTCTTCCCGCTGGCGGTCCCGCCGGCGAACAGGAGGTTCCGGTCGTGTTCGATACAGAGCCAGAGGTAGGTGATCTGCTCGGTGCTGAAGGTGCCGGTGGCGAGGAGATCGATCGGCGTGAAGGGGTCCTCGGCGTACCGCCGGATGGTAAAGGCCGACCCGCGCGGGGTGACTTCCGTGCCTAAAGCCAGCTCCGCTCGGGAGCCATCGGGCAATGTGGCTTCGACGACCGGCCGGCCGAGGCTCACGTGCTGGCCCGAGCGCTGGGCGAGTCGGATAACGGCGTCGTCGAGTTCGCTCTTCCCGAAGGCGACGGTCGTCTCGACGTTCCCGTGGGTGTCGTGATAGACGAAGATCGGGAGATCGTACCCATCACAGGAGATGTCCTCGATATGGGGATCGTGCATGAACGGGTCGATCCGGCCATAGCCCTGGAAGGAGCGATATAGATAATAAAAGAGGCTCTCGAACCGTCGGGGAGAGACCGCGACGTCGTACTCGGCGAGGCGGCGATCGAGTTCCCGTCGGAGCAGCGTCTCGGGCTCGGCGTTATCGGTAGCGTCCGCGGAGCGATACAACAACGGGTCACGGACATCGTCTTCGAGTACTGCAAGCAGCTCTCGCTCGACCGGATCGAGAGCGGGTTCGACGACCTGGTAGGTGAGTGCGTTCGTAGCCGGATCGGCAGTGATAACGACGAGCGCGTAGGGGAAGTTCACCCAGTAGCGATCACGTTCCTCGAAAGCGGGGTTGGTCTCGAAGGTCGCGAGCGGGCCGTGTTCCTCGGGATCGTACGGCCGGGGACCGAGCGTGGAACGATCGCCGCGCAGTGCGCGTGCGAGACGGTCGAGCAAGCTCGATTCCGAGCCGTTTCCGTTCGCCTCTTTCGGCCCCATCGCGGCACTGCTATCGAACACGGCCTCGCTCTCGGTCGGGCCTTTCATATCGGGTCGGTCGGCGGAAGGGTCGGCCGACGAGTCCTTCTCTATTGGTTCGGCGGCCTCGGCCGATCGATCGACCCAGGCTTCCCCGAGGGAAGCAACGCCGTTTTCGGTATCGGAAGCGTCGTCCTTGCCCGCCCGCTGGGCGCTGCCGGAGGCCGGGCGCTCGCGGGCCCCGGACTGATTCTCGGAGCTTTCGACTTGCCCGTCCGCATCACTACTGTTCATTCGGTGGTATGTGTCCGCCACGGGCCGCGCGGGCCTGCCGTCGGCGGTCATCGGTGGTCGGCGACGCGGGGCGGGCTGATAGCGGTCGGTTGTCCCCTCGTCGGTTAAATATATTCGCCGCACTAGCAGTCGAAATTCGGGTCCGGTAGCGGGAAAGCGGGCGCGGTGATCGAAGTCCCATCGAAAACCGAGGAACGATCGCGATCGGTTGGTTCGTGAGGGCCTCGCGCGCGGCGTCACGTTCATACCCCCCGAAATCGTACTGGGGCGTACGGAATGAGGCGCGACTACTTCAGCGTGGAGATCCACAATATCGGCCGAAACGGGGCCGGGGCGGACGGTGAGCCACGGTGCCCGACGCTCGATATCACGTTCGACGGACCGCAAACGGCGCTCGACGACCGGCTCACGAGCGAAGAGGAGGATCGTCCGTCCTCGACGATCGACGTCACTTGTCGGCTGCTCGATAGCGCGGAAGAGCCCGATGCGGACGGCGTGATCGGCCTCACCGACCGCCATACCGGCGACTTCCTGCTCGAAGCGAACGTCGATGCCGAGGAGGTCCTCGAGTTCGTCCGTGCGGCCCGCGAGTACGGCACGGAAACCGAGAGCTCCGAACGGTATCGAATGTGTATCACCGGAGAGAACAGCGAGATCGTGCACCACGACGAATCGACCTTCCTCCTCTACAATGACGAGGGCGATCTCGTCCGCCGTCACAGCCTCATCCCGAGCGGTGTCGAGCTGTAGTAGGTTCGAGACAGTTCACTCCTCTCTCGTCTTTCCCTCCTCGTGTTTCACCGTGTCCCGTTGACGCGTTTGACCCCGCGTAGCGCTCCCAGGGCGTCGGCCCCTTTCGGTAGGAGTCGAGCGCGGGGCCGAAAGGGCATTTCCCCACTTCCGAAGAAGCCTCAGGCGAGTTCCTTCGCGCGCTCGGCGTCTCCGAGTCGGCCGTCGACGCCGAGTTCGAAGATCACCTCGAAACGAGGCGCAAGTCGCTGGTCGTGACTGATCGTTACGAGCGCAGTGCCGGCCGTCCGCTGGAGCGAGAGCAGGAAGTCGAGCACGCCGTCGGCGGTATCGGGGTCGAGCTGGCCCGTCGGCTCGTCGGCGAGAACCACTGCAGGATCGTTCGCGAGCGCGCGCGCGATCGCGACACGCTGTTTTTCCCCGCCGGAGAGCGTCGCGGGGTACTGATCGCGTAAGTCCGAAATATCGAGTTCCGCGAACAACTCGGAGAGCCACTCTTCGTTCCGGTCCCCGGCGTGTTCCTGTGGGAGCGCGGCGTTCTCCCAGGCAGTGAGGTCGCCGATCAGATGGAACTCCTGAAAGATGAAGCCGATCGTCTCCCGGCGCAGGCGCGCGCGTTCGCGCTCGGCAAGGGAGCCGGCGTCGGTGCCCGCTATTCGGAGCACGCCCTCCGAGGGCGTATCGAGCAGTCCGAGCACGTTGAACAGGGTCGTCTTCCCCGCGCCGCTCGGTCCCTGAATCAGCGTCCGGGCATCCGGCGCGATCGACAGCGACACCTCTCGGAGAATATGCCGGCCGTCGCGGACGACGCTCACGTCCTGTGCTTCCAGTACTGGATCGGCCATAGCGCAGGTTCCAGTTTCGAGGATATAAATTCAGTCGTTTCTTCGCAGAATAGAGTGAGAGAGGGGAGAGTAGGCGGTGGCTGAACCGGGACGTCCCAGGCGAGGGGCTCAGTCGTCCGCACCGAAGCCTCGCGAGTTCTCTTCCGGCGGGCGCTCCTCACCAGGGGCCTGGGTCGGCCTGGCGTCACTGTCGGCGAGCAGCGTCGTCGGCGGGGCGAGCAGGAAGGGGATCGTCGCGAGCACGGCACTCAGCGACGACAGGAGTAGTGCGCCGCCGACGGTCGCGAGCAACACCGTGGGCGAGGGACTCGCCGACAGTCGGATCCCGAACAACACCAGCGCGCCGGTCGCTTCGAGCGCGAAGCCGACACCGAGGGCGACGCCGAGCGCGATCGTCGTGGCCGGGATCGACAGGCGGAGCGCGTCGAGAAGGACCCTTCGGAGGAGCTGTCCGTAGGTCGCGCCGGTCGCCCGGTGGACGCCGATGGCCTGCCTGCGGGCGTGGACGGCCTGGGCGAACGTCGCGGTCGTACTCCCGATTGTCGTGAGCGCGGCCAGTACGACCATCGCGACGAGTAACAACTGGAGGTTCCCGAAGAGACTCTCGACGGCGCGGCCGATGCCCGTCCCTCCGGAATAGCTGCCGCTCGAGGCGAGCGCGGCGAAGAGGCGATCGTCGCCCTGGATGGTGTACTCGGTGCTCGCGAGCGGCTCGCCGTTCGTGAGGACGCGTACGGTATACGTGCCGGGCGAGGCGCGTTGATCGGAGGAGGCGTCCCCGACGACCTCCTCCTCGGCGGTCGTGAGTTCGCCCGGCCCGAGCGTGACGTTGCGGACCACCGTCCGGGTCGGCGAGGTGACCGTCACCTCCCGGGTAAGCGATTCGCTCCAGGGGTTCGCGAGCGTCACGTTCGCCGTCGGCCGGGCGAGGACGCTCGCGGTCTCGGGAGTCACGCGCAGATCGGCGACGAACTGTCTGCGCACGCCAGGGGCGACCTCGATTCGCTCTTCGACGACCGGTCGGTCGCCTTTGCTCGCGCTGACGGTGTAGGTCCCCGCTTCGCTCGGGAGCGCTACCCACGCGACGCCCTGTGGACCGGTGCGGACGGTCCGGTTTCCGAGCCGAACCGTCGCGCCGGGGACCGACCGGTTGTCGACGGTTCGCACCGCTACGAGTATCGTCTCGCCGGGCGGGCCGGCGTCCGGAACGGCCGGCAAGGAGAGCGCGTTTCGGGGGACGACACTGATCGAACGCTCGAAGGAGCCGACACGAAGGGTACGATTACTGGGTTCGGTCGGACGGAATCGTACTGTAACGGTTCGTGTTTTGCCGGAAGGAAGGGAAACGTTGCGCACGCGGGTTTCGGTACCCAGACTGGCTTCGAGGCGATGGGTCCGGCGCTCCTCGCCGAGGTTCTGTAGCTGGATGCGCACCGGCACTGCCTTGCCGGTGACGACCGGGGGATCGACGGCGACGCTCGTGACCGTCGTCGAGTCGTTCGCACTCTCTCTCCCGAGCGAGTCGGTCGCCCGCGAGGTGCGGATGAACTGGACGACGCCGGGTTTGTTCGAGAGGTCGTACGCCGTGTCCAGGGGAACGAGCAGCTCGTCGTCGTAGATCCCTGGTGCATCGAACACACCGACGACCCGCACGCGCGAGACGGACGGAGAAGTACTCCCGCCGAGCGTGAGCTGGTCGCCGACGCCGATGTCGAGGGTTTGCGCCAAATCGCGCCCGATGACCGCCTGGTCGGGGGCCCGCGGTCGGTGGCCGCGCCGGAGAGTCATCTCCGAGAGGCCGGCGAAGGCGGAGTAGTTCGCCCCCCGTACCAGGAAGGGTTCGCCGTCGGCGGCCTGCATCAGCAGAATCTCGGGGCTCGCGTCGATGCCCCGCGATCGAAGCACCGACGCGTAACCCGCGTCGACCTCGCTGGCGACGATGTGGGGCGCGTCGGCCTGGGTAACGGTGCCGCCGGACGCGCCCGCGAGCGGGGCGAGCGCGCCGACCAGCGAGGTAGCGAGGATCACCACGAGCGCGAAGACCGCGAGCGTCATCGCCGTCGGCACCAGCGCTCGCGTGTCGAGCAGTCGTGGTTCCAGTGCCGCACGGAACCGGCCGAGTGAGCTACTATCCGTACTCGACCGACGGCCCCCGGGCGTCATCGAGAGGCGAACCGGCGAATTGGTCGTCGCGGGGCGGGCCGCGAGCGTTCCGGCGAGGACGCCCACGGCCACGAACCCGAGGAGCGCGGGGCCGAACAAACGAACGAACGAGCGCGTCACGGTCGGTGTGATCGAGATCGGGAGCCCCACGTAGATCGCGACGTTGACGATCGCGTTCGTGACGATCACCCCGATCGCGTAGCCGAGTGCGGTTCCGGCCGTGACGAGCAGGCCCGCCCTGAGCCCGAAGACACCGAGGACGCCACGAGGCGTCCCGCCGGTCGCCCGGATGATCTTGATCAGGTCTATCCGATCGCGGACGGTCATCCGAACGACGTTGTAGACGACGATCAACACTAAGACGGCGCCGCCGACGGTCGCGAGCGCCAGGACGCCGAGTAGCTGGTTCATGCCGGCGAGGAAGAAAACCAGCGCCGCGAGGATCGCAGTCCCTCGCCGCGGAACGACGGTGTCGCCGCCGGCGTTCGACTCGGTATCGAGAGTCAGCGCGCCGGTTGAGCCGACCTGCTCGACGGTCGAGACATTCGTGACGTACCACCGCTTGGGGAAGACCGATCCATTCGTCGGGTGGGGCGAGAGCGCAGTCTCGACTGTTCCCGCCCGGCCGTCGATCGTCGCTCGCGTGGTTCGATCGACCGGACCCCGAATGCCCGAGTCGGACGTCGGCGGGAGCTGTGCTCGCTGCCAGGGGACCGAGACGTCCTCGATCGACGGTGGGATATCGGGTGGCACGCCGAGCAGGCGCTCGGTGTGTGTCTCACCGTCGGGGTCGGTGACAGTGACGTTCGCAGTCGGGAAGACGAGCGCGTCGGGCGGGGACTGGGCGCGGGCGCTACCGTAGGAATCGTAGTACGTCGCCGTCGTCGAGGTGGTGAACTCGCTGGCGATCGTCGACGTCTGGGCACCGACCGCGATCAACAGCAGTCCCGAGCCGACGAGAAAAGCAACGGTGACTGCGACGACCAACACGGTGAGGCGATCGCGACGCGACCATCGCAGCAACAAGGCTCGTTTGTATCCCATAGAATTCTCTTGAATTTCTCTCGCCGTTCTCCGTATCAGTCGAGTGCAAGATCATAAATACTAGGGCATTAGGTGCACTCGTCTTGGAGCGACCTGGAGACGGATCGCTTCGACGACCCGGTCGGGCGGTCGGCGGCGATCGGTCAGTGTTCCCGGTCGCTTCGGCCCGAGCGACGGGCGAGCCACGAGCGAACCAGGTCGAGACCCGGCGTCCCGTCCCGGTACCAGAGCGCGAGGAGGGTCACTGCCAGCGCGAGTCCGACGGTCGAAGCAGGGGTGAGCGCGAAGTTCCCGAAGTGAGCGAGAAATCCCTCTTCGGTCCCGTAGGGCGGCGGCGGGAGCAGTGGCCAGCCGAGGAAGGTAAGATAGACGTACTCGCCGTCGATGAAGGGTCCGATCGCGTCGCCGAG
This sequence comes from Halobacteriales archaeon QS_3_64_16, assembly GCA_003021705.1. Taxonomy (GTDB): domain Archaea; phylum Halobacteriota; class Halobacteria; order Halobacteriales; family Halococcaceae; genus PXQR01. The sequence goes on from PXRJ01000036.1 coordinate 38,011, forward strand.
GAGATGCGAGAGGTAGCCGACCGCGAACGCGAACGCGAGATCCGAGCGCTCCCGACGGCCGGCGTACCAGCCCAGCAGGCCGATCACGATCGTGGCCGTGAGCAGCGAGTGAGTGAGCGACCGGCCGCTCGCGAGCAGCCCGACCGTCCAGGCCAGTGGCTTGTCGACGAGATCGGGAAACTGCGTCCCGAACGCGACGAGGAGTGCCGGCAGACCAGCGGGCGGTCGGCCCCGGTAGGCCCGTACGAACAGCGAGTACAGGACGTAGCCGACGGCGAGATGTCCCCAAGGCCACACGGCCCGACGAACTCGTCCCTAACGGTTAGTTACTTCGGAACCGGCCCGCGAGCAGACGATCGGCGCGAGGGCGGCTACGTCCGAGGGGCCGTAGTTGATAGTACCTACTTTCGATATATTATAGTCGCTCGAATGGGAACGAACGTATCGATGGTCACCGGACGCCGCCAGCGCTTCGTCCACGGACAGGCCGCTTGGATGCTCGCGACGATCCTCCTGCTGGCGGTACTCGGCGCGCTCTCCCTGGAGATCTTCTTCGTGCTCTCGCTGATCGGGCTGTTGATCGTGATCGAACTCACCGCCCCTTTTGCCGTCACGCCACGCTGGCGTGCTCGTCTCCGGTGGGTGATCCTCGCGGGGCTGATCGGTTTCGCGGCCGTCGTCGTCCGACGGCTCCTCGCGATCGTGCCGGCGGGGGTGCTCTGAGTGGGCCGTCGAATCTTCGGCCTGGAGTATCCCCAGTTGCTCCTGGTCGGGTTCGCGCTGTGTGTCGCCGGCGCGCTCGTCGTCGCGGTCGGGACGTCGAGTGCCTCTTTCGGCGTCTACAACGCGGGCTGGGACGGTGCCTCCCAGCTCCGCGAGGAAGCCAGCGCGGTCGGCACCGATAGCGAGATCGTTCGGAACACCACCCGCTACAAGACGGTCCCGGCGAACGGGACGATCGCGGTCGTGCTCTCGCCCGACCAGTTGTACGGCCCCGGGAGCACGGCGGATCTCAGGCGATTCGTCGAGAACGGTGGGACGCTGCTCGTCGCCGACGAACGTGGTGCCGGCGTGAACGGACTGCTGTCCGGCCTCGGCGTCAGCGCTCGCCTGGACGGCCGCTCGCTCCGCGACGAGCGCCACAACTACCGCTCGCCCGCGTTGGTGACCGCGCGCAATGTAACGAATCACCCTCTCACGCGGGACGTCGAGCAGCTGACGCTCAACTACGGGACGGCGATCGACATAGAGCGCTCCGGGGGAGCCGATTCGACTCGACCCACGATCCTCGTGAACACCTCGTCGTTCGCGTACCTCGACACCGACTCGAACGGCGAGATCGACGATAGCGAGCGCCTCGGACAGTACCCGGTCGCGACGACCGAACCGGTCGGCGAAGGACGGGTCGTGGTAGTCAGCGACCCCAGCATCTTCATCAACGCGATGCTCGACCGGCCGGACAACCGGGCGTTCCTCCGAACGGTGGTGGGCGCACACGATCGGCTACTGATCGACTACTCCCACACCGCTCGGCTACCGCCACTGGTACTCGCGATTCTCGCGATGCGGGAGTCCTCGGCGCTCCAATTGCTCTTCGGCGCTGGCGCGCTCGGGATCGTCGGGCTATGGGGCTATCGTCCGGTGTGGCTTCGGCAACCGATCGTGGGCCTTCGGGACCTGTTCGATCGAAACGGCAAGAGTTCCGCCCCCGAGACGGGGATCGACGGGAACGAGATCGCCGCGCTCCTCGCCGATCGCCACCCCGACTGGGAGGACGATCGCGTCCGACGCGTAACCCGGGGGATTATGATGCATCGACACGACGACGGAAATAATGGCTGATCCCGCGACACTCCACGAGGTCATCCGCGAGGAGGTCGAAGCCGTCCTGATCGGCAACGAAGGTCTCGTCGAAGGGCTGACGATCTCGCTACTGACGCGAGGCCACGTCCTCCTGGAGGGGGTGCCCGGTGTCGCGAAGACGACCGCGGCGAACCTCTTCGCACGGGCTTCGGGACTGGAGTACACGCGCGTGCAGATGACCCCCGACGTGCTTCCGGCCGACATTACCGGGACGCACGTCTACCGCGAGCACCGCGGCGAGTTCGACCTCCAGCGGGGGCCGATCTTCGCGAATCTCGTCGTGGCCGACGAGATCAACCGCGCGACCCCCAAGACCCAATCGGCGCTGCTCGAAGCGATGCAGGAACAACGGGTCACGATCGAGGGCGAGACCCTCGAGCTACCCGAGCCCTTCATGGTGATCGCCACACAGAACCCCCTGGAGATGGAGGGAACCTTCCAGCTCCCCGAGGCCCAGCGCGATCGCTTCCAGCAGAAACTCACCGTCTCGCTGCCCGATCGCGCGGTCGAGCGTCGCCTCGTCGATCGTTTCGACGACAGCCCCCAACTCGGCCCCGAGACGGTTTCGCAGGTCCTAACCCCCGAAGACGTCCTCGAAGCCCGCGAGGCCGTCCTGGAGGTCTACGTCAGCGACGAGATCAAAGAGTACGTCCTCGATCTCGTGGGCGAGACCCGAGAGAGCCCGGACCTCGAACACGGGGGCTCCCCGCGTGCCACACTGGCGTTTCTCGACGCGGCGAAAGCACGCGCCGCGATCGAGAACCGCGAGTACGTCATCCCCGACGACGTGAAAGCACTCGCGAAGCCGGTGTTGATCCATCGCTTAGTCCTGAGCACCGACGCGACGCTGTCTGACGTCACCGCAGCGGAGGTCGTCGAGGAGATCCTCGACCGTGTAGAGGTCCCAAGCACGGCCGAGGGCAGCACCGAGGGTGAAGCCACTGCGGTCGGCGACGGCGGGCATCCGACCGACGACGGTCGCCGGTAGGGCCACACCGCTTGCACGCTCGCTTTCGTTCCCACTAGTTCACGATCACCGGGGATCGCTTTCGCTCCTCCGGGCACTCCTCTCAGGTTCCTCGCTCCCGAACCGAAGAGCGAACGGGGGGACGGTGGTGGACGTGGCGTCGGTGGGTCGTACGGTGGTCTATCGAACAATCACTCCGACCAGCGGCAGGTCACGAGGCTGTCCGCTCGGTCGTCGGCCGGCGTCGTCTCGACGGTCACGGGGACGTCCAGTCCGTGGGCGAGCCCCACCCCGAGAAAGGACGCGACCGGGTGATCGAACCGTTCGAGGGGGCCGTAGGCGCTCTCGGCGACCGCGATCGAGACGCGTCCACCGGCAGGGTCGACGTCGGTGGTGGCGCTATCGAGGAGTTCGAATTGTTCGACCAGCCCCTCCGCGAGCTGGTCGGCGAGGCGGCCGG
>PXRJ01000037.1 GCA_003021705.1 Halobacteriales archaeon QS_3_64_16
GGGCTCGATACCCTTCCACCCCGCTCGGTCGGCGGGAACATGGACGTCAAGCATCTCACCGCTGGGTCGACGCTTTTCCTGCCCGTCGAGGAGGAAGGGGCCCTGTTCTCGACCGGCGACTGCCACGTCGCTCAGGGTGACGGCGAGGTCTGTGTCACCGGCGTCGAGGCCCCGATGTTCCTCACCGCCCGCTTCGATGTCCGGGAGGACATGGATATCGAACAGCCACAGTTCCGGACGGACGGGCCCTTCACCCCGACCGGTGTCGACGAGCTGATGTACGGCACGACGGGGATCGACGAGGACCTGATAGAAGCGACGAAGAAGGCGATTCGACACATGATTACCCATCTCCACGAGGAACGAGGACTCACCCGCGCGGAGGCCTATATCCTCTGTTCGGCGATCGTCGATCTGAAGATCAACCAAGTGGTCGACGCGCCGAACTGGACGGTTTCGGCTTACCTGCCCGAGAGCATCTTCCCGACGTGAGTCAGGATCCTATCGAGACAAACCACCGAGAAACCCGTCTTACGCGGCGAACTCGGGGGTGCTATAGCAACCAGTAGTATCAATCGCTCCACCGCCCTCACCGTGGCGATAGATACGATCGCCGAGTTCGACGTCCCTGCGGAGAAGTTCGCGCTCGCCCGGACCCTGGAAGCGCTAAACGTCAGCTTCGACGCCGAACGCGTCACCGCACACGACATCGACTGGGTGATTCCACTCCTATGGGCCGCGGGCGAGCGGGCCGTTCTCGACGAACTGGAAGCGACCCTCCGGAAGGATCCGAGCGTCGAGAGCGTCGCAGTCCTCACCGAACTCGACGACGAGCGACTGCTCCGGATTGAGTGGGTCAAAGACGTTCGCTTCGTTATCCACATGCTCGTCAAGGAAGACGCCGCGATCCTCAGCATGTCCGGCACGGACGGCCGCTGGTCCTTTCGCGCGCTGTTTCCCGATCGGGGGGCCGTCTCGAGTACCTATGATTTCTGCGAGCAGTGGGATCTGGGCGTCACGCTGGGTAGCGTCCGGGAGATGACCCAGGACCGACACAGCCGATTCGGCCTCACGGCCGCACAGAACGAGGTCCTCGTCACGGCGCTCGATCACGGCTACTTCGACGTTCCGCGCGGTGCGGACGTGGACGACCTCGCCGCAGAGATCGGGATCTCGCGACAGGCGGTCTCCGAGCGGCTCCGACGAGCACACAGGAAGCTCATCCGGAGCACGATGGTGAGGCCACGAAGCGGACGCCGGCCGGAAGTGACGTAGAGCGATCGCTGTGAAGCGAGCCCAACCGTGATCGGGTAGTGAGTTTGTTTCGAGATCGGGTGCTACCCTCTCCTCGCTCCCAGGGAACAACTGGAGGCAGCGCGTAGCCCTGCCGGGAGACGAGTGGTTCGTCTCTAGCAGTAGGAAGGGAAGAAGACCGATGCTACCGGTCGGCCGGGTGCCAGCTTCCCTACTCCGAGTCCGCGATCCCCTCGGTCGGCAGGCGCTCGCCGGTCTCGGTCGCCTCGACGACCGAGACGTCCTCTTCGACCTGGGTGAGAAAGGAAAGCGCCGCGAGGAGTGCCCCGACGATCGTCGTCTTCGGGAGCGGGCCAATGAGGATGCTGCCAAGCACAGCGAGCACCGAGCCGCCGAGCACTGCGCGTTTCAGATCGGCGGTCTCGTCGTAGGAATCCCGGACGACGATCGTCGGGCGACCGTTCTGAATGCGGAATGGCATGTCCCCTCCTCCGGGCCCAGCGTCTTAGTTCGCTCGCCGGCACGCGCCGCGAAAGCACGAAGGCCGGGAGGACGGAAGGGTGGAACTGACCGACACCGCTTCGACCGAGGATCGACGAACGGTAAGCGTGTTACGTCCTGAGGGTCGTTTTCCCTACTATGATCCTCGACGCCGCCCGCAAGGCTCTGGCGACGGGCCCGCTCTGTGATCCCTGTTTGGGTCGTCCCTTCGCCGACCGGAGCTTCGGGCTCACGAACGACCAGCGGGGCCGGGCGCTTCGAACCACTGTTACCCTCGCCGAGGACGAGCCCTTCGAGCCGGGCGAGGAGAGCGACTGCTGGGTCTGTGAGGGACAGTGCAGCCGGTACGACCTCTGGGCCGAGCGGGCGGCAGAAGCGCTCGCCGAGGTCGACTTTTCGACCTATCAGGTAGGCACCCGGGCCCCGCCGCTGATCGAGGAGAACGACGCCCTTCTCCGCGCGGAAGCGGGCCTACCCGAGGACGCGGGCGAACTGTTCAAATCCGAGTGCAACAGAGAAGTCGGCAAGCGCCTCGGCGCGCGAACGGGCACCGAGGTCGACTTCGAGCGCCCGGACGTGCTCTGTATGCTCGACATCCAGCGCGAGACCGTCGAGGTGCAGGTCAACCCGGCCTTTCTCTACGGGCGCTATCGAAAACTCGAGCGCGACATTCCCCAGACCGAGTGGCCCTGTTCGGCCTGTGGAAGTACCGGAAAGGAACTCGCGCCCGACGGCGGCGAGCGGAACTGTCGGGGGTGTGGAGGCAGTGGCTATCGCTACGACGACAGCGTCGAGGGGTTGACCGCACCCATCGTCCGGGAGGCGATGGACGGCAGCGAAGGAGTCTTTCATGGTGCCGGCCGCGAGGACGTCGACGCGAAGATGCTGGGAACGGGCCGGCCCTTCGTCCTCGAGGTCAAACATCCTCGAGTGAGGGACATCGATCCCGAAGCGATCGAGAGTGCGATCGAGGAGTCGACCGACCTGATCGAAGTCGAGGGGCTGCGCCGGGCGACCCATACGATGGTCGAGCGGGTGAAGGAACTCGAGGCCTCGAAGACCTACGTACTGACTGTGCGCTTCGCCGAACCGGTGAGCCAATCGAATCTGGAAGAAGTCTGCGAGGCCCTCCTCGGCGAGACGATTTCCCAGCGCACTCCCAACCGGGTCGATCACCGGCGCGCCGACATCGTCCGGACCCGGGAAGTGTACGCAATCGAAGGGACGCTCGAAGCCGACCCGGCAGCGGACGCCGAAAGCAACGCTAGCGAAGGGACCACCGGAAGCCTGAGAGAGGGCCGGCGAGCGACGATCGAGGTCCACGGTGCCGGCGGGCTCTACGTCAAGGAACTCGCCCACGGCGACGAGGGCCGCACGGAGCCGAGCCTCGCGGGGCTGTTGAGCGTCGATATCGAAATCGAGGCGCTCGACGTGCTCGCGGTCGAAGGCGAGGACGAACCCTTCGAGCGAAGCGAGTTCTTCCTCGACTGAGACCGGAGAACGTGGAGGAGGGAGCCATCGAGTCGGAATCGAGTGCAGGAACACCACTAAGTGCATCCGACCCATTTGGTAGCACGGAGCGAAAGACCATGTGTCACCATCGCGAACTCGAATACGAACGGCTCTACGAGGACGCCGAGGCGCGCGGCGAACTCCCCGACTGGGCGAACGAACCCAACGAGGACGACGCCGAGGACTCAAAGAGCGGAGAACGGCCGGTCGCACCGAGCGTGGCCGACGACTAGTCCGAAACCCTAACGCCGCGTTCGAGTCCGCGTTCGGATCATCGAGTACTATTTACGAAGACCCCACCAGCATGAAAGGTAGTGGGTCGCTCGAGTCGGGAATCGATGACCCGCACACCGGCTACTGGCCAGCAACCAGCGGACGCCCCGATAGCCGGCACTAGGGGGAATGGAACGGAGGGGGATAGAATGGAGAGGGATCGATCCAGTCCGGCGGGACGAGCGCACCACGGAGGAACCTTTTAGTTCCACTTGATTGAACAGCCACGCGACGGCCGGAACGTCTCCGCTACTTCCTCGCCCGCCAGCACGCGGTCGATGGCCGCGCGCATCTCGAAGCCGGGTTCGCCCGAGGCCCTCTCCTCGGGCCCGGTCGCGTCGTCCAGGCGGCCGTGGTAAGCCAACTGGAAGCCCGTGTCTCCGGCCGCATCGTCGTTCGCGAACAGGAACGGGTCGGGCGTACAGGTCGCGCCGTAGGCCCGGGCTATGTCCTGGGCCTCGTCGCGCAGGTAGGCATCGTACTCGACGATACCCTCTTCGACGACCGCTTCCATGCGCTCGAAAGAGTCCTCAGGGTAGGCGTCGGCGTCGTTCGGGTTGATCCCGATTACCGCGACGTCCTCGTAGTCGGCGGCGAGTCCGTTGAGTGCGTCTATCTTCGCCTTGGCGTAGGGACAATGGTTGCAGGTAAAGGTGATCAACAGCGCGTCGCGGTCGGCGAAGTCGGCACGGGAGTATGTCTCTCCGTCCGCGCCCGGAAGCGAGAAGTCCGGAGCCCTATCGCCGCGTTCGAGTTCGCGTTCGGATTCCTGGAGTACCATATCCGGAGATCGGCCCCCCAGCACGAAAGGCGTTGGATCGGCGTGTCCTGGCAGGTAGTCACGAGTCGGGGGGGTTTAATTTCCTATCGGCAATCGCCAGGAGAGCGAAAGGTGTTCGATGTCGTTTACTTTTACTTGCGGATGGTGGGTTTGTTAGTCATAAATAAGTGTTGAACATGTGTATTCCGTAGATGAATTTGCAATTAAAATCAAAAGACAGTCCCTCCAAAAACACTACAAGCCTACTCGATGACATGGTTGAGGAGGTAGAGTACCGACGAGAAGAGCTTGAAAACCCAGGCACCTGCCCACTATGCCTGGAAAACTCAGTCCCACCCCACGGTCTCTACAAACGCCATTGGGTCTATGCTAAAGGCGATAGAGAGCGTCCGGCTGACATCGAACTTTGTAATGCCTGTCATTTCAGGCATATCCATCAGAATGAAGCAGCTCGACAGCAGGCACACGATAGCGGACACTACTGGCAGTACCCTGCCTTGCGTCAACTTGCAGAACGTCACGCTGCGATACATGGTGAGCAACTGACTATTGGTGTCGCTGAAGAACTTTATAATCTCCCAACTGATGAAGACGTAATACAAAGAGCACTAACATTTGGTTTCAGATTTAGCAACACCTGACTCGCAGATAGCTCGAAATGGGTGATAGAGTACTAGAGTCCGCTCTGCTGCGACCGATTAAACGCGTGTGATCTCACTCAGGAGGGATAGAAAGGCGGGGGCTCGATCCAGTCGGGCGGGACGAGCGCGCCGGCGAGGAGCCCTTCTGCAGTATAGAGCGCGACGCTCCCGACGCCGAAGGCGACCGGAAGGACGGCGTTGTACTGCGCGGCAAAGGCAGGCGGGATGCCGATGGTCGCGATCGTGTAGGCCAGTCCGTAGAAGGCCCCAACGTAGACATCGGCGAGAAGCGTATAAGCGAGCCAGAGAGCGAAGACGAATCCACCGAAACTGGCAGCCAACCCGCCGTGGATCGCCCGTCGACGTCTCGACCCGCCAGCGAGACTGCCCGCTACGCTACCGCCGAGGAAGCCGAGGCTGGCGAGCAGGAGTGCGCCGAACCAGGGGACGGCTCGGAAAAAGGCGGTACCGGTCCCGCCGAGCGTTACGAGTAACGCGATCTCTATGACTGCTCCGACGAGCACCGCGTTACGATCGATCACGTACTGTCACGAGGGCGTCTCGACGGGCCGCGGGCATGGCTCCTGTGATACTGATAAGTTCTCGTTCCGGTCGCCCGAGCTCCACGGTGGCCGGAGCGAACGGAACACCTCCGCGTCGATCGCTGGTTCCTTTCGGAGCCCGGCGATCAGTACGAGCGAGGCAGTCCCAGGACGTTTTCCCCGAGATAGTTCAGCGCGAGTTCTTGGGTGATCGGCACCAATCTGCTGAGCCGCGCTTCTCTGAAATAGCGCTCGACGTCGTACTCGGTCGCGACGCCGAACCCGCCATGCGCCTGGACCGCGGCGTCGGCGGCGTCGAAGGCGGCTTCGCTCGCGAGATACTTCGCGGTGTTCGCCCGCGCGCCGGCCTCCCGGCCCGTAGCGTCCGCGCGGGCGGCTTCGTAGGTGACGGCTTTCGCACCCTGCACTTTCGCGTAGGCCTCCGCCAGGGGATGTTGGATCGCCTGGTTCTTCCCGATCGGCCGGCCGAAGACCTCCCGCTCGTTCGCATAGGAAATCGCCCGTTCCAGGGCGAGTTCCCCCAGTCCCACGCACTCGGCGGCGATCACCAGTCGCTCCTCGTTGAGTCCATCTAACACCTGGTAGAACCCTTCGCCTTCCTCACCGACGAGTGCGCTCTCGGGGACCCAGAGATCCTCGAAGAAGAGCTGGTAGGAGTGGACGAACTCGCTGGCGGATTTGGGGATCTTCGAGCTATCGAGCGCGCCCTGCTCGCGCGCATCCTCCAAATCGACGAGGAACATCGAGATGCCCCGCGTTTTCTTCTCGACTGCCTCGATCGGCGTCGTGCGAGCGATCAGCAAGAGGTAATCGCTCACGTCGACCCGAGAGGTCCAGATCTTCGAGCCGTTGATGAGATACCCCCCTTCCTCCTGGGCAGCGTCGGGCGCCGAAGCGGGGATCGATCGCTCGGCGTCAGCATTCTCGCTACCACCGCCGGCATCGTCGGCCGAGATATCGGAACTGCTCACGTGCTCGGCGAACGTCTCGATTGCCGTCGATTCGGAGCCGGCGTTCGGTTCGGTGAGTCCGAAGGCCTGAATCTGGGTTTCGCCTCGGGCGATCGCCGGCAGGAGATCGGACTTCAGGTCCTCGGAGCCGTACTCGACGATCGGCACTGAGTTGTAGATCCCACCGTGGATCGCTTGCGCAGCGGCGAACCCGCCGCCCTCCGCGGCGATCTCTTCCATCATCACGACGACCTCCTCAGTGGTGAGAGCAGCCCCGCCGTACTCGTCGGGTAGCAGGGCCCCCATCCAGCCCTCCGCCGCCAGGGTGTCGACGAACTCGTGGGGGTATTCTTCCTCGCGGCTCTTCTCGCGCCAGTAGTCGTGGTCGTATTCTTCACAGATCGCCCGGATCGAGCGCTGGACGAGGCGCTGGCTCTCGGTGAGGGTCGCCTCGGCCCTGAGACGCTGGCTCATGGTCGCAGGTCGGTCGCCGGGCCACTAATACTCTCGTCTACCCCTCTCTACTCGTCGCCGAAGGCTCCCTCGCCGCGCCACTCGTCGAGGGTCGTCTGCTCGGCGACCCCTTCGAACACGTCGTCGGTATGTTCACCGAGACGGGGAGCCAGCCGGCGCAACTCAGGGTCATAGTCCGGGAAGTGAAGCGGGTGGCCAGGCAGGAGCAGACCGTCGCCGTCCTCCTCGTCGGTCCCGCCCCGGTTCCCGCCGCTGGCGTCGGGGTCGGAATCGACGCTCCAGGTCAGATCGCGCGCGGCGGTCTGCTCGTGGGAAACGACATCCGCGACGTCGTTCAGCGGACCGTTCGGGAAGCCATACTCGGTGAGGCGGGAAAGCCAGTAGTCGGTCGACTCCTCGGCGAACTCCTCTTGGATGGCGCCCGTCACGTCCTCGAAGTTCGTCATTCGAATCTCGTTCGTGTCGTACTCCCGGAGGTCCTCGCGATCGAGGAGATCACAGAAGGTCTCCCAGCGGTCGTCGCTCGGGACGCCCGTAACGACGTGGCCATCGGCGGTCTCGAAGAGCTGGTAGGGCACCATTGACTGGTGGGTAACCCCCTGCGGGCCGGGCACCTCGCCGTTCATCGAGTAGAAGGTGAGGTACTCGTTCATCAGCGAGACGATCGCGTCGAACAGGCCGACGTCGAACTTGCCGACGAACTCCTCCGGTTCGGCGTTCGTCTCCCCTGCAGTGCCTGCCGTGTCGCCGAGACCGTCGATTCGGCCGCGTTCGTGCAGTTTCGCGAGTACACCGATGGCGGCTTGCATCCCCGCGGTGAGGTCGCCGATCGCCTGGCCGACCTTTACTGGGGAGCCGCCCTCGGGACCGGTGACGGACATGATCCCGCCCTCGGCCTGGAGGATCATATCCAGGCCTTTCTTCTCGCGGGCGGGGCCGGTCTCGCCGTAGCCCTTGACGCTGCCATAGATTATGCCGGGGTTTCGCTCCCGGATCGCCTCGTAGCCGATACCCAGCTTCTCGGGGACTCCGTATGCAAAATTCTCGACGAAGACGTCCGCTTCCTCTAACAGCGAGCGGGCGGCCTCGGTGCCCGCCTCGGTCTTCAGATCTACGGTCACCGATCTCTTGTTTCGGTTGTTTGCCATGAAATACCCCGAGCGACCATTGGGGCCAGGGCCCTGTGTGCGTGCAGGATCGCCCGCTCCGGGGCGCTCGATTTTCACTACCTCAGCGCCGAGGTCGGCGAGCAGCGCCCCACAGAAGGGGCCAGCGCGATGCACTGTCATCTCGACGACGTTGAGGCCGGCCAGTGGACCATTGCCTGTCATGTCTTTCCGGGACACGCGGGGGTGACGTGAATCTGTCGAGCGCGAGGTCGATAGCGCGGGGAGGGGCGAAGACAGACAGTGCAGCCTCAAAGCTTAATCCGGCGCCCCCTCACGAACCTGTATGGGCATCGTACAACGAACCGCGGAAGGAATCGATAGCATGCGGCGATCGGTGTGGGACCAGTCCGGAACGGGCATGAGGATCGTAATCCTCATCGTGCTCGTCGTCACCGGCCTGGCGATACCACTCATCCCGATCGCGTGGATCGCCCGCCGGATCGCCAACTGACACTAAACTCCGAGAACGACCCGATCGTTGATTACTCGTCGCCGAAGCACTCGAACACAGAGCGGCCGGTCCGCGACGGGCTTCGATTACCGATCGGGTAACGTCGATACGACTATGACCCAGCCGCGTTCGCACCCGACGTGATCGCTACCCGTGCCCCGGCCGAACCATACACGCTTCGCTTCGAGAGCGCCCTCGAATCGGTTGCCGAACAGGCCAATGGCGAGGGGGCAGACGTCGTTCTCGAGGACACCTATTTCTACGCCGAGAGCGGTGGCCAGCCCGCCGATAAAGGTGTTATCGAGGGCATCGACGTCCTCGACGTCCAGGAAAGGGACGGCGAGGTACGCCACACGCTCGCCGACCCGATCGGGGCGAGTGCGGGCGAGACCCTCACTGGCGAGATCGACCCCGATTTCCGTACCTACTGTATGCGCGCCCACACCGCGAGCCACGCGCTCTACGGGGCGGGCCGGCGATTGCTGGACGATCTGGGCTACGGCGGGTTCGACATCGGTGAAGAGAAAGTCAGGGTTGACTTCGAGACGACCACCGAGATCGACTCGGAACTACTGGTCGATCTCGAGAGACTGCTCAACCGGGCGGTCTGGGACTCGCGTGAGGTAACGTGGGGCCAGCACCCCAGCGAGGAGGCCCTGACACGCGAGGACGTCGCCTTCAACGCCAAGACCGAAGAGGGACTGGGCGATCAGGAAGTTCGCTTAGTCGAGATCGACGGCTGGGATATCGCGGCTTGTGGGGGCACCCACGTCCGGAACACCCGGGAGATCGGGCCGGTCACGGTACTAAACCGGTCGAATCCCGGCGAGGGCCGAACCAGAGTCGAGTTCGCGGTCGGGCCGCGGGCGATCGAACGGCGCGCCGAGGAGCACGGCGCTACCCTCGCGGCGGCCGCGGCGGCGAACACCCGAGTTACCGACCTCCCGGACACGATTGCCCGCCTCCAGGACGAGCGCGAGGACGCACTCGCCGAGCGCGACGCTTTGCGCGAGCGCCTAGTCGAGAGCCGGGTCGCCGACCTCCGGGAGTCGATCGTCGATCGCGATGGCGAGTTCTGGCTGGTCGGCACGATAGAAGGTCTCGACCCCAACGAACTCGCCGACCTAGCGGGCGAGGTCGTCGGCTCCGAGGCCGAGGAGGGTGGCGGGGACGAAAACGGGGACAACGCGGGCGGCGACGATGCGAGCGATAAGGACCCAGCGGTCGTCGCGCTGATCGATAGCGACGGCGGGTATCTCGCGGTCGCGAGCCAGGGAGAGGCCGACGCAGGGGGCGTCGTCGAGCGCGTGACAGCCGAGTTCGGCGGCGGCGGTGGCGGCTCGCCGAGCGTCGCCCAGGGCGGCGGGATCGACGCCGATCCCGCGGAACTGATCTCGTTCCTGCGCGGCGAGTGTGAGTAACCGACCGGACTAAGAGTGCGAGCTACCGGGATCAGCGGCGGTCGCGGTCGCCGCCCGGGGACCGCCCCTCCGGTCGGGCGTCGTCCTCACTAGTCTCGCCCATCGCGTCGGCAGCGGGGTTCGCCATTGCACTTGCGACGCCGGCCGTCTCGCCGGTCTCACCGTCAGCAGCCCCCTCACCCATTCCCTGGCGCTCGCGGAGGTTCTGACGAGTGAACTGCGGTTGGGCTCCGAGGCCGCTCGGGTCGCGGAAGGACCGATAGAGGAGTCCGCCGACGACCGCCGAGAACACGAGCGCGGCGAGCGCCGAGGGCAGATTGCCGAAGGCATACAGCACTGCCGTCGAGAGCACGCCGGCGGTCATGAGCAGTCCGTAGACGAGCCGCCTCGCGAGTTTGTCGAAGATATCGTTCGTGTCCTCGAGTTCGGCCTCGATACGGAAGTCCTCGCGTTCGATCCGATCGAGGGCGCTTTCGAGTTTCGGGGGCACGCGGATCGAGGACTCGACGGCCTGCCGTCCCTCGGTGACGCGCTCTTCGAAGAACTGTTCGATGCCCTCCTCCCGGTAGCCCTCCTCGATCAGGTAGTCGGTCGCGATCTCGATGAAGTCGAACTCCGGGTCGAGCGTGACACAGACCCCTTCGACGACCGTCGCGACTCGGAGAACGAGTGCCAAATTCGAGGGCAATCGGAGCGGGAAATCGTAGATGGTGTTCTCGATCTGATCGATGACTTCCTGAACTCTGTATTGTTCGATCTCCTCGCCGCGGACGTCCTCGATGGCCAGCTCCATGACGTTGCCCATGACCTCCCGGTCCGCGGTCGGACTCAAGGTCCCCATCGCGATCAGCGAATCGAGGATCGCGTCGATGTCCTGATTCGCGATCCCGATGTAGAAATCGACGATCCGGTCCTGGACGTAGGCGTCGACCCGGCCGCTCATCCCGAAGTCATAGAACACCAAGGTACCGTCGGATTGCACCGCGAGATTGCCGGGGTGGGGATCGGCGTGAAAGACGCCGTCGTCGATTATCATCTGGAGGTAGACCCGCTGGAGGGTCTCGGCGAGACGTGTCCGGTCGATGCCCATCGCGTCGAGTTCCTCGATGCGGGTGATCTTCGTGCCCGGGACGTACTCCATCGTCAGTACTCGAGGCGTCGAATGGGATTCGATCACCGCAGGGATCACGACGTCGCGATTGTTCTCGAAATTCCCCCGAATCTCCTGGAGCATCCGGCGCTCGCGATCGTAGTCCATCTCCTCGCGGATGGTCTTGGCGAACTCGTCGGCGAGATTCTCTAGCGAGAAGGAGCGTGCCTCGCCGATGAACCGCATGAGTAGGGGGACACTCCAGCGGATGACCTTCAGATCGGCGTTGACTAATGCCTCGATCTCGGGCCGGCGGACCTTCACCGCGACGGCCTCGCCGTCGATTTCCGCGCGGTAGACCTGCCCGAGGCTCGCCCCACTGATCGCCTCGCGCTCGAAGGTCTCGAAGCGTTCCTCGATCGATCCGAGGTCGTCGGTGAGGACCTCCTGGGCTTCGGTCCAGGGGGCGGGTGGAACCTCGTCCTGTAGTTTCGAGAACTCGACGATGTACTCGGCGGGCAGTACGTCCGGCCGGGTCGAGAGGAGTTGGCCGAGTTTGATGAACGTCGGTCCCAGCGTCAGCAGCGAGTCGAGCAGCGAGGCGGCCCGCTCGCGCCGGGTGGCCGAATCCACGTCTCGGGAACTGCCGAAGAGCAGGAATCGATTTCGGTCACGAGCGTAGGCTACCAGCAGCGGGAGGAACTGATAGGCGACGATCACGAACCGCCGGTAGGACCGGAGGTTCACTCTTCGACCACCTTAGGAGGTGGCCGAGCCGTCCTCGGTGTCAGTGTCGGGTTCGGTATCAGTGGTAGTAGAATCGGCGTCGTGATCGGGACCCCCGACATCGTCGTCTTCGGCACCATCGATGGGGATCGACGTCTCGCCGTCGCGCTCACGCTTGGGAATGCGGAGTTCGAGTACGCCGCCTTCGACGCTCGCGCTCGCGCCCTCGGCGCTCGCGTCGGGCGACAGGGGAAAGTCGGCATCGAGAAAGAGCGCCCGATCCTCCTCGAGATACTGGAACTCGCGGGGAACTTCCTTCTCGCGGCGGGCCTCGATGCGGAGCCGGCCCCGCCTCGCGCTGACGTCGACGGTGTCGGCACGCACGCCAGGCAGATCGAGAACGAGGAGATACTCCCCGTCGCTTTCGAGCACGTCGGCGAACACCGCGTCGGGCAACTCACCCAACGCCTCGCGCAGAGCGGACATACCTATAGCATGGGGTTCGGGAGCGAAAAAGCCCCCGATAGCCGCCCGATCCGCGATCGATCGTCCTCGATTGGTCCCCGATCGATCCCGCTCCGCGAGCGGTACTTGCCTCTCGGATTAGTCACCGGCCGACGGCGGTATCGACGATCGGGTGGCCGGACGATCCGGAATGCCCGGCCGTTCTTATTGCGGCCCGGGATCCGGTCGCTCGGTGTCCTCTCCCTTTCTACCGGGGTCCGTGCTCGCTTCCGATGGAAAGGAAAGCCCCGAGACGGCGATGCGATCGCCCCGGACGACGAAGCGGGGCACCGGAGCCGGGCCTACTCGGGCGGGATCGAGGGCGATCCGTGCGCTCGCCCCGCTCTCGGCGTCGACGTCGATCCGACAGACACCCCCGAGTGACGCGCCGAGTCCGACAGCCCGCTCGTGGTCTTCGGAGAGCTGGTACTGCCCGCCCGTTGCCCGCCCGTCAGAATGACCGACCGAGATCGATACCGTCCGCTCGGTCTCGTCGTCGTTCTGTACCAGCGCGTATGGCGGCGTCGGATCGTCACGACCGGTCCCGTGGCTGTGGCCGTGTCCGTTCTCCTCGACCATCGGCGTCGGTCGTGGCGTTTCGTCTCCGGTCATTCGCCAGCCACCCGCCGGCATCCATTCCGTCTCCACTGCAACGAAGCCTCACAGTCCATACGAATAATACGTAGTTACTGGGCATAAGAGTGTTTACTAACTGCCTAAATTTTACCATCGTGGCTTCGAACTGTGTGTCCACGCTTCGCGCCGGTCGTCGGGTGGTTCTGGCGTAGGAGAGCGGTCAGTTGGATCGCCTCGATACCGGTAGGGACTGGAGCGCGGCCACCGCGAAGGGTCGACCGGGGTCGAGTGGGGAGCTACCCCGGGACGTTTTGCCCGTCGGGTACCACCCGACAGTATGAGCGATCTCCACATCTCGGGATTCAAGGACGTCACCCGGATCGCCCCCGCCCGCGAGCGCCTACTGAGCGCCGCCACGCCTCACGAGCGGACCGAACGCGTTTCCCTGACGAACGCCGACGAGCGCGTGCTCGCCGAGTCGATCGCTGCCCGGCGGGCGGTGCCCCACTACGCGCGGGCGGCGATGGACGGCTACGCGGTTCGCGCACAGGACACCTTCGGGGCGGGCGAGCGCAACCCGGAGATCCTCCGACGTCGAGAAGTCGAGGAGCGATCGGTCGCCCCTGGGGAAGCTTGTCGAGTGCATACCGGCAGCGAACTGCCCGAGGGCGCGGATAGCGTGGTGATGATCGAGCGCGTCGAGGAGGTCGGCGACGACCTTGAGGTGTTCGGGGCGCTCGCGGAGGGTGCGAACGTCGCGCCAGTAGGAGAGGACGTTGCGGCGGGCCAGGGCCTCTTCGATGCAGGCCACCGGCTCCGGCCCTCGGATCTCGGCTTACTGAAGTCGACCGGCGTGAGCGACGTTCAGGTGAAAGAACGTCCGACCGTGGGAGTGGTCCCCACCGGTGAGGAACTCGTTCAAGCCGACCCCGAGCCAGGGGAGGTGATCGAGACCAACGGCCTCACCGTCTCGGGCTACGTCAAGCGCTGGGGCGGACAGGCCAGGTATAGAAACGTCGTCACCGACGACCGGGAGGCCCTGCGGGCGGCGCTCCAGCGCGACCTCACGAAAGACGTCGTGGTGACGACCGGCGGCTCGTCGGTCGGCGAGCGCGACCTGATTCCCGAAGTCGTCGGCGATCTCGGCGAGGTCCTGGTGCACGGCGTCGCGCTCCGGCCGGGCCACCCCGTCGCCCTGGGCGTCGTCGAGGAGACGCCAGTGGTGATGTTACCGGGCTACCCAGTGGCGTGTATCGTCAACGCCGTCCAGTTCCTCCGCCCCCTGCTGAAACACGTCGGGGGACTCCCGCTCGAAGAGCATTCGACGCGAGCGGCTCGGCTGGCGAGGAAGATCGAGAGCGAACCCGGCTACAAGACGTTCGCGCGAGTGCGGGT